>VGCZ01000004.1 GCA_016869975.1 Alphaproteobacteria bacterium
GGGGGACAACGCCATGACGCCCGTCGTGTTCGAGGGCTGCACCGGCTGGCTGCATTCGGCCGCGGGCAATCGCGGGGTGATCATCTGCGCCGCACAGGGTTACGAGGAGCTGTGCACGCATCGCCCGATGCGCGGCCTGGCCGAGCGCTTCGCCGAAGCCGGTCTGCCGACCCTGCGCTTCGACTATCCCGGCACCGGCGACTCGATGGGCGACGAGCACGATCCCGCGCGCGTACGGGCCTGGCTCGAGTCGATCCAAGGCGCTTCGCGTTACCTGCGCGAACAGGTCGGCGTCGAGGAGATCGCCATCGTCGGATTGCGCATCGGCGCCTTGCTCGGCGCCATCGCTGCGGAGGAGCTCGGTGACGTCGACGCCCTGGTGCTGATGGCACCGCCGGTCTCGGGCCGCGGCTATGTGCGCGAGATCCAGGCCCTATCGTCCGTGTTCATGCCGACGCCCGAGGGCGCGCCGCCGCCGGCCGATCCCGATACCCTACAGGCTACCGGCTTCCTGCTGTCGGCCTCGACCGTCTCCGACCTCAAAGCGCTCAACCTCCAGAAGCTGGCGCGCCGCCCGGCGAAGCGCGTGATGCTGCTGCATCGCCCCGACGCGCCGCCGGAGGCGACGCTGGCCGCTCGCCTGCGAGACCTCGGCGCCACGGTCGATGACATGACGTTCGATGGCTTCAAGGAACTGATGACGGAGGTGTGCTATGGCCAAAGCCTGCCGCTCGCCTTGTTCGAACGCCTCACCCGATGGCTGGCGCAGGGCGCGAAGACGGCAGATCGCCCCGTTGTTCCGGCCGGCGCCGCGCGCTTGACGCTCGACGCCGTCGATGAGGAGGCGGTGACATTCGGTGACGCCAACAAGCTTTTCGGCGTGCTCTGCCGGCCTCTCGCGCCCCGCCGCGAGGGCGCCACGCCCACGGTGCTGTTTCTCAATACCGGCCATCACCACCATGTTGGCTTCGGCCGCATGGCCGTGACCATGGCGCGCCGGCTGGCGGCCGACGGTATCCCGTCCCTGCGCTTCGATGTCGCCGGGCTGGGTGACAGCGGCGTCACGTCGGGCCGGGCTGAGGGCACGATCTACTCGACCGAATCCTGCGCCGACGTCAGCGCCGCCATCTCGATGCTCGAAGCGCGCGGCTACCACGCCCCTGTGGTGTTCGGCCATTGCTCGGGCGCCCATATGGCCTTTCACGCGACGCTCCGCGACGATCGGATCGCCGCACAGATGCTGATCAACCTCCAGGTCTTCATCTGGGGCGAGAATGATACGCTTGAGACCGTGATCCGCGCGCGCCGCCGAAGCGGTCGCGAGCTCCTCACCGACGCTTGGCGTGCGATCCGCCAACCCGAGATCTGGTCCCGCCTGCTCCGCGGCGAGCGCCGCGACCGCGAGGTGGCGCGCGCTCTGGTCGGCCGTGCCGTCCGTATCGCGCGCGACAAGCTGGCGCATGTCGGCAACCGGTTGCTCGGCGCCCGCGTGCCGATCAGCCCGGTCGAGGGTTGGTTCCGCGCAGTCGACGCACGCGGCGCGCGCACCTTGCTGGTCTACAGTGCCGGCGATGACGGGCTGATCGAGCGCGACCTGCATCTCGGCGCGGGCGGCCGCGCGCTCGCCGCCCTGCCGACGGTGCAGACCCGCATTCTCCCGAGCGCCGACCACGTGCTCTCCACGCGCGACGCGCAGGAACGGGTCTTGGCGATGTTGGCGGGCTTCCTGGCTGAGTTGCCAGCCAGGCCAGCGGCGGGCCAGACATATCGGCAGCAGCCGAACACGGCGACGCCACGCCTAGCCGCCGAATAATCTGCTATACCCGAGACCATGTCCCGGGTGCTCATCGCTGTCCTGGCTGTCGCCACCGTGCTGGCCGCCGCCGTGCTTGGCTACCTCCTGCACAAGAGCGCGCAGGAACTCGCCCAGCCCAACCCCGCGCGCGCCAAGGTCGTGTTCCCTTACCCCGAGGTCGTCCGCGACCAGTAATGTGTCCCTTATCACTGGCGAAGGTAGAGCATCAGCTCAACGCGCCGCGTAGCAGAGCGGCGTAGAGGCGATCGCGTAGGCCGCCAGGCTGGGCCAGCGCCATGCGCTCGATACAGGCCTCAAAGTCGGGCGTGCGAGTGGCGCGCAGACCTCGCCACGCCAGATCGGCCAGCGCCAGCGGCGAGGCGCTGGCGGCCTTCAGACGCTGCAACGCCGGGATCAGGCGCTGCTCGACTGCTGTGAAGTCCGTGCCGAAGGGAAACGCCGGCAGCAGGCCGCGGTCTCGCGCCGGCTTCAGCGCGCGCTCGATCCGCTCGGGCGTGTTGTTGCGGAAGGCGGCGGGGATCTCGTAGGTCGACGCGATCTTGCCGGCGCTCCGGGCTTGGCGCAGCAGCTCGGCCTGGAAACGCGAATCGGTGATGGCGAGCATCGCCGCAACACACTCCGCGTCGGCCTTGCCGCGCAGATCGGCGACGCCGTACTCGGTGACGAAGATGTCGCGCAGGTGGCGCGGGATGGTGGTGTGACCGTAGTTCCAGACGATGTTGGAGACGGTCTTGCCGGCCAGGTCGCGCGTGGCGCTCAGAGTCAGGATCGAGCGCGCGCCGTCGAGCGCGAAGGCCTGGGCGACGAAATTGTACTGGCCGCCCACGCCGCTGACGACGCGGCCATCCTCCAGCGCGTCGGAGATCGCCGCGCCCAGCGCTGTGGCCATCAGCGCGTTGTTGACGAAGCGGCCATGCGCGCGCGCCGCGCGCTTGGCCGCCGTATCGCCGGAGAGGTCGTTGGGAAAGGTCACCGCCGTCATGGCGATGCGTGCACGCTCAGCGTCGCTCATGTCGCGCAACGCGGCATAGAAGTCGCGCGGGCCGAGGAAAAACGCGGCATGCAGCGCCACGCCGTCGATCTCGCGCTTCAGGATGCCGGCGCGCATGAGATGCAGGAAGCCGTCGACGAACATCTCGCTGCAGCCGTAAAGGCCGATGTCGAACGGCTCCAGCTCGCGCGGGAGGGCATGCTCTGCCGGCGTCAGCGTGCCCACGACCTCGCGATACGCCGCGTTGTCGCGCTGCCGCAGGCAGAGCGCATGGGTGACCCCGTCGCCGACCGAGCCGATGCCGATCTGCAGGGTACCGCCGTCGCGGATCAGCCGCGCGACGTGGAAACCCATGGCGAAGTCGGCTGAACCCAGCGGCGCCTTGGGCGGCGCGAACAGCGTGAAGGATCCTTCACGCGCCTCGAGCAGATGGGCGAAGGCGTCGGCGCCGATCTCAGCGTCGCCGCCCATGAACGGCAGGTGCTCGTTGACCTCGCCAACAAAGACGAAGTCGGGATCGCCGCCGCGCGCCTTCAAGAGATCGAGCGTCAGGTCGGGATTGCAGCTCAGGCTGAAACGATCACCGCGGCGCGCCACGAGCTGGGCGGCGACGTTGACGCCGCAATCCACCAGATAGCGACCGACATGGGTGTAATTGGCGGAGATGTAGTCCCTCTGCGCGACCTCGACGCCCAGCCAGCGGCCGGCGAGCATGAAGAACTCGTGCACGGTGACGTTGGCCGGCAACTTGCCGGCACGACGATCGCTGGCATAGTCGAGCGCGACATAGCCGCCGAAGACGCGCTCGACGACCGGCGCCAGAAAGCGGCGTTCCATGTCGCTGCCGGGGCGCGGCACTTCCAGCGACAGCGCGGTGAAGATGGTGAGGCTGAGCGAGGCATCGGCACGCGCGCGGGCATAGAGCGCATTGGCGATACGGTTGGCCTTGCCCAACCCCAGCGGCAGGGCGAGCACGATCCTCTTGCCGACGCGCGCGATGATGGCGTCGACGATGGCTTCGGCGTTGTCGTGGATCACCATCGGCCCTTCGCCCTGTTGCGCCGGTAGAGCCAGCGCGCGAAGAGATTGTACGCGAGCTGGCCAAGCTGGCGCAGGCCGGGCAGTCGCGCCAGCGCGCCCAGCCAGCGCTGCCCCCTCGTGCGCGACCACAGCCGCTCGAAGGCGTCGACTCCGACACCGATCGAACCGTCAGCCTCCTTGACATGCAGCCGCTCGCGGATTGCCTCCAGCGGCGCGCCAACCTCCGCAGCGCGCTCCGGCTGGCTGTGTACGTCGATCCATTCGACATCGGTGGCGCCGCAGGCTTGCATGCGCTCGCGCTGCCCCTCGATCCCGGCGCGGCACACCGGACAGGCGCTGTTGTAGTAGACCTTGGCGGTCATGCGCCGACGTTACCGGGCGAAATAGGCCGGAGCGACCCTCCTGTCATTCCGAGCGCGGCGAGGAATCTTGGTGAGAACACTGGATTCCTCGCTGTGCTCGGAATGACAGGAAACACTCGCCTGCATACGGCGCGTTACCGCCACGGCTCGACCAGGACCTTGGTGTGGCGTTCGGGGTTGCCGAGTTCCGCGAAGGCGTTCCTGACACCATCGACGCCGACCTTGCCGGTGATCAGCGGCGCCACGTCGACCTGGCCCTCGGCGATCAGCCGCAGCGAACGGGCGAACTCCTCAGGCGTGTAGCCCAGCACGTACTGGACGTTGAGCTCCTTGCTGATGCCAAACATCGGCTCGGTCCGGTCGGGTTCCATGCAGACGCCGACCACGACGATGCGCGCACCGCGCGGCACGCCCTCGAAAATCTGTTGCAGGACGCCGGGCACGCCGACGCATTCGAAGACGAGCGCCGGCTTGGTCAGCACCTGGCTGCCCATGATCGGCGCCACGGGCTTGGCGTCGGCCGGCAGCGCCGCGTGCCGGGCCCAGGCCGTGTGCGCCGAGCCTTCCGCGGGATCGACGACGATGTCGGCGCCCATCTTCCGCGCCAGCTCCCGCCGCGTCGGTGAATAATCGGCGGCGACGATCGGCCCGATCTTCTTCAGCTTCAGCGCCGCGATCACTGCCAGGCCGACGGGGCCACAGCCGATCACCAAGGGCACCTCGTCGCCGGTGATGCGCGCCATCTCCACGGCATGCACACCCACCGCCAGCGGCTCGGTCAGCGCCGCGAGGTCGGTCGACAGCCCGTTGGGCACCGGGATGAGGAACGACTCGGTGAGCACCATGCGCTCGCCATAGCCGCCGGGGAAATCGTTGGAGTAGCCGACGCCGGTGATGCCGTCGGGAACGCGCATCACAGGGATCGAGCACACCCGCGTGCCAGGCTTGAGCGCTTTGGTGGTGCGCGGCCCGTAGTCGATCACCTCGCAGACGAACTCGTGGCCGAAGACGACGTCGCGCTTCAGGTCAAAGCGCGGCTTGCCGGTCATGCGCACGCTGACATCGACCATGTGATGTGCGTGCTTGGCCGCATGCAGGTCGGAGCCGCAGATGCCGCAGGCCAAGGTCTTGACCAGCACCTGGCCATCCGTCGGCACCGGATCGGCGAGTTCGCCGGCGACGATGTCACCGTCGCGGAAGATGGCGGCACGCATGGCTGGTCCCTCCGTGAGATCGTTGCTTCACGCTAGCGCTGACTGCCATGCTCGGTCGACAAGGATCGGGGGAGAATTTCGTATGCCGCGACAGGATTGGCGCAAGCGCGCCGGTACGCCGTTCACGTGCGAGAAGCGGCCGGCCATGGGCACCAAGGGCATGGTGGTCACCAACCACCCGCTGGCCTCGGCAGCCGGCGCGGAGATCCTGGCCGCGGGCGGCAATGCCTTCGACGCGGCGATCGCTTCGCTGTTCACGCTCAGCGTCGTCGAGCCGATGATGGTCGGCATATTCGGCGGCGGCATGGCGCATCTGCGTTTCGCCAACGGCAAGCACACAGTGATCGATGGCATGAGCACCGCGCCGCTGGCGGCGCGGCCCGACACCTATCGGCCGGTGTCGGACAAGATGCCCGACTACATGGAGACAGTAGGCCGCGAGAACGCTGTCGGCATCAAGTCTGTCGCGGCGCCGGGCAACCTCAAGGCGTGGTGCGAGATCCTCGCGCGCTTCGGCACCTTCTCGCTGGCCGACGTGATGGAGCCGGCGATCCGCCATGCCTCGCGCGGCTTCGCCGTCTCGGCCTATCTCCAGGAATGCGCCTCCGATGTCGCCGCTGACATGGCGCGCGACCGCGAGATCTCCAAGCTCTACCAGCCCGGCGGCAGGCCGATCCAGAAGGGCACGCGTCTGGTGCAAGGTGACTACGCCGAGACCCTGCGGACCATCGCCAGGAAAGGCCCCGGCGTGTTCTACGGCGGTGCGCTGGGCCGCGCCATCGTCGATCACTTCGCGCGCAAGGGCGGCCTGATCGCGATGCAGGATCTCACCGGCTTCAAGGTGATCGAGCGCAAGCCGGTGCGCGGCACGTATCGCGGTTTCGACATTGTGGGTCCGCCGCCGCCGACCTCGGGCGGCGTGCATGTCATTCAGATGCTCAACATTCTGGAGCACTACGATCTCGCCCGCCTGGGCTTCGGCACGCCGGACACGCTGCACCTGCTGGCCGAAGCGTTGAAGATCGCCTTCGCCGACCGCAACGCGGCCACCGCCGATCCGGCCTTCGTGAAGGTGCCGGTGGCAAAGCTGATCTCCAAGCGCTACGCCGACAACCGCCAGGCGCGTATCGACCTCAAGCGCGCGCAGGCCTGGCAGACCGGTCTGATCCGGCCGGAATCGGCCAACACCACGCATCTCACCGTGGCCGATTCCTTCGGCAACGTGGCGGCGATGACGCAGACGATCAACAACCTGTTCGGCTCGCGCATCATCGTGCCGGGCACCGGCATCATCCCCAACAACTACATGAACCTGTTCGACCCGCATCCCGGCCACACCTTGTCGATCGCGCCGGGCAAGCGGGTGACCTCCTCGATGTCGCCGCTGATGGCGCTGAAGGACGGCACGCTGCGCTACGCGCTGGGCCTGCCCGGTGGCCTGCGCATCTTCGGCTCGGCGATGCAGGCGCTGATCAATCTGATCGACCACGGCATGTCGCTGCAGGAGGCGGTCGAGGCGCCGCGCGTTTGGACGCAGGGCGGCCCGGTCGAGGTCGAGAACGAGGTGCCGAAGACAGTGCGCGACGCGCTGGCCAGGCGCGGCCACGAGATGCTGCCGCTGCCGCATATCGGCGGCGGCATGAACGCCATCCAGTTCAACGACGACGGCTCGACATTGGGTGCGGCCTGCTGGCGCGCCGACGGCGTGCCAATCGGCCTGGGCGGCGGCCCGGCCCGCCCCGGCACCCGCTTCTGGCCCGACAGGACACGGCCCAAGCCGCGATAGTTCCCTCTCCCCGCAAGCGGGGAGAGGGCGATCAACGAACCCTCAGCTTCGCTGAGAGCGCGATGGTGAGCGCGAGGCCGACGAGCGCCATGATCAGCACGGCGTCGCGCGGGCTCGACACGTCGGCCAGCACACCGGCGAGCAGCACGCCCAGCGGTCCTGTGCCGATGCACACGGTGACGATGCCCATCAGGCGCGAGCGCATCTCGGGCGGCGCCTCGGTCAGCATCAGGGTGGATTGCATGTTGCTGAAGCCCGCGGTGCCCAGCCCGCCGAGCACCAGCACGGCGACCGCCAGCCAGTAGGACGGCGAGATCGCCATCACCAGCAGCGCCACGAAGAACAGCGCCGAGCCGCCGACGAAGGTCAGACGCCGGTCGACGCGCACCAGGCCGGAGGCTAGCAGCATGCCGCCGGTCAGCGCGCCGATCGGCTCGGCGGCGGCCAGCACGCCGACCAGGGTTGGCGAGACCTTGAACTCGCCGCTACCGATCGGCGCGATCAGGCCCGAGTAACAGAAGGCGAAGGCGTTGACGACGATGGTGATGACGAAGACCAGCAGGATCAGCGCGTTGGTCCGCGCGAAGCGCAGGCCGGCGGCGATGTCGGTGAAGATGCCGCCCAGCGCCAGCTTGCGCGTCTCCTGCGCGTAGGCGAAGCCGAGTATGGCGCCGCCACAGATGAACTGGACCGCCGAGGAGATGCCATAGGCGCCGGCCATGCCCAGCAGCTCGAAGGTCACGCCGCCGAGCAGCGGGCCGATCATGCGCGTGGCAGCGCCGGTCATCGAATCGAGCGCGATCGCCGGCACCATGCGCGCCGGCCCGGCCGCCTCGCCCACCATGCGCCGGCGGGTCGGCATTTCGGTCGACCACATCGTGCCCGAGATGAAGCCGCCGACGACGATGTGCCAGAGCGCCAGCTGGCCGGTGGCGGCGAGGGTCGCGAGGATGGCCGAGATCGACGCCGGGATCAGCAGGGCGGCGAGGAAGACGTGCTTGCGGTTGACCGCCTCCGCCACCGCGCCGGCGAAGGCGCCGAACAGCAATTGCGGCAACTGGCGCGCGGCGGCCACGGCGGCGGCGGCGAGGCCCGAGCCGGTGACCTCGTAGGCGTACAGGCCGGCCGCGAGCAGCTCGAGCCAACGCATCGCGTTGGTGAAGCCGCCGGCCAGCCACAGCCGCACGAAATCGCTGGATGACAGCAAATCGCGCGTCCGCCAGCGCTCCTCCTCACTTTTCATTGCCGCCGAGGCTAGCACGCCGCACGGCGGAACCGCGACATGGCGCCCATGCTCGGATCGCGCGACTCGCACGCCGCCGCCGCGCTAGGCTGCGCGTCACTGTCATTCCTCGCTGCGCTCGGAATGACAGGAGTGGCGGGAGGAAACAGCAATGAACAGACTCGACGGCAAGATCGCGTTCCTGTCGGGCGCGGCGCGTGGCATCGGCGCGGAGACGGCCAAGCTGATGGCCAAGGCCGGCGCAAAGGTGGCGATCGGCGACATCCTCGACGAGAAGGGCCGCGAGACAGTGCGCGCCATCGAGAAGGAGGGCGGCGAGGCGCTCTATGTCCATCTCGACGTTACCAGCGAAGCCGAATGGCAGGCGGCGCTCGACGCCACGGTGAAGCGCTTCGGCGGGCTCGACATCCTGGTCAACAACGCCGGCATGTTTCTCGGCAAGGGCAGCGAGGAGGCGACCTTGGCCGAATGGCATCGCCTGTGCGGTATCAACCTCACCGGCGTGTTCCTCGGCACCAAGCTGGCGATCCCGGCGTTGCGCGAACGGGCCAAGACCAGCCCGCAGGGCAGCGTCATCGTCAACCTCGCCTCGATCGCCGGCCTCGTGGGCTCGCAGCTCGATCCGCTCTATTCCATGACCAAGGGCGGCGTGACTCTGTTCACCAAGTCGACGGCGCTGGAGTTCGCGCGCAAGGGCTATCGCATCCGCGTCAACTCGATCCATCCCGGCGTCATCGACACCGACATGGGCGCGCAGACCTTCGTCGCGCGCGCCCGCTTCGCCGGCACCAACGACGTCGAGGCGGCCCGGCAGACCTCGGTGGCTTATCATCCGATGGGAAGGCTGGGCGTGCCGATGGATATCGCCAACGGCATCGTGTTCCTCGCATCCGACGACGCCGGCTTCATGACCGGCTCGGGCCTGGTCATGGACGGCGGCATCACCGCGCAGTGAGATCAAGCTCCCTCTCCCCGCATGCGGGGAGAGGGAGATGAGAAGGAGACAGCATGAGCCACGACAGGGTCGCGATCGTCACCGGCGCCTTCGGCGGCATGGGTGTGGCGTTCACGCGCAAGCTGCTCGACGAGGGCTGGCGCGTTGCGCGCTTCGATCTGCGGCAGGCGATCGACGCCGCGCCGCCCACCAACGACGACAAGCGGGTCATGGTGGCGGCATGCGATGTGGCCGACTACGCCAGCGTCGAGCGCTCGGTCGCCGCGGTGCGGGAGCGCTTCGGCAAGGTCGACGCGGTCGTCAACGGCGCCGGCATCGTCGCCAACATCGCCTCGATCGCCAAGATGGACCCGGCGAAATGGGCCTGGGAGCTGGGTGTGAATCTCAGCGGCCCGTTTCACATGATCAAGGCCACGGCGCCCGCCATGGCCGCGTCCGGCTGGGGCCGCTTCGTCAACATCTCCTCGCAGGCGGCGCAGGTCGGCCTGCGCTACCAGTCCGCCTATTGCGCCAGCAAGGCGGGGCTGCTCGGGCTGATGCGCGTGGTGGTGGCCGAGTACGGCCACAAGGGCGTGACCTGCAACACGCTGCTGCCCGGCCTGATCGCCACGCCCAAGGTGCTGGGCATGCCGCCCGAGATCCTGCAGCGCGCCGTCGAAGGCATTCCCACCGGACGGCCGGGCACGGTCGAGGAGATGGCCGAGATGGCCGCTTTCCTGATGACCGACAAGGCCGGCTTCATCAACGGCGCCAGCATCGACGTCGACGGCGGCAGGCACGTGCAGATCAGCGACCTCACGAGGAAGCGGCAGTAACCGTCATCCCGAGCGCAGCGAGGGATCTAGTCGTCACCCTGGATTCCTCGCTACGCTCGGAATGACAGAGCAGCGCAAAGGAGACACCCATGAAATTCGGCCTGCTCTACGAGCATCAGCTTCCCCGCCCGTGGACCAATGGCGCGGAGCTCCGGCTGTTCCACGAGGCGCTGGCGCAGGTCGAACTCGCCGACCGGCTGGGCATCGACTATGTCTGGGAGGTCGAGCATCACTTCCTCGAGGAGTACGCGCATTCCTCGGCGCCCGAGGTGTTCCTCGCGGCCTGCGCCGCAAGGACGAAGAGCATCCGCATCGGCCACGGCGTGGTGCTGGCGCCGCCCGGTTACAACCACCCCGCCCGTGTCGCCGAGCGCATCGGCACCTTGGACCTGATCGCCTCGGGTCGCGTCGACTGGGGCACCGGCGAGTCGGCCTCGCGCGTCGAGCTCGAGGGCTTCGGCATTTCGCCCGACGACAAGAAGGCGATGTGGCGCGAGGCGGTCGAGCAGACCGCCAACATGATGGTGATGGAGCCCTATCCCGGCTTCAACGGCCGCTACTTCTCGATGCCGCCGCGCAACATCGTGCCCAAGCCCTACCAGACGCCGCATCCGCCGATCTGGGTGGCGTGCTCGCGCCGCGAGACGATTCACGCCGCCGCCCGAGCCGGCATCGGCGCGCTGACCTTCGCCTTCGTCGATCCCGCCGAGGCCGGCAAATGGGCGAAGGAGTACTACGAGATCATCAAATCAGTGGACTGCGTGCCGATCGGCCACACGGTGAACGCCAACGTCGCGATGGTCACGGGCTTCTCCTGCCACGAGGACGCGGCCGAAGCGAAACGGCGCGGCGCCGAGGGCTTCCAGTTCTTCGGCTACTCTCTCGGTCACTACTATGTCTACGGCTCGCACCAGCCCGGCGTCACCAATGTCTGGGACCGCTTCGAGATCGCCAAATCAGGCCTGCCCGAAGTCGGCCACGGCAGCGGCATCGGCACGCCCGCGCAGCTCACCCAGCACCTCCAGCGCTACCAGCACGCTGGCGTCGACCAGGTGATCTTCATCCAGCAGGGCGGCCGCAACAAACACGAGCACATCTGCGACTCGCTGAACCTGTTCGCGCAGAAGGTCATGCCGACCTTGAAGAAGGACGCCACCGCCCGCGAAGCCAAGAAGCAGGCCGAGCTGGCGCCGTTCATATCAGCGGCACTGAAGCGCAAGAAGAAGATGGCGCCGATCGCCCGCGAGGCGATCCCCGTCGTCTCGGCCTTCGGCCGCACCGTGCTCAACACCGGCCAGGCCACCGAAGGCCCGACCCACCACCTCAACGCCGACATCACCGTGATGATGAACGACCCGGCGGAGAAGAAGGCGCAGGCGGCGGAATAGGCCCGGAACAGCCCCCTCAGGCGCAGCCGGGAGCGAAAGCGGCGTCGGGGGCGCGAGTCCTTCAGTCTGGCGGCGCCCGCGCGACACCTGCCGCGCGGATCGCCGCGATCTAGGCGACGGGGGCGGATTCGGACGCCGGGTCGCCGGCGATCCGGCTGTGCACCATCCGGCGCGGCTCGGCCATGTTCCAGGGCATCGCCCGGTGCATCAGGCAGCGGTTGTCCCAGATCACGGTGTCGCCGGACGTCCATCTGTGTGCGTACACGCGCGGCGGCCTGCAGGCGTCGGCCGCGAGCTTGTCCAGGAAGCGTTCGGACTCCTCGAACTCCATGCCCGGAATGCCATAGGCGTGCCGGCCGATATTCAGCGATTTGCGTCCGGTCTCTGGATGCGCCTTGACCAGCGGGCGAAGCGGCGCCGGACCGTCGTGCAGGCCGTAGCCGTGATACTCGCTGCCCTCTCGCTTGACGTGGCCGAGCTTCGACTGGCTGTAGTGGAGCGAGTGATAGGCCGAGAGCGCGTCCACCTTCGACCGGGTCGTCGCGTCCAGGGCCTCGTAAGCGGCGCGCATGTCGGCCCATTCCGTCTCGCCGCCGGCGCTGGGAACGATCTCCGCGCTAAACACCGCGCCCTTGGCCTGGACGGGCATGTAGGTGCTGTCGGCGTGCCAGATCATGTTGCCCTTCATGATCTTGACGGCATCGTCGTCGCTCGACTCGATGCGCAACGTGCCGTCGGGCTTGATGTTCGAGAGAACCGACAACTCGAGTTCCAGCGGTCCGAATCGCTTGGCGAATGCGATCTGCTCGGCGCGGGACAGACTCTGCGCCGGGAAGACGAGCAAGGCGTACTGGAGCCAGGCTTCGTGCAGCATACGCAGCGTCGCGTCGTCGATGCTTGCAAGCTTCACACCGGTGATGACCGCACCGAACGTGGCGTCGATCGGGTGGACATCGAATGCGCGAGCCATGTGGCCTCCCCTGACCGGAAACGCCGGACAGCGGAGCAGTCTAGACGCCCGGAGCGCGGTGGCGACATGTGCGGCAGGCAACCCAGCCCCGCCCTCCCCGGAGCGGACGCCGCACTCCCGAGCATTGCCGTCCTCGAGCGTGCCGGGTTGAAATCGGCGACAGACGGTTGATGCGAGGGAGCGATCGATGAAGGGACCAACACGGCGCGCATCCATGTCGGGCGTGGCCGCTGCGCTTGCGACGTTGTCTGTGCCAGCGCCTCTCGTCGCCCAGTCCTGGCCATCCAAACCGATCCGCTTCCTGGTGACCTTCCCGCCCGGCGGCATCATGGACACGTTCTCGCGACACTACGCCGAGGCGCTGTCGCCGAAGCTCGGCCAGCAGATCATCGTCGACTTCAAGTCCGGCGCCTCGGGCGCGATCGGCGCGGTGGAGGTCAAACAATCGGCGCCAGACGGCTACACGCTCATGTGGACCATCTCCACCACGATGATCATGAACAAGGTGACGATGAAGTCGCTGCCCTACGATCCGGACAAGGATTTCGTCCCGGTCGCGTACATGGGGGCGGGCGCCCTGCCAATGCTGGTGGCGAGCGCCGTTCCAGCCACGAATCTCAAGGAGTTCGTCGCGTTCGCGCGCTCCAACAAGGTCAGCATGGGCACCTATGGCGTCGGTTCCTACGGGCACATCGCCGTCGAGGAACTGAACCGCGAATTCGGACTCTCGATGGAAGCAGTGCACTACCGCGGCGAAACCCCGATGTGGACCGATCTCGCCGCCGGGACGATCCATGCCGCCTCGGGCAGCTACCTCAGCGCTTCGCGCGTGCTGCAGGCGGGGCACGGGCGCGCCATCGCCGTGCCGACGAACACGCGCATGCGCAAGCTGCCCGATGTGGCGACCTTCATGGAGCAGGGCGTCAAGTCCAAGGCGTTCCAGATCCTGGGTTGGATCGGCATGTTCGCGCCCGCCGGCGTACCGCAACCGATTGTCGACCGGCTCTCCGACCTCATGGTCGAAGCGGGCAAGACCGAGAAGATCCGCACGATGCTCGATACGTTCGGCATCGATCGCGCGGCCGAGGACCAGCATTTCTTTCGCAAGATCATCGCCGACGAAGGCCCGATCTGGATCGAGTTGGTCAAGAGCCTCGGCCTGACGCCCCAGTAGCCGATGGTCAGCCGATAAACGCCTTCACCGTCTCCACGAACGCATCCAGCCGGTCGTGGTGCACCCAATGCCCGGCGTTGTCGAACGACACCACCTTGGCGGTGCCGAACTTGGCGATGCGGCCGTCGTCCTGCGGGTTCGAGGCCCAGCTCTCCTTGCCGTAGACCAGCAGGGTCGGACAGGCGATGCGCGTCCACAGGTGTTCGATGTCGTCCTGGGTCATGTCGTAGGGTTGCCAGGCACGCACGTAGTTGTCGAACTTCCAGCTATAGGTGCCATCCTCGTTCTGGTTCACGCCGTGCTCGGTGAGGTGGCGCGCCTGCGCGGGGGAGAGATGCTTGTTCTCCTCCTGCATGCGCGCGAAGGCTTCCTCGATGCTGGCGTAGCGCCGCGGCAGGCGGCCGGAAAGCTTGCGCACCTCGTCGACCCATCCCCGCATGCGCTCGTCGATGGTCTTTTTCTGCCGCTCGGCCAGCATGCGCGGCGAGGGCCCCAGCCCCTCGATCGCCACCAGCTTGCGCACGTTCTCGGGATAGACGCCGGCGTAGCGCAGCGAGATGTTACCACCAAGCGAATGCGCCACGATGGTCACCGGCGCGAGGTGTTGCTGATGGATCAGCTGCGCGAGGTCGTAGACATGGGCGGCCATGGCGTAGTTGCCGTCGGGCGACCATTGGCTGTCGCCGTGGCCGCGCAGATCGGGGGCGATGATGTGCCAGTCCTTGCGCAGGCGTTCGGCCACCCAGTCCCAGTTGCGGCAATGGTCGCGCCCGCCATGCACCAGCAGCAGCGGCGGCGCCCCGGGGTTGCCCCAGTCGACGTAATGCAGGCGCAGGCGCTGCGAGAAATAGACCCGCGAGGTCGGGCCGATGGTGGTGTCGGGCGTGTTGGTCATGGCCTGTGTCATAGCGCAAGACGATGCGGCCGTCTTTACCCCCTCTCCCCGCTTGCGGGGAGAGGGTTGGGGTGAGGGGCTGATTCGAGTGGCGCACCAACACCCTGCCCAACCTGGGACTCCCCCTCACCCCGACCCTCTCCCCGCTCGCGGGAAGAGGGAGGAAGGCGCCGTGTTTCCCTTGGACGGCTTTTCGCTCTACTTTCGGCCCGACGACAAGAAAGCGGATCGATGGACCTCAGCAACGAATATCAGTGCCTGCATGAATTCGTGAAGGCGGCGCGTACCAGGCTCAATCCCAACATCTGGGACTACCTGATCGGCGCCACCGAGAGCGAGACGACGATGAAGCGCAACCGGCTGGCGCTGGACATGCTGGGCTTCAAGCCGCGCGTGCTGCGCGACGTGTCGAAGATCGAGGCCACCGGTTCCTTCCTCGATCGCAAGCTCAGGCTGCCGGTGCTGCTGGCGCCGGTGGGCTCGCTGGAGTCGTTCGATCCCGGCGCCGGCGTCACCGTGGCCAAGGCCTGCGAGATGTTCGGCTGCGGCATGCTCTTGAGCTCGGTGACCACGGTCGAGATGGAGCGCGTGGCGAAGTCGTCCTCGGCGCTGAAGGTCTATCAGCTCTATGTGCGCGGCGACGACAAATGGGTGGCCGAGCGCGTGCAACGCGCCGTCGATTGCGGCTTCGACGCCTTCTGCATCACCGTCGACACCGCGGTCTACAGCAGGCGCGAGCGCGACATCGCCAAGCGCTTCATCAAGTCGTGGCGCGCCAACGCCACCGGCCAGGATTTCCAGGCCGCCTTCGCCTGGGACAACGTCAAGCGCGTGCGCGAGAGATTCCCCGACGTGAAGCTGATGCTCAAAGGCATCAACACCGCCGAGGACGCGACGATGGCCTGCGACATGGGCGTACACACCGTCTACGTCTCCAACCATGGCGGCCGCCAGCTCGACCATGGCCGTGGCTCCCTCGATGCCATGCGCGAGGTGGTGGGCGCGATCGGCGGGCGCGCCAAGATCGTCATGGATGGCGGCATCAGCCGCGGCACCGACGTTGTGAAGGCGATCGCGCTGGGCGCCGACGCCGTGGGCATCGGCCGGCTCTACTGCTACGGCTTGGCGGTCGCCGGCGCCGAGGGCGTGGTGCGCGTGCTCGAGTTGCTCGAGGAAGAGGTCAAGGAGTGCCTCGGCCTGCTCGGGCTGGACTCGCTGTCGAAAGTCGACCCCTCCTATCTCTGCCCCGCCAGCCCGGTCGTGCTGCCGCACGTCCACAGCGCGTTCCCGCTGCTGAACCTGCAGGACGAGGGCTATTAGCCCTTACTCCCCTCTCCCCTCGCGGGAGAGATGAGAGATACGAACCGCGACCGACTCTATTTCCCACAACACCGAGCCCATGATGTCCCAATTCGACTACATCGTCGTCGGTGCCGGGTCTTCCGGTGCCACCCTCGCCGCGCGGCTGAGCGAAAGCGGCGCGCATCGCGTGCTGCTGCTCGAGGCCGGCACCGAGGGCTCCGGCTACTTCTGGTCGCGCATCCCGGTCGGCGTGTCCAAGATGATCGACCTGCCCGCCGTCAACTGGTGCTTCTCGTCGGAACCGGACGAAGGCTCCGGCGGCCGCCGCATCGAGGTGCCGCGCGGCAAGATGCTGGGCGGCTCGAGCTCGATCAACGGCATGGTCTATATCCGGGGCCAGGCACAGGACTACGACCACTGGGCGCAGCTCGGCAATCGCGGCTGGAGCTGGCAGGACGTGCTGCCGGTCTACAAGCGCATGGAGAATTACGACGGCGGCTCGGACGAATTGCGCGGGCGCGGCGGGCCGCTGCGCATCACCGACACGCCGCGCCACAAGGTGCCGCTGCTCGAGAAGATCATCGAGGCGGCGGGCAAGATCGGCCTGCCGTTCAACGCCGACCTCAACGGCGCGACCCAGGAAGGCATCGGCATGTCGCAGGTGACCATCGCCAAGGGTCGCCGGCAGAGCACGGCCTATTGCTACCTCGACCCGGCGCGCGGGCGCGCGAACCTCGTGATCGAGCGCGGCGCGATGGCGCAGGCCTTGATCCTCGAAGGCAAAAGATGCGTCGGCGTGCGCTACGCGCTGGGCGGGCAGACGCGCGAGGCCAGGGCGACGCGCGAGGTCATCGTCAGCTCGGGCTCGATCAACTCGCCCAAGCTGCTCGAGCTGTCGGGCATCGGCCAGCCCGCGCATCTCGCGTCGGTCGGCGTCGCGCCGGTGCACGAGCTGAAGGGCGTCGGCGAGAATCTGCGCGACCACTACTCGCCGCGCGTCCGCTTCGCCATCACCGGGCGCAACCTCACTTTCAACGAGAACGCGCGCGGCTGGCGCGGCGCGCGCGAGGCGATCAAGTACGCGCTGTGGGGCGAGGGCTTCCTCGCCTCGACCTCGGTGCCGATCCGCCTGTATTTCCGCACGCGGCCAGGTCTGGAAACGCCCGACGCCACGGTCTCCATCGCACCCTTCCTCTACGAGCGCGTCGGCCGCGAGCGGCGCATCTCCAGGCGCAGCGGCATCACCATGAATGTCAACGTGCTGCGCTCGGAGAGCACCGGCTCGGTCCATGTGAAGTCGGCCGATCCCGCCGAAGCCCCGGCCATCCGCTTCAACTTCCTGTCGGCGCGCGCCGATCGCGAGGGCGTGCTGGCGGCGATCCGCAAGGGCCGCGAGCTGATGGCGACCTCGCCGCTGAAGGAGATCACCGGCGAGGAGATCGCGCCTGGTGCCGCGCGGCAGACCGACGAGGAGATCCTGGACTGGGTGCGCAAGACGGCCGAGACGACCTACCACCCGGTCGGCACCTGCAAGATGGGCAACGACCCGATGGCCGTGGTCGATCCGGAGTTGCGGGTGCACGGCATCGCGGGCTTGCGCGTCGCCGACGCCTCGATCATGCCGACGCTGACGTCGGGCAACACCAACGCGCCTTGCATCATGATCGGCGAGAAATGCGCCGCGATGGTGCTGGAAGCCGCCGCGCGCGATCGCAAGGCGGCGTAGGCGAGTCTTGCTCTCTCTCTCCCCGCTTGCGGGGAGAGAGAGGCAGCGGCTACTTCGGGTCCGGCCCGAGCTTCACCAGCAGCTTGCCGAAATTCTCGCCGCGTAGCAGGCCGATGAAGGCACGCGGCGCGCGCTCGATGCCCTCGACCACGTCCTCGCGATACTTGAGCTTGCCCGCCTTGATCCAGTCGGCCATGCGCTTGAGCGCCACCGGCCAGTGCTGCGCGAAATCAGTGACGATGAAGCCGCGCGCCGTGACGCGCTTGCCGACGAACGTGCCGAGCAGGCGCGGCCCCATCGGCGCGGTCTCGTTGTACTGCGCGATCGAGCCGCACAGCGCCACGCGGGCGAAGAAGTTGAGGTTGCGCAGCACCGCGTCGCCCACGACGCCGCCGACATTCTCGAAATAGACGTCGATGCCGTCGGGACAGGCGGCGCGCAGCGCCGCGTCGAGATCGTTGGCCGCCTTGTAGTCGACGCAGGAATCGAAGCCGAGCTCCTTGACGACGAAGTCGCACTTGGCCTTGCCGCCGGCGACGCCGACGACGCGGCAGCCCATGATCTTGCCGATCTGGCCGACCACCTGCCCCACCGCACCCGAGGCGGCGCTAACGACGATGGTCTCGCCCGCAACCGGCTTGCCGCATTCGAGCAGGCCGAAATAGGCAGTCATGCCGGGCATGCCGAGGATACCGTTGGCGGTCGAGATCGGCGCGATGGCGGGATCGATCCTGCGCAGCTCGGCCGCACGCGCCACGCCGTACTCCTGCCAACCCAGCCGCCCCTCGACAATCTCGCCGACCTTGATCGTGGGGTCGTTCGACTTCACCACCTCGCCGACGACACCCCCGGTCATGACAGCGCCGATCGCCACCGGCGGCGAGTACGAGGCCACGTCGCGCATGCGTCCGCGCATGTAGGGATCGAGCGACATGTAGACCACGCGCACCAGCACCTCGAGCGGACCGGGCTCGGGCACGGCGTAGTGCTCGACGCGAAAGTCGCTCTCGGCCGGCTCGCCAGGGGGACGATTCAGCAGCACGACGCGGCGGGCTTTGGCGGGAACGCTCATGGGGGATCAGGCTCCGAGGCAGTTGGCGAAGGTCAAGACGCGAAGCCCAAGCGTAGCGTCTCGGTCCCCGTCCCCTCCACCCCCTTTAGGGCAAGGCGGTCACATATGAAGCTTGGTCTACCTTCCCCCGGAGGGGGAAGGTAAGCGGTGTGTGTTCAGCGGATACGGCCTAACGCCTGTCTCCCAACGACTTCCTGCCTCCATAAGACGCTCCTAGAAGCGAAATACGGGGTGTTTTCTGAAGTGGGCGTATTCTGCTCGGCATGAGCGACCAAAACACACCCCTCCCGCCTCTTTCACCCCGCCACGAGCGCTTCGTCCTGGAGTACCTCCGCGACGGCAACGCCACCCAGGCCTATATCCGCGCCGGATACTCCCGACGCGGCGCCCAGCCCAGCGCGTCGCGGTTGCTGCGCCAACCGCATATCGAAGCCGCCATCGCCGCCGGCCAGCAACGCATCGCCGCCGCGCTGGAGATCTCCGTCGAGCGCCTCGGGCGCGAATACGCCAGGATCGCCTTCGCCAATATCGACGACTTCGTGCGCGTCGAGGCCGATGGCCGCCTGCGCGTCGATCTGGACAAAGCCAGCCAGGCGCAGCGCGCCGGCATCGTCGAACTGAAGATCGCCAACCATAGCAAACCAGAGCAAACCGTGACCCTGAAGCTGGGCAAGCTGAAGGCGCTGGAGATGCTGACGCACCGCGTCGGGCTGTTCGCCCGGAAACCCGAGCCGGTGCCGACGGCGCGGGACGACGACACCTACAAGGAGGCCTTCGAGAAGATGGAGGAGGACTGGGAGGACACGATACAGCTGCTGGGCGAGACGGCGGCGGAACTCGACAAGACGCGGGCGGCGCTGGCGGCGGCCGAGGCCAGGCTCGCGGCCGCCGTCCCGGTCACGCCGCCCGGTCGACCCCAAGCTCATGCCGAGGCGGCCGCCGCGCCGCCTCCTCGGGGCGAGGGCGAGATCGCGGGCGAATGCCCCGCCACCGCGCCCGAGGAGCCGCCGCCGATCATGCTCAAGGGCATGGGGCCGCCCTATCCGCCGAAGCAGGTGTCGCAGCCACCGTCGCAGTCGCCACCGCAGCCGGAGCCGCTGGTCGCCGGCGCCGGAAATGGGCGGATCTTCTGGAACACCGAGCGCAAGCCGCCGCCAGGCCCCACCTGGCACGACATCATCCGTAACTCCAAGTTCCCGGGATGGTGAGGCCATCGCCGACTCCTCTAGCCTCTCCTCGAGGCCGCGCTCGCGCGCCGGGAGGCTCCGCCTCCCCGCACGCGGCGTTGCGGCGACAGGCATCGCGAGTCAATCTGCGCCCCGACAAAAGGAGTGAATCATGAGCGTGGCGACGGACGGCACCAAGGGCGCCAACACCATCACCGGGCGCAGCGCCTTCCTGGCGCTGCTCAAGGACGAGGGCGTGACGACCCTGTTCGGCAATCCCGGCACCACCGAGCTGCCGATCATGCACGCACTTAGCGAGCATCCCGATCTCGGCTACGTGCTGGGCCTGCAGGAGGCGATCGTCATCGCCATGGCCGACGGTTTCACCCGCGCCTCGGGCAGGCTGACCTCGTGCAATGTCCATGTCGCGCCCGGCCTGGGCAACGCCATCGGCGCGATCTACACGGCGATGATGTCGGGCACGCCGATGATCGTCACCGCCGGCCAGCAGGAGCAGGGTCACGGCCTGACCGAGCCGCTGCTCTACGCGCCGCTGGTGCCGATCGCGACGCCGGTCGTGAAATGGGCCACCGAGGTGACGCGCATCGAGGATCTGCCGCGCATCATGCGCCGCGCCGCCAAGATCGCCACCACGGCGCCGACCGGTCCGGTGTTCATCTCGCTGCCCGGCGACATCCTCAACGACGAAGCGCCGCTCGATCTCGGCGAGTCGACGCGCGTCGACACCGCCGTGCGTCCCTCGGACACGGCGCTCGAGGCCTTCGCACGCCGGCTGCTGGCGGCCAAGTCGCCGGTGATCGTCGCCGGCACCGAGATCGTCACCTCGGACGCGCTGGCCGAGGCGGCGCGCTTCGCCGAGCTGCTGGGCGCGCCGGTGTGGCAGCAGACGGTCAATACCGGTGCCCATTTCCTCTCCGAGCATCCCTGCTTCATGGGCTCGCTCAACCGCAACCAGCGCGCGGTGCGCGATATCCTGGCGCCACACGACCTGCTGCTCTGTCTCGGCGCCGACGTGCTGCAGATGTCGGTCTACAGCGAGATCGAGCCGCTGCCGGTCGACACGCGCGTGCTGCAGATCGGCCTGCGCGACTGGGAGATGGGCAAGAACTTCCCGGCCGAGATCGCCCTGCGCGCCGACGTCAAGGAGACGCTCAAGGCGCTGATCCCGGTGCTTGAGCGGCTGGGCGGCGCGACGCTCGCCTCGAAGGCGCGCACCTCGATCGCCGGCCTGTCGGCCAAGAACTGGAGCGCCAAGCGCGAGGCCAAGCGCCAGCAGACGGCGTTGCGCGCCGAGGCCAGCCCGATGCATCCGGAATGGGTGATGATGCGGCTGTCGGAGCGGCTGCCGGCGGACGCGATCGTCGTCGACGAGGGCCTGACCAGCGCCAACAGCCTGGTGAGCTACTGGCCGTTCCGCGACCGCTACTCGTATTTCGGCAATGTCAGCGGCGGCATCGGCTGGGGCATCGCTGCGGCGGTCGGCGTGCAGCTGGCGCAACCCAAGCGGCGCGTGGTCGCGGTGATCGGTGACGGCAGCTCGATGTACAGCATCCAGGCGATCTGGAGCGCGGCGCACTACAAGCTGCCGGTGACCTTCCTGATCGCCAACAACGGCGGCTACCAGATCCTCAAGGACCGGCTGAAGCTGTTCCACGGCAACGACAAGCCGATCGGCATGGATTTCCGCGACCCGCCGATCGACTTCTCCGGCCTCGCGCGTTCCTTCGGCCTCACCGCCCGCCGCGCCACCACGGCGCTGGAATTCGACGCCGCGCTCGACGCGGCGATGGCCAAGACCGATGGCCCCACCTTGATCGAAGCGATGGTCGGCAAGGCAACCTGAATTGCCGCCCGCCGGAGGGAGAAAGTAGACCCACTGTCATCCCGAGCGCAGCGAGGGATCCAGTGCCGGCCTATGTCCGTCGCCACGTGCGGCGCGATTCGCCTTAGCGTCCGCGACCGGCAGTTGTACGATCCCGCATAGTCGGCTGGCTGCGAGCGGCGGGGGAAATCATGCTGGAGAACGTACCAAGCTGGCTGTTGCGGCTGGCGCTCTGGGTTGTGAGCAAATCCGAATGGCTGAGCGACAAGCTCAACCGCTTCGCGATCAACAGCGCGGTCGAGGTCTGCCGCACGCGTCCGCATCCCTGGAGCACGGCGCACGACTACGTATCGTGGACATCGCTCACCGACATGCGCTGGAGCGCGCGCCATCTGCCGGCCGTTCGTCTCGACGGGCTGCCGGCGCCCGAGACACTGCGGGAAATGTTCCGGGCACCCGGCACCGGGCAGCGCCCGTGCGAAAAATCGACCTGCCTGTTTCCCGCCTTCGCGCAGTACCTGACCGACGGCTTCATTCGGACCCGCTCGCAACAGGAAGGCGAACCCGACGACGTCCGGCGTCAGAACACCTCGAACCACCAGATCGATCTGTGCCCGCTCTACGGCCGGACACCGGCGCAGACCGCGATTCTGCGGCTGCGCGACGACACCGCGGGTCGGCGCGGTCGGCTCAAATCGCAAATCCTCCACGGCGAGGAGTACGCGCCGTTCCTGCTGGAGAACGACGCCGTCAAGGCGGAGTTCGCCGGGCTGGATGCGCCGCTCGGCCTGTCGAAGGTCCAGGATCCAGCTCAACGGGCGGTGATCTTCGCCTTCGGCGGCGATCGGGCGAACGCCACGGCGCAGGTGGCGATGCTCAATACGCTGTTCCTGCGCGAGCACAACCGCGTCGCCGGCGAGATCGAGCGCCTCAACCCCGCATGGGACGACGACCATGTCTTCGAGGTCGCCCGCAACATCGTGATCGTCCTGTTCATCAAGATCGTGGTCGAGGAGTACATCAACCACATCGCGCCGCTGCCGGTTCGCCTGCGCGCCGACCCGAGAGTGGCCTGGACCGCGGACTGGAACCGGCCCAACTGGATCACGACCGAGTTCAGCCTGCTGTACCGGTGGCACTCGCTCATTCCCGACACCATCGTCTGGAAGGACAAGAGCTATCCCGTCGGCGCGACGCCGCTGAACAATCGCCCGTTGCTTGAGGCCGGCCTGACGCGCGCCTTCATCGACATGAGCACCCAACGCGCTACGCGTCTGGGCGCCTTCAACACCGCCGCCGCGTTGGTCGACCTCGAGATCCTCGCCATCCGCCAGGGGCGCGCCTGCGATGTCGCGCCTTTCTGGAGGTACTGCGAATACGTCGGCTTGCCCGTGCCGCGCTCCTTCGAGGACATCACCAAGGATGCCGGCGTCGTCGCGTTCCTGAGGCAAGCGTATGGCGATGTCTCAAAAGTCGATTTCTACGTCGGCCTGTTCGCCCAGGAGACGGTGAAGAACTCGCCGCTGCCGCCCCTGACCCTGCGCATGGTCGCGGTCGACGCATTCTCCCAGGCGCTGACCAATCCGCTGTTGTCGGAACACGTCTTCAAGGAGGAGACGTTCACGCCGTTCGGCTGGACGACCATCAGCCAGACATCGACGTTGCGCGACGTCGTCGCCCGCAACAGCGCGACGCCGCTCGGCGACGCGCGCATATCGATGACGCGCGCCGGCTGGAAGCACGCCTGGTAGGCGCATGGCGAGAAGGCCGGAGCGATAGTTGGCGATGCGCGGTGAGGTCCAAGGCTATCGCTTCACTCCCTCTCCCCGTCTGCGGGCAGAGGGAGTTTCGCTCACCCCCCCAGCAACGCCGGCGCGGCCTTGACCTCCTGGCGTTCGACCTTCTTGACGATCTCGGTCAGCTTGACGTGCGCCGGTGCCTTCACCCCGATGTAGGCGCCGCGCTCGGCGATGTAGCCGTTCATGAACTCGATCTCGGTGCGGCGGCCCTTGCGGATGTCCTGGGCCATAGAGGGGCGCTGGATGTCGGCGCGCGGGTTGGGGTTGGTGTTCGAGCCGGGGCGCAGGATGGCCTCGATCTCGTCGAGCGCCGCCTTGTCGTTCTCCGAGGCGCGCGCCAGGGTCTCGGGCTCCATCTTGCCGATCTTCTCGATGTGGTAGCCCAGCGCCTGACCGATGCGCACCGCCTCGCCGCCGAGCTGGATCGAGAAACGGCGGATGGTGTCGTTGCGGTCGCAGTCCGAGCCCGTGAGACCCGTGGCGGCCGAGACGCCGTTCTTCATGCCGTTCTGGCACAGCTTGGACCAGCGCTCGCCCCAGAGGTTCGTGGTCGTCTTGGCGCTGTCGATCATGCCGACCATCTCGCGCAGCTCCTCGACGCGCTTGGTGATGCGGCCATGGACTTCGCCGACACGGAAGACGGTGTGCTTGTCGCCGCCTTTGGCGACGGTGCGGCGGATGGTGGCCGGCTCGTACATGTCGACGGAGATCAGCGAGGCGACCATGCCCACGGTCTTGCCCCAGCCGACGACTCCGGCGATGCGCTCCTCGTTGAGGCAGTTCTGCAGCGAGACGACGAAGCCGTCGGGCGACAGATACTGCCGGATCATCGCCGTCGCCCATTCGGTGTCGTAGGACTTCACGGCGACGAAGGCGATGTCGATCGGCTTCTGGCGGCTGAGATCCTGCAGCTCGGTGAGGTGCATGGTCTTGGCCTTGGTGACGGTGAACTTCTCCTCCGGCGTCACGCCATCGAGCAGCAGGCCGCGCGTGCGGATGGCCTCGATGTTCTCCGGCCACATGTCGATCAGGGTCACGTCGTGGCCGTTCTGCGCCAGATAGCCGCCGACATAGCCACCCAGCGCGCCGACGCCAACCACCGCGATCCGCTTGCCCATGATGTCCTCCCGATCCTTCGGGCGGAGCCTAGCCTCGCCCGGCCTCGGTGCGGAAGGCATGTTCGTCGGGGCTGCCATGCCATAGGTCAGCGTCAGGGCCATGGTAGTCTGACGGCGTACAGAAAGGGATCGCCGATGGCCTACGAAACGATCGAGGTGAAGCCGCTGGCCGGCGCGTTGGGCGCCGAGGTTGGCGGCGTGAAGCTGACGAAGGTGCAGGACAACCGCACCTGGGACGAGATCAACCGCGCCTTCCTCGACCACAAGGTGCTGGTGTTCCGCGACCAGGGCCTGAGCCCCGACGACATCATGGCCGTGGGCGGCCGCTTCGGCGAGCCGACCTACTATCCGTTCGTGACAGGGATGGAGGGCTATCCCTACATCTTCGAGGTCATCAAGGAGCCCAGTGAGACGCGTAATTTCGGCGGCGGCTGGCACTCCGACACGACCTATCTGCAGAAGCCGCCGCTCGCCACGCTGCTCTACGCCGTCGAGACGCCGAACGCCGGCGGCGACACGGTGTTCGCCAATACCACGGCGGCCTATGACGCGCTCAGCGACGGCATGAAGACCTTGATCGCGCCGCTGAAGGGCATCTACAGCGCCGGACTGAAGCGCTCCGGCGGCCGCGCCAACATCCACCGCCAGGTCGGCGCGATGAAGATCCAGAACGCCGAGCAGGCCGACACCTACGAGGCGATCCATCCCATCGCGCGCACCCATCCCGGCACCGGCCGCAAGGCGCTCTATGTCAGCAAGGGCCACACCATCCGCATCGAAGGCATGACCGAAGACGAGAGCCGGCCGCTGATCGACTACCTCGCCGATCACTCGACGCGGCTGGAGTTCACCTGCCGCGTGCGCTGGGAGCCGGGCACGCTCACGGTGTGGGACAATCGCTGCACCCAGCACAACGCGATCAACGACTATCACGGCCAACGCCGGCGCATGCGGCGACTCACGGTGGGCGCGCAGGTGCCGGCTTAGTTTTCATGTCCCCCTCTCCCCTCGCGGGAGAGGCCAGCAAGAACAAAGGGAGCTTCCAAACAATGAACTGGAGCGACCGGCGCCGGCGGTTCCGCGCCATCCTCAACGGTGCGCGCTGCGTGCATCCCGGCTCGGTGGTCGACGCGATCTCCGCGCGCATCGCCGAGGATCTCGGCTTCGAGGTTGGCATGTTCGCGGGCTCGACCGCTTCGCTCACCGTGCTGGGCGCGCCTGATCTGATCGTGCTGACCTTGAGCGAGTTCGCCGCGCAGGCCTATCGCATCAACCGTGCCGGCAATCTGCCGCTGCTGGTCGACGCCGACCACGGCTACGGCAACGCGCTCAACGTCAAGCGCACGGTCGAGGAGCTGGAGACGTCGGGTGTCGCGGCACTCAGCATCGAGGACACGCTGCTGCCGCGCGCCTATGGCGAGAAGCAGCCGAGCCTGATCTCGATCGAAGAGGGCGTCGGCAAGATGAGGGGCGCGCTCGCCGGGCGGCAGGATCCCGACCTCGTGATCTGCGGCCGCACCAGCGCCGTGCAGATCAGCTCAGTCGAGGACTGTATCGCGCGCTGCCAAGCCTACGAGGCCGTTGGTGTCGACGCGCTCTTCTTGGTCGGCCTGCGCACCCGCGCGCAGCTCGAGGCGATCTCCTCGGCCACCAAGCTGCCGATCGTGCTGGGCGGCGGCGGGCCGGAACTCAGCGACCGCGACTATCTCGCCAGCAAACGCGTGCGCGTGGCGCTGCAGGGTCATCAGCCGATCATGGCCGCGATCCAGGCGACCTACGAGACCCTCAAGGCGCTGCGCGACGGCACACCGCCCGCGAAGCTCACCGGCCTGGCCACCGCCGAGATGATGAAACGCGTTACCCGCGACGCCGACTACGAGCGCTGGACGAAGGAGTTTCTGGGCGGTTGATCAGCGATACGACGCCCAGAAGAAGAATGCGGTGCCGATCACGCCGAGCACCGTGCGCACCGCGTGCAGGGTGCCCCAGCGGCGGATCATCTCGGTGGTCGCCGGGCTGGCATCCGCTTCGCCCATCGCCATCAGGCGCTTGTTGAGCGGCATCATGACGAGCAGCGTGTAGGGCCAGTTGGCCAGCATCACCAGCGCGCCGGCGAGCCATTGCCAGCCCCGCACATCCCACCACGCGACCATGCCCAGCGCGAAGGCGATGGCCGCCAGCGGCGCCTGCATCGCGTAGCCGCGACGATAGGCCGGCTGCCACTGCAGGAGGACGGCGCGGTCGTCGAGCGCCAGTCGCGATGGCTGTTCGCCGACGCTGATGTAAAACGCCGCGCCGGTGAACAGGGCAGCGGAGATCAGGGCAAGCGAGGACGGCAGTATCATGCCGATCTCGTACCCGGAAACGTGGCTGCCGGGTACGACTCATTATCCTCCGACCGTGCGACTCGCTTCACTCGGCGTGCGA
This sequence comes from Alphaproteobacteria bacterium, assembly GCA_016869975.1. Lineage (GTDB taxonomy): Bacteria > Pseudomonadota > Alphaproteobacteria > Reyranellales > Reyranellaceae > JAFAZJ01. Next base: position 27,104 of record VGCZ01000004.1, read on the forward strand.
ATGAATCTCGTCGGCGCTAGCGCACGCCCAGGCAGGTTGGATTTGCTGTCATCGCGAGCGCAGCGAGGGATCTAGGCTAGATCCCTCGCTGCGCTCGGGATGACAGCGGTGATTCAACGCGCCTAGATATCGCGCTAGCGCACAAGCTTGCCCGGCAAGGCGCCGGTGTGCGCGTCGTCGCGGAGCGTCTCGACGCCGGCGACGAAGACGTGGCGATATCCCTCCGCGCGCTGCACCAGCCGTTTGCCGCCAGCCGGCAGATCGTAGGCAACCTTGGGCTTCAGCACGCGCAGGCGATCGAAGTCGATCACGTTGATATCGGCCTTCAATCCCGGCGCCAGCAATCCGCGATCCGACAGGCCATAGGCCATCGCCGTGTCGCGCGCCTGTCGCTTGACCAGGAATTCCAGCGGCAGCTTGGCGCCGCGCGTGCGATCGCGGCCCCAATGGGTCAGCAGGGTCGTCGGCGAGCTGGCATCGCAGATCGTGCCGACATGCGCGCCGCCATCGGCGACGCCGAGCACGGTGGCCTCGTCGGTCAGCATCTCGCGCACGACCTCGAGATCGCCGCCGCTGTAGTTCTCGAAGGGATGCAGCAGCAGGCCGGTGCCGTCGTCGGCCATCATCAACTCGAGGGCCAGCTCGCGCGCGTCGCGGCCAGCGCGCTTGGCCATGGCCGCCACGCTCATGCCGGCGTCGGGCTCGTAATCCGGCCGGTCGCCCAGCGGATAGACGCGATCGAGCGTGATGCCCAGGCGCGCCACCTTGCCTTCCGGCGGCGGCGCGATCAGCGCACGGCGCAGCTCGGCATCGGCGCGGATCCTGGCCACGCGCTCCGGGTGCGGCAGCTTCGCCAGCGCCTTCCAGGCGTCGCTGATCAGGAACGGATGCACCGAGGTGTCGAGCCCCATCAGCACGCCGATGGCGCGCGAGCCGACCTGCGCGTTGGCCTCCAGGCCGGCGGCGCGCGCGGCGTGGATCTGCCCCAAGGTCTCGCGCCACAGGTCGGGCTCGGCCTGCACCTGCACCAGCAGGCAGGACAGCGGCCGGCCGGCGATCTCCGCCGCCGCGCGCAGCGCCTCGAACTCGCCCGGGCCGAAATCGGAGTTGACCTCCAGCACGCCGCGGCCGGCACGCTTCATGGCGCGGGCCAGCGCGAAGAGCTCGGGCTCGCGCGCCGAGAGGCTGGGCGTGAGCCGACCGTCGCGCGCCTTGTGCTTGGTGGTGCGCGAGGTGGTGAAGCCCAGGGCGCCCGACCGCAGCGCCTCCTCGAGCAGCGCGCCCATGCGCTCCATTTCGGCCTCGCCGGGCGCCTCGGCATGCTCGGCGCCGCGTTCGCCCATGACGTAGAAGCGTAGAGCGGCGTGCGGCACCTGGGCGCCGATGTCGATGGCCCGCGGCATCGCCGCCAGCGCGTCAAGATATTGCGGGAAAGACTCCCAGTCGAACGACACGCCCTCGGCCAGCACCGTGCCGGGGATATCCTCGACGCCTTCCATCAGGTTGATCAGGTAGTCGGTGCTGCCCTTGCGCACCGGCGCGAAGCCGACGCCGCAGTTACCGAACACCGCCGTGGTCACGCCATGCCACGACGAGGGCGTCAGGTAGGGATCCCAGGTCGCCTGGCCGTCGTAATGCGTGTGGATGTCGACGAAGCCCGGCAGCACCAGCAGGCCATCGGCGTCGATGACGCGCCTGGCCGCGCCGACATCCTTGCCGACGGCAACGATCACGCCGCCGGCCACCGCTACGTCGGCGGTGCACTTGGGCGCACCGGTGCCGTCGATCACCGTGCCGCCGCGAATCACCAGATCATGCATCGCCCGCTCCCGCTCAGCCGGCGCCATTCTACGCGAGGTCGCGGGCGATTGCCCCGCCGTTCGGGCATGCCTGCCCGTTGTCAGCGACCGGCGATGAAATCCCGGCCCAGGCGCGCCAATCGCGCCTGTCGCGGGCCCTGCGCAATGGTCTGGGAGAAGGCGATGTCGGCGAGCGCCAGGTCGACATCGCGCGGCGCGTCCGCCGTGAGATTCGCGCGCAGATCGCGCAAGTGCCGCAGCAAGCGCGCCGCCTCGAGTCGCACGCCGATCACCAAGTCGCCATCGGGACGACCGCTGGCATCGAGCGACTGCGCGGCGGCTCGCGCCGCCTGCCGCATCAGCGCCAGCGCGGCGGCGAATTCGCCCGCCGCCGCCTCATCCTGGCTGGCCATCGCCAGCGCGCGCGCGACGAAGCCGCAGATGCCGGCGGACCCCGAGGCGCCGACCGCGTCCTCGACGTCGCGGAACGGCAGCGCCATCGTTTCGTAGGCCTCGTTCGGCAGGCCGAGCATCGCACTCGCCGGGACGCGACACCCCGTCAATCGCAGCCGGCAATGCGGCGAGGGTCGGAGCGCGCCGAAGGGATCCATCGGCAGGATCTCGAGCCCCGCCGTCGACTTCGGCACGAGGAAAGCGCTGTAGCGCTTGCGGCCGTCCTCGACAGCGGTGATCGCCAAGACGATGAAGACATCGGCCAGCGGCCCGTTGGTGACGTAGGCCTTCTCGCCGTCGATCACCACGCCGTCGCCATCGCGAGTCGCCGTCGTCTTGAGATGCTTGGGATGCGCGCCGGCGCCCGGCTCGGAGATCGCCACAGCCAAAGTGAGCTTTCCCGTAGCCAAACCCGGTAGCAGTGCCGCCTTCTGCGCCTCGTTGCCGAAGCCATCGATGAAATACCGCCCGACGAGTTGATGGCCGGCCCACGACATGGCGAAGCCGACGCAACCGCCATGGCCGACCAGGTCATGCTCCGCCCGCGCGATATCGGCATAACCGCCGCCGTCGCCACCGAATCGCGCCGGCAGGCCAATACGGAACAGCCCCGCCTCCGCCAACGCACGCCACGCCTCACGCGGAAAATCATCCGACGCCGCGAAACTCCGCCCGGCGACATGACGCAAGGCGAACTCGGTCATGGACGTGGTCATCGGTCACCTTCTTCTACCTTCCCCCGGAGGGGGAAGGTCAAGACTCCGCGCTACTTCACCGCCTCCAGGGTTCGGCGCGCGATGACCATGCGATGCACCTCGCTGGGGCCCTCGTAGACGCGCATGGTGCGTACCTTCTGCATCATCAGCTGCAGCGGCAGCTCCTTGGTGACGCCCATGGCGCCGAAGGTCTGCATCGCGTGGTCGATCACCTCGGTGGCCATCTCGGTAGCGAAGACCTTGATCATCGAGGCCTCGGTGCGCACATCGCGGCGATCGTCGAGCTTCTCGGCGGCGTCCATCACCATCAGGCGGCAGGCGTGGATCTTGGTCGCCGCCTCGGCGATCCACCACTGGATGGCCTGGCGGTCGGCGAGCTTCTGCCCGAAGGTCACGCGCTGCTTGGCGTGGCCGCACATCATCTCCAGCGCGCGCCGTGCCATGCCGATACACCAGGCGCCCATCTGCAGGCGACGGATGGTCAGGCGCAGCTGCATGGGCGCGAAGCCCTGGCCGACGCGGCCCAGCACCTGCTCGTTGGGCACGCGGCAATTCTCGAACACCACCTCGTAGGTGCGCTGGCCGGCCAGCATCGGGATCTCGCGCGCGATGATGAAGCCGGGCGTGCCCTTCTCGACGATGAAGGCGGTGACGCCGGCATGGCGCCCGTCGGTGCCGGTGCGCGCCATCACAATGGTGAAGTCGGCGTAGGGCACGCGGCTGATCCAGATCTTGCGCCCGTTGATCACCCAGGAATCGCCCTCCTGCGTCGCGCGCGTGGTCATGCCGGCCGGATCGCCGCCGGCGCCCGGCTCGGAGATCGCGATCGCCGAATGCGCCTCGCCGGCGGCGTAGGGATTCATGTAGCGGATCTTCTGCTCCGGGCTCGCCACCGCCATCAGCATGTGCAGGTTGGGCGAGTCCGGCGGGAAGGTGAAGGGCACGCAGGTACGGCCGAGCTCCTCGTTGATCGGCATCAGGGCCACGGCCGGCAGGTTGGCGCCGCCGATCTCTTCCGGCGCGTCGAGCGCCCACAGGCCGAGCTCCTTGCACTTCTTCAGCAGCGGCGCCTCTTCCGCGTCGGTCAGCGACACCTTCTGGCCGGCGATCTCGCGCGCCAGGATGTTCTTCTCCAGCGGCATCAGCTCGTTGTCGACGAACTTCGCCACCACGTCGCGCAGCATCCTGTGTTCTTCGAGCATATCGGCCATCGTTCCCTCCGGTTCAGGACTTCAGCGTAGCAGCCACGGACCACGCCGCGAAACCGCCGCGAGCAGCATCAAGGCCGGCAGCGAGGCGGCAAAAAGGAATGTCGCATGGAAGCCGGCGACGAAATCGCGTGCGCCGTCGGAGGCGATGGTGAAGACCAGCGTGAGGCCCGCCGCGCCCAGCACCACGCCCAGCGTGCGGGTCAGGTTGGCGAGGCTGCCGGCGACGCCGCGATTCTCGCGCGGCAGCGTTGCTGTGACGATGTCGAGATAAGCGACCTGCAGCAGGCCGATGGAAACGCCCTGCAGCGTCAGCGTCCCGACCATCATCCACACCGGCGGCGAGGCGCCCCAGTTCGCCGTCGAGAGCAGGCCGGCCGACATCAGCGCGCAGGCGAGCAGCGTGGTGGGGTAGCGGCCCATCGCCGCCGAGACTCGCGCGCCCAGCGACGAGCCGATCGCGGCGCCGAGCGGCCCCGTCGCAAGCACGAAGCCACCGAGCAACGAGCCCAGCAACGTCTGGCGCGCGAGAAAATAGGGCACCAGCAGCAGGGCGGAGAAGCCCGCCAGGTTGACCAGCGCGTTCAGGAGGTTGAGCAGCGAAAAGTCGAACGAGCGGAAAACGCCCAGCGGCAGCATCGGTGCGCGGAAGCGGCGCTCGCGCTGGACGAACGCGGCAAGGCCGAACAGCGCGACCACCGCGAGGCCAACAGCGAGCGGCGTGTCGCCACGCCCGGCGCGATTCAGCGCCAGCAGCAGCGCGACAAGAGTCGCCGCCAGCAGCACCGCGCCGAGCGTGTCAAAGGGTTCGCGCACCGAGGCGCGCGGCGGCGTCGGCAGGTCGCGCAGCAGCAGCAGCGGAATCAACGCGATCGGCACACGGAACCAGAAGACGCCCGGCCAGCCAAACTCCTGCACCAGCAGACCGCCCAGCGAGGGCCCGAGCGCGCCACCCAGCGCCAGCATGGTGGCGTAGGCGCCCAGCACGCGGGCGCGGCGTTCCTCGGCGAACAACGAGGTGATCAGGGCCGGGCCGCAGGACAATGTCAGGGCGGCACCGACGCCCTGCAGCACGCGCGCCGCCAGCAGCCATTCAAAGATCGGCGCCAGGGCGCACAGCGCGAAGGCCACGGCCACGCAGGCCAGCCCCAGGCGGAAGACCAGCGCGTACCCCGCGAGATCGCCCATCCGGCCGAAGGCCAGCATCAGCGAGGAATGCGCCAGCATGTAGCAGATCACCACCCACTGGATGGCGTCGATCGGCAGCCCGAAGGATCCGGTGATCGATGGGAAGGCGATGTTGACCGCCGCGTCGAACGGCACCGTCGCCGAACCCAGCCCGAGCAGCGCCGCCTGGGCGAGCGCGCGGCGGTTGCTCACAGAGTCGTCCTGAACGAAGCGACCTCGCTGTCATTCCGAGCGCAGCGAGGAATCCAGGCTGTCTCGCTGGACTCCTCGCTGCGCTCGGAATGACAGGGGAACATGTGCTCCCATCAAGTCGGCAAGGTCATTTGGTCTTGCCGAGCTGGTTGAACGGCACGTCCTTGTCGACGCGCACGTCCTGCGGCAGGCCGAGCACGCGTTCGGCGACGATGTTGCGCAGGATCTCGTCGGTGCCGCCGGCGATGCGGAAGCCGGCGCCGCCGATCCATTGCGCCTGGAAGCCGCCGGAACCCGGCACGTCCGACGTCATGATGCCGGCCGGGCCCATCAGCTCCATCGCCAGGGCGCCGAGGTCCTGCATCTTGGGCGCGGCGACGACCTTGATGATCGAGGACTCCGGTCCCGGCGTCTGGCCGCGCGACATCGCCGTCAGCGTGCGGTAGCGCGTGTATTTCAGGCCCTGCGCCTGGACGTACCAGTCGGCGATCTTCGACCGTACATGGCCGTTGCGGATCGCCGGGCCGTCCTCCAGCTCGGTGCCGCGCGCCAGCTCGAGCAGCTCGTCGACGTCGAGGCCGCCCGAGGGCATGCCGACGGCGAGACGCTCGTTCATCAACGTGGTCAGCGCCGCCTTCCAGCCGTCGCCGACCTTGCCCAGGCGCTGGCTGTCGGGCACGCGCACATTGGTGAAGAACACCTCGTTGAAATTGGCGCCACCGGAGATCTGCTTGATCGGCCGCGCCTCGACGCCCGGGCTCTTCATGCTCAGGAAGAACATGGTGAGACCCTGGTGCTTGGGCACGTTGGGGTCCGTGCGGGTGATGATGATGCCCCAGTCGCTGTAATGCGCGCCCGAGGTCCAGACCTTCTGGCCGTTGATGATCCAGTCGTCGCCGTCGCGCTCCGCCTTGGTGCGGATGCCGGCGACGTCGGAGCCGGCGGCCGGCTCGGAGAAGAGCTGGCACCACACCTCCTCGCCGTAGAGCGCCGGCTTGACGTGGCGCGTGAGCTGCTCCTTGGTCGCGTAGGCCATCATCGTGGGAATGCACATGCCCAGGCCGATATCGAAGAAGCCCAGCGGCACGAGGAAGTTCGACTCCTCCTGCTGGTAGATCACCTGCTGGATCGGCGAGCCGCCCATGCCGCCGTATTCCTTGGGCCAGGTGATACGCGCATAGCCGGCGGCCGCCTTCTTGGCCTGCCATTCCTTGGCCGCCCTCAAGAGGCCGGGATCGTCGACGCGGGCGCGATAGGCCTGCTTGTCGTCGCTCTTGCGCTTGGCGTTGGCCTCGAGCCACTTGCGCACTTCGGCGCGGAAGGCGGCTTCCTCTGATGTATCGTTGAAGTCCATGGGGTCTGCCCTTTTCTTCTACCTTCCCCCGGAGGAGGAAGGTGGCGCGTAGCGCCGGATGGGGGATGCGCGTCACATCAAGCGGCGTTCTTGCGCTCCAGCCGCGTGACCAGCTTGTCCTTCCACGCCAGCGGCCCGCCGATCGCCAGCGACAGCAAGCGCGAGCGCCGGTAGTGGAACTGCGTGTCGGCCTCCCAGGTGAAGCCGATGCCGCCATGGGTCTGGATGTTTTCCTTGGCGGCGAAGTCGTAGGCCTCGGTGGCGGCAATACGCGCGGCGGCCGCGGCGATCGGCAGGTCAGCGCCGCCCTCCGACAGCATCATCGCGCCGTAATAGGCGTTGGAGCGCGCCAGCTCGAGCTTGACGTACATGTCGGCGATCTTGTGCTTGATCGCCTGGTACGAGCCGATCTGCCGCCCGAAGGCCTGGCGCTGCAGGGCGTAGTCGCGCGCCATCCACATCGCCGACTCCGCGCCACCGATCTGCTCGAAGGCCATCGGCACCGCCGCCACGTCGTACAGGGTCTCGAGCTGGCTCCAGCCCGCGCCTTCCGCGCCGAGCAATTCACCGGCGGCGCCGTTAAAGGCGATACGCGCGTGCTTGCGCGCCGGATCGACGGTCTTCACCACCTCGCGCGTCACGCCCGCACCCGCCAGGTCGACGATCGCCATGGAGAGCGAGCGGTCGCCCGAGCCGCCGGTGTTGACCAGCACGATGGCGAAGGTCGCCGCGGTGCCGTCGGCCACCGGCAGCTTCTCGCCGTTGACCTTGCCGCCGCCGAAGCTCGTGCGCACGTTGCGCGGCGAGGGCGCCTGCGGGCCTTCGCCGGTGGCGATGGTGCCGATCGCCGCGCCGCTCGCCAGCTTGGGCAACCACGCCTTCTTCTGCGCCTCGCTGCCGAACAGCTTGAGCGCCTCGGTGGCGAGGTACACGGACGATGCGAAGGGCACCGCGGCGCAGGCGCGACCCAGCTCCTCGGCGACGACGCACAGCTCCAGCGCGCCCATGCCGGCGCCGCCATACTCCTCAGGGATGGTAGCAGCGGTGACGCCGAGCTCGACGAGGCCTTTCCAGACCTCCTCGGCATAGGCCTCGTCGCCCTCCAGGACGCGGCGCGTGGTCTTGTACGGACTCTTGTCCGCCAGGAACTTGCGCACCTGCTCCTTGAGCATCTTCTGGTCGTCGGAGAAATCGAAGTTCATCGCACGATCCCGTTCTGGTTGGACGCGATTGTGCCGCCACGACACCCGCCGCCGCAACGGCGACAAATCCCCGCGTTCCGCAGCCTGACCGCAGGCCGAAATGCCCTAGGCTGTGGCGACCGCAATCGTGGCGGCGGTGTCGAAATACTCGTAGAAGGCGATGGCCTGGCCGTCGGCGGAAAATCGCCACGAATCGGATTTGAGCGAGCGTGCGATCTTGCCGGTGCGGCGGTGCCTCCAGGCGACTTCACACAAGGCCACGACCTTGTCGCCTTGCGCGATGTAGTCCTTTACCACGTAGTCCACCATCTCCCAGTCCGCCGCGATGTCGGCGAAATACTGGGCCACTTCCGCTTTGTTGCTGGCGTTGCGACTGAACTTCAGCTCGTCGATGGCGGCACCCATCGAGCCGAACTCGACCGTATCGGCGAAAAGCGACACCCAATGCGCCGCCGCCGCCATGACCGCCTTGTCGTCGCCCTTGCTGGCGGACCACTTGCCATACGCCTTGCGCAGGATCTCGGTGTTGCGCTCCTCGACGCTCGGCGCCGCGGCGACTGCCGCCGCCGTGTCATAGTGCTCGGCGAACTCGACGGCTTTGCCCTCGGCGTTGAACCGCCACGAATCGGCCTTCAGCGACTCGAGCTTTCGGCCGGTCTCTTTGTGGTGGTAGACGATGTGACATAGAGCGACGACGCGATCGCCCTGGGCGACCATGTGCTGAACCGTGTAGCGTTCCATCCGCAGCTCGGCGGCCAGGATGGTGAAATAGGCTTGCAGCGCGGCCTTGGTCTTGCGGGTGCCGGTATAGGGCACGCCCGTCGCCGCTGAACGGAAGTCGATCTCGTCGGCGAACAGATCCAGCCAGTGCGCAGCGCTGGCGGCGTTGCCCTTCTCGCCGTCCCACAGCGCATAACCCTTGCGCAACGCTTCGACATTGCGTTCTTCCTGCGTCATCGGTTGCCTCCCCGGTGCGATACGCACGCGAGGAGGCTAGCCGAATGCCGCACACCACGCCACGCCGGGTTGTGGCGCGGCGTGTCCGTGCAATCAGTCGAGATCCATGCCGTCCATGCCGGCGTTCTTGCGCGCCTTGGCGACCATGTCCTTGACGATCGGGCCGAGCGTCGCGGGATCGGCGACCTGGGCGATCGTCGGGCCCTTGTGCCAGCCTTCGGCCACCGCGATCTGACCGCCGCCGGCCTGGAAGACGCGGCCGGTAATGTCGCCGGACTCCTCGCTTGCCAGCCACACCGCGATCGGCGCCACCCACTTGGGATCGCGCCGCTCCAGATCCTCCGGCGAGTACTGCCGCAGATCGGCGGTCATGCGCGTATAGGCCGAGGGCGAGATCGAGTTCACCGTCACGCCATACCGGCGCATCTCCCGCGCGGCGATCACGGTGAAGGCGGCGATGCCGGCCTTGGCGGCGCCGTAGTTGGTCTGGCCCACGTTGCCGTAGATGCCCGATACCGAGGTCGTGGTCAGCAGGCGGCCGTGCACCGGCTGGCCGGTTTCCTTGAACTTGTCGCGCCAATAGGCGCAGGCGTGGCGCGCCGGCGCGAAGGTGCCCTTGAGATGCACCTTGATCACGCCGTCCCATTCCTCCTCGGTCATGTTGGTCAGCATGCGGTCGCGCAGGATGCCGGCGTTGGAGAGCACGATGTCGAGCTTGCCGAAAGTCGAGATCGCCTGGTCGACCATGCGCTTGGCGCCATTCCAGTCGGAGACGTCGTCGCCGTTGACCACGGCCTGGCCGCCCATGGCCTTGATCTCCTCGGCCACCTTCTGCGCCGGCGTCATGTCGGCGCCTTTGCCGTCGCGCTCGCCGCCGAGGTCGTTCACGACGACCTTGGCGCCGTGCTTGGCCAGCAACAGCGCGTGCTCGCGTCCCACGCCGCGCGCCGCACCGGTGACCAGCGCCACGCGCCCTTCGCACAACCTCGCCATGGGTTCCCTCCGTTGATTGGTGGGTCACAGACTGGCGCGGACGGACCCGCCCTTTCAACCGGGACTTTCCGTCACGCGATACCCGAGCCCCCGTCATCCCGAGCGCGGCGAGGGATGACAGGCATGTGCAATCCCGATCAAGCGCACATCGGCGGCCGGGCCTATACCAGCGCCATGGATCCCGTCGACAAAGCCCTGTGGTTCATCGAGAGCCACTTCGCCGAGGAGCTGAGCCTCGACGACATCGCCGCGATCGCCGGCGTGTCGCGCTTCCAGCTGGTGCGCGCCTTCGGCTACGCCACGGGAACCTCGGTCATGCGCTATGTCCGCGCGCGGCGGCTGACCGAAGCCGCCCGTGCGCTGGCCGGCGGCGCGCCCGACATCCTCGCCGTGGCGCTCGACGCCGGCTACGGCTCGCACGAAGCCTTCACCCGCGCCTTCCGCGACCAGTTCGGCGTGACGCCGGAATCCGTCCGCGCCGATCGCAGCCTCGCCCACCTCCAACCGATGGAGCCGATCCTCATGACCGAGACACCGACCGACACGCTCGAGCCACCACGCTTCGAGACCACGCCGGCCTTGCTGATCGCGGGCCTTGGCGAGCGCTACAGCCACGACGGCGGCGCCGGCATCCCGGCCCTGTGGCAGCGCTTCAACGAGCAGATCGATGACGTCCCGGGCAAGGTCGGCGACGTGGCCTACGGTGTCTGCTTCAACACCGACGATTCCGGCGGCTTCGACTACATCGCCGGCGTAGCCGTGCGCGACTTCGCCGAGCTGCCCAAGGACTATGCGCGCGTGCGCATTCCGCCACAGCGCTACGCCGTCTTCACCCACCGCGAGCACATCTCGACCATCCGCCGCACGGTCACGACGATCTGGAGCAAGTGGCTGCCCGCCTCCGGCTTCCAGGCCGCCGACGCGCCGTTCTTCGAGCGCTATGGTCCCGAGTTCGACGGCCGCACCGGCCTGGGTGGCTTCGAGATTTGGCTGGCGATCAAGTGACGTTGGAACCGCCGGCCGCTTCTGAAGTCGCCCGGCCCCTCACCGCTCGTCGACGGCTGCGACGCGGCACAGCGGGCGCCGCTGTCACAGCTACTGCGCCACCGCCCGCGTGCCGATGACGCCCTCCGCGGCGAGCTTGTCGAGTTCGGCGCGCGTCAAACCGAGATCGCCGCCCAGCACGACCTCGTTGTGTTCGCCCAAGGTCGGCGCCGGCGCCCACAGTGGCGGCGGCGCGCCGTCGAGGCGGTAGGGCGCGAGCGGCGCCACGTGATTGCCGATGAAGCGCCGCTCGGCGCGGCGCCAGAAGCCCGAGGCCACAAGTTGCGGATCGTCGAGCAATTCCTGCGCCGCATGGATCGGGCCCGACGCCACGCCGGCCGCCTGGAACGTCGCGACGATCGTGTCGCGCGATCTTCCGGCGGACCATCGGCGCACCGCGTCTTCCATCGCGCGCTGATCGAGCGTGGTCGCAGCGCCGACGATGCGCGCGACGGCGGCCCACTGCGCATTCGTCTCGGCGGACACCGCCCACCACGTGCCGGTCTCGCCACCGACCATGCGCAGTTTCGACAGCGGATGGCGGCTGCCATCGCGTGCCAGCAGCGCCTGCTGCGTCGACTGCGCGACGATGGCGTCGGCGCCGAGCTGAAACAGGCATTCGACCTGTCCGAGATCGATCACCGCACCGGCGCGGCTATGCTTGCGGCCATAGAGCGCGATCAGGCAGGCGATGGCGCCATAGATTCCGCCGATCGGATCGCCATAGGCGACGTGCTGCATGGTCGGCGGTCCGTCAGGCTCGCCGTTGGCGAAAGGCAGGCCCGAGGCTTGCTCGACCGTCGAGCCGTAGGCGCGGAAGCCGCTCCACGGCCCGCTGGCGCCGAAGGCGCCCATGGAGATCGCGATCAGGCCGGGCACCGCTTCGGTCATCGCCTTGGGTCCGATGCCGAGCCGGTCGAGCACGCCCGGTGCATAGTTCTCGATCATCACGTCGGAGCGTGCCGCGAGGCGGCGCACGAGCGCGACGCCCTTCTCGGCCTTCAGGTCGAGCGTCACGCCGCGCTTGTTGCGGTTGACCATGAGAAACGCGTGGCGCGTCTCGTAGGGCGGCGGATCGCCATCGATGATGCCGTCGAAGCCGCGCCACCAGTCATAATGTGCGCACGACTCGACCTTGACGATGTCGGCGCCGAGATCGGCGAAGTGCCGCGCCGCCAGGGGGCCGGCCCAACCCATGGTGAGGTCCAGCACGCGGATTCCTTCGAGCGGCAACGCCGGCGTGCTCGCGCGCGGCGCGGGCGTCGATGGATCGGCGGCGCCGGTCTCGATGTGGAACGGCATGCTCGGCCCGAAGGCGTGCACGCCAGGCACCGGTACGAAGCTGGCGCGGCCCTGCCAATGCAGGGTGCGCGGCAGATCGGCCAGGCTGGGCACCGGTGCCATGGGAATGCGCCGGCGCTGGCCCTCCTCCAGCAGCCACTTCGCCGGCTTGGCGCGCAGGGCCGGGACCAGAATGGGATCGAGTTCGTCGGCGCGATCCTGGCGCTGCAACGAGGTGGCGTTGCGTTTGTCCTCCGCCAGCTCCGGCCGGCCGATCATGTCGCAGAACGCGGCCCATTGCGGCGGCGTCAGCGCCGTGACGCCGATCCAGCCGTCGCTGGCCTGGTAGATGCCACCGGGGAACGTCGGCGTGAAGCGATTGACGCCGCGACGTATCACCTTGTCGCCGGTGAGCGCCAGCGCCGCGGCGCTGCTCTCGGAGAAGCACATATTGGCGGTGAGAATGTCGACGTCGACGCGCCGGCCGCTCCAGCCATTGTCGCGGCCAATAATCGCGCCCAGGGCGGCAATGAACGCCGTGACGCCGGCCACCACCTGTGGCGCGTGCCCGCGCGGCAGCATCGGCCGGCCGTCCTTCGGACCGGTGCCATAGGCCACGCCGCTCATCGCCTGGATCACCGCGTCGCTGCCGGTCCAGTCACGGTACGGGCCATCCGGCGTGAACCAGGTGAGGCCGACACGGACCGTGTCGGCGGCGCGCGCCGCGTCTGCCATGGCGATGTCGGCCGCGCTCTGGCCGGCGATGATCAGGTCGAGCGCGCCGGCGGCCGCGATGCTGTCGACGCGCCGCTTGCCGCGGTCGAGCCACACGGCGTAGGCCTCGCTCGCCTTGCCGCCATAACCGACGCCGGTCGCATCGGCCGCCCCGAGCTGAAACACCGTGGCGCCGTGCTTGGCGAACAGACGGCCGCAATAGCGCGCGGCCACGCCGCCGGGCATCTCCAGCACGCGCAAGCCGGCGAGTGGCGCGACCATCAGTTCGACTCCAGCAGATGGCAGGCGGCGCTATGCGTGGCGCCGAGATCGCGCCAGCCCGGGAACTCGGTGTTGCACACCGGCCTTGCGTGCGGGCAGCGCGGATGGAACTTGCAGCCCGAGGGCGGCGCCATGGCGCTGGCGATCTCGCCGCGGATCGCATCAACCGGTGCGCGGTGATCCGGATCGGGCCGCGGCACCGAGGCGAGCAGCGCCTGGGTATAGGGATGACGGGGATGGGCGAAAACCTCGCTGGTCGGCCCGGCCTCGACCATGTTGCCGAGATACATTACTCCCACACGTGTGCTGAAATGCTCCACCAGCGCCAGGTCGTGGGCGATGATCAGATAGGTCAGGCGGAAACGCTCCTGGATGTCGGCCAGCAGATTGAGGATCTGCGCGCGGATCGACACGTCGAGCGCCGAGATCGGCTCGTCGAGCACGATGCAGCGCGGGTTGAGCGCCAGGGCGCGGGCGATGGCGACGCGCTGACGCTGACCGCCGCTGAACTCGTGCGGGAAGAGATCGGCCGCCGTCTTCGGCAGGCCAACGACGTCGAGCACCTCCTCGACGCGCTGGCGTAACTCGGCGCGCTCGGGCCGGCCATGCGCGAGGATCGGCTCGGCGATGATGGTGCGCACGCGCAGTCGCGGATTGAGGGAGGCGTAAGGGTCCTGGAAGACCGTCTGTACCTCGCGGCGATAGGCTTTCACCCCGGCGCTACCAAGCGACGCCAGGTCCTCACCGTTGAACAGGATGGAGCCAGCGGTCGGCCGCTCCAGCATCAGCACCAGCTTGGCGATGGTAGTCTTGCCGCAACCCGATTCGCCGACCAGCGCGAAGGTCTCGCCCTCTTCCACCGCGAAGCTGACTCCGTCGACCGCTTTGACCGTGCCAGCCGCGCGCAGCAAGCCGCCGCCGACGCGGAAATACTTCTTCAGGTCGCGCACCTCGAGCAGTCTCATGCCACCGCTCCGGGGCCGGGATGCCAGCACGCGGTGACGTGGCCGGGCGCGAGCTCGACCTGCGGCGGATAGTCGGCGTCGCACTTGGCGGTGCGGCGCGGGCAGCGCGGCGCGAAGCGGCAGCCCACCGGCGGATCGATCAGGCTGGGCGGCTGCCCGGCGATCGCGTAAAGGCGGCGCTTGCGCTGGCCCAGATGCGGGATCGAGTTCAGCAACGCCTGGGTGTAGGGATGCGCCGCGGCTCGGTACATGGTGCGCACGTCACCGACCTCGACGATGCGGCCGGCATACATCACCGCGATGCGATCGCAGATCGAGGCGGCGACACCCAGATCATGGGTGATCAGGATGATGCCCAACCCACTGTCGCGCTGCAGCTCACGGAACAACTCGATCATCTGCACCTGGATGGTGACGTCGAGGTTGCTGGTCGGCTCGTCGGCGATCAGCAGGCGCGGCGCGCAAGCGATCGCCATGGCCGAGACTACGCGCTGGCGCATGCCGCCGCTGAACTGGTGCGGGTAGTTGTCGAGCCGCTTCTCCGGCGAGGGAATGCGCACGCGGCTCAGCACCTTGACGACGGCGTCGCGCACGGCGCGCGCGCCCTGGGCGAGCTTGTGGTAGCGGAACGGTGCGCCGACCTGGTCGCCCACGGTGAAGACCGGGTTGAGCGAGGTCATGGGATCCTGCGACACCATCGAGACGCGCCGGCCGCGCCAGTCGCGCGCCATCTCGTCCTCGGGAAGGCTCGTGAGGTCGGTGCCGTCTAGCCAGACGTTGCCGTCGACGATGCGACCGCTCTGCTTGGGCAGCAGACGCATGATCGACAGGCTGGTCATGCTCTTGCCCGAGCCCGATTCTCCCACGAGCCCCAAAGTCTCGCCCTCGTCGACATGCAGGCTCACGCCGTCGACGGCCTTCAGCACACCGCGCTTGAGAAAGAGATGCGTGCGCAGATTCTCGACGCGCAGGAGAGCCTGGCGGCTCATAGCGTTCCCAACCTCATGTTGAGGAGGCCGCACAGCGGCCGTCTCGAAGCATGGGCAACACAATCAGTGCTATAGCCCACCCTTCGAGACGTGCCCTGCGGTCGCTCCTCGGGGTGAGTTTGGTGAGTGAACACGCCGCTCACAACTGCCGCCGCTTGGGATCGAAAGTGTCGCGCAGCCAGTCGCCGATCATATTGGCCGACAGGCAGGTGATCATGATGGCGATGCCGGGCATGGTGATCGCCCACCACGCGTTGGTGATGTAGTTGCGGGCATCCGACAGCATGAGACCCCAGGACACATCGGGGGCCTGGATGCCCAGCCCGAGGAAGCTCAGCGAGGCCTCGAAGATGATCACCTGACCGACCTGCAAGGTGGCGAGCACCAACAGGGTGTTCATGATGTTGGGCAATAGGTGGCGGAAGAAGATAGTGGCGGTGCCGCAGCCCGCGACCTTGGCTAAGGCCACGTAGTCGCGTTCCTTCAGCGACAGGATCTCGCCGCGCACGATACGCGCGTACCACGTCCAGTAGGTGACGATGATGACGATCACCACGGTGTCGAAATCTGCGCCGAAGACGGCGGCGATCACCAGGGCCAGGGCAAGCGCCGGGATCGACATCTGGATGTCGACCAGGCGCATAATGATGGCGTCGACCACGCCGCCGAAATAGCCGGAGATCATGCCGATCAGCCCGCCGATGGCGCCGGCGAAGACGATGGCGTAGAGCGCCGAGACCAGCGACACACGGGCGCCCGCGATGATGCGGCTCAGGATATCGCGGCCGAGATTATCGGTGCCCAGCAGGTAGGCCCATTCGCCCTTCGGCTCCCAGACGGGCGGGCGGAAGGCCGCGGCGAGGTTCAGGCCATTGGGATCGTGCGGCGCGACGTTCTCGCCGAAGGCCGCGGCGATCACCACCAGCGCGAGGATCACCATGGAGATCCACGGCATCCCGCGGCCGCGCAGGCGCGTCAGCAGTCCGCGAGGCGGTAAGGTCGGGGCGACGGTCGCGTCAGCGGTCATAGCGGATGCGTGGATCGATGAAGCCGTAAGACAGGTCGACCAGCAGGTTCGAGGTCACGAACAGGATCGAGGTCAGCAGCACGCCGACCTGCACGACGGGGAAGTCGCGCGAGAACACCGCCTCGACGACGGTGCGGCCGACTCCCGGCCAGGCGAACACCGTCTCGACGACGAAGGCGCCGCCCAGCATGGCGGCGAAGTAGACGCCGAGGATGGTGACCAGCGGGATCGCCGCGTTGCGCAGCGCGTATTTCCATACCAGCACGCGTTCGCTGGCGCCCACGGCGCGGCCCATGCGGATGTAGTCGCTGTCGAGCACGTCGAGCATCGCCGAGCGCACGATGCGCGTCTGCGCCGCCACGGGATACCAGCCCAGCGCGATGGCGGGCATCAGCACATGCGCGGCCGAGCCGGTGCCGTAGGCCGGCAGCACGTCGAGATGGATTGCGAAGATCAGCACCAGCAGCAGGCCGACCCAGAAATTGGGCATCGCCTGGCCGAGCATGGCGAAGCCCTTGCCCAAGGTGTCGATCAGCGAGCCGCGATAAACAGCCGAGAGCACGCCGAAAGGCACGGCGAGCAGGATGGAGAAGGCCAGCGCCGCCAGCGCCAGGCCGATGGTCGCCGGCAGGCGGTCGAGCACGAGTTCCAAAGCCGGCGCCTGCCAGCGATAGGATTTGCCGAAGTCGCCGCCCAGCGCCTTTCCGGCGAAGATCAGGTACTGCTTCCACACCGGCTCGTTGAGCCCCATCTCCTGACGCACCTGCTCGATCAGCGCCGGCGGCGCCTCGGTCGGCAGCAGCAGCACGATGGGATCGCCGCTCAGCCTGGAGATGAAGAAGATCACGATGCTGGCGCCGACGATGCTGATCAGCCCCTGCAGCACGCGGCGGAGGAAGTAGCCGGTCACTACCTTCCCCCACTCGCGGGGGAAGGTGCCCGAAGGGCGCATGGAGGTGGCGGCATAGCGGCCAAATGCAAGTGGCGGCGGTGTCGCACCAACCACCCCCATCCGGCGCTTCGCGCCACCTTCCCCCGCCAGCGGGGGAAGGTAGTTGGCGGTGTACCTCTCACTTCTTCACGACCACTTCCTGCATGCCGCGCCAGTAGCCGGGGTACGGCCAGCCGGTGAAGTCGAGCTTGTCGGTGCGCCAGGCGAAGGTGACCATCGGCCGGTAGGTCGGCACGCCGCCCAGCACCTTCTCGTGCTTGTAGCGCGCGATTTTGCGCGCCAGCGCGGCGCGCTTCTCGGGATCCATGGTGAGCTTCAGCTCCGCGATCATCGTGTCGGCCTCGGCGTCCGAGGTGGTCGAGTAGCTGCCCCAGCCCTTGCCCGGCACGAAGGTGTGCACATGGCCGGCCCAGGCGGTGCCCGGATCGCCCGGCAGGTTCTGGCTCCACATATGGCTGAAGACGCCGTCCATTTCCGGCGGCGCGTTCCGGCCCATGCGCGCGAGGTTGAGCCATGCGGCGTATTCCATGCCCTGCACCCTGCAGCGGATGCCGGCCTGGGTAAGGTAGGCGAACATCGCCTCGCCGACCTCCTTCACGTTGGGCTCGCGCGGCGTGGTGAGGTTGTAACAGGGAATCTCGAAGCCCTGCGGGAAACCCGCCTGGCGCAACAGGTCGCGCGCCTTCTTCGGATCGTATGCATAGGGCTTCAGCTCGGGGTCGTAGCCGACGCCGCCTTTGCCGACCTGCACGTAGCGCTCGCCCTGGCCGAACAGCACGCTCTTGATGATGGCGTCGACGTCGATGGCGTGCGCCGCCGCCTGGCGCACGCGCACGTCGCGGAACGGCGACTTCTCCTGGTGCGTGTTGAAGTTCAGGAACAGGTTGTTGCCGGTGACGACGGTCAGCGTCTTCACACCAGGCATCTTCCTGAACTCCTCGACCATCGACAGCGGCACGGCGTCGAGGAAGTCTATGGCGCCGGTCTTGAACGCTGCCACGCGGGTGAGGTCCTCGGGGATGACCTTGATCACCAGCTTCTCGGCCTTGGGCCGATGGTCCTTGTTCCAGTAGTCGGCGAAGGCCTCGAAGCGGATCTCGTCCTTCACCGTGCGCGAGACGAACTTCCACGGGCCGGTACCGACCGGCGCCTTGCCGAACTCCGCCTCGCCGACGCGCTCGTAATAGGCCTTGGGCACCGCCCAGAGCTGCAGGAAGTTGGCGATGTAGTTGCCGTCGGCTTGCTTGAAGCGGATGCGGAAGTGGTGGTCGTCGACGATCTCGAATCGCTCGACCTCGGCCTGGTTGTGCGACCAGCGCGAGATCTTGGGATCGCGCATCTTGTTGTAGGCGAACTCGAAATCGGCCGAGGTCAGCGGATCGCCGTTGTGGAACTTCACGCCCTTGCGCAGGCGCACGTCGATGAACGGCTTGCCGTTCTCCTCCTGGACGCTCCACGACTCGGCCAGCCAGTTCACCACGCGCTGCTCGGGATTCACCCGCACCAGCTGCTCGAACATCTGGCCCATGAAGTAGTGGTCGACCCCAGCCGAGTACTTCACCGGATCGAGCATCGTCGATTCGGCGCCGAAGCCGGCGGTGACCGTGCCGGTCCCCTGCCCCGATGCCGCCATCGGCGCCAACGCCAGGACCGCGGCGAGACCGAGCACACTCCTGCGGATCATCTGTTTCCTCCGTCGTTCGTTGCGGCGACGGCAGCACGCGCCGCGACGGGGTGTCAAATGTCGCTTGCCGGCAGTTCTACAATGCAGATGTCGTGGTCACGCATGGACTCCCCGCGCGGGCGAACGCGCGCAGACGGTACTGGCAATGAGGGCTTTCATCCTGCCCGCACAGCGACACTGCCGCGTCGGCGCTTGCGACTCCCCGCGTCGGGCGGGCTAAGATGCGTCCGACACAGATCATCCAGCGGGAGGGAACAGATGAGCGCGGAACCCGTGAAGGCCGGAGCGGCCAAGCAGGACATCGGCATCAGCAGCGAGGGCCATGTCGGCGTCGTCGAAATCCAGCGGCCGCCGCACAACTACTTCGACAATGCGTTGATCAACCAGATCGCCGACGCCTACGAGGCGTTCGACCGCGACGACAACATCCGCGCCATCGTGCTGTGCGCCGAGGGAAAGTCGTTCTGCGCCGGCGCCGATTTCACCAACCGCCCGCAGACCGGCGCGGCCGAGACCGGCAAGCACCTCTACAAGGAAGCCACCCGCATCTTCCGGGCCAAGAAGCCGCAGGTCGCCGCCGTGCAGGGCGCCGCGATTGGTGGCGGGCTGGGCCTGGCGCTGTCGGCCGACTTCCGCGTCACCTGCGAGGAGGCGCGCTTCTCCGCCAACTTCACGCGGCTCGGCTTCCATCCCGGCTTCAGCCTCACCTACACCTTGCCGCGGCTCGTGGGGCAGCAGAAGGCCAACTTGCTATTCTACACCGGCCGTCGCGTGACCGGCGGCGAGGCGGTGGCGATGGGCATGGCCGACGTGCTGGTGCCGCTGGCCGACGTACGCAAGGGCGCGATGGCGCTGGCGAAGGAAATCGCCGAGTCCGCGCCGCTCGCCGTGCTGTCGACGCGCGAGACCATGCGCCGCGGCTTCGCCGACGAGGCCGAGCGCGCCACCGAGCGCGAACTGGTCGAGCAGGACTGGACGCGCAAGACCGCCGACTTCAAGGAAGGCGTCAAGAGCTGGGCCGAGCGGCGGCCGGGCAACTTCCAGAAGCGCTGACGTTCCCGTCATCCCGAGCGAACGCGAGGGATCTCCTGTAACGGGGAGATTTTTCGCCGTGCTCGGAATGACGATTTCAAGGAGACACCATCATGGGTCAGGTCGACGGCAAGGTCGCCCTCGTCACCGGCGGCGCGTCGGGCATCGGCGAGGCGTGTTCGCTCACGCTCGCGCGCGAAGGCGCGCGCGTGGTCATCACCGACATCGACGACACGCGCGGCAAGGCGCTCGCCGCCAAGATCGGCGGCGGCGCAATCTACCTGAACCACGACGTGGTCTCCGAGCAGCGCTGGATCGAGGTCGTGGCCGAGGTCGAGAAGAAATGCGGCCGGCTCGACGTGCTGGTGTCCAACGCCGGCATCGGCATCGCCACCTCGATCTTCGAGATGACCCTGGCCGACTGGCAGCGCCAGCAGGCGATCAACCTCGATGGCGTTTTTCTGTCGGTGAAGCACTCGGTGCCGCTGATGCGCAAGGGTGGCGGCGGCTCGATCATCATGATGTCCTCGGTCGCCGGCCTGCGCGGCGCGCCCGGGCTGGCTGCCTATGCCGCGACCAAGGGCGGCGTGCGGCTGTTCGCCAAGTCGGTGGCGCTGGAATGCGCCGCCGCCGGCGACAACATCCGTGTCAACTCAATGCATCCCGGCATCATCGCCACGCCGATCTGGGGCAAGATCCCGACCGGCGCGCACGGCATGGGCCACAACGCGCCGATCGATCCCTACGAGCGTGCGAAGATCGCCGTGCCGCTGTCGCGCGCCGGAGAGGCGCAGGACATCGCCAATGGCGTGCTATGGCTGGCCAGCGACGCCTCGAGCTACGTCACCGGCATGGAGATGGTGATCGACGGCGGCATGATGGCCGGAAATCCCTGGCGCCGCTTCTGAAGGAGCCTGCCGTGGCGACCGAGATCAGCGACATCAAGGACTGGCACGCCCACGTCTATTTCGACGCCAACAGCAAGGATGCCGCGCTCAAGCTGCGCGGCATCATCGTCGCGCGCTTCGTCGCCGAGATGGGTCGCGTGCATTCCGGGCCGATCGGCCCGCATCCTCGCTGTAGCTACCAGGTCGCATTCCCGCCCGCGATGTTCGCCGAGTTCGTTCCCTGGCTGGCGCTGAACCGCGGCGACCTCGTGGTCCTCGTCCACCCCAACACCGGCCGCGACCTCACAGACCACCGCGACCGCGCCATATGGCTCGGCGAGAAGGTCGACCTCGAATTGTCCATCCTGAGGGACTGAATCCATGCAGGACCTGCTGCCCATCGCGGCGCGCATCGGCGAGCGGCTGAAGGCGCGTGGCGAGACGATCGCCGTCGCCGAGTCCTCGATCGGCGGGCTGGTCTCGGCGGCGCTGCTCTCGGTGCCCGGCGCCTCGGCCTACTACATCGGCGGCGCGGTGATCTACACGCGCGCCGCCGGCGACGCGCTGCTGATGATCCCGCCGGAGGCGCGCGAGGGCCTGCGCGCCTCGACCGAGCCCTACGCCATGCTGATGGCCCGCACCATCCGGCAGCGGCTGGGCACGACCTGGGGCATCGCCGAAACCGGCGCCAGCGGCCCGACCGGTAACCGCTACGGCGACGCCGCCGGCCATGCCTGCATCGCGCTGAGCGGGCCCACCGAGCGCAGCATCACAATCGAGACGGGCAAGCCCGACCGCGTCGGCAATATGCGGACATTTGCTGAGGCGGCCCTTACCCTGCTTGGAGCGGAATTACGCTAGGGAACGCTACTCATGCGATACTTTAATCATTGAAAGACCTAGGCATTTCGATTTTGTCCAATCTTTTGTGAGTCTTGGTGAATATCTCTTGCTTTAACGTTAAAATCACGATATCTTGCTTCTTGTTGACGTTTAGACATTCAATCCGTTTCGATATTCAACAAGCAATATTTTGCAGGGGATACCGTGATGACCATTCTCAAGAGCATTCTTCGTGACGAGTCCGGCGCCACCGCCATCGAGTACGGCCTGATCGCCGCCCTGATCTCGATCGCCGCCATCACCGCGTTCAGCACGGTGGGCACCAAGCTCAGCGCCCTGATGATGAACACCTCCAACAAGCTGAACTAGTCGGACGCGGAACACCGCGCCGAACAGTCTGGGGAAATCAATCGCGCAAGCTGATGGCCGGCGCCGCGAAGGTGGCGCCGGCGTCGCTTTTATGACCGGCTACACCCGCGCGTTGCGGCGGCGGTCGTCGTCCCACATCAGGTAGTGCGGCCCCAGCGCGGCAAGGTCGGGCGCGCCGATCTGCGCCATCACCAGATCGACCTCGCGGCGGAAGATGCCCAGCGCTTTGGTGGCACCGGCCGTACCACCGGCCGCCGCGCCGTAGAGCGTCGGGCGGCCCATGAAGATGAACTTCGCGCCCATGCAAAGCGCGGTGATCACGTCGGCGCCGCGGCGCACGCCGCCGTCGAGCATCAGGGTCATCTTGTCGCCGACCGCCTCGACGATCGCCGGCAGCACGTCGAGCGGCGAGGGCGCGCGATCGAGCTGCCGCGCGCCATGGTTGGACACCATGATGCCGTCGACGCCGACCGACTGCGCGCGCAGCGCGTCGTCGGGATGCATGATGCCCTTGATGACGAACTTGCCCGGCCACAGGCGGCGGAAATTCTCGACGTCCTTCCAGGTCACCGAGGTCGGGGTCTGGGTGGCGACGAAAGCCGCGACGTCGTCGGCGCTGGCGCCCTTGGGCGCGTAGGGTTGCCAGTTGGAGAACATCGGCGTGCCGGTGCGCATGTACTCCATCATCCAGCCGGGATGGCGCAGCGCCTCGAACTTGGTCGCCCAGGTCATGCGCAGCGGCCGCGAGAAGCCGTTGCGCGAGTTGCGCTCGCGGTTCGAGCCGATCGGCACGTCGACGGTCATCGCCAGGGTCTTCAGCCCGGCGTCCTTGACGCGGCGGATCATGTCCTCGGAAATGCCGCGGTCCTTGGCGGTGTAGAGCTGATACCAGCCATGGTCGGGGGCGAGCTTGCCAAGGTCCTCGATCGAGCCGGTGCTGGCACCGGACATGATGAAAGGCACGTTGGCGTCGCGCGCCGCCTCGGCCAGCATCAGATCGGCGCCCGGGCGGAACAGGCCGGCCAGCCCAGTGGGGGCGATGCCGAAGGGGCTGGAATAGGCGCGGCCGAACAGCACCGCGCTCTGGTCGCGCTTGCTGACGTCGACCATGTAGCGCGGCACCAGCTCGCGGCGGCTAAAGGCATTCTCGCAGCCGTCGAGACCTTTCTCGTCGTCGACGCCGCCCTCAATGAAGTCGAAGGCGATCTTGGGCAGGCGTCGCTTGGCCGCCTTGCGCAGATCCTCGATGTTGATCACGCCGTCCACGCGCGTTTCTCCCGTCGGTCTTGTCGGGCCATTCTTGCCCGGACCGGCCGCCCGTCCAAGGGGGGACGACGCATGGGAGCCAACGGCCCGCGTCTTGCGTAGACTGGCCCGGAACGCAAGCATCAGGGGTTCGATGTCGATCGCCAGCCCGATCGTGCCGATCATCGACGACGAGTCCGCGACGCGCGCCGAGAGCATCCGCCGGCGGCTGGCCGATGAGATCATCACCGGCCGACTGCAGCCCGGCACGCGCCTGGACGAGGTCGGCACGGCCGAGCGCTTCGCCGTATCGCGCACCCCCGTGCGCGAGGCCCTGAACCAGCTGGTCGGCATCGGCCTGGCGCAGCGCCAGGGCCGCGGCGTGGTGGTGGCGGTCATGGCGCCTGCCGTGGTCGGAGAAGCCTTCGAGCTGATGGCCGACCTCGAGGCGCTGTGCGCCCACTACGCGGCGCGGCGCATGACGCCGCTCGAACGGCGCCTGCTGGCGGAAATCCACGAACGGTCATGCCAGGCGATGCGCTTTGGCGCGCGCGAGGATTACGACGCACTGAATACCGAGTTCCACGCCGCGATCTACCGCGGCAGCCACAATCGACCGCTGGAGGAGGCCGCGCACGCCGCGCGCCGCCGTGTCGCGCCCTATCGCACTGGCCAGTTCAACGTTTCCGGTCGCCTCGCCAGGTCCTTCGGCGAGCACGCCCTGGTGGTCGAGGCGATCCAGCGAGGAGAGGCGGCCAAGGCCGCCGCGCATATGCGAGCCCACGTGCGCACCGTGAGCGACGCGTCACTCGCCTATGTCGCCGAAGCGCGCGCGAGATAGCCGCGCCAGCCGCCGCAGGCCGAGATGTCCTCCGCGCCCTCGGCGCCGGCCGCTTCGCAGAGAAAGCCCTTCACCTTGCGGCCGTCGGCCAGCGTGACGTCGCCGAGGCCGAGCGGCGAGGGGATGCGCGCCAGGAAGGCGCCAACGGCCTCGGTCGGCACGCGCCAGATCTCGCCGTCGATCGCGACGCCATCCTTCGGCACGCGCACCAGCCCGGGCCGCGCGACGCCGGCGCCAGGCAAGCGATAGAAGCGATAGATCGGCGCCGTCGCACAGGCCGAGTCGAAGCGCGCGCCCACGGCCAGCAGCTCGCGGTTGAGCGGCAG
The DNA here is from genome assembly GCA_016869975.1 of Alphaproteobacteria bacterium. Taxonomy (GTDB): domain Bacteria; phylum Pseudomonadota; class Alphaproteobacteria; order Reyranellales; family Reyranellaceae; genus JAFAZJ01. The sequence continues at coordinate 51,647 of VGCZ01000004.1, forward strand.
GTCGCGCATATGCGCGCCGACCACGACGATCGGCATGTCGGGATAGCTCGGCGCGGCGCCCGACGATTCGGCCGGCGGCAACGCCACGCTGGTCGCGCCCATCGTGCCGCCGACATCTCGATGGAACGCCTCGCCGATCGCCGCGAGGCGGCCTTCGCGGAAGGCCGGCGCGATCAGCGTGACACCGGCGGGCAGCCCATCGGCGCGAAAGCCCGCCGGCACGGCGAGCGCCGAGAGATCGAGCTGGTTCACGAAGTTCGTGTAGTGGCCGAGGTTGCTGTTGAGCCGCACCGGGTCGGCCAGCACCTCGGCGACGCGGTAGATCGTGCCCGAGGTCGGCACCGCCAGCACCTCGCAGTCGGAGAAGATCGCCTCGGCGTGACGGCGCAAGGCACGCAGCCGGTCGCGCGCACGATAGACTTCGACCGCCGTGGCCTTGCGACCGCTGTCGATGATGGTGCGCGTGACCGGGTGCATGGTGTCGCCACGCGCAGCGATGAAGGCGTCGATCGCCGTGGTTCGCTCGGCCGCGCCGGCGGGGCTGTAGAGCACCGCCGCGGCCTCGGCGAGCGGCGCATAGTCGATCTCGACCAAGGTGGCGCCCAGACGCCGCAGGCGATCGAGCGACCGGGCGTAGACCTCGGCGGCTTGGCCATCGCCAAAGAACTCGCGTTGGTCGGGTTTCGGCACGGCGCAGCGGAAGCGCCCGGGCGGCGCGGTGAGATCGGCGACGAAGCCCGCCGGCGCGGCCCGCGAATAGATGTCGGCGGCGTCGAAGCCCATGGCGGCGCGCAGCACGGCGAGGCTGTCACCGACAGTCAGCGCGAAGACCGAGACCACGTCGAGCGCACGGCATGCCGGCACGACGCCCGACGTCGACAGCAGGCCGATGCTCGGTTTCAGCCCGACGATATTGTTGAAACCCGCCGGCACGCGACCCGAGCCGGCTGTGTCCGTGCCCAGGGCAAAGCTCACGAGGCCCGAAGACACCGCCACCGCCGACCCCGCGCTCGATCCGCCCGGCAGGTACTCGGCGTCGAACGGATTACGCGCCACGCCATAGGGTGAGCGTACGCCGACCAGACCTGTCGCGAACTGGTCGAGATTGGTCTTGCCGATGACGAGCGCGCCCGCCGCCGTCAGCCGCTCGACGACGGTGGCCGATTGCGCGGGCGCGTAGGCGAAGGCAGGACACGCCGCCGTCGTCGACAGCCCGGCGACGTCGATGTTGTCCTTCACCGCGAAGGGCACGCCGAACAACGGCAGCCGCTCGAGGATCGACCGGTCGGCGGCCAGCGCCCGGTCGAGCCCGGCGGCGGCCGACCGCAACGCCTCGTCCGCGACGCGGCTGATCCACACCGCGTCCTCGCCGGCCGCCGCGATCCGGGCCAGCACCGCTTCGACCACAGTAGAGGGCTTGCGGTGCCCCTCGCTGTAGTCCTGGCGCAGGCGCTCGATATCCAGGCTCTCACGCACCGACGTCATCACGCTTCCCCGTTCGCAGTGCCAAGTCCGTAATCAAGCCCTGTGCCACGCCCCAAAGGCACCGCGGCCTCAGATGAAGCCCAAAAATTAGGCATACCGCGCTTTAATGTATGCAGACTGTCCGCACAGACATCAGACAACCCTGTGAATCAACAGGAGAGGCGCTGGCACATCCCTTGCTGCCTGCCGGTCGGGGCAGACGGGAGATCCAGCATCATGAAGCGCCGCACTTTTCTCGCATCTTCGAGCGCCTTGGCCACGTCGATGGCGGCGCCGGCGGTGTTCTCGCCGCTGAAGGCGCAATCGCGGCAGGAGACGCTGTTGATCGTCGCCGAGAACACGCCCAACATGATGGACATCCACGGCGTGGGCGCCAACCGGCCGTCCTACGAGGTGTCGTGGAACACCCATGACCGGCTGATGACTTACGGCGTGAAGAAGGACGCCAGCGGCCAGGACCACTACGACTATTCCAAGCTCGAACCCGAACTCGCGACCGACTGGAACGTCACGCCGACCTCGGCGACCTTCAAGCTGCGCAAGGACGCGAAGTTCCACGACGGCACGCCGATCACAGCCAAGGACGTGAAGTGGTCGTTCGACCGCGCCGTCACGGTGGGCGGCTTCCCGACGTTCCAGATGCGCGCCGGCTCGCTGGAGAAGCCCGAGCAGTTCGTCGCCGTCGACGACCACACCTTCCGCGTCGACTTCGTACGCGCCGACAAGCTCACCATGCCGGATATGGCGGTGCCGGTGCCGGTGGTCATGCACTCCGAGCTCTGCAAGAAAAACGCGACGGCTACAGATCCGTGGGCGATGGAGTGGACGAAGAACAACCTCGCCGGTGGCGGCGCCTACAAGATCGAGCGCTGGCAGCCCGGCCAGGAGGTCGTCTACGCGCGCAACGACGAGTGGAAGAACGGGCCGATGCCCAAGATCCGCCGCGTGATCCTGCGCATCATCCCCAGCGCCGGCAACCGCCGCGCGCTCCTGGAGCGTGGCGATGCCGATATCTCCTTCGACCTCGGCTCCAAGGACTTCTCCGAGCTCAAGGCCTCGCCCAAGCTGACCATCGTCGGCACGCCGGTCGAGAACGCCATGCAGTACATCGGCATGAATGTGAAGCAGAAGCCCTTCGACAATGTGAAGGTGCGACAGGCGGTGGCCTACGCCATCCCCTACCAGAAGATTCAGGAGGCCGTGATGTTCGGCCAGTCGATCCCGCTCTATGGCGGCGCCGACAACAAGGCCAAGGGCACGAACTGGCCGCAGAAGCACGGCTACAACACCGACATCGCCAAGGCCAAGGCGCTGCTGGCCGAGGCGGGCTACGCCAATGGCTTTGAGACCACGCTGAGCTTCGATCTCGGGCTCGCCGGCATCAACGAGCCGCTCACCATCCTGCTGCAGGAAAGCCTCGGCCAGATCGGCATCAAGGCGACGATCAACAAGATCCCCGGCGCCAATTGGCGCGCCGAGCTCTTGAAGAAGAACATGCCGATGATCACCAACACCTTCGGTGGCTGGCTGAACTACGCCGAGTACTTCTTCTACTGGTGCTATCACGGCCAAAATGCCGTGTTCAACACGATGAGCTACCAGAACCCCGCGATGGACGCGCTGATCGACAAGGCGCGCTTCACGACAGGGCCGGAGTACGAGGCGGCGGTGAAGGGCTTCGTCGACGCCGCCTTCGAGGAGGTGCCGCGCATCCCGCTGTTCCAGCCGCTGCTCAACGTGGCGATGCAGAAGAACGTCACCGGCTACCGCTACTGGTTCCACCGCCAGCTCGACTACCGCCAGCTCGTCAAGAGCTGAGGCTTCGGCTCGATGCTCGGCCAGATCCTGTCGCGCCTGGCGACGGCCGTGCCGAGCGTCATCGGCGTGGTGATCGTCACCTTCATGCTCACGCGCCTGCTGCCGGGCGATCCCGCGGCTTACTTCGCGGGATTGGCCGCCACGCCGCAGGCGATCGCCGAGATCCGCGGCAAGCTCGGCCTCGACAAGTCGCTGCCCGAGCAGTTCATCGTCTATGTCGGCGACCTGCTGAGCGGCAATCTCGGGACCTCGCTGTCGACCGGCCAGCCGGTCGTCACCGAGATCGCCACCCGCCTGCCCGCCTCGGCCGAGCTCACGCTGGTGGCGCTCATAGTCTCCGCTGGCATCGCCATCCCGCTGGGTGTGCTGGCGGCGGTGAAACAGGGATCGTGGATCGATCACCTCTGCCGCGTCGTCACCACGGCGGGTGTGTCGCTGCCGGTGTTCTTCACCGGCCTGCTGTTCGCCTACGTCTTCTACTACTTGCTGCAGATCGCTCCGGCGCCCACCGGCAGGCTCGACATTTTCGTCTCGCCACCGACGCACATCACCGGCTTCTACCTGATCGACAGCGCGCTCACCGGCAACGGCGAGGCGTTCTGGGGCAGCCTGCGGCAGCTCGCGCTGCCGGCCTCGGCGATGGCGATCTTCTCGCTGGCGCCTCTGGCGCGCATGACCCGCGGCTCGATGCTCTCGGTGCTGGGCAGCGACTTCATCCGCACCGCGCGCGCCAGCGGCCTGGCGCCGCGCACGGTCGTGTTCACCTACGCCTTCCGCAACGCCGTGCTGCCGGTGATCACCACGCTCGGCATGGTGTTCTCCTTCCTGCTCGGCGCCAACGTGCTGGTCGAGACCGTGTTCGCCTGGCCGGGCATCGGGCTTTATGCCGTCAATGCGCTGATCACCTCGGACTATGCGCCGGTGCAGGGCTTCGTGCTGACCATGGCGGTGCTCTACATCACGCTCAACCTGATAATCGACGTCGTCTACGGCCTGGTCGATCCGCGCGTGAGACTCGACACGTGAGGGCGGTGACAACCCCGACTACCCTCCCCCGCCCAGCGGGGGAAGGTATCTGGAACTGAGCATGCTCCCCCTCCTGCGCCATGCCCGCTACGTCCTGTCGGAGAATCCGGTCACGGCGTTCGCCTTCGGCCTGTTCGCGATGTTCCTGCTCGCGGCGATCCTCGGCCCGCTGATCGCGCCCTTCGATCCGCTGGCGACCAACACCAGCCTCGCCTTGAAGCCGCCCTCGGCGGCGCATTGGTTCGGCACCGACCAGCTCGGCCGCGACATCTTCAGCCGCGTGCTGGTGGCCACCCGGATCGACCTCACCATCGCCTTCGCCTCGGTGATCCTCGCCTTCCTGCTCGGCGCGGTTTCCGGTGTCGCCGCCGGCTATTTCGGGGGATGGTCGGATCGCATCGTCGGCCGGCTCGCCGACACCATCATGGCCTTCCCGCTCTTCGTGCTCGCCATGGGCATCGTCGCCGCGCTGGGCAACACGGTCACCAACATTGTCATCGCCACGGCGATCATCAACTTCCCGCTCTACGCCCGTGTCGCGCGCGCCGAGGCCAATATCCGGCGCGACGTCGGCTTCGTCGAAGCGGCGCGCCTGTCCGGCAATGGCGAGGCGCGCGTACTGTTCGGCCATATCCTGCCCAACATCATGCCGATCATGATGGTGCAGATGTCGCTGACCATGGGCTACGCCATCCTCAACGCGGCGGGCCTGTCGTTCATCGGCTTGGGCGTGCGCCCGCCGGCGCCCGAATGGGGCATCATGGTCGCCGAGGGCGCCAACTTTATCCAATCAGGCGAATGGTGGATCGCGCTGTTCCCCGGCGCGACGCTGATGCTGGCGGTGTTCTGCTTCAACCTGCTGGGCGACGGGCTGCGCGACATCATCGACCCCCGGAAACGCACATGAGTAAACGCACATGAGCGCCGCGCCCGCGCTCGCCGTCGAGGATCTGTGTGTCGAGTTCCGCACGCGCTCCGGCGTGGTCAAGGTGCTCGACCAGGTCGGCTTCAGCATCGCCAAGGGCGAGACGGTGGCGCTGGTTGGCGAAAGCGGCTCGGGCAAGTCGGTCACCGCCTTCGCGGTCATGGGCATTCTCGACGCCGCCGGCCGCGTAACGTCAGGGACGGCGATGTTCGGCGGCTCCGACCTGCTGGCCCTGCCCGAACGCGAGCTGGCCGAGCTGCGCGGCCGCGAGCTGTCGATGATCTTCCAGAACCCGCGCACGGCGCTCAATCCGATCCGCCGCGTCGGCGAGCAGATCGCCGACGTGCTGGTGCGCCATGGCGGCGCCACACGCGCCAAGGCGCCGGCGCTGGCGATCGAGATGCTGAAGAAGGTGCGCATCCCCGATCCCGAGCGCCGCGCGAAGGCGTATCCCTTCGAGCTGTCGGGCGGCATGTGCCAACGCGTGATGATCGCCATCGCCATCGCCTGCCGGCCCAGTCTGCTGATCGCCGACGAACCGACCACCGGCCTCGACGTCACGACGCAGGCGGTGATCATGGACCTGATCGCCGAGCTGGCGCGCGAGATCGGCACCGCGACGCTCTTCATCACCCATGACCTGACGCTCGCGGCCGAGTATTGCGACCGCATCATTGTCATGCACGCCGGCCACGTCGTCGAGAGCGCACCCAGCGCCACGCTGTTCAGCGCCGCGCGCCACCCGTACTCCGCGCGCTTGCTGGCGGCCACACCCGGCGAGAGCGGCGCGCTGGCATCGCTGGCGTCGATCCCGGGCTCGCTGCCCGATCTGCGCCGCGCCGACCTGCCGAGCTGCCGCTACAGCGAACGCTGCGAGCGCCGCCTCGACGCCTGCGCCGAACCCTTGCCGCGCACCGCGGTCGGCGAAGCGCACATCGTCGCCTGTCGGAATCCGCTATGAGCGTGCCACTGCTGGACATCGCCGAGCTACGCAAGCACTTCGAGGTCGGCGCCAAACGCGGTGCGTGGCGACGGTTCCGCGATCGGCTCAGCGGCAAGGATGCGCCCACGCCCAAGCTGCATGCAGTCGACGATGTCAGCCTGACCATCGGGCGCGGCGAGACCGTGGGGCTGGTGGGCGAGTCGGGCTGTGGCAAGTCCACCCTGGTGCGGCTGATCAACCGCCTGCTCGATCCCACCGACGGCGTGATCCGCCTGGGCGCCACCGAGCTGTCACTGTTCCGCGCCCGAGATTTCGCGGCCAACGAGAATCGCGCACGCATCCAGATGGTGTTCCAGGACGCTGGTGATTCACTCAATCCCCGCTACACCGCGTTCGACGCCATCGCCGATCCCTTGCGGCGGCTGAAGCGCGTCGGCGGCGACGCACTTGTCGCGCGGGTCGACGCTCTCGCCGACATGACCGGCCTGCCGCGTGAGCTGCTGAGCCGCTTTCCGCACCAGCTCTCCGGCGGCCAGAAGGCGCGCGTCGGCATCGCCCGCGCCATCGCCGTCGAGCCCGAGCTCTTGATCCTCGACGAGCCCACGGCAGCGCTCGATGTTTCGGTGCAGGTCGTGATCCTGCAGCTGCTCGAGGATCTCAAGGCGCGGCTGGGCATGAGCTACCTTTTCGTCAGCCACGACCTCAACGTCGTGCGCCTGCTGTGCGATCGCGTGCTGGTGATGTATCTCGGCAAGATCGTCGAGGCCGGGCCGGCGGCCGAGGTCTTCGCCCGGCCACTGCATCCCTATACGCGCGCGCTGATCTCGGCGATCCCGCAGGCCGACCCGGCGCGGCGCGCCGGTCGTCTGCGCCTGTCGGGCGAGCCACGCAGCCCGATCGATCCGGACCCCCATGTCTGCCGTTTCCACGGCCGCTGCCCGATCGGTACCACGGTCTGCGCCCAGTCCGCGCCGGCCCTGCGCCGCATGACGCCCAGCCGCGATGTCGCTTGCCACTTCGCCGACACGGCCGTCACCCTGAACACGGTGCAAGATTCTTCGCCCGCGAAAAATGGATCGGGAGAACCATGATGCAGCCTGAGGACGATACGGGCGCGTATGTCGACGCCATGGCAAGGGTCATTGGCCTGCCGATAGACCCCGTCGCGCGCGACAAGGTGATCGCCAACGTCGAGGTGGCGCGCACCATCGCCGGCCTGGCCCTCGCGGCGCCGCTGCCGGACGCCACCGAGAACGCGCCGGTGTTCGAGCCATGAGCGTCGATCCGACATCGGCGCAGGCCACCGCATCCGACGTCGCGCGGGCGGTGCGGGTAAAGCGCGTCACCGCCTCGGCCGTGATCGAAGCCGCGCTGGCGCGCATCGCCGCGCGCGATGGCGTGTTCAACGCCTTCACCACGGTGACCGCGGAGCGCGCGCGCAAGAAGGCCGCGACGATCGACGAGACCATCGCGGCGGGTGGCGATCCCGGGCCGCTGGCCGGCGCGCCCTTTGCGGTGAAGAACCTGTTCGATATATCGGGCGTATCGACCCTGGCCGGCGCGAAGATCAACGCCGATCTGCCGCCCGCGCCGCGCGACGCGACCCTGATCGAGCGCATGGAGTTAGCCGGCGCCGTCCTGCTGGGCGGGCTGAACATGGGCGAGTACGCCTACGACTTCACCGGCGAGAACAGCCATTACGGCCCCTCGCGCAACCCGCGCGATCCATCGCGCATGACCGGCGGATCGTCGGGTGGCTCGGGCGCCGCCGCCGCCGGCGGGCTGGTGCCGATCACGCTGGGTTCCGACACCAACGGCTCGATCCGCGTACCGTCCTCGCTCTGCGGCCTGTTCGGCCTGAAGCCGACCTATGGTCGCTTGAGCCGCGCGCGCAGCTTTCCCTTCGTCGACAGCCTCGACCATCTCGGCCCGCTGGCGCGCTCGACCGAGGATCTCGCGCTGTCGTTCGATGCCATGCAGGGACCAGACGAGGATGACCCGGTCTGCACCGAGCGACCGGCGATGCCGACCCTGCCGTTGCTTGACCAGGGCATCGGCGGCCTGCGCATCGCCGTGGCGGGCGACTATTTCGAGCGCCAGCTCGAACCGGTGGCTGCCGAGGCTGTGGCCAGTGTGGCCAAAGCGCTGGGCACCACACGCAAGGTGGTGATCGCCAACGCCGCCGCCGCGCGCGGTTGCGCCTATGTCATCACCGCCTCCGAAGGCGGCACCTTGCACCTCGACCGCCTGCGCCAGCGGCCACAGGATTTCGACCCGGACACACGTGAGCGCTTCATGGCCGGCGCGCTGACGCCGGCCGCCTGGTACATCAAGGCGCAGCGCTTCCGTCGAGTCTTCCGCGCCCATACCCTGAAGCTGTTCGACGAGGTCGACGTGATCCTGGCGCCGGGGACGCCGACCACAGCGCCGTCGCTCGGCCAGAAGACGATGAGCATCGCCGGCGTCGACATGCCAGTGCGGGCCAATCTCGGCATATTCACCCAGCCGATCTCCTTCATCGGCCTGCCCGTGGTGGCGGTGCCGATCCAGCGGCCAGAGGGGCTGCCGATCGGCGTGCAGGTGATCGCGCGGCCATTCAACGAGCAGGCGGCGCTGCGCGTCGCGGCCTGGCTGGAAAAGGAAGGAATCTCCGCCGCGCCGCCGGCGTAAATGCTAAGAGGCACGGCATGAGTCACGAGATCAACATCCCGGAGGTCGTCCGGGAAGTCACCGACGCGTTCTATCGCTACGAGACCGCGCTCAACACCAACGACGTCAAGACGCTCGACGAGTTGTTCTGGAAGAGCCCGCACACGCTGCGCTACGGCATCGGCGAGCAGCTCTACGGCCACGACGAGATCGCCGCCTTCCGCTCCGGCCGTGACCCCGCCTTTGTGCAGAATCGCGATCTGCTGAAGGTCTGGATCGTCACCTATGGCCGCGATTTCGGCACCGCCAATATCGAGTTCCGCCGCCACGGCGCCACCAAGACCGGCCGCCAGAGCCATACCTGGCTGCGCACGCAAGACGGCTGGCGCATCGTCGCCGCGCATGTCTCGCTGCTCGGTGAGACGACACCGATGCGCCCCTGAATTCGCCCGTGAAGCTGCTGCTGACCCACACGCCGCAGTCGCGTCGTCAATACTACGGCGCCAAGCCGCTTCAGCTGCTGCGCGGCCTGGTCGAGCTGACAACATACGAGGGCGACACGCCACTCGACCCGCAAGGCCTGATCGCTGCCGCGCATGACGTCGAGTTGATCATCGTCGATCGCTCGACTTCCGTGCCAGGCGAGGTCTTCGCCGGCCTCCCCAACCTGCGCGCAGTGATGCGCACCGCCGTCGACATCCGCACCATCGATGTCGAGGCCGCGTCGCGGGCCGGCATCCTGGTGACGCGCGCCGAGCCGGGATTCGTGCGGTCCGTCGTCGAGCTGGCGCTGGGCTTCCTCGTCGATCTCTCGCGCGGCGTCTCGCGCGCCACCGCGTCCTATCACGCCGGCGAGATACCGGAGATCCGCGTCGGCCGCCAGCTCGCCGGCGGCACGGTGGGCATTATCGGCTACGGCCGCATCGCGCGCTACCTGGCGCCGGTGCTCGCGAGCATCGGCATGACGGTGCTGGTGTCGGACCCGTACGCGCAGGTCGACGATCCGCGCTTCATCAAGCTGCCGATGGATGACCTGCTGGGGCGCGCCGACTATATCGTCTGCCTGGCCATCGCCAACGAGGAGACCGAGAACCTGCTCGATGCCGCGGCCTTCGCGCGCATGAAGCCGGACGCCTTCTTCGTCAATCTCTCGCGCGGCAACCTCGTCGACGAGGCGGCGCTTGCCGCCGCGCTCCGCGAGGGCCGCATCGCCGGCGCCGCCATGGATGTCGGCCGAGCGCCCGACCAGATGCCCTCGCCCGAGCTGGCGCGCCTGCCCAACGTAATCGCGACGCCGCATATCGGCGGCCTGACGCCGCCGGCGAGCGAGAGCCAGGCAATGGACACGGTGCGTCAGGTCCAGGCGCTGCTGAAGGGCGAAGTACCGCCGGGTGCGGTCAACGCCGCAAGCTGGACGCGCCGACCGTAACACCTGAGCAAGAATCGCGGCGCCGATACAGCTCAGGTGCCGCCGCTGCCGTAGAGTCGCGTCAGGACCTCCAGCAGGTGGCCGTCGGGACTCTCGAAATACATGCCGCGGCCGCCGTCATGGCGATTGATCTCGCCGGCCTTCTGGCGCGCGGGATCGGCCCAGTACGTCAGCCCGCGATCCTTGATGCGCTGGAAGACGCCGTCGAACTCCGCCTCGCCGACCAGGAAGGCGTAGTGCTGCATCACGAGCCTGTCCGGATCGGTATGAAAATCGAGCGACACGCCGTTGGCGAGCTCGACGACATCGAAGACGCTGAACCGTGTCGCTGGCTGCAGGCCGAGAATTTCCGTGAGGAACGCCGCCGCCTTCTTCTGGTCGCGGCTCCAGACGATGGTGTGATTGAGTTGAACGCCCATGCCACCCTCCATCGCCCGGCATATGAGGCGGACGATGGGGCGGCGCAAGGCACGCGCCGGTGACCGCCGCCCGCGATATCGCGGCGGCGGTCACCGGCGGCGACTAGGCGGCCGCCTGACGGCAGCGGGTCGGCGCGCCGGCGCGGCTGGTCGCGTACATCACCTCGGTGGCCTCGAAGCTGCGCAGGGAGTGCGTGTCGGAGGCGTAGGAGAAGCCGGAGGGCGACGGGACCTGCGACAGGGTCGTCGCGGCGCCATTGGCCGCCGTCTGCACCGAAGCGGTCTGCGCGCGGCGGTCGAAGGTGACGATGATGTTCACGCCGTTGGCGCAAGCGTAGTTCTGGCGGCGCAGCTCGGGATCGCCGCCCAACGGTGTGCCGGCCTGCTTCGTGGTGGTGGCGGTGCAAGCGCCCAGCGCCAACGCACCCAGGGCCAACCCCAGCAACATACCAGTCTTCATCGCGAACCCCCTCCTTTGCGGCCTGGCCATCTCCTGCGCCCAGGCCATCACCCCGCCACCATGCCATGAGCGGCGGCGGCGCCGCTAGCCCCGATGGGCCTTGCCGACGGCCCCGTCAGCATGCCGATATGCCGCCGCCAGAGCATGGAGACAAAGCGCATGGAACGGCGGATCGACACCGGCACCGACCAATTGCTGGCCACGCTACGCGAGGGCGTGCTGGTGATCACCCTGAACCGGCCCGAGGCGCGCAACACGCTCTCGGTCGAGCTCAGCACCGCGCTGCGCGCCATGATCAAGCTGGCCGGCGAAGACGCCGCCGTCCGCGCCGTCCTGCTGACCGGCGCCGGCAAGGCCTTCTGCGCCGGCGGCGACGTCAAGGGCATGGGCGAGAACCGCAAGACGACGCTGACCCCCGAGGAACGGCTGGCCGACCTCAAGTTCCGCCAGATGGCCTCGACCGGCGCGATCCTGGCGTTGCGCAAGCCGACCATCGCGGCGCTGCCTGGCCCTGCGGTCGGCGCCGGGCTGGCGCTGGCGCTCAGCTGCGACATCCGAATCGCCGCCACCTCGGCTTTCGTCAGCACCGGCTATTCGCGCGTGGCGCTGAGCGGCGACTACGGCATCGCCTGGCTGCTGACGCGCCTCGTCGGCACAGGCCGGGCGCGCGAGCTGATGTTCACCAATGCGCGGCTCGACGCTGCCGGCGCCGAGCGCATCGGCCTGGTCAACCGCGTCGTGCCCGACGCCGAGCTGAACGAGGCCGCTTTCGCCATGGCGCGCGAGCTGGCGGCGGGCCCGGCGATCGCGCTAGCGCTGATGAAGGACAATCTCGACCTCGCGCCGCACGTCGCCTATCGCGAGGCCGCCGACCAGGAAGCCGAGCGCATGGTCATGGGCCAGCGGACCGAGGATCACAAGGAGGCGGTGCGCGCCTTCATCGCCAAGCGCGCGCCGGTCTTCACCGGCACCTGACGCCGGTGTGAGTGCCGCGCGAGCGGCCGATGCGGTAGACTCGTTCCCGTGTCGCCCGCGAACCGCCTGTCGCTGATCAAGCACGCCGTCGTTGTCCTCTCCCTGCTGCCGGCGGCCGAGCTGGTGCTGCGCTGGCAGATGGGCCGCATGGGCGCGCGACCAACCACCGAGGCGCTGTTGTGGACCGGCGACTGGGCGGTGGCCTTCCTGCTGATCACCTTGGCGATCACGCCGGCGCGCGCGCTGTTCGACTGGCCGCCGCTCGTCACCCTGCGCCGCCGCCTCGGCCTGGCCGCGGCCGGCTACGCCCTGCTGCATTTCGGGCTCTACGTCTTCGACCAGAAATGGAATCTGGTCGTGGTCGCGCTCGAGATCGTGAAGCGCTTCTATCTTACCATCGGCTTCGTCGCCGTGCTGGCCTTCGTCGCGCTGTCGATCACTTCGACCGACGGCTGGCAGCGCAGGCTGCGGCGCAACTGGAAGCGCCTGCACTACCTCGTCTATCCACTGGCGGTGCTGGCATTGATCCACTTCTTCCTGCAGTCCAAGGCCAATGTCTCCGACGCGGTCATGGCCTCCGGATTGTTCCTGTGGCTGATGCTGTGGCGCGCCCTGCCGCGCGACATCAGGAGCAAGCCGCAGACACTGGCCGGCCTCGCTGTCGCCACGCCGATCCTCACCGTAGTTGTCGAGGCGCTGTGGTACTGGGGCGCCAAGGGCGTGCCGCCGATGCGCATCGTCGAGGCCAGCCTCGACCCGATGCTGATCCCGCGGCCGGCGCACATCGTGCTGGTCGCCGGCCTCGGTGTTGTCGTGGTCACGCTGCTCTGGCGGCTCAAGCCGCGGAAGACCGTGCCTAGTTGAAGTGCAGGCCGCCGTTGGTCTGCACGGTCTGGCCGGTCATGTAGGCGTTGCCGATCACCATCAAAGTCGCCTGCGCCACCTCTTCCGACGTACCGAGGCGGCCGACGGGAATGCGCGCGGCGGCCTCGGCGCGGCGTGAGCCGATCATGTCGGTGTCGATCAGCGAGGGCGCCACGTTATTGACGGTAATGCCGTCCTTGGCCAGCCGCGCGGCGTAGCCGCGGGTCAGGCCCTCCATGCCAGCCTTCGACGCATTGTAATGCGCGCCGACCATGCCGGCGCCGCGCGCCGCGCCCGAACTGATGTTGACGATACGCCCCCAGCCTCGTGCGCGCATGCCGGGCAGCACGGCCTGCGTGCACAGGAAGGCCGATTTCAGGTTCACCGCGATGGTGCGGTCGAAATCCGCTTCGGTGAGGTCGTCGAGCCCGCGCATGATGCCGATGCCGGCGTTATTGATCAGCACGTCGATCGGCCCCAGCGCCGCCTCGACCTCGCGCACCATTCGACCGACGGCGGCCGAGTCCGAGACGTCGGCCTTCACCGCCAGCGCGGCATGGCCGGCCTGTCGGATGGCGCCGGCGACCGCTTCGGCGTCGGCCGCCCGCTCCAGGTAGTTCACCGCGACCGCCGCGCCCGCACTGCCCAGGGCCAGTGCGATCGCCCGGCCGATGCCGCGCGAGGCGCCCGTGACGAGCGCCACGCGATCGGCGAGGTCGGTCACTTCTTCTCCAGGTTCCAGAAGGCCAGCGACGGCGCCTGCACCAGGCCGGAGAGGTTCTTGCGCAGCGCGGTCGGCGTGGTGAACTGGCCCAGCGGCACGTGCGTCGGATACTCCAGCACGCGCAGCTGCACCTGCTCGGCGATCGCCTTCTGCTTGGCCGCGTCGGTCTCCTTGGAATAGGCGTCGCGCAGCCTCTCGAGCTCGGCGTCGCACGGCCAGCCGAACGTCGCCTTCTCGCAGCCGCCGTTGAGGAAGGCCGCCGACACCGGATCGATCACGTCGACCGAACCCCAAGAGGTGAAGTAGGCGCCCCAGCCGCCCTTGTCCGGCGCGTCCTTCTTGGCGCGGCGCGACACCAGGGTCTGCCAGTCCATCGGCTGCAGGTCGATCTTGAAGCCGGCCCGCTCGAGCTGCGCCTTGGCGACGGTGGCGAGGTTGTTATGCCCCGCCGTGTCGGTCTGGTGCAGGAAGACGATGGGGGTGCCGTCGTACTTGGCCTCGGCCAGCATCGCCTTGACCTTGTTCATGTCGCCGGTCAGCACGCCGTCCCAGCCCTTGGTCGATTGCAGCGGCGTGCCACAGGGGAACAGCGACTTGCACTCCTTGAACCACTTGGGATCGCCGACATTGGCCTCGAGGAACTCGCGCTGGGTCAGCGCCACCATGGCGGCGGCGCGGATCTTCGGGTTGTCGAACGGCTTGTGCAGGGTATTGAAGCGCATCGCGTACTGCCGGCCGGCGGTGTTGGTCACCGTCAGCTGGATGTTGTTGTCCTTGGCCAGCAGCGGCAGCAGGTCGGCCGGCACGATCTCGATCATGTCGATCTCGCCGTTGAGCAGGGCGTTGACCTGGGTCTGCAAGTCGGGGATCGCCAGCCACTCGATGCGGTCGATCTTGGCCACCTTGCCACCGGCCAGGCCCGAGGCCGGCTCGGCACGCGGTACATACTTGGGGTTCTTGACGTAGACCGCCTTCTCGCCCGGCTTCCACTGGTCCTTCACGAACATGAACGGACCGGAGCCGGTGGCGTCGGTGATCTGCTGCTGCGGATCGGTGTCGGCGACGCGCTTGGGCATGATGAAGGGCGCGTTGGAGCCGGACTTGGCCAGGCTCTGCAACACCAGGCCATAGGGCTCCTTCATCTTCAGGCGGAACGTCTTTGGGTCGACCGCCTCCATCGCGGCGACGAAGGACATGAGCTTCTGGCCTACCGAATCTCGCGCGCCCCAGCGCTTGAGCGAGGCGATGACGTCCTCCGACGTCACCGGCGCGCCGTCGTGGAAGGCGAGCCCGTCACGCAGGGTGAAGGTCCACGTCGTGCGGTCGTCGCTCAGCGTGTGCTTGTCGACCATCTGCGGCTTGATGGCGAGGTTGCCGTCGAGCGCGAAGAGCGTGTCGTAGATCAGATAGCCGTGATGGGTGGAGATCAGCGCCGTCGTCCAGATCGGGTCGATGATCTTGAGGTCCGAATGCATCGCCGCGCGCAGGGTGACCTGCGCCGAGGCGGGCGAGATCGCGGGCAGCGCCGCCGCCGTCGACAGCACGGCCGCGGTGAGCGCCAGGCGGGCGCTTCGCATGATGATCGACATTCTGGGGTCTCCCGGGAAAGGCAACTGGGCGGACGCTACGCCGCGCGCCCCCGCCCTTGCAAGAAGCGGTCCCAACAGGCCCCGCACCTGCCCGTAACGCCACGCCGCAGGGCGGCGCACCACCGGGCGCCGTAAAATACTGCGTCGCCCCCGCGCCGACGAGGTTCCCTAGTGTCGATCATCTCCAGCGTCGAACAGCTCGAGGCCCTCTACGGCCTGCCCGGCGAGACGTCCACCGTGAAGGAGGTCGACTGGATCACGCCGCAGTACCGCGCCTATATCGAGGCCTCGCCCTTCCTGGCTCTGGCGACCGCGGGACCCGAAGGTCTCGACTGCTCGCCGCGCGGCGATCTCCAGGGCTTCGTGCGCATCCACGATGAGCGCACCCTGATGCTGCCCGACCGCAGGGGCAACAACCGCGTCGACTCGCTGCGCAACATCGTGCGCGATCCGCGCGTGGCGCTCTTGTTCCTGATCCCGGGCGTCGGCAACACGCTGCGTATCAACGGCCGCGCGCATCTCAGCATCGAGCCTGATCTGCTCGACTCCTTCGCCGTCGAGGGCAAGCCGCCGCGCTCGGTGATGGTGATGCAGGTCGACGCGATCTACTTTCAATGCGCCCGCGCACTGGTGCGCTCCGAACTCTGGAACTCCGCGCGCCACCGCCCGCCCAAGGACCTACCCAGCGCCGGCGACATCCTCGCCGCACTGAGCAAGGGGCGAGTGGGCGGCGAGGCTTACGACAAGGAGTGGCCGGGGCGAGCGGCGAAGACGATGTGGTAGGGTCGTTTCTGTCCGATGAGTCACGGCCCAACGGAGTCTCGCCGTGCCAGTCTTCACAATCGAAGTCGCGCAGCGTGAACTCACCAAGTTGATCGCGCGGAAGCTGGAGAAGAGATTGTGCTCTTGCGCGGAAAACGACCGATCGCGAAGATCGTCGCCATTCCCGTGAAGCCAAAGCGCAAGTTCGGTCGACTCAAAGGGAAGGGACCAATCGGCCCCGAGTTCTTTGGGGCCACTTCCTGAAGAAGAACTAAGGCTTTGGGAAGGAGGCATGGATGGCTCATTGGACGGCCAGTAGCCTGACGACGATAGGGCGATCCAAGTAATGGTCGACCCGCAAGCCAGCCGTCGGCGCCTCCTGCGTTATCTCGCGGCCAGCCCGCTTTTCGCTGGCGCACCAGCCTTCGCTCAAGCGCCGGTGCCGCAGACGCGCCTGCCCGATCCGATGATCTGGGCGCCGCGTGAGCTGAATGAGTTGATCGACAGCCCGTCGCGCGCACTTAATGTCTTCGATTTCGAGCCGGTCGCCCGGCAGAAGATGTCGGCGGCGCATTTCGGCTATCTCGCGACCGGCAACGATGACGAGGTCACGCTGCGTGCCAACCGCGAGGGCTTCGCGGCGTTCCAGCTCCGGCCGCGCCGGCTGATCGATGTCAGCCGCGTCGATATGAAGATGGAGCTGTTCGGCGCGACCTGGGACAGCCCGATTGTCATCGCGCCCACCGCCAGCAACAAGGCGTTCCACGCCGATGGCGAGATCGCCGTCGCCAAGGCCGCGCGCGCCGGCCGGCACCTGCAGATGCTGTCGACCGTGGCAACGACCTCGATCGAGGACGCCATCGAGGCGCGCGGCGCGCCGCTGTGGTTCCAGCTCTATCCGACCAACGAATGGCATGTCGGGCTGGCGATGGCCAAGCGCGCCGAGAAGGCCGGCGCGCCAGCGATCGTGGTCACCGTCGACGTGCTGGCGGCGCAGAACTGGGAGATGTTCCAGCGCCTGTGGCGCGCCGACAAGGAGGGCGCGGCGCAATGCGGCTCGTGCCACGGCATGGGCCTGCGCAGCTTCGTGCGGCGCAAGCCGCATTTCGACGGGCTCGACCTCGGCGCCGCGACCAGCACCGGCGCCACCAACCTGACCTGGGATTTCATCAAGCGCCTGCGCGATACGGTGGGCACCAAGATCCTGCTCAAGGGCATCCTGGCACGCGAGGACGCCAAGCTCGCGGTCGAGCACGGCGTCAACGGCATCGTCGTGTCGAATCATGGCGGCCGTTCCGAGGACAATGGCCGCTCGACCATCGAGGTGCTGCCGGAGATCCTCGTCGCCGTCGATGGCCGCATTCCGGTGCTGGTCGACAGCGGCTTCCGCCGCGGCACCGACATCGTCAAGGCGCTGGCGATGGGCGCCAAGGCCGTGTGCATCGGCCGGCCCTATCTCTGGGGCCTGGGCGCCTTCGGCCAGGAGGGTGTCGAGCGCGTGCTGCACCTGCTGCGGCGCGAACTGTTCGCCGCCATGCAGCAGATGGGCGCGCCGTCGCTGAAGGACCTCGTGCCGGCGATGGTGACCCGCGCCTGAGGACATTGTCCCCCGACAAGAGCGGGGCTGAATCGCGGCGCGCGATGGCTTAGGCTAGGCGCCTCGCTTCGTCGGAGTCCGCCATGCTGCCCTCGCAACGCGCGCTGTTCGATATGCCGCGCGATGTCTGCTACCTCAACGCCGCCGCCTGGAGCCCGCTGCCGCTGGCCTCGCAGGAAGCCGGCCGTGTCGGCGTCGGCCGCAAGGGCCGGCCGTGGGAGCTCGATGCCGCCTTCGCCAACACCATGCACGAGCGCGCGCGCAAGGCCGCGGCGGCGCTGATCGGTGCCGACGCCGCCGACATCGCGTTGGTGTCGTCGGTCGGCTACGGCGTGGCGATCGCCGGCAAGGTGATGAAGATCGCGCGCGGCGCGCGCGTGCTGACGCTCAAGGACGACCACACCTCGCCGGTCCTGGAATGGATGAGCCGCGCCGAGGCCGGCGGTTTTCGCGTCGAGTCGGTTGCGCACTCTGGCGATGGCGACTGGACATCGGCGGTGCTGGCGGCGATCGAGCGGCCCGGCGCCGAGCCGGTGGCGCTGGCCTCGATCTCCTCGGTTCACTGGTCCGACGGCGGCGCGCTCGACATGGCCAGGATTGGCGCGGCGCTGCGCAAGGTGGGCGCGATGCTGCTGGTCGACGCCACGCACGACGCCGGCGTGCGCCGCATCGACGTGAAGACGCTCGATCCCGACATCCTGATCTTCCCGACCTACAAATGGGTGCTGGGGCCCTATGGCCGCGCCTTCGCCTATGTCGCCAAGCGCCATCAGGGCGGCATCCCGGTCGAGCAGACAGCCTTCGGCCGCAAGCGCGTGGTGGCCGAGGATCCGGTCTATTTCACCGATCCCTCCTACGTCGACAGCGCCAAGCGCTTCGACATGGGCGAGCGCGATCATTTCATCTCGATGGAGATGGCGGCTATCGGCATGGAGATGATGGCTGGCTGGGGCAATGACGCCATCGTCGCGCGCCTGTCGATGCTGACCAAGCGGCTGGCCGAAGGTCTCTCGGGCGACCGTACCAACGCCGGCGCCACCGTCATGGACGAGAAACTGCGGGCGCCGCACGTGCTGTGCCTCGGTTTCCCGCAGGGCATGCCCGAGGACCTGCCGAAGAAGCTCGCGGCGCAGAAGGTCTACGCTGCGCCGCGCCTGGGCCGCCTGCGTATCAGCCCGCATGTCTACAACGACGAGGAAGACGTTGACCGCTTCGTCGCGGCGTTCAAGACGGCGGCGGCTTGAGTAGCTGTCATCCCGAGCGCAGCGAGGGATCCAGGCCGGCCCTGGATCCCTCGCCGCGCTTGGGATGACAGGGTTGCCTACAACTCCACCACCCGACTCGTCACCGGCACCGTGCTACCGCCCCATAGCGGCAGGTAGGTCATCTTCTGGCCGGCGCCGCCGGCGACGATGATGTGGATGTCGCGCGGCGTGCGCGCGACCTCGCCACCCAACTCGCCGCAGCGATCGAACAGCCATTGCTGCGTACGCGCCAGATCCCAGCCGCGCTGGGTCAGCAGTCGGGCCAGCTCGGGCGGCAGCAACAGCGCCTGCTCGCCGCGCTCGGGCTTGCGTGCTGCACCTGTCGCGATGGCACCGGCGCACATGATATGCGGCACCGAGGCCAGCGCCGTCTCAGGCGTGTCGCCGGGATGGCCGATCAGCACTTCCATGGTGCCGGAGACGCCGAGCACGCTGACCGCGTCGGCGCCTGATGGAACGCCGCGATGCGTGGCGAAGGACGGGAAGGCGGCGTTGGCTGCCTCGTCTTCTGCATCGGCTTCGGCGAAGCAGAAGGTGTACTTGCCGGGCTGGCCCATGGTTGCCATGTCGCCAACCAGCGGCCGCGCGCCGCCGATATTGCGCAGCACCAGCGCGACGGCTCGGCCGATGCAGGCGTTGGCGCGGTTGCCCGGCCCCAGCATGTTGGTACCGGCGTTCATCTCCAGCGCCGCCGCCACGGGGCCATGGACCATGGTCACGACGCAGGCCGTGCCCGTCGTGGTCGAGACGCCGAGCAGGTTGAAATCGGGCGTCAGGCACGCCGCGGCGGCGGTCACCACCAGCGGCAGCTCCGCCGGCTTGCAGCCCGCCAGCACGCATTGATAAGCGACCGCGGCGGGCGTGATCTCGCCGAACAGCGGTGGCATGGGGCCATAGGAACGCTCGGGCGCGCCGACGCCCTTTATCATCGCCTCCAGCCGGCGGCGCGTCGGCGGTACCATGGGCAGGCCGTCGGCCTGCTCGGCCTCGGCCAGCGCATTCTGCACGTCCTCGAAGACGGCGCCGTCATCGAAGACCGGCAGGTTGCCCCAGTCCATCAGGGATTGGCCATATCAGGCCGGTGGCGCGATGCGCACCGAGCTGACGGTGGTGCCGCCGAAGGACGGGATGAAAGCGGAGTGCTTGCCCGGCCCGCCGGCCACCAGGATGTGGATGTCCTGCGGCGTCGGCCCGATGTAGTAGTAGTCGCCCTGACGCGGCCGGCTCGAGCTGGCGTAGCTCTCCTGGTTGCCCTTGGAGACGCGCGAGACGTGCACCTTCGAGCGCTCGTGCAGCGCGGCCTGCATGCTCTCGATGGTGTAGCCGTCGCGCTTCAGGGTCTGGGCATGCTCCGGTCCGATGACCACGAAGTACGGCCCCTTGCCGTAGATCGTGTTGGCGCCCACCTGCGAGATGGTGCCGGCCATGGTGGTGAGGATGTCGTCGCCAGTCGTGCTGCCGTGGTCGTTGATGTTGTGCGGCGCCTCGCCCGCCATCGCCGTCACCACGCTGTCGTTGGCGTTGAAGCCGCGGCGCACGTGGTACGGCTCCCACGGACTCTCCTCTTCGTTCTCGCCGAAGCAGAAGGTGTATTTCGCCGGCGAGCCCTGGGTCGAGCGGTCCATCTCGCCCGGCTTGGCGCCGCCGACATTGAGCAGGATCAGGCCGAGCGCGCGACCGATCGTGGCGTTGGCCTGCCAGCCCTGGCCGAAGCAATTGCTGCCGCAATTGATCTTCAGCGTGTGCCGCATCGGCCCATGCACCACCAGCATCGGTGCGCAGGAGTGCGTGGTCGCCAGCGTGCCGTGCAGATTGTAGTCCGGGTTCAGCACGGCGTGCAGCGCCGCGGTGACCACCGGGAAATACTCCGGCCGGCAGCCGGCCATGACAGCATTGGCCGCGAGGCTCTGCAGGGTCGGCACCACGGAGCGCGGCGAGACCGGCAGGAAGGGCCGGTTGTCGCCGCGGCAGACCGCGACGAACTTCGCGACCTTGTCCTCGGTCGGCACATAGAGCGGCATGCCGTCGCTCCAGCCCTGCTGCATGGCGTACTCGTTGAACGCCGTGACATCCATCTCGCCGACGTCGATGAGCTCGGCGTCGGCGGGGTCGGTCTGGGACGTATCGGTCATGGCGCTGTCGTCACTCGTTCAGGTCAGCCGCCGCTCATGACCTTGGTCAGGCCAGCGGTGGCGGTTTCGATACGCTCGGCGAGTTCCTGGGCGTTCAGGCCGCCGACAGGATGCTTCACGACGATGAGTCGCGGGGTGATCTTGCGCGCCTTGGCCTGCGCGAGAACCAGCGACTTGAAAGTCTCGGTCGCGATCACGTAGGCCGTGACGCCCTTCTTCTCCAGTTCGACGCTGTCGTGGAAACTCCACGATGAACAGGAGCCTCAATCGGCCAAGGCTAGGAGCGCCGCCTTGTAGTTCTTGGCGATCTCGTCATACAGCGCCGCCGGCGCCGGCTGACTGGCGCTGTCCTTGCCGAGGAAGGCGATGTTGTCGATAGGCCGCATCGCGCCCAGCTTGGTGCGGATGCCATCGAGCAGCTCGCGCGCGTTGGGCTTGGCGTTGGTGACCAGCGCGATCGGGTCACGCAGCCAGTCGACTGCCGCGGTGGCCATCTTCTCGCCGCCGGTCGCCGACACGCCGAAACTCGGGTTCACAATCTTCATGCCGACCTTCCTCCCGGATGGTTCGTGGTGTCGGAACTTTCGACCCTCCCGATCATCCTGACAAGTGCGCCGGGCGAAGCCCTGCCCCGCTCCGGTCAGCGATGGGCGGCCGCCCATGCCGCGGCCGCCGCCCCAGCTTGCTGCGCGTCGGCCAACGCCTGGGCGATGGTCTCGGGAGCGCTGGCGCGCACATCGCCCGCCGCGAACAGGCCCGGCGCCGAGGTCGCGCCATCGGCGCCGACGACCAACGCACCGGCGGCATCGCGATCCGCCTCGACGAAATCGCAGGCCGGCTTGCGACCGACATAGGGAAACAGCGCCCGGGTCTCGAGCCGCATGGTCTGGCCACCGCGCTCGATCACCAGGCCTTGCAGGCCGTCGTCGCCATCGAGCGCGATGATGCGACCAGGGATGGCGGTGACGTTGGGCAGCGGCGGCGCCGTCTCGGCGACGACGGTGACCGCGCTCGCCATGCCGGCCAGCTCGCGCGCTTCCTGCACGGCCCAGCCCTGATCGCCGACCACCACGACAGGCTGACCGGCATAGAGCGGCCCGTCGCAGACGGCGCAATGCGAGATGCCCTGGCCGAGATAGCGCGCCTCCTCCGGCAGGCCGAGCGTGCCGTGGCTCAGTCCTGAAGCGACGACCACGGCGCGCGCGGCGTGGGTTTCATCGGCGACGACCGACCACGTCGCGCCGGCGCCGAGCGCCGTGACCTCGCCGAAGCCCATCTCGACGCCGGCCTCCGTGGCCTGGTCGAGCAGCGCGGCGATGAAGTCGGGACCGGTGAGACCGGCGGCTTCCGCCGGCGCGTTGTGGATCTCGCCGAAATTCATCATCAGGCCGCCCGGCCCGAGCTTGTCGATGCACATCACCCGCGCACCGGCCTTGGCCGCCACGGCGGCGGCGCGCAAGCCGGCGGCGCCCGCGCCGATCACGACAACGTCCCAGATCTCGCTCATGCCTGCTCCCACCTTACCGCCGCCTGTCATAACAGGATTAGCCGGCGCAAATCAGCCCGGCTGCGCTATAACCGGCGCCGATGAAGGAGATCGGCATGCAGGATCAGAAACTCTTCGGACACCGCGAGGGCAATATCGGCCACGTGGTCTTCAACAACCCGGCCAAGCTCAACGCCGTGTCGCTCGACATGTGGGAGCGCATGGTCGGCGTGCTCGGCGACTTCGCCCAGGATCCCGAGATCCGCTGCGTCGTGGTCAGCGGCACCGGCGGCAAGGCGTTCGTGTCGGGCGCCGACATCTCGAAGTTCGAGAGTGAGCGCGCCAACGCCGAGGCGCAGGTGCGCTACGACGCGATCTCCAAGGACGGCTACGAGGCGCTCTACAACTTCCCAAAGCCGACCATCGCCAAGATCAATGGCTACTGCATCGGCGGCGGCATGAACCTCGCGGCGTGCTGCGACCTGCGCTACTGCAACGAGGCGGCGCGCTTCGGCGTGCCGGCGGCCAGGCTTGGCCTGGGTTACGGCTTCCTGCGCATCGAGCGGCTGTCGCGCATCGTCGGCCTGCCGCGCGCCATGGAGTTCCTGTTCACCGCCAAGCAGTACAGCAGCAAGGAGGCTGCCGAGATGGGCCTGGTGCATGGCGTCGCCGCGACGGATGCCGAGCTCGACGCCATGGTGGGCAAGATCACGTCGGCGATCGGCGAGAACGCGCCGCTGACCATCGCGCTGGCCAAGGCGTCGGCGCGCGAGATCGCCAAACCGGAGTCGCAGCAGGATCATGCCAAGCTCGAGCGCATGGCGGTCGCGTGCTTCGACAGCGGCGACTACCAGGAAGGCCGCCGCGCCTTCATGGAGAAGCGCAAGCCGGTGTTCAAGGGACGGTGAGTGTCATGGCCGCCCTGCCGCTCTCCCATCTCTTCGTCCTCGACCTGACGGCGCATCGCGCCGGCCCCACGGCGGTGCGCCAACTCGCCGACTGGGGCGCCACGGTGATCAAGATCGAGCAGCCCAGCGACGGCAAGATGGACTCGATGGGCGGCGCGCGGCACGGCTTCGACTTCCAGAACCTGCACCGCAACAAGAAGGCGATGACGCTCAACCTCAAGAGCTCCGAGGGTCACGCCATCTTCATGAAGCTGGCGGCCAAAGCGGACGTCATCATCGAGAACTATCGCTCCGACGTGAAGCACCGCCTGGGCATCGACTACGACGCCGTCGCCAAGGTCAATCCGCGCATCATCTACGGCTCGATCGCCGGCTTCGGCCAGAGCGGCCCCGACGCGGCGCGGCCCGGTGTCGACCAGATCGCCCAAGGCATGGGCGGGCTGATGTCGATCACCGGCGAGCCCGGCGCAGGGCCGATGCGCGTCGGCATCCCGATCGCCGACCTGACCTCGGGCCTGCTGCTGGCGCAGGCGATCATCCTCGCGCTCTATGACCGCGAGCGCACCGGCAAGGGCCAATGGGTGCACACCTCGCTGATCGAGGCGCAGATCTTCATGCTCGACTTCCAGGCCGCGCGCTGGCTGATGAAGGGCGAGGTCGCCAAGCAGGCGGGCAACGATCATCCGACCTCGATTCCCACCGGCGTATTCCCGACCAGCGACGGCCACATCAACATCGCCGCCTCGGGCGACAAGATGTGGAAGCGCTTCGCGCTGGCCATCGACGCGCCGCATCTGCTGGAGCATCCCGAGCACGCCACACCCGGCACGCGCTCGCAGAACCGCAAGGCGCTGAACCAGCGCATCGGCGAGGTGACGAAGACGAAGCCGTCGGCGCACTGGATCGCGGCGCTGAACAAGGCCGGCGTGCCCTGCGGGCCGATCAACACCATCGACAAGACCTTCGCCGAGCCGCAGGTCCGGCATCTCGGCATCGCGCGGCCTGTGAAGCATCCGAAGCTCGGCGACATCAAGGTGGTCGGGCAGCCGATCAATCTGAGCGCCGCGCCGCAGCCGACGGAACTGAAGCCGACGCCCGAGCTCGGGCAGCATACCGACGAGGTACTGGCGGGCCTCGGCTACGACGGCGCCGCGATCGCGACACTGCGCGCCGGCGGCGTGGTCTGAAATGGCACGCCGCACGGCGCTGATCACCGGCGCTGGCCGCAATATCGGCCGCGCCTGCGCGCTGTATCTGGCGCAGGACGGCTTCAACGTCGTCGTCAACGGCTCGGCCAACCGCGCCGCCTGCGAGGCGGTGGCGCAGGAGTGCACGGCGCGCGGCGTCGAGGCGCTGGTGACGATGGGCGACGTCGGCGATCCGAAGGACGCTCAGCGCATCGCGTCGGAGGCCATCGCGCGCTTCGGCGCCATCGACGTGCTGGTCAACAACGCGGCGATACGGCCGGGCAAGCCTTTCCTTGAGACCAGCGAGGAGGAGTGGCGGCGCGTGATGTCGGTCGATCTCGACGCGGCGGTGTGGCTATCGCGCGCCTGCCTGCCCGGCATGCTCGCGCGCGGCTGGGGCCGCATCGTAAACTTCACCGGCATGAACGCCATGCAGGGCACCGGTGGTCGACCTTCGGTCACGGTGGCCAAGCACGGCGTCTGGGGCCTGACCAAAGCGCTGGCGCGCGAGTTCGGGCCCAAGGGCATCACCGTCAACGCGATCTCGCCCGGCCCGATCGCCGGCGATCGCGACAATGACGATCCGGCCGCGGTGAAGCATCGCCAGGACAGCGTGAAGGCCGTGCCCGTGGGCCGCATGGGCAGCGCGACCGAGATCGCCGGCGCGCTGCGTCTGCTGGTATCGGACGACGGCGCCTTCATCAACGGCCAGATGCTCCAGATCAACGGTGGCGCCGCGACCTGAGCCCCGGTAACGTTCCCGTCAGCCGGCCGCAAGAGTCGGCGTCTGGAGGACTCACCGAGGAGGCATCCCATGGTCCGTCTCAAGGGGTTGAGCGTCGTCGCCATCGTGGCGGCCAGCGTGGTGGCGTGGTCGGGCGGCGCGTTCGCCCAGGCGAAGATCGTCGACGGGCCGGAGGTGAAGTGGCGCCTGGGCGCCTGGGGCAAGCCGCGCGCGGCGACGCAGAACGTCGAGACGCTCAAGAAGTTCATGGCCGAGCGCACCGGCGGCAAGTTCCAGATCACCATCGGCTACGAGAGCTTCGGCCAGCCCAAGGAGCTGCTCGACTCGCTGAAGGTCGGCAGCCTGGAGATGACCAACATCTGCGCCTCGTACCATCCGGAGAAGCTGCCGGCCTACTCGGCGCTCGACCTGCCGTTCCTGCCGATCCCTGACTTTGACACCCAGGAGCGCGTCCACCGCGCCTTCTACAAGCATCCGGCGATCGTCAGGGAGTTCGCTGGCTGGAACGCCATGCCATATCTCTCGGCGGTGCTGCCGAACAACGAGTTCATCGGCCGCGGCAAGGCGCCACGAACGATCGCCGATTTCAAGGGCATGCGCGTGCGCGCGCTGGCCGGCATCGGCGAGGCGATGCGCAAGCTGGGCGCGATCCCGACTTCGGTCGACGCCACCGAGGTCTACACCTCGCTCGAGCGCGGCACGGTCGACGCGGCCGCCTTCCCGACGACCTACGCGCACCAGTCCTTCCGCACCTACGAGATTGGCAAGTGGTACACCGAGAACATGAGTCTCGGGAGCGTCGGTTGCCCGACCCTGATCCACACCCAGCGCTGGGCCGAGCTGCCCAAGCAGTACCAGGACCTGCTGATGGAGGCGGTCCCGTTGGCGCACGCCGCGCTCAAGGCCGCTTACGCGGCGGCCGACGAGAAGAACATCCCGCTGTTCAAGAAGAAGCTGGAGTTCCTCCGCTACAAGCCCGAGGAAGTCGCGGCCTTCCGCAAGGCCGGCGGCGAGCCGGTGTGGGAGGAATGGGTGGCGAAGCGCGAGGCGCAGGGCATCCCCGGCCGCGAGCTCTTGAACTTCCTGCTCAAGGAAGCCGGCGCCGCGCCGAAATCGTAATCTGTCATTCAGAGCGACGCGAGGAATCCAGATAGGCCTGGATCCCTCGCGATGCTCGGGATGACCACCAGCGGCACGACTACCCCGCCTGATCAAGGATGAAGGTCACGATCTCCGGCCACGCCGTGAGGCAGGCGATGGTGATGATGTCGGCGAAGATGAAGGGCCAGATGCCGCGGAAGATGTCCGACACCGAGATGTCCGGCCGCACGCCGTTGACGACGAAGACCACGAGGCCGACCGGCGGCGACAAGGTGGCGATGCCGTTGAGCTTCACCAGGATGATGCCGAACCAGATCGGGTCGTAGCCCAGCGCCTCGATCACCGGGAACACCACCGGCAGGGTCAGCAGGAACATGCCGACGCCTTCGAGGATGGTGCCGAGGATCAGGTAGACCACGTAGATCGCCAGCAGGATCCAGATCGGCGCGACCTTGAGCCCAGTGACCCAGGTGGCGAGCTGCTCGGGCAGGCCGGCGAATCCGAGAAAGCGCACGAAGATCAGCACGCCCCAGACGACGGTGAAGATCACCGCCGTGAGCTTGGCGGTCTCGAGCAGCGCGCCGCGCAGCTCGGGCCATTTCATCCGGTTCGCCAGCGCGATCACCAGCACGCAGGCCGCGCCCAGCGCGCCGGCCTCGGTCGGCGTCGCCCAGCCCCACAGCATCGAGCAGAAGATGATGGCGATCACCAGCACGATCGGAAACGTGCCCGGCAGCGAGGACACGCGCTGCGGCCAGGTATAGCCGCGGATCGGCTTGCCGTAGGCCGGGTTGCGCCAGCACATGATCAGGATGATCGCGGTATAGACCAGGGCCGAGAACAGGCCGGGCGCGAAGCCCGCGACCAGCAGCTTGCCGACTGACTGCTCGGTGATGATGCCGTAGACCACCAGCAACGCGCTGGGCGGGATCAGCGAGTCGAGCGTGGCGCCGGCGGCGACCACGCCGGCGGCCAGCCGCTTATTGTAGCCGGCCTTCAGCATCTCCGGGATCGCCACCTTGGCGAAGACCGCGGCCGCCGCGGTGTTGGCGCCGGATACGGCGGAGAAGCCGGCGACGGCGTAGACCGTGGCGATCGCCAGCCCGCCCGGCAGCCAGCCGAGCCAGCGCCGCGCCGCTTCGAAAGCGGCCTGGGTGATGCCGGCGTAATAGGCGAGGTAGCCGATGAGGATGAACATCGGCAGCACGGAGAGCGTGTAGTTCACGACAGAGGCGTGCGGCACGATGCCGGCCGTCTTCAGGCCCGGGCCCCAGCCGGTGATGGCGACGAGTCCGAAGGCGCCGACGATCGCCGCCGAGAAGGCGATGCGCACGCCCAGCACGCAGAGCAGGATCAGCAGGCCGCAGCCGACGATGCCAACGGTAAGCGGGTCGAGGCTCATGACCGCTTCTCCTCGCGACCCCTATTCTCCTCGCGACCCCTATTCTCCTCGCGACCAAGGGCCTCCTCGATCTCGTGGCGCGCCTGCACCTCGATGGTCTCGATCACCGGCACGGCGATCGGCGGCGCCTCGGGATGCGCGACCAGCCGCGCGTAGTCCGCCGCCTGCAGCACGAGGCGCAGCCACAGCACGGCGAGCACGAAGGGCACCAGCAGCTTGGTCGGCCAGGTCTTGAGCTTGATGTCGATGGTCGAGTCGCCGAGCTGATAGGCGCGCAGGAAATTCTCGAAGGTCGTCTCGACCAGGACCGTGACGATCACCAGCGCCACCAGCACGGCGAACAGCTCCATCGCCCACAGGAAGCGCTTGGAGACGCCGCGCAGCAGCAGGTCCATGCGGATATGCGCACCGGTGCGCTGGGCATAGGCGATACCGAGGAAGGCGAACAGCGCGCTCGCCTGCTCCATGTAGTCGATGTAGCCATAAATCGCGGTGTCGAAGGCGGTGCGGCCGACGATCTGGAAGACACCGATGAACATCAGCACGAAGATCGCGGCCGCGGCGATCAGGTTCATCCCGTCCTCGAGCCGCGACCAGTAGCGGTGCGCGGCCGCCAGCGCGGCCGACCCATCACCCATCATACCGCCTCCCGCCTTCGCCCGGCGGCCGCCCGTGTTCGGGTCGTGTGCGCCACCAGCGTTGACGCAAGGCTAGCCCATCCGTCTCGCCGAGCGTAGCGGGGAATCGCGGAGATCAGGCGCGCTTCGCCTTCTGCCGCTGCCACAAGGTGACGAAGACGAGGATGCCTGCGATCGCCAGGCCGCCGAAGGCCATGCCGATCGCCCCGCCGATCATGCGCGCCATGCCGCCGATCAGACCGGTCTCGATCGCCAGCACGACCTTGGGTTCGGCGCGACCATCGGGCAGCGTGCCCGTGATGCGGTACTCGCCCGGCGCCGTCGCGGTGAAGGAGTAGATCGAGCGTCCTTCCCGGCTGCCGAACGTGTAGGTCGCGCCGGCACTGTTGGGCACCAGCTGCACGTCGCCGCCGGGCCCCCGCATCGATAGCCGCAAACCGCCCATGCCGGCCCCGACATGGACCCGACCGTCCACGACGCTCTTGTGCTCGTAGTAGATCGTGTAGGTGCCCGGCTCTTTCAGATTCAGCGCGACGCCGCCGGGCATCACGACCTGCATCAGCCGGCTCTCGATCCCGCCGAGGCCCGAGGCGACATGGAAGCCGCCGGCGACGAAACCAGCGACGGCGATCACGCCGGCGAGCACGAACCAGAGCGGGCTTCTCATGATGGTCTCCTGTTCTGTTCCCTTCACCCGCTGGCGGGGGAAGGTAGTTAAGCCGTCGACAGCTCGATCACGCCGGCCTTCCCGCCGCCGCTCGGCGCGGTGAGCTGTGGCGGGCGGCTCTGGAGGCAATGGCTGGGCGGCACTTTCCAGGCCGCGCCAAGGTCGTCGAGATTGGGCGTGGCGCTCTCCCTTGCCTCACCTTCACCCGCCATAGGGGCAAGGTAAAGGCGTCGGCGACAGCCTCATTGTCCCGGGAACCGGCTGTTGCGGATGATGTCGTGCCAGGTCGGGCCTGATGGCGGCTGGCGCGTCGCGTTCCGGAGGATCGTCCCGTTTCCGGCGCCGGCCACATGCGGTGGCGGTTCTTCGGGTGCGGCTTGGGGCGGGTCTATCGCACATGGATTGCTATTGTCTTCCTTCTCCCCGCGAAGGTCGGGAGCCGCGGACGGCCCCTGACATTCGCCGGGAGAAGGGGGGACATCTGGATCTTGCGTCGGCGGGTCGAGGCCGGCGGCGGCCAGCGCGGCGTGCGCCGTCGCCAGCGCCGCTTGCGCCTCGTCGCGCTCTTCCGCCGCGTCGCACAGCAGTTCCTTCGTCTCCCACAGCTCCTCCCCGAGTTTCGCGATCACCTTCTCGTAGCGCGCGCTGTCCACTGGCGCCGGCTTCGGCTCGGGTCGTTTGGCGAACAGCCCGACATGCTTGGTCAGCGCCGCCAGCGCCTGAAGCTTGCCGAGCTTCAGGGTCACGGTTTGCTCTGGTTTGCTATGGTTGGAGAGCTTCAGCTCGAGGATGCCTTCGCGCTGCGCCCGGCTGGCCTTCTCCAGGTCGACGCGCAGGCGGCCGTCGTCTTCCACGCTGACGAAGTCGTCGACGCTGGCGAAGGTGATCTTGGCGTATTCCCGCCCGAGGCGCTCGACGGAGACCTCCAGCGCGTCGGCGATGCGCTGTTGGCCGGCGGCGATTGCGGCGTCGATATGCGGTTGGCGCAGCAACCGCGACGCGCTGGGCTGGGCGCCGCGTCGGGAGTATCCGGCGCGGATATAGGCGTGGGTGGCGTTGCCGTCGCGCAGGTACTCCAGCACGAAGCGCTCGTGACGGGGTGAAAGTGGCGAGAGGGGTGTGTCTTGGTCAGTCATGCCGAGCAGAATACGCCCACTTCGAAAAACACCCCGTATTTCGCTTCTAGGAGCGTCGAATGGGGGCAAGAAGTTGCTGGGAGACAGGCTTTTCTGTCTTCGGGCCGCGCCGCTCCAGTGGCGCTCGAAATGCGTCGCTGGAGCGACGCGGCCCGAACGCCATAAGAGCCCCACCGCGTCGGGCGATCTTGAATTTGTCGCGCTGGTACGGCAGTGAGCACGCGCCGACCCAAGGAAGCGGGCGGCTAAACGGTTGGGAGATTGGTCGATGAGTCGGATTGGTTCGCGTGGCGTGTCGCGCCGTGGCGCGATTGTGATGACCGGTGGCGCGCTGGCCACGCCGATGCTGGCCGCGGGAATCGCCCGTGCCGCCGACGACTGGCCGAACCGGCCGGTGCGCTACATCGTGGTCTTCCCCGCTGGCGGACCGACCGACACGCTCTCGCGCATCGTCGCGCGCGAGCTCTCCGAGATGACCGGCCAACAATTCATCATCGAGAACCGCGCCGGCTCGGGCGGCAATGTCGGCGCCGAAGTGATCGCGCGCGCGGCGCCCGACGGCTACACCGTCGGCCTCTACACCATCGCCGCGCACGCCATCGCGCCGACGCTCTACGCCAAGCTGCCGTTCGACGCGGCCAAGGACTTCACCGGCATCGCCATGCTGTGGTCGGTGCCCAACATGCTGATGACGCGCATCGATTTCCCGGCCAAGACGGTGCAGGAGATCATCGCGCTGGCCAAGGCCAATCCCGGCAAATACTCCTTCGCCTCCTCGGGCGCCGGCACCTCGCCGCAGATCAGCGGCGAGCTGTTCAAGCAGCTCGCAGGGATCAACATCCTGCATGTGCCCTATCGCGGCAGCGCGCCAGCGCACCAGGACCTGCTGGCCGGCCAGGTCGACATGATGTTCGACAACATCCCCGGCCCGCTCGGCCTGATGAAGGGCGGCAAGGTGAAGGGCTTCGGCGTGACGTCGAAAGAGCGCCACCCCGCCGTGCCGGAGCTGCCGGCGATGAACGAGATCCTGCCCGGCTTCGTGATCACCTCCTGGGGCGGCGTGTGCGGGCCCGCCAACCTGCCGCCGGCGATGGTCGAGAAGATGTCGGCGCTGACCAAAAAGGCGCTCGAGAGCCCGCGCGTGATCGAAGCCTTCGACAAGCAGGGCGCGACCCGGATGTGGATGAGCCGTACCGACACCGAGGCCTTCCGCGCCGAGGACGAAAAGCGCCTGGCCCCGGTGATCAAGGCCTCCGGCGCGAAGGTGGAGTAGTCTCTTCTCTCCCTCTCCCCGCAGGCGGGGAGAGGGAGCCAGATGCGATAACCCTGCGCCAGCGGGGAAAGCATGAGGCTCCCTTGCGCCTCCTCCGTCCTCCCGTACACTGCCTCTCAATAAGCAAGGAAAGCACAGGGAGGCATTGACGATGGCCGGACTCCGTCTGGGGCGCCGACGTGCGCTCGTTGTATCGCTCGCCACGCCCATGCTGGCGTCCGGCATAGCCCGCGCCAGCACTGACTGGCCCAACAAGCCGGTTCGCTACATCAACCCCTTCCCGGCCGGCGCGACCACCGACGTGATGTCGCGCATCTGCTGCCAGGAGCTCAGCGAGCTCACCGGCCAGCAATTCATCGTCGAGAACAGGGCCGGCGCCGGCGGCAACGTCGGCGCCGACGCGGTCGCCAAGTCGGCGCCCGACGGCTACACCCTGGGCCTGCTGAGCATCGCACCGCACGCCATCGCGCCGACGCTCTACGGCAAGCTGCCGTTCAACGCCGACAAGGACTTCACGCCGATCAGCATGTTCTGGGCGCTGCCCAACATCCTGGTGGTGAAGAACGACCTGCCGGCGAGAAGCATTCAGGAGCTGATCGATCTGGTGAAGGCCAATCCTGGCAAGTACTTCTTCGGCTCGGGCGGCGCGGGCACCAGCCCGCATATCTGCGGCGAGATGTTCAAGTTGCGCGCCGGTCTCGAGATGCAGCACGTGCCCTATCGCGGCGGCGCGCCGGCGATGCAGGACATGCTGGCCGGCCAGCTCGACATGATGTTCGACAACATCTCGACGCCGCTGGTGCAGCACAAGGCCGGCAAGGTGCGCGGGCTGGCCGTGACCTCGCCGCAACGTCACCCCAACGCGCTCGACCTGCCGACGGTGGCAGAGATCATGCCCGGCTTCCAGATGACGTCCTGGGGCGGCCTGTGCGGCCCCGCCGGCCTGCCGCCGGCGATGGTCGAGAAGGCCGATGGTCTGGTGAAGAAGGCGCTGTCGACCGAGAAGATCAGGACCGCCTTCCTCGCCCAGGCGGCGACGGTGTTCTACATGAACACCGCGGACACGGTGGCGTTCCGGCGCAAGCAGCAGGAAGAGCTGGCGCCGGTGATCAGGGCGTCGGGGGCGAAGGTGGATTAGGTTCCAGCGGCTCATGAGGCCGCTCCGCAATCGCGGCATGCGCAAAGTCGCCTTGAGGTTCGGGACGCGCCCGTTAGAACTCAGGGTCGCGAGGCTGCTGTCACGCGTGGCCTCCAGCACCCTGGGAGTGGTTCGGGCAGATGAACAGGCTCTTGATCGCCAATCGCGGCGAAATCGCCATCCGCATCGCGCGCGCCGCGGCCGACATGGGGCTGCCGACCGTCTCGGTCTATTCCGAGGATGACGCCAACAGCCTGCATCTCAGGGTGACCGACGAGTCCCGGGCGCTGCCTGGACGCGGTGCGACGGCCTATCTCGACATGGACGCGGTGATCGCGGCAGCCAAAGCCTCGGGCTGCGATGCGGTCCATCCCGGCTACGGCTTCCTCGCCGAGCGCGGCGATTTCGCCAGCGCCTGCGCGAAGGCGGGGCTGACCTTCGTCGGGCCCGAGGTGCAGCATCTCGACCTGTTCGGCGACAAGGCCCGCGCGCGGCAGGCGGCGGCCGCCGCGTCGGTGCCGGTCATTCGCGGCCTCGACCACGCGATCACGCTCGCCGAAGCGAAGGACTTCTTCGTATCGCTGGGCGCCGGCGGCGCCATGATCATCAAGGCGCTGGCCGGTGGCGGCGGCCGCGGAACGCGAGTGGTGCTGAGCGCCCAGGAGATCGAGCCGACCTTCGAGCGCTGCCGCTCCGAGGCGCGCGCCGCCTTCGGTCGCGACGAGCTCTATGTCGAGGAACTGGTGACGCGCGCGCGCCACGTCGAGGTCCAGATCCTCGGCGACCGCACCGGCGCCATCGCGGCGCTGGGCGAACGCGAATGCAGCGTTCAGCGGCGCTTCCAGAAGATCATCGAGATCGCGCCAGCGCCCCACCTCGACGACGGGCTGCGCCGGCAGATCATCGACGCAGCCGTGCGGCTGGCCAAGAGCGTCGGCTACTTCAATCTTGGCACGTTTGAGTTCCTGGTCGACGTCTCGGGTCGCGCGGGCGCGCAGCCCTTCGCCTTCATCGAGGCCAATGCGCGGCTGCAGGTCGAGCACACGGTCACCGAGGCGGTGAGCGGCGTCGACCTGGTGCAGTCGCAGATTCGCCTGGCGCAGGGCAAGACGCTGAAGGAACTAGGCCTCGATCGCGAGGGCGCGTTCGCGCCGCGCGGCTATGCCATCCAGGCGCGGGTCAACATGGAGACGATCGAGCCCGACGGCACGGTGCGGCCGGGCGGCGGCACGCTCTCGGCCTACGAGGCGCCCAACGGGCCGGGCGTGCGCACCGACGGCTTCGGCTATGCCGGTTATCGCACGTCGGGGGCCTTCGACTCGCTGCTGGCCAAGGTCATCGCCCATTCGCCCTCGCCGGATTTCGCCGACGCCGTGGCACGCTGCACGCGGGCGCTGAGTGAATTCCGCCTGGAGGGCGTCGCCACCAACATCGCGTTCCTGCGCAATGTGCTGGCGCATCCCGACTTCGTCGCCAGCAAGGTCCACACCCGCTGGCTCGATGAGAGTCTCGCGACGCTTGCCGCGCCCGGCGAGCAGCGGCAGCGCTTCGTGCCGGGCGCGGCGACGGCACCCGCGCGCGGCTCGGGTCATGCCGGCGCGGCGGTGAAGAGCAAGGACCCGCTGGCGCTCTTCGCCCACGACGCCTCGGTGAAGGCCGAGCGCACGGCGCAGGCGCCGGTCGAGGACGACGCCCCCGATATGGTCGGGCCGGACGGATCGCTCGGCGTGGCCTCGCCGATCCAGGGCACCATCGTGGCAATCAACGTCGTCGACGGCGAGGCGGTGCGCGCCGGCCAGCAGGTCGCGGTCGTCGAGGCGATGAAGATGGAGCACGTGATCGCCGCGCCCCACGCCGGCATCGTGCGAGGCATCACCATGGCGGCGGGCGACGTCGTGCGCGAGGGCTTCCCGATCGTCTTCGTGCAGCAGGCCGATGTCGCGGGCGGTGCCGTCGCCGCCGCCGAGGCGGTCGACCTCGACCACATCCGCGACGATCTGCGGGAGAATATCGAGCGTCACGCGCTCACCTTGGACGAGAACCGGCCGGACGCCGTCGCGCGGCGCCGCAAGAACGGCTACCGCATGCCGCGCGAGAATATTGATCGCTTGGTCGATCCCGGCTCGTTCGACGAGTACTGGCCGCTGATCGTCGCGCGCCAGCATCAGCGCAACACGATCGAACAACTGCGCCGCAACACACCAGCCGACGGCGTGGTCGCCGGCATGTGCACGATCAACGGCGATCTGTTCGACGAAACGCGGTCGCGCGCGGCGCTGGTGCACTATGACTACACGGTGCTGGCCGGCACGCAGGGCAGCCGCAACCACTACAAGCAGGACCGGATGTTCGAGCTGGCGCATCGCTTCCGCCTGCCGATGATCCTGTTCGGCGAGGGCGGCGGCGGCCGGCCCGGCGACGACCATGTCGGCCCGCGCGTCGCCATCGACACCAAGACCTTCACCACCTATTCGCAGCTCTCCGGCCTCGTGCCGATGATCTCGGTGGTCAATGGCCGCTGCTTCGCCGGCAACACGGCGCTGGTGGCCTGCGCCGACGTCATCATCGCGACGGAAGGCTCGACCCTGGGCATGGGCGGGCCGGCGATGATCGAGGGCGGCGGCCTGGGCATCTACACGCCGGAAGAAGTCGGCCCGATGTCGTTCCAGGTGCCCAACGGCGTCGTCGACATCCTCGTGAAGGACGAGGACGAAGCGGTCGACACGGTGAAGAAGTACCTCTCGTACTTCCAGGGTCCGATCAGCCGCTTCGAGGCACACGACCAGCGCACCTTGCGCTCGGCGATCCCCGAGAATCGTCTGCGGCTCTACGACATGCGGCGCATCCTGCACACCCTGGCCGACAAGGATTCCGTGCTGGAGATCCGCCCCAAGTTCGGCATCGGCATCATCACCGCCTTCGCCCGCTTCGAGGGTCGGCCGATGGGCGTGATCGCCAACAATCCGCATCACCTCGCGGGCGCGATCGATTCCGACGGCGCCGACAAGGGCGCGCGCTTCATGCAGCTCTGCGACGCCTTCGACATCCCGGTGCTCAACCTGATCGACTGTCCCGGCATCATGGTCGGCCCCGATGTCGAGCGCACCGCGCTGGTGCGTCACTGCACGCGGCTGTTCAACGTTGGCGCCAATATGACGGCGCCGCTGTTCACCGTGGTCGTGCGCAAGGCCTATGGCCTGGGCGCGCAGGCGATGCTGGGCGCCGGCTCTCTGGTCGGCTTCTTCTCCATCGCCTGGCCCACGGCGGAGTTCGCGGGCATGAACATCGAGGGATCGGTCAAGCTCGGTTATCGCAAGGAGCTGATGGCGATCGAGAATCCCGAGGCCCGAGTGGCCGAGTTCCAGCGCCGTACCGCCGAGGCCTACGACACGGCCAAGGCGGTCAACGCGGTCATGGGCGGCGGCATTGACGACGTGGTCGATCCCGCAGCGACGCGGCAGTGGATCGTCAACGGCTTGAAGCGGCTGCCGCCGGTACCGGTACGGACAACGAAGAAGTATCCCTACATCGACACGTGGTGAACGCCGAGGGCGCGGGCCATGACATCTCTTGATCAGGCGTGGTCGGACTTGCGGCCCAGGCTCAAGATCGTGGAACCGGTGCCCTTCTCCGCCGATCAGTGGTCGTTGATCGAAAGCTTGCGCGCGAACTTCAACGACCGCGAGGCGCAGACGCGCCTGCCGCTGCCGATCGCCCGCTTCCGCGATTCCGCGCGCAAAGCGATCTTCGAGCATGCGACGCAGTTCGACGACGTCGAAACAGCCTATGCCGACGACAACGCGCCCGACGCCGTGGCGGGCTACGCGCGTCTGTACAACGACGACGTCGATGCGATGCTGGAGGTGCTCGTGCCGTCGGCGCGGTTCCGCAAAGGGCACTACGCCTACGGCAAGTTCACGGCACCCCAACCGCACGGCCTGCATACCGACCACAGCGCCGAAGATCCGGACGCCGCGGGCGAGCCGATCTGCATCGCCCGCATCGAGACCTTGGGCACGCACTACGTCGCCGGCGACTACCGGGCCTATGACGCGCGAACCCAGAGCATGCTCAACGCCCTGCGATACTGGACCGCCGCGCCCGAAGGCCAGCCCGAGGCCATCTTCGACGCGTTGCTGAAGCAGGGCACGCTCAAGACCATGCCGATCAATCACGTCGTGCTGATGGTCGCCGGCAACAGCTCGGCGCGCGCGCAAGCCACGCAGCACATCGCCGCCCGGCCACCGGAGGGCGGGCTACACTCGGCGTTCTTTCAGCGGCAGTACAAGCTCGTCACGCCAGCGCGTAGCGCTTGAGCCAGGCCGGATCGGGATCGTGGCCAAGGCCCGCTCCGGTGGGCACGTCGAGGCTGGGTTTCCATCGCAGCAGACCGATGCCGTAGGGGTCCATGTGATCCTCGGCGTCGATGGTCGCGAAGAAGGTCGGCGCGTCCATCGCGGCGATGAGGTGCAGGGAGGCCAAAGCGGCCGGGCCGACGAACGGCGTGTGCGGCGCTACGGAGACATCCAGCGCCTTCAAGGCGGCGAGCGCGCGGATCGATTCCGTGACACCGCCGATCATGGCGACATCAGGCTGCGCCACGGCGACCGCGGGCGCCCTGGCATAATGCGCGAGCTGCTCGGCCGAGCCGAGATCGGCGCCCAGCCCGATGGGAATGCCGGCAAGCGCAGGCATGTCGAGAACACCCTCGGGCGGCCAGAACGGATCTTCCAGCCACAGCAGGTTCAGCGCTCGCCAGCGCGCGCTGTCGCGGATGACATCGGCCCGCTCATGGGCGCCGTTGCAATCGGCGACAAAAGGAATACCGGCGCCGACCGGGCGGCGCGCCTCCTCGATCACATCGAGGTCGAACTCATGCACCTTCACCGCGCCGGCGCCGCTCGCCAGCGCCTGCTCGACGCGAGCGCGCACGCGGCCGGCGTGATTGAAGCGATCGAGGCTCGCCATGACGGGGATTTGCTTGCGCCGCGCGCTGCCGACCATCGCCGACAGCGATTGTCCCGCCGCTTTGCCCGCGATATCCCACAGCGCCGTGTCGATCGCGCCCAGCGCGTTGAGGATGTGGCCGGCCCGACCGAAGGAGGCGAAGCGTCGGCGTGTCTCGAGATTGAGCGCCTGACGCTGCTCGACCGATTGTCCGACAAAGACCGGCGCGACGATGTCGCGGATCGTCGCCGCCAGGCTCGCCTGCATGGCGGCCCCGAGGCACAGCGTCTCGCCGTAGCCCACCAAGCCCGAGCGCGTCGTGACGCGACAGAACAGCGGATACCGCGCCGGCGGCGGATCGCCCGTGCGATGCTGGTAGGGAATGCGGAGCGCGACGGGCTCGATGCGATCGATGATCATGATTGCCTCGTACCTTCCCCCGGACGGCAGGGCTATCGCATCTGGCCCCCTCTCCCCGCGTGCGGGGAGCGGGTTGGCGTGAGGGGCTGAGGCAAGTGGCGCACCACCGCCCTGCGCAACCGGAGGCTCCTCCTACCCCGACCCTCTCCCCGCTTGCGGGGAGAGGGAGGAAAACGCCACGTGTGATCCGCGTCAGGCGCTCTTGGCCTTGAGCTCCTCGAGCTGCTGGCGGGCGCCGGCGACCATGCAGGCGATGTCGGCGGTCAGCATCACCATGTCGAAGCCGCGCTTCACCGCGCCGGCGGCGAAGGCCGCCGAGGCGCAATGCATGACGCACTTGATGCCGGCCTTGTGCGCGGTCGTCCGGATCTTGTCGCAGGTCGCCATATGCAACGGATCGGGATTGTCGCCGCGCGGCGGCAGGCCGAGCGCGAACGACAGGTCGGCCGGTCCGATATAGACGGCGTCGAGGCCCGGCGTGGCGCAGATCGCGTCGAGGTTGGCGAGGCCCTCCTTGGTCTCGATCATCGCCATGACGACGATCTCGTCGTTGGCCTTGGCGACATAGTCCGGGCCGCCATAGTGCGCGGCGCGCACCGGCCCGTTCGAACGCATGCCGACCGGCGGATAGCGGCAGGCGGCCACCGCCTTGGCGGCCTCCTCGGCGTTGTTCACCAGCGGCACGATGATGGCGTAGGCGCCCAGATCCAGGGCCTTCATGATCGCCGGCGGATCGTTCCACGCGACACGCACGACCGGAACGGTATCGGTCTGCGAGATCGCCTGGAGCATCGGCCCCACGTCGCTCATCTCCGACAGGCCGTGCTGGAGGTCGACGCACAGCGCGTCGAAGCCCTGGCGCGCCATGACTTCTGCCGTGAACGTGTTGGCCACGGACAGCCAGCCGAGCGTGACGCACTTCTTGTCACGCCACATCTGCTTGATCTTGTTCGGCCGCATGGCGGCGCCCTCCCCTTGGTTGTCGATCCGCGACCAACTGCATAGCCCTCAAACGATCGGAAGTTCAATACGGATGGCGCGAGGCTGACATGCGCGTGCGCAAGCCGCGCGACCTGTACTACCATCCGCGCCCATGACGAACGCAGTCCCCTCCATCGCCGTCATCGGCGCCGGCATGGGCGGTCTCGCGGCCGCGGCGGCGCTCAGGCTCAAGGGCCTCGACGTCACGGTCTACGAGCAGGCCCGGCGTTTCACGCGAATCGGCGCCGGCATCCAGATCGGCTGCAACGCCATGCACGTGCTGCGCGGGCTGGGGCTCGAGGAGCGGCTGCGCGCCGACACCTTCTATCCGCGCTCCTGGAACAACCGCGACTCGAAGACCGGCGACGTGATGTTCGACATGGAGTTCGGTCAGCCGGCCGAGCGGCGCTACGGCGCGCCCTATCTGCTGGCACATCGCGGCGATTTGCACGCGGCGCTGGCCTCGGCGGTTCCCGACGAGATCGTCAGGCTCGACCATCGCGTGGTCGGCCTCGACCAGATGGGCGATGGCGTCGTGACGCTCAGCTTCGCCAACGGCGGAACGGCGCGCGCCGACGCGGTGATCGCCGCCGACGGCGTGAACTCGCTGGTCAAGAAGATCCTGTTCGGCGAGAGCTCGCCCAACTTCACCGGGCGCATCGCCTATCGCACGGTCTATCCGGCGGCGCGGCTGGGTGGGCTGGAGATCCTCGACGACTGCACCAAATGGTGGGGCCCCGACCGCCACATCATCATGTACTACGTCAAGCCCGACCGCTCGGAGATCTACTTCGTCACCAGCCAGCCCGAACCCGGCTTCGAATTCGAGTCGTGGTCGGCGACCGGCGATATCGGCTCGTTGCGCGACGCCTTCGCCGAGTTCCACCCGCAGGTGCGGGGCGTGATCGCGGCGTCGAGCGAGGTGTTCAAGCGACCGCTGGTCGATCGCGAGCCGATGGAGCGCTGGGGCGAGGGCAACGTGACCCTGCTGGGCGATGCCTGCCATCCGATGACGCCCTACATGGCGCAGGGCGCGGCGATGGCGATCGAGGACGCCGCCGTGCTGGCGCGCTGTCTCGACGGCGTCGAGCGCGCCGGCATCGCGCCAGCGCTGCGGCGTTACGAAGCCAATCGGCAAGCGCGCACCGCACGCATGCAGCTCACGTCGCGGCAAAACGCCTGGGGCAAGGGCGCCACCGACACAGACTGGGTCTACGGCTACAACGCCTGGACGGCCGAGCTGGCGTAGCGCCGCGGGGTCACATCGCCAGCGGCGCCAGCGTGACGGCGGCGATACCCAGCGGCACGGGGTAGCGCAGCGTGAAGCGCAGGATCGCGGTCCAGCGCGCCCCGAGGCGCAACTCGTTCCCGATCAGCGTCGCCGGCACGATCCAGCCGCCGAGGATCGCCAGGCCCAAGCCGCCCAGCGGCAGCATCAGGTTGGACGTGAGCTGGTCGATCAGCTCGTAGACGCTGACGCCGGCGAACGGCTTCCAGCCAGCCCACAGGCTGAACGAGAACACGGTCAGCAGGCCGGTCGTCCACGCCGCGAGCGCGGCGAGCGACGTCGCCAGCGGCCGCGCCATGCGGAAGCGACGGCAGAGCAGCGAAACCGGCATTTCCAGCATCGACAGCGCCGAGGCCAGGGCGGCGACGAACAGAGAGACGAAGAAGGCGCCGGCCATCAGCGCGCCCAGCGGCATATCCGCGAAAGCCAGCGGCAGGGTGACAAAGAGCAGACCGGGCCCGGCTTCGGGGTTGAGCCCATGGGCGAAAACGATGGGGAAGATGGCGATGCCTGCCAGCAAAGAGATCGCCGTATCGATCATCATGCTGGTGGTCGCGACGGTGCGCAGCGCCATGTCGCGTCCGGCATGCGCGGCATAGGTCACCATCACCGTCATGCCGACGCCGATGGAGAAGAAGCCCAGCCCCAACGCCTCGAGCGCGGCTTTCGCCGTCGCCTTGCTCCAGTCGGGCTTGAAGAGAAAACGCACGGCGGCGGCGAGATCGCCGACGATGGCGGAGTAGACCGCCAGCGCCAACAGCAGCGTGATCAGCACCGGCATCAGCACGCGGCACGCCGTCTCGATGCCGCCGATCACGCCCAGCGCGACGATGGCGGCGGCGATCGCCATGAACAGGCCGTGGAACAGCGCCATGCGCGG
This sequence comes from Alphaproteobacteria bacterium, assembly GCA_016869975.1. Classification (GTDB taxonomy): domain Bacteria; phylum Pseudomonadota; class Alphaproteobacteria; order Reyranellales; family Reyranellaceae; genus JAFAZJ01. Next base: position 92,906 of record VGCZ01000004.1, read on the forward strand.
CGCCGAGCCCAGCAGCTCCTCGAATCGTTCGCGGACCTGCGCCGCGTCTCCGCCGGGCAGGCCAGCGACGACGGTGTCGGCGAGATAGGCCAGGATCCAACCACCGATCACCGAGTAGAAGCTCAAGATCAGGAAAGCCGTGAGCGCGCCCAGCGTGCCGACCAGCGACCAACGCGGCGTCGCGCCGACCTCGATCGCCACCGTGCGCGGGCTGAGTGCCGCGTCGCCGCCGCCGCGCCTGCCCAGCGCCATCTCGACCAGCAAGAGCGGCAGGACGATCAGTACCAGGCCGAGCAGATAGAACAGCACGAAAATGCCGCCGCCATTGCTGCCGACCTCGTAGGGGAATTTCCAGATGCTGCCGATGCCCACCGCCGAGCCGACGGTGGCGAGGATGAAGGCGGCGCGGCTGGACCACTGGTCGGATCTGTCGGCCATGCGCCGAGAATAGCGACCCGGGCCTAGAGACCCAATTCAGGGATTACCCATAGGGGCTTCTCGCCGCGCGCCACACGCTGGACGTTGTCGAAGCCGTTGCGCAGGCGCGCCTCGTTGCTTTCCCAGGTCGGGCCGGCGAGATGCGCGGTGAGCACGACGTTGTCGAGCGTGAACAGCGGGTTGTTGGCCGGCGGCGGCTCCTCGTCGAAGACGTCGAGGCCGGCGCCGCCGATCTTGCCCGAGGCCAGCGCCGCATGCATCGCCTTCTCGTCGATCACCGGCCCGCGCGAGGTGTTGATGATCAGCGCCGTGGGCTTCATGCGCGCGATCTCGGCGGCACCCAGCAGGTGATGCGTCGTGTCGTTCAGGGGAACGTGCAGCGAGATGATGTCGGACTTGCTGAGGATTTCCGGCAGCAGGCGGAAGCGCACGTTGAGCGCGTCCTCCTCGGCCTCGGTGAGCCGGGCGATGTCGTAGTAGGTCACGATCACGCCGAAGGCCTGCGCCAGCCGCGCAGTCTTCTTGCCGATCGTGCCCAGCCCGATGATGCCCAGCGTCTTGCCGCGCAGCTCGTTGACACGCGGCACCGAGTTGCCGCGCCAGCGGCCGCCGGTGACGTTGGCATGCTGCTGGATCAGCTTGCGCGAGACCGCCAGCATCAAGAGCAGCGCGTGCTCCGACACCGCCACGGAGTTGGCGCCACCGTTGTTGGAGATCGGCACCTTGGCCTTGCGCGCAGCCGCGAGGTCGGCGCGGTCATAGCCGGCGCTGAGCAGCTGGATCAGCTTGAGCTTCGGCGCGCCGGCGTACAGCTGCTCCTTCACCAGCATGTCGACGAAGCCGACCAGATAATCGGCGCTCTTCAGCGCCTCCGTGCATTGCGGCGAGCCGGGCGCCACCTTGACGATCTCGTAGCCCGAGGGCGCGATGTCGTCGACCATCGACAACGTGTCGCCCGGCGCGGCCACCACGATGCGCGGTGCCATCGTTTGTCTCCCCCTTGGTCCGACGGCCTCAGTTGGCCAGGCGATACAGCCTCATCGCGTTGTCGCGCGTGATCTTGCGCCGCTGCTCGGCGGTGACGCCGGCGAGCTCCTTGTTGAGGAACTCCTGGCTGTCCGGCCAGATGCCGTCGGGATGCGGGAAGTCGGAGCCCCACATCACGTTGTCCTCGCCCAGATGGTGCAGCAGCTCGATGCCGACCGGGTCGGTCTGGTAGGTGGCGTAGAACTGGCGGTGCCAGTACTCGCTGGGCTTCATCTTGAGGTCGAGGTCCTTGAACTGGTCCTCCCATTCCAGATCCATGTGCTGCAGCACGTAGGGGATCCATCCCAGGCCAGCTTCGCCGATCACGATCTTCAGGTTTGGATAGCGCGCCGGCGCGCCGGAGAAGATCAGGCCCATCAGCATCGTCGACATGTGCATCTGGAAGCCGGTGATGTGCACGGCGAAGATGCGGCGCTGGACATGCGGCGGGAACTTGGTGACGTCGGGCGAGCGGCCGCCGATGGTGTGGAAGTGCAGCGGAATGCCGGTCTCGTGGCCGAACTTCCACAGCGGCTCCCAATGCTCGTCCCACAGCGGCACCATGTCGGGCCGGTTGGCGATGTCGAGGCCCAGCACGCCGCGCTTGGCGCAGCGCATCGCCTCGCCGACCGCCTCCTGCATGTTGTAGTTGGGAATGTTGGCCAGGCCGATCAGCCGCTCGGGCGCGGCCTTGCAGAAATCGTGGAGCCAGTCGTTGTAGATGCGCAGCATCTCCAGCGCGGCCTCAGGATCGTTGAGCCGACCGCTCGAGCCCAGCACGCCGTAGATCACCTCGGCCTGCACGCCGTCACGGTCCTGGTCCTTCAGGCGCAGCGCGGGTTCGGTCAGCCGGCGCACGCCCTTCTTGCCGTCGTCGTAGAGCCCGGTCGAGGCCATGCGGTCGGAGCGATGGATTACGCCGGGGACGTATTCGCGGCCGGCCGAGCCCATACCGTTGACCAGGCCGAAATTCGCGCCGTTCTTGCTCGTCCAGTACGGCCCCTTCGGTCCGTCGACCACATGGGGCATGCGGTCCTTGAACGCCGCCGAGGCGTTGGCCGTGAACAGATCGGGCGGCAGCCAGATCAGGTCGACATGACCGTCGGCCGAGATGACGTCGTATTTCATGGCTCGTTCCTCCGCGCTGGCCGTAAGGTCGCGCGGACAGCGCCGGAAAGCTAGCGCTTCGGCGCGCGGGAGCTATGCCTCCGCGTCACGGCCGGACCCCCGGCGCCTCCATCGCCATGCCGCGGGCGCGGCTCATCAGGTAGAGCTCCAGCGCCGCATACTCCGCCGAGTCGTAGGCGTAGGGCTCGGCGCGCATGCCCACCAGGCAGTTGCGCAAACGACGCTTGAGAGAGCCCACCGCCTGCCACTCCAGCCGGTAGATCGGATAGCCGGTCGGGTGGCCCTGAGGGATGGTGGCGCCGGCCAGCCGGCCGCCGGCGTTGTCGTCGTGGCACTGCGCGCAGGACAGGTTGAGCTGCCCCTGCCGCTGGCGCCACAGCGCCTCGCCGCTCTCGACGAAAGGCCGCAGGCGCGGATCATCAGGTGGCGCGATCGGCTGGCCGCGTGATTGGCGGGCGATAAAGGCGCTGAGCGCCACCAGCTCGCGGCTCTCCGGCGCCAGCGGCTCAGCCTTCTGCTGCTCGACCCGGCAGCGATTGACGCGCTGGCCGAGATCAATCGGCCGATTGGTCGCTGCGTCGAAGGCCGGGTAGCGGGCAGCGACGCCGGCCATGGCGGTCTCGCCGGCGTGACAGTCGGCGCAGGCCTTGCCGGCCGCGCCCTCGCGCCTGGCCCACAGCGCCCGGCCCTCGCCGACCCACAACATGCCGGGGTTGGCGCTGTCGTCGTCCTGCATGGCGCGCAGGGAAGCACCCATCTCCTGGTAGCCGGAGCGGCGCGGATCGGCGGTCTGCGCCATGGCCCACGTCACCAGGAAGACGGCCAGCGCGCCCGCCGAGACGATCGCCGGCAGCGACCTCATTCGACGGAGATCGACGCGCTCTCCTCGACGGAGAAGCCGTTGTCGCCGGTCCAGCGGAACACCAGCGTGCCGCTCTGCGTCGCGACCGTGGTGAAGGCGATGAACGGGTTGGCGGCGATCGCTGGCGTGAGCGTCAGGCCGAAGACCTCGGCGCCGTCGTACACGCAGGTGAAGCGGGTGATGATGTCACGCGGGATCAGCCGACCATTGGGCCCGGCGCGGAAGCCGGTTTCCATCGGATGCGCGATCAAGGTCTTGATCTCGATCACCTCGCCGCGTTTGGCGGTCTTCGGCACGTTGACGAGGACGCTCGCCATCACACGATCTCCTCGACGCAGGCCGCGAGCGTCACCACCACCTCGGCGGCGCCGCTCCAGAAGCCGCCGTCGCTCAGCTCGGCGATGGCGACGATGCGCTGCGAGGCGTTGAGCTTGATGCGTGTCGACAAGAGCGCGCGCCCCGAGCGCGGGCCCAGGTTCGCGTGCAGCACGTGCGGCTGCGGGTTGTTCTCGTTGAAGATATGGATCGCGCGGACGTGGTCGGCGTCGGTCATCGGGCTGTCGACCGTGACCGACAGCGGCACGGTGTGGCCATTCTCGACCAGCGGCGGGATGTCCAGCGTCACCTTGCCGGTGTTGATCTTCGCGCCCCTGGTCACGGCCTCGATCGCCTTGCGCATCTGCTCCGGCGTCGCGCGCGCGGACGACAGCGGCATTACGGCGGCGATCGCCGAGCCGATCACGAAGGCGCGTCGTGTGGATGGGCTCATGTTGGTGGGCTCATGGCGCCGATCCTACTCCTTGAGCGTCATCAGGAAAGCGACGACATCCTCGACCTGCGCCGCAGACAGTATAGGCTTGCCGGCGAAGGCGCGCGCGACGCGTTCCAGCCCCTCGGTCCGATAATAGGGCGGCATGATCGTGGCCGGATTGAGCCGGCCCGCATCGACGACGCGCAGGCGCAACTGCCCCTCCGACCAGCGCGCGCCGGCGCCCGACAGGCTGGGCGCGAGATTGCCCTGGAAGCGCTCCTCCGGGAACGGCCCGGTGTGACAGAGCAGGCAGAGCCCGACCTGCCGATTGGCGACGACGGCGCGACCCCGCGCCGCGTCGCCCGGCTCGCCGGTGAGCGACTGCGGGATCGCGTCGCCCACCACGGTCTGCGCCGAAACCGGCCCCGACAGCAGCAGGGCGACGAGCAGCAGCACGACGCGCATCGTTCACCCGAAGGTCTCGGCCGTGATGGTGCGGAACCAACCCTCGGCGTAGAGCGCCTCGCGGGCGCGGAATTCCTGGGGCGCGTCGAGCGGGCTGACGCCACCGGCGCCCGGGATGTCGGCGAGCTGGCCGTTGGTCGGCTTGTAGACACCGGCGATGGTGATCCCGTAGTCGGGCGCCACCAGGCTGTAGCAGGTGTTGATCAACCGCGGTTCGACCGGCTCGCGGCCCGCCAGGCGCGCGACGATGGCGACGGCGCACACCTTGGCCTGGGCGTTGGCGGAGAAGGCGGATTTGGGCATCGCGCCCATGATCGCCGCGTCGCCGATGACGTGGATATCCGGCCGCAGCCTGGACTCGAACGACACCGGCTCGACCGGGCACCAGCCACTGCGGTCGGCGACGCCCGCCGCCTCGGCGATGCGGCCCGCGCGCTGTGGCGGAATCACGTTGGCCACCGCCGCCTTGTGCTTGGCGAAATCGGTCGCGAGCGTCATGTCGGCGGGATCGACCGACACGACCTTGCCGCCCTTCGACAGCGGCACCCATTCCAGCAGGCCGGGATAGAGCTTCGCCCAGGCGTCCTGGAACAGGCGCTGCTTGGAGAAAGCGTCCTTGGCGTCGAGCAGCACCAGCTTCGATTTCGGCTTCTTCGTCTTCAGGTAATGCGCGATCAGGCTGACGCGCTCATAGGGACCGGGCGGGCAGCGGAAAGGATTGGCCGGGGCCGACATCACGACCAGCCCGCCATCGTCCATCGCCTCGAGCTGGCGGCGCAGCAGCACCGTCTGCCCGCCGGCCTTCCAGGCATGTGGCATCTTTTCGGCCGCCGCTTCGGTGTAGCCCGGCAGGCCCGACCAGTTGATGTCGATACCTGGCGCCAGTACCAGCCGGTCGAACTGAAAGCGCGCGCCGCTGTCGAGCACGACGGTCTTGCCGTCGACGCCGACGGCGCGCCGACGCGCCACAGTCACGCCGGCGCGCTCGACGCCGTCTTGCGTGAATTGCTGCTGCGCGATTTCGCGCAGGCCGCCCAGCACGGCGTTGCTGAACGGGCAGGCCGTGAACACCGGGTCGGGCTCGATCAGGCTTACTGCCAGCTTCGGCTCCAGCGCCTTGAGCGTCCGCGCGCAGGTGGCACCGGCGAAACCGCCGCCGACAATGACGACACGACCGACCGCCTGCGCCGATGCGATACGCGGCGCGGCGAGCGCGCCCACCATCGCCGCGCCGACTTGCAAGAAGCGCCGTCTACCTTCCCCCGCCTCCGAGCGCGCAAGCGCGTCCTTGAGGGGAAGGCATGTAGATCGACTCCTCACGGCGCGTCCCTTTGCGCGGCGAACCAGGCCGCGAGCGCGTCGATCTCGGGATCGGTATAGCCCTTGGCGATGCGGCCCATTACCGTCGGGGCGCGCTCGCCTTTCTGGAAGTCGCGCATCGCCGCGGCGATCTCGGCCGCCGGCCGGCCGTTCAGTCGTGGTATCGCGGTGTCGACGCCTCTGGCCGTCGCGTGGCAGCCGGAGCAGGACATCGCGCCGAAAGGTCCGTCGGGCGAGGCGGCGTGCGCCGCGCCGCCCGACAGTCCCATCAACAGCAGGCCTATCCAGCGGCCGCGGCGCACCTACGCCTTCTTCAGGTCGTGATGCATCAACGGCAGCGAACGGATGCGCTTGCCGGTGGCCTTGGCGATGGCGTTGAGCACCGCCGGCGCGGCCACGGCGATGGTCGGCTCGCCGACACCGCCCCAGAACCCGCCCGACGGCACCAGCACCGTCTCGACCTTCGGCATCTCGTCGATGCGCATCATGTTGTAGCTATCGAAGTTGGTCTGCTCGACAGCGCCATCCTTGATGGTGATCTCGCCGTAGAGCAGCGCCGTCAGACCGTAGACGAAGGAGCCGGCGACCTGGCGCTCGATCTGCGCCGGGTTGACGACGTGGCCGCAATCGGTTGCCGCCGTGATCTTGTGGATCTTCAGCACGCCGGCGTCGCTGACCGACACCTCGGCCACGCCGGCGACATAGCTGCCGTAGCCCATGATCTGCGCGATGCCGTGGAAATGGCCCTTGGGCAGCGGCTTGCCGTAGCCGGCCTTGGCCGCCGCGGCGTTGAGCACCGCGAGCCATTTCGGCTTGAGCATCTTGCGGCGGAACTCCAGCGGATCCTGGCCGGCGGCGGCGGCCAGCTCGTCCATGAAGCACTCCATGTAGACCGCGTTCTGGTTGGTGTTCACACCACGCCAGAAGCCCGGCGGCACGTGCGGGTTGCGCATCGCGTGATCGACCAGCAGGTTCGGCACGTTGTAGCCATAGGCCGCCTCGACGCCGGATGCGGCGAAGCCCTGGAACTGCACCGGATCCATGCCGTTGACCAGGTTCTGCGGCAGCACGGAGCTCAGGATCGACTGGCCGGAGATGCGCACGTGCAGGCCGACCAGGTCGCCTTTGTCGTTCAGGCCGCCGACCAGCTTGCACATGGTCACCGGATGATACTGGCAGTGCGTCATGTCCTCTTCGCGCGACCAGATCAGCTTGATCGGCACGCCGGGCATCTGCTTGGCGATCAGCACGGCCTGGCGCACATAGTCGGTGCGGCCACGCCGGCCGAAGCCGCCACCCAGCAGCATCTTGTAGACCTCGCACTTGGCCGCCGGCAGGCCGGATGCGTCCGCCGTCGCCGCCAGCGCGGCCTCACCGTTCTGCGTCGGGCACCACACCTCGCACTTGTCCGGGGTGAAGAGCGCCGTGGCGTTCATCGGCTCCATGGTGACGTGGTGCTGGTAGGGATAGGAGTACACGGCCTCGATCTTCTTGGCCGCGCCCGCGATCGCCGCCTTGGCGTCACCCGCCTTGTTGCCGACGAAGGCTTCGGCCGCGTCGAGGCCTTCCTTGAGCGTCGCCGCGATGGTCGCGCTCGAAACCTTCGAGTTCGCCGTCTCCTCCCAGACCACGGGCAGCGCGGCGAGCGCGTTGCGCGCGGTCCAATAGGTCTCGGCGATCACCGCGACCGCCGTGTCGCCGACCTTCACCACGCCCTTCACGCCGGGCATGGACTTGACCCTGTCGGCGTCGAAGCTCACGACCTTGGCGCCGAACACCGGCGCGTCCTTGATCGTCGCCGTCAGCATGCCCGGCAAGCGCAGGTCGATGCCGTAGATCTGCTTGCCGGTCAGCTTGTCCAGGGTGTCGAGCCGCTTGAGCGGCTTGCCGGCAATCTTCCAGTCCTTGGGGTCCTTGAGCTTGATCTCCTTCGGCGGGTCGAGCTTGGCGGCCGCCGCAGCGACCTTGCCGTAGGTCAGCTTGCGGTTGGTCGCCTTGTGGGTGATCACGCCCTTGTCGACGGAACACTCCTCCGGCTTGACCTTCCATTCGGCCGCCGCCGCGCGCACCAGCATGTCGCGCGCCGCCGCGCCACCCTGGCGCACGTACTCGTTCGACTCGCGCACGCCGCGGCTGCCGCCGGTCGAGAAGTTGCGCCAGATGCGTTGGCGCGCGAGGTTCTGCGTCGGCGTCGGATACTCGGTGGTCACCTTGGACCAGTCACACTCGAGCTCCTCGGCGACGAGCTGCGCGAGCCCGGTTTCCGTGCCCTGACCCATCTCCGAGCGCGCGATGCGGATCACGACCTTGTCGTCGGGGCGGATCACGACCCAGGCGTTGATCTCGGGCGCCGCCGCCTGGGCATGGGCGCCGAAGAACGGCACGTTGAAGCCGAAGGTGAAGCCGCCACCGGCCGCGGCGGCGCCGGCCATCACGCTGCGACGCCTGACGGGCTTGGCGTGGGCGTTGGTTTTTGTCGTCATGTCGACCTCCCTCACGCCTTGGCCGCTTCATGGATCGCGGCGCGCACCTGCTGATAGGTGCCGCAGCGGCAGATGTTGGTCATCGCCGCGTCGATGTCGGCGTCGGTCGGCTTGGGCTTGTCCTTCAGGAGCGCTACCGCGGCCATGATCATGCCGCTCTGGCAGTAGCCGCACTGCGGCACGTCCTGCGCCAACCAGGCGCGCTGCACCTTGTTCAGCACGCCGTTGGTGGCGAGGCCCTCGACCGTGACGATCTTCTTGTTGCCGGTGACCTGGCTCAGCGGCACCTGGCAGGAGCGCGTCGCCACGCCGTCGATGTGCACCGTGCAGGCGCCACATTGGGCGACGCCGCAGCCGTACTTCGTGCCGGTGAGCCCGATCGTGTCGCGCAGCACCCACAGGAGCGGCGTGCGCGGATCGACAGTCACCTGATGGACTTTGCCATTGACCGTGAGGGCGGGCATGCGAGCTTCTCCCTTGCTGTTGCGAGGCGGCCTTGTCCCCATCAACACGTGGACAGCCGTCGGCTTCCCTGGAGCGGAGCCTAGGGCATTTCACGCCGCGCGGGAAAGGCCGCGTGACGGCGCTGGTCAAACGATCGTGATGCTCGTTACCGCCGCGTTACCGCGGGAAAGCGGTCGCGGCGCGGCCCGCAGACAGTCCATCATTCGCATGCGCGCTACGCAACGGCGAAGCCTTCGTAACCGTTCTTCACCACGGCCTCGCAGCGTTCGAGATAGGCCGGGAAGCCACCGATATAGGGCATGAACACGCGCGGCTTGCCGGGAATGTTTGCGCCGACATACCAGGAGCTGCAGGTCGAGCGCAGAGTCAGGCCGGCGACGCTGCCGACATGCTGGACCCAGCCTTCCTGCGCCGCCTCGGTGGCTTCGATCACCTTGGCGCCGCGCGAGCGCACGGCCTCCAGGCAGTCGGCGATCCATTCGACGTGCTGCTCGATCGACGGCAGCATGTTGGTCAGCACCGACGGCGAACCCGGACCGGTGATGGTGAAGAGATTGGGGAAGCCGGCGATGGTCAGGCCGAGATAGGTCTTCGGGCCCTCCGCCCAGCGATCCTTCAGTTGGCGTCCGCCGCGACCGCGGAAATCGATCCGCAGCAGCGCGCCGGTCATGGCGTCGAAGCCGGTGGCCAGCACGAGATCGTCGAAGACGTAGTCCTTGCCCTTGTGGCGCAGGCCGGTGGCGGTGACGCGCTCGATCGGCTCGGCGCTGACATCGACCAGCTTGACATGCGGCTTGTTGAAGGTCGCCCAGTAGCCGGTATCGACGCATAGCCGCTTGCAGCCGATGATGTTCTTCGGCGACAGCAGCTCGGCGACCTGAGGATCGATCACCGTGTCGCGGATCTTGCCACGCACGAAATCCTGCGCGGTCTTGTTCGACGCATCGTTGAGCAGCAGATCGCCGAACGCGCCCATGAACGGGATGCCGCCATAGGCCCACCGCTCCTCGTACGACTTGCGCCGCTCCTCCTCCGTCGCCTCGATCGCCGAGGCCGGATTGAACTTCAGGTCGATATTGGCCGGCATCTTGCGCGCGCGGGCGCGCATGCCCTTGTAGTCGGCCTTGATCGCGCGCTTGTATTCGTCGGTGAGCGGCTGGTTGTTCGCCGGCACGGTGTAGTTGGCGGTACGCTGGAACACCGTCAGGCCCTTCGCCTGCTCGGCGATGACCGGGATCGACTGGATCGCCGAGGAGCCGGTGCCGATGACGCCCACCGTGCGGCCGGTGAAATCGACGCCTTCATGCGGCCAGTTACCGGTGTGATAGGTCGGGCCCTTGAAATCGGCGAGGCCTTCGATCTTCGGCGTGTTGACCGAGGACAAGCAGCCCATCGCCGTGATCACGAAGGTCGCGACGACGCGCTCGCCCCGGTCGGTCTCGACCGTCCAGGTATTCGACGACTCATCGAAGGTCGCCTTGGTGACCTTGGTCTCGAAGCTTATGTCCTTGCGCAGATCGTAGCGGTCGGCGACGTGGTTGGCGTAGCGCAGGATTTCGGGCTGCGTGGCGTAGCGCTCGGTCCAGTCCCACTCCTGCTGGAGCTGGTCGTCGAACTGGTAGGAATACTGCATGCTCTCGACGTCGCAGCGCGCGCCGGGATAGCGGTTCCAGTACCACGTGCCGCCGACGCCCCTGCCGGTCTCGTAGACGCGCGCCGAGAAGCCCTTCTGGCGCAGCTTGTGCAGCATGTACATGCCGGCGAAGCCCGCACCGATCACCACCGCGTCGAACCGCTCCTGCGCCATCCGTCCCATCCTCCCGGAATCCGTCCGATATGAACGGCCGTTTACCGCACAGAACGTCGCGCGCCAAGAGCCTCGATCGTCGCGGCGGGTATGCGCGTGCCTTTGGGCCTCGCCGCTCCAGCGGCGCTCATGAAAGCGTTGCTGGAGCGGTACGGTCCAAACGGCATCAACGCCGCTCGAAATCGACGCGTTCGTCGACCGGCAGGCCGAGCAGATGGCGGCGCAGGCAGTCGAGCGCCAGCTCGGCGGCGCCGATACGCAGCCATTCGCGGCCGCCTTGCAGGCGCGCGGTGCGCGACACCGTTGTGTCGGCATCGGCGATGCCCAGGCAGATCGTGCCGCCGAACTCGATGCGATCGGCGCCCTGGTCGAGATCGATCAGCGACACCAGGGCGTGACTGGCGCCGCTGCCGCGACGCAGCGCCGTCGCCAAGGTCGCGGCGCTGTCGGCGGAGATATCCGAGGCGTTGGCGCCGATCGAGCGCGACAGCTCGGCGAGATCACGGGAGATCACGCCGCGCCGGAAGACGGACTCCGCGCCCTCGATCGGCGAGACGCGCGCGGCGATCTCGCCACCGGTGAACATCTCGGCCACCGACAGCGAGCCGCCGCGCTTCCTGAGCGCGTCGAGCACGACGCCCTCCAGGGTCTGATCGTCCTCGGCGATGATGAAATTGCCCAGCCGCTTGCGCACCTCCGCCTCGACCGGCGCCAGCGCGCGCGCCAGACCCTCGGCGTTGGCGCCGCGCGCGGCGAGCTTTGTCTCGAGCTGCGGGTAGTGCGCCTGGAAGCCCAGCTTGACCTCGACGCCGTTGGCCAGCGCCTCGATACCCGCGAGCATCTGGTCGGCGCGCGACTCGCCTATGCCAAATGAATGGAAACGCTTCAGCCGCGTGACGCTTTCCACACCACTCATCTTCAGCAGACGCGGAATGAGCTGCTCGTCGAGCATCTTCTTCAGCTCGCGCGGCACGCCTGGCGTGAAGAAGAAGCGCGTCTTGCCGATATTGACGGCGAAGCCGCAGGCCGTGCCGATCGGGTTGTCGATGAACTCCGCGCCCGCGGGCAGCATCGCCTGCTTGACGTTGTTGGGCGGCATGACGCGATTGCGCCGGGTGTAGAACGCCTCCATGCGCTTGAGCCATTCCTGGTCAAGCACCAGCTCGACGCCGGCCGCCTGCGCCGCGACCTCCTGCGACAGATCGTCGACCGTCGGACCCAGCCCACCGTTGACGATCACCGCGTCGGCGCGCGTCGCGGCCTCGCGGAACGCCTTGAGCAGCGCCTCGCGATCGTCACCCACCGTCGTGCCCCACACCACATCGAGCCCGACCTCGCCCAGCCGCCACGCCATGTGGCTGTAGTTGGTATTGATGGTCTTGCCGGTGAGGATCTCGTCGCCGGTGCACAGAATCTCGATACGCATGCCTGCTCTCCCCATTCGGGGCAGCACGATACGCTATGATTGACCCGGGACGGAACGCCAACAAGCGACGGGAGACAAGCCGTGCGCATTCATAATCTGTACGTCGACGACAAAGGCATCTCGCATTTCCGCGACATCGAGGTCGAGTGGGGCGAGAGCACGCCGAGCGGCCAGGTATCCAAGCGCCTGCCGGCCACCGGCATCATCTTCCGCAAGGTGCAGCCGACCTACGACCTCGACTGGCATCCCGCGCCGCGCCGGCAATACATCATCAACCTCGACGCCGGCGTCGAGATTACCGCCGGCGACGGCGAGGCGCGCGTGATCGGCGCCGGTGAGGTGATCCTGGTCGAGGATGTCATTGGCCAGGGCCACAAATCCAAGGCGATCGCCGGCAAGATCCGCCACTGCATCTTCGTGCCGATCGACTGAGCGCCCTCCGTCAATGCGGCGCAGCTTGTCATTCCGAGCGGAGCGAGGAATCTAGTTAGTCCTGGATCCCTCGCTACGCTCGGGATGACAGTTGGAAATTGGGAGAACGTCCGTGATCTACGACTACATCATCGTCGGCGGCGGCTCGGCCGGCTCGGTGCTGGCCAACCGGCTGTCGGCGCGCAGCTCCAACAAGGTGCTGGTCTGCGAAGCCGGCCAGGACACGCCGCCGGGCAACGAGCCGCCGGAAATCCGCGACTCGTATTCTGGTACGGCGTACTTCGATCCGCGCTTTCACTGGACCGAGCTCAAGGTCCACACCCAGGTGGTGAGCCACAACAATCCGCACGAGAACCGCCCGCCGCTGCGCAAGTACGAGCAGGCGCGCGTGCTGGGCGGCGGCTCCTCGATCAACGGCCAGATGGCCAACCGTGGCGCGCCCACCGACTACGCCGAGTGGGTCGAGCGCGGCGCCGAGGGCTGGGGCTGGGACGCGGTGCTGCCCTACTTCAAGAAGGTCGAGCGCGATCTCGATTTCGACGATGCCTGGCACGGCAAGGACGGCCGCATCCCGGTACGCCGCATCCCGGTCGAGCACTGGACCAGGCACGCGCAGGCGGTGGGCGAGGCCTGCAAGCAGGCTGGCATGAAGTTCCTGCCGGATCAAAATGGTGAGTTCGTCGACGGCTACTTCCCCGTGACGCATTCCAACGCCGCGGAGCAGCGCGTCTCGGCGGCGATGGGCTATCTCGACGCGACGACGCGCAAGCGGCCCAACCTCACCATCTCGACCAACACCCAGGTGAAGTCGCTGATCTTCGACGGCACGCGCTGCGTCGGCGTCACCGCCACGGTCAACGGCGCGGACCAGGAGTTCCGGGGACGCGAGATCATCCTGTCCTCGGGCGCGATCCATTCGCCGGCACATCTGCTGCGCGCCGGCATCGGACCAGTCGGGCATCTCAGGGACATGGGCATCGAGGTGGTCTCCGCCCTGCCCGGCGTCGGCCAGCGGCTGATGGATCATCCCTCGATCGCGCTGTCGTCCTTCATCCGGCCCAAGGCGCGCATGAACGAGCACACGCGCCGCCACATCCAGGTCGGCATCCGCTATTCCTCCGATCTGCCCGGCATTCCCAAGAGCGACATGTTCGTCGCCGTGGTCAGCAAGTCGGCGTGGCATGCGGTGGGCGAGCAGATCGCCTCGCTGCTGACCTTCATCAACCGGACCTACTCCGAGACTGGGCAGGTGAAGCTCGCGACGCGCGACTGGCGGGCCGAGCCGATCGTCGAGTTCAACCTGCTGTCCGACACGCGCGATCTCGACCGGCTGAAGCAAGGCTTCCGCAAAATGGCGGCGCTGCAGATGATGGAGCCATTGAAGGCGGTGACCGACAATCCGTTCCCCGCCTCCTACTCCGAGCGCGTGCGCAAGATCGGCGTGGTCAACGCCAAGAACAAATTCCTCACGTCGGTGATCGCCAAATTCCTCGACGGGCCGGCGGCGCTGCGCAAGTACATGATCGAGAAGTACGTCGTCGAAGGATTCACCTTCGAGCAGGTGATGTCCGACGACGAGGCGCTGGAGGCCTTTGTGCGCCAGGCGGCGATCGGCGTGTGGCACGCGTCGTGCACTTGCCGCATGGGCCGCGCCGACGATCCGATGGCGGTTACCGATATCAGCGGCCGCGTGCGCGGCGTGCAGGGGCTGCGCGTGGTTGATGCCTCGATCTTTCCGATCGTGCCCTGCGCCAACACCAACTTCCCCACCTTGATGACGGCGGAGAAGATCTCCGACGCGATCCTCGCGGGCAATTGACGTATTCCCCTCTCCCCGCGAAGACGGGGAGAAGGAAGGGAGGAACCACCATGTCAGTGATCCTGGGCTCTGGCGAGCATCGCTATCGCGTGGTCGAGAACTGGGCCCGGCTGCCCGACGGCTGGGAGTTCCGCGACGTCGCCGCGGTCGCGGTCGACAGCAAGGACAACGTCTACGTCTTCAATCGCGGCCAGCACCCGATGATCGTATTCGACCGCGCCGGCAACTTCCTGCGCTCTTGGGGCGAGGGCCTGTTCAGCCGCGCGCACGGCATCGACATCGACAGCGACGACGTTCTGTATTGCACCGACGACGGCGACCACACCGTGCGCAAGGTGACCACCGACGGCAAGGTGCTGCTGACCATCGGCGTGCCCAACCAGCCCGCACCCTTCCTCAGCGGCAAGCCGTTCAACCGCTGCACCCACACCGCGCTGTCGCCCAAGGGCGAGATCTACGTCTCCGACGGCTACGGCAATTCCTGCGTCCACAAGTACGATCCAAGCGGCCGACACCTGATGCGCTGGGGCACGACGGGCACCGATCCGGGCGAGTTCAACATCGCCCACAACATCGCCACCGACGACGACGGCTGGGTCTATGTCGCCGATCGCGAGAACCACCGCGTGCAGGTGTTCAACGGCGACGGCAAGTACGAGATGCAGTGGAACAACATGCATCGTCCTTGCGCGCTGTACTGCTGCGGCGGCAAGAACCCGCAATTCATCATCGGCGAGCTCGGGCCAGGCATGCCGGTCAACGCCAAGCACACCAATCTCGGCCCGCGCTTGGCCATCGTCGACAAGACGGGCAAGACCATCGCGCGCCTGGGCGGCGAGCGCGGCCCGGGCCTGGAGACCGGCCAGTTCCTGTCGCCGCACGGGCTTGCGGTGGATTCGCGTGGTGACATCTATGTCGGGGAGGTCAGCTACACCAACTGGCCAAGCTCCAATCCCGGCCAGACGATGCCGAAGGTCCTGCGCACGCTGCAGAAGCTGGAGAAAGTGGCGTGAACGCGGATTTCGTCGTTGTCGGTGCGGGCTCGGCGGGTTGTGTCGTCGCGTCCCGCCTGAGCGAGACCGGCGCGACGGTGACGCTTCTCGAGGCCGGGCCGACCGACTGGTACCCGTTCATCCATATTCCCGCCGGCGTGCGCACGCTGCTGCGCAACAAGCGCATGAACTGGAACTACGAGAGCGAGCCGGAGGCGGTCAGCGGCAACCGGCCGATCCATTGGCCGCGCGGCAAGGTGCTCGGCGGCTCGAGCTCGATCAACGGCATGCTCTACGTTCGCGGCAACGCTACGGACTACGACGGCTGGGCGCAGATGGGCTGCCGCGGCTGGTCGTTCGACGACGTGCTGCCGCTGTTCAAGAAGTCCGAGGACTACAAGCCGGGCGACTCCAGCGTGCGCGGCAAGGGCGGACCGCTGAAGGTCGAGGACTACCGCACCATCCTGCCCCTCACCCATCTGTTCGTGAAGGCGGCGCAGGAGGCCGGCTTCACCTTCAATGCCGACCTCAACGGCCACAGCCAGGAAGGCGTCGGCTACTCGCAGATGACACGGCGCGGCCGCTTCCGCGGCTCGACCGCGCGCACCTTCCTTGCCGAGGCGCGCGGGCGCGCCAATCTCCGCGTCGAGACCAACGCCATCGCCACGCGCCTGCTGTTCGAGGGCACGAAATGCGTCGGCGTCGCCTTCCGCCAGAACGGCGTCGATCGCGAGATCCGCGCCGCGCGAGAGGTGATCGTCAGCGGCGGCGCAGTGAACTCGCCGCACTTGCTGCAGATTTCCGGCATCGGCCCGGCCGAGCACCTCAAGAGCATCGGCGCGCCTGTCGTGCTCGATTCGCCGGGCGTCGGCGCCAATCTGATCGACCACTACGTGATCCGCATCTCGCATCGCGTGAAGGATCTCGTGTCGCTCAACAACCTCGCGCGCGGACCGCGGGTCGTGGCCGAGGCCATCCGCTACGTCGTCACCGGCAAGGGCGCGCTGACCATGGGAGTCACCAGCGCGCAGGTCTTCTGCCGCAGCCGCGAGGGGCTGGCGAGCCCCGACCTGCAATTGCTGTTCACGCCCGCCAGCTCCGACCCCATGCGCATCGGCGAGCTGGAGCGCGAGGCCGGCATGACGGTGGCGATCTGCGTCGTGCGGCCCGACAGCCGCGGCACGATCATGGCCACCACGACCGATCCCACGGCCAAGCCAGCGATCCGGCCCAACTACATCTCTGCCGCCGAGGATCTGCGGGTGATGACCGCGGGCTTCCGCCATACACGCCGCATCTTCGCGGCACCGTCGATGGCGCAACACAGCGCTGGCGAGATCGCCCCCGGCCCGTCGGTCGAGAGCGACCTCGACGTCGCCGACTACGCCAGGCGCGCCGGCAACACGCTCTACCACCCGGTCGGCACCTGCCGCATGGGCGAGGATCCGCGCGCGGTGGTCGATTCACGGCTGCGCGTGCGCGGCATCGGCGGGCTGCGGGTGATCGACGCCTCGATCATGCCGACCTTGACCACCGGCAACACCAACGCGCCCACCATCATGATCGGCGAGAAGGGCGCTATGATGATCCGCGAGGATTCTGGCTTGGCGGCATGAAGAACGCCAGCCAGGCGCCCACGACATTGCCGCAGCCGGCGACAATCACGGCGACGCGGTAGCCGCCGGTGAGATCGAAGAGAAAGCCGGCCAGCACCGGCAAGGTGACGGCGGCGACGCACCAGCCGATATAGAGCAGGCTGGCGATGCGGCCGTACTCGGTCTTCGGCCAGTACATCGCGATGGCGCCGGCGGTCGAGCCGGAGATCAGGCCGTAGCCGATGCCGATCATGCCCAAGGTCACGGTCGAGACCAGCGCCTGCGGGAACAGCGACAAGACGACGGCGCCGGTCAACGACAGCAGGTGCGCCACCGCCATGACGCGCGGGATGGCGAAGCGATCGACCAGCCAACCGCCGCTCAGCCGCGCGGCGGCGATGGCGGCGGGAATCGCGGTGGTGGCGGCGAGCGCGATCTCGGGCGACGCGCCGTAGGCGGTGATGATGCCCGCGGCCTGACTCAGCACGGTCAACCCCGCGGCCGCCGCAAGGAAGAACACCAGGGATAGGCGCCAGAAGATTGCCGCCCGTGGCGGCGATTGCGGGGCAGTCCGCGTCGCTTCCGGCTCGGCCAGACGCGCGCGCGCATGGACGGTGAGCAGCGTCGCCAGTACGCCGACGATCGCCACCACAACGCCCAGCCCGCCCATCACCACGCGCACGTCCCAATGGGCCACGGCCCAGCCGAACAGCGGCGCCGCGATGACGGCGCCGGCGGGATAGAGGCTGACGATGTAGCCGTTCACCAGGCCTTGCCGTCCGCTCAGCATCAGGTTCATGCCCTGCTGCAGCATGATGTAGGCGGCGCCGCCGCCGATGCCGAACAGCACGCCGTAGCCGATGGTCAGCAGCGCCAGCCCATCGGCGATCGCCGCGAGCCCCAGGCCCGCGGTGCTGAGCGCGCAGCACGCCGCGACCAGCACGGGCACCGACGCCAGTCGGTAGAGGCGTGGCGCGATGTTCATGCCGACCGTGAAGCTGATCGTCGCGGCGGCGAAGACGATCGCCAGATCCGACCGGCTGACGCCCAACGATCGCTCCAGCGGCTTGAGGAACACGCTGAAGGCGTAGAGCGAGCCCATCGGCAGGTTCACCAGCGTCACTGCCAGCAACATCGCCCAGGGGCGCGGAGGATCAGCGCTCACGTTTCGTCGTCCTGAGCGCAGCGAAGGACGACAGGGTGGTTCATTCCTCGCCCGACTCCTTGTACGCCGCATTGAGCGCGACCATG
The DNA here is from genome assembly GCA_016869975.1 of Alphaproteobacteria bacterium. GTDB lineage: Bacteria > Pseudomonadota > Alphaproteobacteria > Reyranellales > Reyranellaceae > JAFAZJ01. The sequence continues at coordinate 111,166 of VGCZ01000004.1, forward strand.
CGATTGTAGGCGTCCATATCAGGGTCGGCGACGCGCGAGGGCGGCACGTAGAGCGTGTAGGCGATCGACAGCGGTTCGCTCATCAGGTCGGCTGCGACGATCTGGCGGATGATCGACTCGCAGCCCGGCAGCACCGCGGCGTCGTAGAGGTACATCGCGTGCGCCGGCCCGTAGATGCGCTCGAGCTTCTCGACGAGCAGCGACATGGCCGGCAGGGCGTAGCTACCCTGCTTGTGGGTGGCGAAGCCGAAAATGCCGATCTGCCACAGCACGACCGCCGAGCTGGTGTCGACGCTGCGCCGGTTGAGCACGAAATCGGTGGCCTCGAAGGACTGGCAGCCATGGATGCCGGGATCGACGCCGAGATCGGCGAACAGACAGTCCTCGGCCGAGATGCCCGGCAGCATGCGCGCCTCGAAGCCTTCGGCGCGCGCGCGGCGGATCGCTTCATGCGCCGGCGAGACGAAGACGCCGGGATGACCGTAGAACGCCGCGCAGGTCAGGTCGCCGGCGCGCAGGCAGGCGAGGATGCGATCGACCATGCCGCCATAGGCATCCGTGCGATCCTTGTCGGCGACATAGGTGTCGGCCAGCGACCGCGCGCCCTCGGGATTGAGCGAGCGGATCGCGCCCTCGGCGATCGGATCGCCGACGAGATAGAGCACCGTGTCGGCGCGCTTGATCCACGCCACCGCCTCGGTGGTCATCTGGCCCACGGTGCGGATGCCGGTGCCGACGATCACCAGCGAGCCCCGGCGCGCCGGCGGGTCGTTGGCGCCGAAGGGATCGTCGCGGTCGGCCATCAGCTTTTCCCCGGCAACGCGACGGGCGAGGCCGGCGCCGCCGGCAGCGCCGTGTGGGTGAGTCGCGTGTAGATCGTGCGCGCGTTGGCGCTTTTCACGATGTCGCGCTCTGCCGCGTCGAGTCCGGCCGCGGCCATCGCCGCTTCGGGATCGCGCAGAAACGCCTCGTGCTTCATTGGGTCTGTCGCCATCGCGACCCAGAACGCCATCAACCGATCTTCCGCCACGTCGTCCTCCGTACCGGCACGCTAGCATAGGAGGGCCGCCGGCGAGCGCCGTTGATGCCCATGGCGGCGGCGGACTACGCTGACGCAAACAACGCGGGGAAACGGACGGGATGGCGATCGACAAGCGCGTGGCGAGCGCCCAGGCGGCGATGGAGGGCGTGCGCGACGGCGCGGTGGTCTTCGTCTCCGGCTTCGGCGGCGCCGGTTTCGCCAACGTTCTCATTCGCGCGTTGCGCGATCACGGCGCGAAGGAGCTGACCCTGGTGGTGAACTCCGCCACCCACCGCCTTTCGCTGACGCACGAGCTGATCGCCAACGGCCAAGTGCGCAAGGTGATCGCCAGCGCCGGACGCGGGCGCGAACCCGGACTGTCGGTGTTCGAGCAGCTGCTGAAGGACGGCAAGATCGAGTTCGAATGCGTACCGCAAGGCACCTTCGCCGAGCGCATCCGCGCCGGCGGCGCGGGCATCCCCGCCTTCTATACGCCCGTCGCCTACGGCACGGATCTGGCGAAAGGCAAGGAAACGCGCACGATCAACGGACGGGACTGCGTGCTGGAGCATGCGATCAGCGGCGACCTCGCCCTCCTGCGCGCCGACATCGCCGACCGCTTCGGCAATCTTGTCTTCCGCCACGCCCAGGTGAACTTCGGGCCGGCGATGGCGACGGCGGCGAGGCTGGCGGTGGCCGAGGTGCGCGCGACGCAGGACGAGCCGATCGCGCCCGAGCGCGTGCAGCTGTCGGGCGTCTTCATCGATCGCGTCGTGGCGGTGGGAGCGTAAGACCGATGCCCGGACTCAATCGCAACGAAATGGCTTGGCGCGCGGCGCAGGACATCGCCGATGGCACCGTCGTCAATCTCGGCATCGGCATCCCGGTGCTGGCCTCCGATCACCTGCCGGCCGGCCGCGACGTCTTCTTCCAGTCCGAGAATGGCGTGATCGGCGTCGGCCCTGCCGCCGCTCTCGACGAGGCCGACAGCGACCTGGTCGACGCCGGCAGCCGCACTGTCACCTTGCGCTCGGGCGCCACCATCGTCGATTCGACGGCGTCCTTCGCCATGATCCGCGGCGGGCATATCGACGTGACCGTCCTTGGCGCCTTTGAGGTCGCGTCCAACGGCGATTTCGCTAACTGGGATTCGCGCATACCCGACAAGGGCCCGCTGGTCGGCGGCGCCATGGACCTCGCCGTCGGCGCGCGCGCGGTCTGGGCGATCATGGAGCACAACACGCGCGCCGGCGCGCCGCGCCTGCTGGAGCGCTGCGCGCTGCCACTCACCGCGGTGCGCTGTGTGCGCCGCGTGTTCACCGATATCGCCGTGGTCGATATCACCGCCGCAGGCTTCGTCGTGCGCGAGTTGCTGGCCGATGTCAGCGTCGATCAGCTGCGTGCCCGTACCGGCGCGCCGTTCTCGCTGGCGCCTGACTTCAAGCCACTATTGGTACCGCCGCTGCCCGCTTGAGCTTGACAAGCGGGCACTGAAGTTCTTTTTTTGTTCTCATCATGGATGCGACCATCCTTCACGCGGATCTGGACGCCTTTTATGCGTCGGTCGAGCAGCTGCTCGACCCGTCGCTGCGGGGCAAGCCGATCGCCGTCGGCGGCGGGGTCGTGCTGGCCGCGTCCTACGAGGCCAAGGCCTTCGGCGTCCATAGCGCCATGCCGGGGCGGCGCGCACGCGAGCTCTGCCCGCAGCTCATTTTTGTCGACGGTCATTTCAAGGAGTACCAGCGGCTGGGTGACGCGGTCATGAACGTGATCGGCGACTTCACACCGTTGGTCGAGCGCATCTCCATCGACGAGGCCTTCGCCGATGTCGTGGGCTGCACCCATCTCTTTGGTTCGCCCGAGGAGATCGCACGGGCGATCCGCCATCGTGTTCGGACGGAGCTCGGCCTGCCGATTTCGGTCGGCGTGGCGCGCACCAAACACCTGGCGAAGATCGCTTCGCAGGTCGCCAAGCCCGACGGTTTGAAGGTCGTCGATCCCGCCACCGAGCTGGACTTCCTGCACAACCTGCCCGTCGCGCTGATGTGGGGCGTGGGCCCGGCCACGCAAGCACGTCTGGCCGGGATCGGCGTGACGACCATCGGGCAATTGGCACGAACGTCGCCGCGCGCGCTTGAACGGCTGCTGGGCCCGGCGGTGGGCGAGAAGCTCGCAGCGCTGGCGTGGAATCGCGATCCGCGCGAGATCAGGACGGATCATCGCGCGCGATCGGCGGGCGCGCAGTCAGCGCTCGGCAGGAAGCCCGCCGAAGCGCATGTCATCCACCCGACCTTGGCGCATCTTGCCGATCGGATCGGCGCGCGACTGCGCGCCAAGTCTCTGGCCGGCCGGACCGTGACGGTGCGCGTCCGGTTCGCCGACCTGCGCGCGGTCACCCACGCCGCGACGTTCGACGCGCCGGTTTCCTCGACGGCGAGCCTGACGGAGATCGCCGAGGACCTCGTGCGCGCGGTCCTCGCACGACATTCCGACGAGCGATACATCTCCTTGCTGGCGATCTCAGTGTCCCATCTCGAGAAGGTCTCGCGCCTGCAGCTCGAGCTCGCGCTCGGCCTGGCGGACGAAGGCCGCCGCCCCGGCACAAGACGCGGCATGGCGCGCGAAGCGGCCGACCGGGCGGTCGACAAGATTCGCGATCGTTTCGGATGGGGCGCCGTGGGCTATGGTTCGGTCGCGTTGGGCGCCTACCGGTCCGTTCCCGACGCGTTTCGCGAGCTCGCCGAACGGGACCTGTAGTCATTGGGGTTGTCTCATGCGTGTGTTTGCGATCGTCGCCGCTCTGGCCGCGCTGCTCGGCGCGACGCCCGGCCATGCGCAGTATCCCGACAAACCGATCCGCGTGGTGGCGCCTTTCGCGCCGGGCGGCAATGTCGACGTCACCGCGCGGCTGCTGGCCTCAAAACTCAAGGACGTGCTGGGCCAAACCGTGGTGGTCGAGAACAAGCCCGGCGCTGGCGGGCTGATCGGCGGCGAGCACGTCGCGCGCTCGGCGCCCGATGGCTACACCCTGATGGTCGCGGCCAATTCGCTGGTGCTCGGCCCAGTGGTCTACGGCCGCGCGCCCTACGATTGGCGGCGCGACTTCCAGCCGATCAGCCTCGCCTCGGCAGTGCCGATGGTGCTGGTCGTGCATCCCTCGGCACCCGTGAAGAGCCTGGCCGACGTGATCGCGCTGGCGCGGACCAGCCCGGACAAGATCCCGGTCGCCACCGCCGGCGCCGGCACCACGAACCACCTCGCCATCGCGCGCATCGGCGGCGCGACCAATGTCGAGTTCACCCTGGTGCACTACAAGGGCAGCGGAGCGGCCGTGGTCGACGTGATCGCGGGCCAGGTGCCGGCGCAGATCGATCAGCTCAGCACCGCGCTGCCGCATATCCGCGCCGGCAAGTTGCGTGCGCTGGCGGTGACCTCGCCGCGACGCGTGCCGCAGCTGCCCGACGTGCCCACGGTGATGGAGTCCGGCGTCGCCGGCCTGACCGACTATGACGCCGTGACTTTCGCCGGCCTGTTCGCGCCGGCGAAGATTCCCGCCGAGGTGCTGGCCAAGCTCAACGCCGCCATGGCGAGCGTGCTGAAGGATCCGGAGATCGCCAAACGCTTTGACGATCTCGGCGCGCAGCCACAGCACAGCACGCCCGAGGCTTTCGCGGCGATGCTGGAGAAGGAAGACCAAATCTGGTCGCCGCTGATTCGCAAGCTCGGCATCAAGGCGGAGTAGCGGACCACGACCTCACGCCGAGGAGGCCGCGAGGCGGCCATATCGAAGCATGGGCGACGCGTGGGGTGTCGCCCACCCTCCGAGACGCGGCCCACAGGCCGCTCCTCGGGGTGAGGTCGGGCTCAACGGAAGGCCTGCACCTTCGCGTTGTCTTCGGTCGACAGCGCATGGTCGAAGAGCGTCCATGTCGCGTTGCTGTCGTGCACGACCTCGAGTCGCAGGGTTACCGCCACGCCAGGCAGCGGCGTGATGACGGCCTGCTCCTCGGCCTTGCCGTTCCAGCCGGCGATCAGATCGCGCTGGCCGCCGCGGAAGTCGCGGTTGGCCGGCGGCCCGAATCGCGTCGTGGTTTCCTCGAGGATCGCCGCCGCCGACTTGCCCGGCGGCGCCTGGGTAAGCGAAACCTCGACCACCTTCGCGCCGCTCAGCGGCGAGACGAAGCCGGCGGACAGCGTGCGACCATCGGTGAGATTGGCAATCAGCCGGCGCACATAGGTCTCGCTGCCCTTGTCGCGCCGCGCCTGCGGCGTGAGCTGCGTGATGCGGCGCACATCGCGCACGTCGGTGCGCCGGCCCAGCGCCGCCTCGACCTCGGCCAGGCTCATGCCGGGCCGCAAGTCGAGCAGGTCTGCCTTGTCCACCGGCGTCGGCGCCGCCATCGCCACGCGGCCGATGACCATCACGCAAAGCGTGACGATCACGGCCAACGCGAGGAACACCGCGTCGGGCAGACGACGCATCGGCATGGCGCGCGCCTGGATCCTCTCGCGCATGACGATCACGGCGGGAAGCACATGCGCGCGAAACTCCAGGGTGTGATGAACTGCGGCAGCACCGATGGCGCGGGCTCGCCCGCGTCCATGCGCGCGGCGTCGAGGTGGGGCGTCGGGTCCATCAGATCTGCGCGCCGCTGGTAGGGCGGGTTGCGACGGTTGGTCAGCGGCCCGGTCGCGGAGTTGTCGTACATCTCGAAATGCAGCATGTGGCTGCCGCCCGAGAGCCGGCCGATGCTGGCGATATGCTGGCCCTTGGTCACCGAGGCGCCGATGCGGATGCCGGCCGGCAGGCTGCGCGAGACCTCGCCGTAGCGCACGGTAAAGACGCCGTGGTCAACCTCGAGGGCATAGGTGTCATGGTAGAAATAATAGAACGCCTTGACGGTGCCGTCCTCGACGGCGCGCACCGCCGTGCCGACCGGCGCGATCAGATCGCAACCCGCGTGCTTGCGGGTGCCGCTGGAGCGATTGGCACCGAAGCGCCGGCCGCCCGTGTTGTAGGCCAGGGACGGTCTGGCATTGAGTGGAAACAACATCGGAACCTCCGGACTAAGCTACCCCTGGGTCTGGCTCCCCCAATTGCCTAAATTATGTGTGTGCTCACTTTTATTGTCAAGGAAGAGTCGAAAGCGACCTCCGAAAAAGCGGAGGATAACGACTTCGATATCGGAACGCCGTCACTGGAGAAACAGTCATGCCGCGCCACGCCTTTTTTTGCTTCCATCGCGAGCGGGATCGCTGGCGAGCGGACCAGGTGCGCAAGAGCTGGATCGAGCGCGACAGCAGCGAATCTGGCTTCCCCGATCCGGCGGACTGGAACGCGATCCTCGATGGCGGCGACGAGGCGCTCGAGGCGTGGATCGACAAGGAGCTTGAAGGCACGACGGTGACGGTGGTGCTGGTCGGCGCCGAGACCGCCGAGCAGGACCACGTGCTGACCGAGATCGAGAAGAGCTACGACCGCGGCAACGGGCTGTTGGTGATCTTCATCAACGGCATGCTCGACCAGGGCGGCGCGCGCGACAAGAAGGGCGCCAACCCGCTGGCCGACTTCCAGGTCGACCACGACCGCGTGAAGGTGCCGCTGTCGAAGCTGTACCCGTCCTATGACTGGGTCACCGACATGGGCCGCATGAACCTCAACGCCTGGATCGAGGACGCCGCACGGCGCGCCAACAAGGCGTGAGCCCGACCGAACGACTGCTCGCCCTTCTCGACCACCTCGGCCTAAAGCGGGCGCACATCGCCACCCAGATGCCCGGCGACATCGCCGGGCTGGCGTCGATGCACGGCGAGAGGCTGGCCGGCATCGTGCTGTGCGTACCGACGCGGCTCGATCCGGCGCAATTCCAGCACGTCAGCGATCGCCTGCTGATGATCTGCGGCGCGGGCGGCCTCACCGCCGACGTCACGTCGCGCGCCGCCCAACGCCTGTCCGGCGCCGCGCGGCACGTGCTCGCCGACTACGACGCGCCGGGCTGGGCCGATGTCATGGCCGACCGCACCGCCGAGATCGCCACGCGCATGACGGGCTTCCTCGATGGTCATGCGGCCAGCGCGCCGACCGCGCCCAAGCAAGAGGGCATGCACGCCGAGATCACCTACCGCATCGAGGGAGCGGGGCCGGCGCTCCTGTTGTTGCCGTTCTTCCTCGCGCCTTCGCAATGGGCGCCGGCGATGCCCGCGCTGACAAGGCACTTCAGCGTCGTCACGCTGGGCGGCCCGCATCTGGGCGGCGTCGCGGCGCTGGAGGATCGCGCCAAGGCGCCGACCTACCAGGCGATGTTCCGCACCCTGATCGACATCATGGCGCCCAAGCCCGGCGAGGCAATCCTCGATGTCGGCTGCGGCGCCGGCTCGCTCGATCGATTGCTGGCCAAGCGCCTGGGCAGCGCCAACCCGATCACGGCGATGGATACCAACGCCTTCCTAAGGAGCGAGGCGGCGACCCTGGCGAAGGCCGAGGGCGTCGACGCCACGATCCGCTTCGTACCGGGCGACGCGGAGAAGCTGCCGTTTCCCGACGCGAGCTTCGGCTGCGCCTTCTCGGTCACCGTGCTCGAGGAATGCGACGCCGATCGCGCCATTGCAGAGATGAAGCGTGTGGTGAAACCGGGCGGCCGCATCGGCATCGTCGTGCGCGCGCTCGACATGCCGCAATGGTGGAACCTGAAGCTGCCGCCCGACATCACCGAGAAGATCGTCGTGCCGCCGCAATCCGTCGCCGCCAAAGGCGTCGCCGATGCCAGCCTCTATCGTCGCATGCGCGAGGGCGGGCTCGTCGACCTCACCTGCTTCCCCTCGCTGATCACGCTCGACCGGCCCGAGGGGCCAATCTGGCGCTATCGCGAGGATCATGTGCTCTCGCTGCTGAGCGGTGAGCAGATGCCGACCTGGCGCGCGACTCGCGACGCGGCCGAGCAAGCGGGCCTGCTGTTCATGGCACACCCGATGCACTGCGCCGTGGGTGTCAAGCCGGCGGCATGAGCTCGCGACGAATGTCGTCCCGCACTAACCCGCCTGATTGCTGAAAAAGCGATTGGGCGGGCGCGTCAGGCCGAGGTTCTCGCGCAAAGTGGTGCCCTCGTATTCCTTGCGGAACAGGCCACGGCGCTGCAGCTCGGGCACGACGCGATCGACGAAATCGTCGAGACCCTCAGGCAGGTACGGGAACATCACGTTGAAGCCGTCGCTGCCCTCCTCCATCAGCCATTGCTCCATCTGCTCGGCGATGGTCTGGGGCGTGCCGACGAAGCTGAGGCCGGCGAAGCCACCCAGGCGCTGCGCCAGCTGGCGTACCGTGAGGTTGTCGCGCTGGGCGAGCGCGATGGCGCGCTCGCGGCCGCTCTGGCTGGCGTTGCTCGGCGGGATCTCGGGCAGCGGCCCGTCAGGATCGAATTTCGAGGCGTCGGTGCCCAGCGCGATCGACAGCGAGGCGATGGCGCTGTCGTAGTGCACCAGGCTGTCGAGATGGGCGCGTTTGGCCTTCGCCTCCTCGACCGTGTCGCCGACCACGACGAAGGCGCCGGGCAGCATCTTGAGCTGGTCGGGCTCGCGACCCACCGCCTTCATGCGGCCCTTGATGTCGGCGTAGAGCCGCTTGCCGTCGGCGAGGCTGCCGACGCCGGCGAACACCATCTCCGCCGTCTCGGCCGCGAGCTGCTTGCCGGCCTCCGAGGCGCCGGCCTGCACGATCACCGGCCAGCCCTGGATCGGCCGGCCGACATTGAGCGGCCCGCGTACCTTGTAGTACTTGCCCTTGTGGTTCAGCACATGCAGCTTGGCCGGATCGAAGTAGACGCCGGCCTCGACGTCGCGGATGAAGGCGTCGTCGGCCCAGCTGTCCCACAGCCCGGTGACCACGTCATAGAACTCGCGCGCGCGGCGATAGCGCTCGTCGTGCTCCATGTGGTCGTCGAGGCCGAAATTCAACGCCGCGTCGGGGTTCGACGTGGTGACGATGTTCCAGGCGGCGCGACCACCGCTCAGATGGTCGAGCGAGGCGAAGCGACGCGCCAGGTGATAGGGCGCGTCGAAGGTGGTCGAGCCGGTAGCGATCAGGCCGATATGCTCGGTGACGGCGGCGAGCGCGGGCAGCAATGTCGGCGGATCGATCGAGGTCACCGTGGCGCTGCGCTTGAGCGCCTCCATCGGCATATTGAGCACCGCCAGGTGATCGGCCATGAAGAAGGCGTCGAACTTGCCGCGTTCCAGGGTCTGGGCGAAGCGCTTGAGATGCTTGAAGTTGAAATTGGCGTCGGGGAAGGCGCCGGGATAGCGCCAGGCGGCGGTATGGATGCTGACCGGGCGCATGAAGGCGCCGAGGCGGAGCTGACGGGACATCGGACACCGGTGGACGTGACGGGCGTTGTCCGTCACTTAGCCGGGGCGCAGGTGGCTTTCAAAGCGACTTTCCTTGCGCACCGGATAAGTCGCCCTGGCGTTACCGAACGGCGCGGCGACCCAGCAGATCGATTTCGGGCGTAGGGTCCCATTGGTGTCTCCAGGGACCGGTGTCCAACCCGCGGCGCAGCCCGGGTCTCGAACGGCGCAGCGGCGGGCCCGGGCGATGGGACGGCACCGGCGGTACGGCCGAAACGCCGGCGATCCACGTGCCGGCCACATAGGTCTTGGCATAGCCGGTGAGCGTGAGAAATTCGGTCAGATACTCGACGAAGCGCTTCTCGCCGTTCAGAACGAAGTGCCCTTCGTTGGCATCGAACAGGCGATAGCAATGCCCAAAGCGCTGCACGGCGATGGCATGCGCGCCACCCGTGCGGCGCAACTCGAAGTAATAGAGCCCGTCGCCCGCGAAGACGCGGTCCCGCACGAGCTCGGCGCTGACGCCCCGCTCCGTGCGCATGTAGAGCGCGCGATTGACCGGCACCTCGTACTGCTTCAGCACGGTTTCGACGCGGATCAGGAAGCCCGCGGTGATGCCGCGGCTGAGCGCCTGGTCGCGCGGGACCTCGGCGAAGCCGCCATTGGCGGTGGGGCCGGAGTCCTTGCCGCTGCTGATGGTGGTGTAGTGATAGTCTCGACCCCAGGCTCGCAACCCGATCCAGCGCAAGGCGAAGCCGACGCAACGGCCGCTCAGCCCGGCCGCCGCCCACTCGGCCGGCATCTGCCTTTCATCGAATCCCGGCACATCCTGGTCCATCGCATAGACCAGTTCGCCCCGCCGCATGGCATCTCGCTGAATGTCGTCCCACCGCATGGCTGCCGTCCTGTCGCCCGTCGATAGCGACAGGATGCGGCGTCATGAGGCGCGGCGCTGTTCCCCGGGGGACACGGCTCTGATGGTGGGGTTCGCCCCGGCGAGTTCAGGGGTGGCCGCGGCGGCCGTCGCGGCGATGTCCAGAACCCGCCACCGCGCGACCGCGTTGGCGCCGGCGACCGTGGTGCCCTTGTCGTAGACGCGACCGTAATCGACCTGGCGCATGAAGCGCTCGAGGAAACCCGCGAAACCGCGCAGGCCGTCGACCCTGAAATGCCCGTAGTGGCAGTCGAACAGATGGTAACGGTCGCCCTCGCGCTGCGCGGCGAGCGCGTGGACGCGACCGGCGCGGTTCATCTCGAAATAGTACAGCCCGTCGCCGTAGGAGAGCCGGCCGAGCACCAGGCGCGCGTTGATCGGCTGGGTCGTGTGCATGTAGCGGCGATCGTTCACCGCCACGCCGTACTGGCGCAGCACGGTCTCGACCCGCGGCAGCACGCGTTGACCGACGCTGCGGCAGATCGCCTGGTCGCGCAGCACCTCGGCCGGCGCGCCCTCGGACACCGGAGCCTCCGGCTCGCCACGCATGTCGAATGCGAAGTCCTGGTCCCAGGCGCGCTTGCCGATCCAGGTCAGGGCATAGCCGACGCCTTCGCTCAGCGACGCCCAGCCTTCGTTCATGGCGTAGACGAGCTCGCCCCGCGCCAGCGCGTCGAGCTGGATCTGGCCCCACGGAAACGCCCCGTTCTCCATGCTGATCACGCTCTCCCCGTCGCCACGTTCTTACGAGATGGCGCGGACAATACCAAGGGTCACGGGAGGCGCTGTTACCGGCGCGACAGGGGTCAGGCGGCGCGTTCGGCGGCCAGGCTCTCACGCAACCCGGCGACGATCTCGAAGGAGCGCAGGCGCGCCTGGTGGTCGAAGATCTGACTGGCGATCATGACCTCGTCGACGCCGGTCTCCGCGATGAAGGCGGCGAGGCCGCGTCTGACGGTGTCGGGCGAGCCGACCACGGCGCGCCGCTGGGCGTGCTGCACCTGGGCCTTCTCGCGCGGCGTCCAGTATGTATCCATGTCGTCGATCGGCGGCTGCAGCGGCGTGGGCGTGCCGCGGCGCAGATTGATGAATTGCTGCTGCGCCGAGCTGAACAGCCGGCGCGCCTCGGCGTCGGTGTCGGCGGCGAAGGTCGAGACGCCGGCCAGGGCGTAGGAACGCTGCAGATACTCCGAGGGCTTGAACTCGTCGCGGTAGATCTTCAGCGCCTCGAGCAGGTAGTCGGGCGCGAAATGCGAGGCGAAGCCGAAGGGCAGGCCAAAATGGGCCGCGACCTGGGCGCCGAACAGGCTGGAGCCCAGGATCCAGACCGGCACGTTGAGGCCCTCGCCGGGCACGGCGCGCACCGCCTGGTTGGGGATCGCCGGCCGGAACCAGGCCAGCAGCTCCTGCACATCCTGCGGGAAATTGTCGGCCGCGTTGAAGTAGCGGCGCAGCGCCTGGGCGGTGCGCTGGTCGGTGCCCGGCGCGCGGCCCAGCCCGAGGTCGATGCGGCCGGGATAGAGCGATTCCAGGGTGCCAAACTGCTCGGCGATCATCAGCGGCGCGTGGTTGGGCAGCATGATGCCACCGGAGCCGACGCGGATGGTCTTGGTGCCCTCCGCGACATAGCCGATAGCGACCGCCGTGGCGCTGCTGGCGATTCCCGGCATGTTGTGATGTTCCGCCAGCCAGTACCGTTTGTAGCCCCATGTCTCGGCGTGCCGGGCGAGGTCGCGGCTGTTGTGCAGCGCCTGACGGGCGTCGGAGCCGGCGAGGATCGGCGACAGGTCGAGAACGGAGAACTCAATCACGGAACCTGCCCCTGCAACGCGCTCAACGCAGATATGGGATGCCCGGGGCGCAGCGCCAATTCCTTTGCGCCCGCCGCCCGGCCGCCGCAGTGTAGACGGCAAGGGGCGACGGATGGAAACCCGCATGTGCGACACGATGGCGAGCTGAGATGGGCGCCATCACCGGCCGGCAGTGGCTGACGCTTCTGACGGTCCAGTTCACGACGATCCTGTTCGGGCTGACTGCCACCTCGGTGACGGTGATCCTGCCGCAGCTCAAGGGCGCGCTGTCGGCGACGCAGGACCAGATCTCCTGGATCCTGACCTTCAACCTCGTCGCCACCGCCGTGGCCACGCCGCTGACCGGCTGGCTGGCGGCCAAGCTGGGCTGGCGCGTACTGATGGTGTCGTCGGTGATCGGCTTCACCGCCGCCTCGGTGCTCTGCGGCATGGTCAGCACCCTGGAAAGTCTGCTGCTGCTGCGCGTCATCCAGGGCGCCTTCGGCGCGCCGATCTTCCCCATGGGCCAGGCGATCTTGCTGGGCAGCTTCGAGCGCCACCAGCATCCCTTCATCATCATGATGTGGGGCGTGGGCGGCGTGATGGGCCCGATCATCGGCCCGACCTTCGGCGGCATGGTGAGCGAGCTGATCTCCTGGCGCTGGACCTTCTTCCTGATCGCACCGTTGGGCGTGATCGCGGGCTTCCTGGCGGCGGCCGTGCTGACCGACCGCGAGAAGGGCATGCGCCGGCCGCTCGACTTCACCGGCTACATCTTCCTCGGCATCGCCATCGCCGCCTTCCAGCTCATGTTCGACCGCGGCCAGCGCAACGACTGGTTCGACTCTGCGGAGACCGTCATCGAGTGCGCGCTGGCGGCGGTGTTCTTCGTCATGTTCCTCATCCACATGCGCACGACATCGACGCCGCTGGTCGAGCCGGCGACCTTCGCCGACCGCAACTTCGTCGTCGGCGCCACGGTGGCGATCATCATGGGCATGCTGCAATACGTGCCCATGGTGCTGTTCCCGCCCATGCTGCAGGAGCTGCGCGGCTATCCCGACGGCATCATCGGCCTGCTGGTCGCCTCGCGCGGGCTGGGCAATTTCGGCTCGTTCTTCATCGTCGCGCCGCTCACCCGCATCAGCCCGCGCTTCTGCCTGTTCCTCGGCTTCTCGATCCAGGCCGTGGCGGCGATCTGGATGGGCTCGCTCGACATCAATCTGAGCACATCCGACGTGATGTTCACCAACATGCTGCACGGGCTGGGCTTCGGGCTCAGCTACACGCCGATGGCCGTGCTCGCCTTCTCCACCCTGCCCGGCAGCCTGCTCACGCAAGGCAACGCGATCTTCGCGCTGGTGCGCATGCTGGGCAGCAGCATCTTCATCTCGATGACGCTCGTGGTCTTCACCCACTCCGTCGCCGAAGCCAGCGTCAACCTCACCACCTACATCAACGCGCTGCGCGTCGACGCGCTGCTGCCATGGACCACGACCTACGGTGCGCTGGGCAGCGTCGCGACCTACGACCGCTTGGCCAACGAGGTGCAGCGCCAGGCCGGCATGATCGGCTACATCAACGCCTTCCACCTGATGACGGCGATCACCATCGCCGCCGCGCCGCTGGCGTTCCTGTTCGCGCCGAGAGGCGCGGCGCGTTGATCAAGATCAGGGCAGCGCCATCGTCTCGAGATACGAGACCGGAATCTCCGCCTTGTTCTTGTATTCGTCGAACGCGCCGAGACCAGGTTTCATCGCGGTGGCGACATTGCGGAAGTGAAAATCGATCTTGTCGCGGTTCACCAGCACCATGCTGCGAACCTTGAAGTACATCGCCGGCTGCCCGGTGATGCGCGAAATGTCGTCCTTGTTGGTCGATTCGAAGTCCGTCCAGAAGCTGTCCTTGCGCACGGAGCCAAGAATCGCGGCGCCATAGTGGAACAGCTTGATGGTGGGGCCCGGCCCGCCGAGAATCGGTTTGACCATCCGCGCCTCCTCGATGCTCAAGCCACAACCTAGCGGAGTAGCGGCCCGGCGCCTAGGCCGGCGGCGCGACCGAGAGGCCGACGACCTTGTGCTTCTCGATCAGGCTCTTCACGAAGCCTGACTTCTTCGCTTCCTCGACGAAGCTGCGCAGGAACGCCGCGCCGGCCTCGTTCGTCTTGGCGGTGCCGATGGCCTGCTGCACGGCAGTGAACTGGCCGTCGAGGATGCGCGAGCCGGGCACCTTCTGCACGTCGCTCAGCAGGCGCGGCTTCAGGCCGGCCATGGCTTCGAGCTTGTCGTTGACGAAGAGGTTGAGGGCGCCGTCGAGGCCCTCGGTGCGCACCAAGGTGGCGTTCTTGATGTTGCGTTCCAGCCAGAGGTCGTAGGCGCTGCGCGCGGAGACCGCGATGCGCACGCCCTTGCTGTCGACCTCGGTGACGCTCTTCAGCGTCGAGCCTGCCGGCACGAGGTAGGTGGCCTCGATCTCGACGTACGCGGCGGTGAAGGTGATCTTCTGCGCCCGCGCCGGCTCGGCGCCGATCAGGCCGATATCCCAGGTGTTGGTGCCGCCGTGATCGGCCAGCTCGCCCGGCGTCTTGTAGGGCAGGTACTTCACCGGCACGCCCAGTCTCTCGGCGATCGCGGCGGCCATGTCGGGGGAGACGCCGGCCGGGTCGCCTGACGGCGTCTTGCCCGTGACCAACAGGAAATTGCCCATGTTGATGGCGGCGCGCAGGACGCCCGTGGGCGCGAGTTGGGCGGCGAGTTCATGCGGCATGGTGGCGTTCCCCCTCTTGGCCCCGCAGTGGAGCCTTGAAACCGGCGCCGATTCAACCGTCAATGCGGGCATCCGGAGGAGATCACCTATGAAGCGGATGAAATTCGGCGCCTTCCTCGCCCCGCATCACCCCGTCGGCGAGCATCCCACCCTGCAGTTCCAGCGCGACCTCGAATTCGTCGAGCATCTCGACCACTACAATTACGACGAGTTCTGGTGCGGCGAGCATCACTCCAGCGGCTGGGAGATGATCGGTTCGCCCGAGATGTTCCTCGCCGCCGCCGCGATGCGCACCAAGCGCATCAAGCTGGGCACCGGCGTGGTCTCGCTGCCCTACCATCACCCGTTCAACGTCGCGCAGCGCATGGTGCAGCTCGACCACATGAGCCACGGCCGCGCGATCTTCGGTTCGGGTCCGGGCGCCCTGCCCTCGGACGCGCGCACCTTCGGCATCGACCAGGTGCTGCTGCGCGACCGCCAGGACGAGGCGCTGGGCGTGATCGTGCGCCTGCTCAATGGCGAGCGCTTCAGCTATCAGTGCGACTGGTTCCAGATCAACGAGGGCCAGCTCCAGCTGCTGCCGCTGCAGGACACGCTGCCGATGGCGGCGGCCTCCTCGATCAGCCCGTCCGGTATGCAGCTCGCCGGCAAGTACGGCATGGGCGTGCTGTCGATAGCGTCCACCTCGCAGGAAGGCCTGTCGGCGTTGCCGGTGCAGTGGAGCTTCGCCGAGGAAGCGGCGAAGAAGCACGGCAAGACCGTCGATCGCAAGGATTGGCGCGTGCTGGTCTCGTTCCATCTCGCGGAGTCGGCCAAGGACGCCGAGCGCGAGGCGCTCGACGGGCTGTGGTGGTGGCACAACGAGTACCGCGTGCGCGTGCTGGGCCAGCTCGGCGCCGTGGCGGTACCCGATCGCTACGAGCTGATGGCGCAGGTGCGTGGCGCCGGTGGCGGTGGCGCCGGCGCCTCGGTGGTCGGCACGCCCGACCAGCTGGTGGCGATGATCAAGAACCTGCAGAAGGTTACCGGCGGCTTCGGCACCGTGCTGGGCTTCGCGCATGACTGGGCCAACCGCGAAGCCACCTTGCGCTCCTGGGAGCTGTTCGCGCGCTACGTGATCCCCGAGCTCAACGGCTACACGGTGAACCAGAAGGTCTCCGCCGAGTTCCTGGCGTCGCACCAGGCCGAGCTGATGAAGGGCCGCGCCGAATCGATCCGCGCCACCGTGAAGGGCAACGAGAAGGCGCAGGCGGCGCTCGCGGTGACGATGAAGAACATGGCCGCCGCGCAGCAGGCCGGCGGCTTCCGCCCCGGCTCGCTGCCGCCGATGGAGGAGATGAAGAAGGTCGGGTCGGACGACTAGCAAGTGTCATCCCGAGCGTAGCGAGGGATCCAGGTTGCTCTGGATCCCTCGCTACGCTCGGGATGACAAACAAGAACAGGGAGGGGGTGATGGGTTCGATCTCGCGGCGCGGCCTGCTGGCCGCGTCGGCGGCGGCGGCGGCGGCGGCGGCGATGCTACCGCATCAGGTATTGGCGCAGGCCTGGCCGGACAAGGCGGTGAAGATCGTCGTGCCGTTCGGGCCGGGCGGGCCGGCGGATGTTTATGCGCGCGTGCTGGGCGCGGCGCTGTCGGAAACGCTGAAGCAGCCCTTCGTCATCGACAACAAGCCCGGCGCCGGTGCGGTGATCGGCACCGACATCGTCGCCAAGGCGGCGCCCGACGGCTACACGCTCTTGATGATGTCAAACACCCACACCACCAACGAGACCCTGCTGGCCAACAAGCCCTACGCGCTGCTCAAGGACCTGGCGCCCGTGGCGCCGGTGAATTCGTCGGACCTGCTGATGGTGGTGCATCCCTCGGTCGAGGCCAAGACGCTCAAGGAGTTCCTCGAACTGGCGAAGAAGCAGCCGGGCAAATTGAGCTACGCTTCGTCGGGTCCGGGGACGCCCTATCACATGGCCGGCGAGCTCTTTAAGTCCATGAGCGGCACCGACATCCTGCACGTGCCGCACAAGAACAGCGGCGACGCGCGCAACTCAGTGCTGGGCGGCCACGTCCACATGATGCTCGACGCCATCACCGCGATCGCCGGCAATGTCGAGGCCGGCAAGCTGCGCGCGCTGGGCACCACCGGCCAGAAGCGATCCCGCATCATGCCCGACCTGCCCACGGTGAGCGAAGCCGGCGTGCCGGGCTACGAAGCGACGATCTGGCTGGGCGTCATGGCGCCCGCCGGCACGCCCGCGTCCGTCGTCGACAAGCTCAACGCCGAGATCGCCAAGGTGATCGCGCGACCGGACATCAGCGCCGCCTGGGCCAGGCAGGGCGCCGAGCCGATGACCCTGTCGCCGACGGCCTTCGGCGCTTTCCTCAAGGGCGATATCGAGAAATGGGCCAACGTGATTCAGACCGCCGGGATCAAAGCGCAGTGAAAAGCTTCCACGTCCTGAGCGGTGGCGCCGCGCAAGCCCTCGTCGAATCGCTGCGCCCGACCTTCGAGCGGGCGACCGGCCATCGCATCGAGGGCAGCTTCGGCGCCGTCGGCACGATACGCGACAAGCTGCTGGCCGGCGCGCCCGCCGATCTGGTGATCCTGACCTCGACGCTGATCGCCAACCTCGAGCGCGACGGCCATGTCGTGTTCAACTCGGCGAAGAATATCGGCAAGGTCGAGACCGCGATCGCCGTTCGTCGCCGCGACGCCGCGCCGGCGATCGGCAGCGCCGACGCACTGCGCGCGGCGCTACTGGACGCCGACGAGATCCATCTGCCCGACCCGACATCGGCGACCGCCGGTATCCACTTCGCCAAGGTGCTGCGCGAGCTAGGCATCGCCGACCGAGTCGCCAGCCGGCTGCGTGCCGCGCCCAACGGCCGGACGGCGATGCGCGCGCTCGCGGCGTCCAAGAGCGACCGCCCGATCGGCTGCACCCAGGTCACCGAGATCCTCGCCACGCCGGGTCTGGACCTCGTGGCGCCGCTGCCGCCGAGCTGCGCCTTGCGAACAACCTACACCGTCGCCATCGGGATCCGCGCGCAAGCGGCCAACGAGGCCGCGCGCTTCATCGCTATGCTGACCTCGGAGCCGGGCCGCGAGGCGCGCAGCGAGCTGGGCTTCGTTTGAGCGCTGGGCGCGCGCCACTCCAGCGGCGCGTCAGGGCAAGACGCGCCGCCGGAGCGGCGCGCCCCGACCAAGGCTACTTCCCGCCGCGTGCCTTCTTCCACGCCTCGTAGTCGCGCTTGGCTTCGTCGCCGGCGACCGGGAAGAGTCCCTTGAGCGGGCGGCCCTTGGCCACCTCCAGCTCCGCCCAGCTTTCGTACTCGTAGTTCTTCAGAGCCTCGTCGGCCACGGCCTCGACGATATCGGGCGGGATCACCAGCACGGCATCGCGGTCGCCGACCACGATGTCGCCGGGATAGACGGCGACGCCGCCGCAGGCGATCGGCAGCTGCAGGTCCATCGGCCGATGCACGATCGGGCTGGGCGGCGAGGACGGGCGGCGGTGATAGGCCGGCAGGCCGGTCTTGAAGACGCCATTGGTGTCGCGGAAGCCGCCATCGGTGACGATGCCCGCGGCGCCACGCGCCTTGAGGCGGCCGATATAGAGATCGCCGGCCGAGGCGGCGCGCGAGTCGCCCCGCGAGTCGATCATCAGCACGTGGCCCGGCGGACACTCCTCCATCGCCTGCGGCTGGACCATCGAGCGGTTGGTCGAATTCGGGCCATCCTTGTCCTCGCGCGAGGGGATGAAGCGCATGGTAAAGGCGATGCCGACCATCGCCGGCTGCTCGGGCCGCAGCGGCCATACATCGTAGAGGGTCATCGACTTCAGGCCGCGGCGGTTGAGCACGCCGGTCAGGGTCGAGGTGCCGACGCGGGCCAGCGTCTCATGCAGATCGGAACTCAGGGCGTTCATGGGCGTCTTTCTCTCCCCAGGGGTTGGCGGCCGATTGTGTCACCACCCACCCCCAAGACCATAGGCCATTGACGCGATTGTGCGACGGCGGAGGGTCTAGCCGCCCTGCGCGGGCGGGAGTACCATGGCGCCAATTAGGGAGTTCCCGATGACCGCAAAACCCATGGCGCCCGCCGGCGTCAACCACATCGTCCTCAACGTCCGTAACCTTGAGGAATCGCACCGCTTCTGGACCGAGGTGGTGGGCTTCGAGCAGGTCGGCGAATTGACGCCGACCGAGAAACGGCCCAACCCGCCGAAGATGCGCTTCTACAGCGCGCCCGGTAACCCCAAGGGCCATCTCAACCACCACGACGTGGCGATCGTCGAGAACCGCGACCTGCCGCCGCCACCCGAGAACTGGTCGATGTTCGGCGGCGGCTTCGCCGTCAACCACATCGCCATCGGCTTCCCGACGCGCGAGGCGTGGCTGGCGCGGCTGGAGCATCTGCAGGCGAAGGGCGTGAAGTTCGGCCGCCGCGTCAACCACGGCATGACGCACAGCCTCTACATCAGCGACCCCAACGGCTACGGCGTCGAGCTGCTCTACGAGCTGCCGCACGAGGTCTGGGGCGGCGACATCAACGGTGCGCTGAACTACGTCGAGGTCCTGCCCACCGAGGGCAAGGAAGCGCTGATCGACTCCGAGAAGAATCCGGTGTTCCGCAAGGAAGCGGTTCCGGCCGAGTGATCCCTTCTCCCCGCGAAGGCGGGGAGAGGGTGGCGCGAAGCGCCGGATGAGGGGCTTCGCGATCGTCCAACGGGCAGTGTCTTCGCTGGGAGACCGCCAAGCCCCTCATCCGCCTCGCTGCCGCTCGGCACCTTCTCCCCGCCTGCGCGGGGAGAAGGAATTTGAGGATTTCCCCCATGCATTTCGGCATCGCGCTGCCCACGGCGGCGGATTCGTGGAAGATCGTGCGGCGCGCCGAGGAGCTCGGCTTCTCGCACGCCTGGTTCTACGACACGCAGATGCTGAGCGCGGATTGCTTCGTCGCCATGGGCGCCGCGGCGGTCCACACCAGCCGCATCCGGCTCGGCACCGGCGTGCTGGTGCCCTCGAACCGCATCGCGCCGGTCACCGCCAACGCCATCGCCACACTCAACCAGCTCGCCCCTGGACGCATCGATTTTGGCGTCGGCACCGGCTTCACCGCGCGTCGCGCCATGGGCTTCGGCGCGATGAAGATCAAGGATATGGAGACCTACATCGCCCAGGTCTACGGCCTGCTGCGCGGCGAGATCGTCGACTTCGAGATGGAGGGTCAGCGCAAGAAGATCCGCTTCCTCAATCCCGAACTCCCGCTGTTCAACACCAAAGACCCGATCAAGCTGCACCTCTCCGCCTTCGGCCCGCGCACCCGCGCGCTGACGGCGAAGCTCGACGCCGGCTGGATCGACTTCGTCGGCAATGTCGACACCGGCATCCGCGAGGTGCAGGCGATGCGCACGGCGTGGACCGAGGCCGGCCGCGCCATCGGCGATCTCGAATCCACCGCCTTCGCGCTGGGCTGCGTGCTGGCCGACGGCGAGCCCGCCGATTCACCGCGCGCCATGGCGCAGGCCGGACCGCGCGCCGCCGTCATGCTGCATCGCGCCGCCGACGAGGCGATCTCGGGCCTCAAGCCCGGTATCGCCATGCCGACCAGCGGCAGACCCGAGGTCGACGGCTACATCGAGCTCGCCCGAAGCTTCGAACCCAAGGACGCGCCCTACCTGCGGAACCATCGCGGCCATCTGATGTTCGTGAAGCCCGAGGAGAAGCGCTTCGTGACCGCCGAGCTGATCAAGGCGACGTCGTTCACCGCCAGCGAGCGCGAGATCATCGAGCGCATCCTGAAGCTGCGCGACGCCGGCTACACCCAATTCACCATCCAGCTCGTCCCCGGCCACGAAGCCGCGATCGACGACTGGGCGCGGATTCGCAAAGCCGTCGGCTGACACCACTCTGTCATTCCGAGCGCAGCGAGGAATCCAGGAGTGGCCTGGATTCCTCGCTGCGCTCGGAATGACAGGTCAAGCCAGGCGCGCGCCGGGAATGGCCTTGTCGGCGGTCTGGTAGAGGCCCTTGAGGCTGTGCTCGACGAGCGCCTTGTGCCGGGCCACGGCGTCGGGGTGCAGCTCGGCCTCCGGCGACACCTCCGCCAGGTGATACTTGAAGCGGTCCACGCCGCGTACCAGCAAGGCGCTGCTGCTGCGGCCCTCGGCCGGCTTCAGGCTGGTGGGCATGTAGCGTATGGCGAAGCCACGGCGCGGCCAGCTGGCGCGGTTGGGACCGGAGCCGTGCACGATCAGCACGTGATGCAACGAGACCTCTCCGGGCTCGAGCACGAAGTCGACGGCCTGTGACTCGTCGACCTTGGCTTCGACTTCCTGGCCGCGCGTCAGCAGATTCTTCTCGGCGAAGGTGTCGTGGTGCTTGAGCTGCGTAAGGTGGCTGCCGGGCACGACGCGCATGCAGCCCGAGAGTTCGTTGCTGGGCGCGAAGGCGACCCACGCCGTCACCACCTCGGGCGCCGCCAGGCCCCAGTAGGTCGCGTCCTGGTGCCACGAGACATAGGTGCCGTCGCCCGGCCCCTTGTTGAAGAAGCCTGAACTGAAGCAGAGCAGATCAGGGCCGAGGATGCTCTCGACCGCGTCGAGGATGCGCGCGTCGCGCACGATCGCGTCGAGCCAGGGAAACACGAGATGCGGCTTCATGTTCAGCAGGCCGGTGCTGAGCGACGCGCCGGCGCGCTTCTCCGACTCCTCGAAGCGGCGGTTGAACGCGTTCGCTTCGTCGACCGAGAACGCGTTGACCTTTAAGTGATAGCCACGCTCGTGGTAGGCGGCGACTTCCGCCGCGCTCAACGCCGTGCCCATCGCGATCCTCCATTTTCCAATCTGTCATCCCGAGCACAGCGAGGGATCCAGTTACAACCCAGATCCCTCGCTGCGCTCGGGATGACAGACAGGGCTCTAGAATGCACTCGCCGGCCGCGCGAGGCCATAGTGGTCGCGCAGGGTCTGCCCCTCGTAGGCGGTGCGGAACAGGCCGCGCCGTTGCAGGATCGGGATCACCTCGGCGACGAAGACGTCGAGCATCGAGGGCAATAGCGGCGGCATGACGTTGAAGCCGTCGGCCGCGGCGTCCTTGAACCACTCCACCATCAGATCGGCGATCTGCTCCGGCGTGCCCGCCGTCACGTAGTGGCCGCGCGCGCCCGCGAGATAGGCCAGCAGCTGGCGCAAGGTCGGCGTCTCTCGCCGCACCAGGCCGACGATCACCTCCGTCCGGCTGCGCGCCGCCTCGACCGTGCCGGGATCAGGGAAGTCCTCGACCGACAGAGGCTTGTCGAGCGGCAGGTGCGAGAAGTCATGCCCGCCGAAGCGACCCGACAGGCGCTTGCGGCCGATCTCGGGGTCGGTGAGGTCGTTGAGTTCGTGCGCCATGCGCCGCGCCTCGGCCTCGGTCGGCGCGATCAGCGGGCTCAAGCCCGGCAGGATCAGCGCCTGGTCGAGCGGGCGGCCCTCGGCGACGACCAGCGCCTTGAGGTCGGCGTAGAACGCCTGCGCCGTCGCCTTCTCCATTTGCGCGGTGAAGATCGCCTCGGCGTGGCGCGCAGCGAAGCGCCGGCCAGTGTCGGACGAGCCGGCCTGTACGAAGACCGGCCGGCCCTGCGGCCCGCGCGGCATGTTGAGCGGACCGGCGACCTTGTAGTGTTCGCCGCGATGATTGACCGACCGAATACGATCGGCGCGGGCATAGAGGCCCTTGGCGCGATCGTCGACGATGGCGTCGTCGGCCCAGCTGTCCCACAGCGCCTTGACCACCGTCATAAACTCCTCGCCGCGCGCGTAGCGGTCGGCGTGGCTGACCTGCCCATCGCCGCCGTAGTTGCGCGCCGCCGCCGCAGCCCAGGAGGTGACGATGTTCCAGCCGACACGGCCGCCGCTCATATGGTCGATCGAGGCGAACTGGCGGGCGAGATTGAACGGCTCGGTGTAGGTGGTCGAGGCCGTGGCGATCAGGCCGATGCGCGTGGTCGACACCGAAAGCGCCGCCAGCACGGTAATCGGCTCCAGCCACGTCCGCCCCGCCGCCGCGCCGTCCTCGCCCATCGCCAGCTGGTCGGCGAGGAAGATCGAATCGAACAGCCCCGCCTCGGCCCGGCGCGCCAGGTCCTGGTAGTAGCGGATGTCGGTGAGCGCCAACGGCGAGGACGCTGGATGGCGCCACGAAGCCTCGTGGTGCCCGCGACTCTGGATGAACAGGTTGAGGTGCATGCGCCGGGTCATGGCGGAACTCTACACCCTCTTGCCGCCGGGGGTGGTTTGCGCGATGACTTTGGCGGCACCAGTACCCTCGGACGTCGGAGGGCCGGATGAGCGATACCGACACCAAGCCGACCACCAAGATCGAGCCGAAGACCGAGCGGCCGAAGCTCTATCGCGTGATCCTGGTCAACGACGACTACACGCCGCGCGAGTTCGTCGTCGAGGTGCTGAAGGCGGTCTTCCGCATGACCGAGGCACAGTCCTATCGCGTGATGATGACCGCCCATCGCCGCGGCGTCTGCGTCGTGGCGGTGTTCACTCGCGACGTCGCTGAGACCAAGGCCACCGCCGCCACCGACATGGGTCGCCGCGCCGGCCATCCGCTGACCTTCACGACCGAGCCGGAGGAGTAGCGCCGCGCACGTAGCGGCGCGTGAGGATGCGCAGGCGGTCGCGGAAATGCGGGCGCAGGCGCGGGCGTTCGGGGATGTGCTCGAGGTCGTACCGGTCATGGAGCTCATCCGCATGCGCGGTCGAGAAATCGAAGGCGGCGACGAGCGGACCTGGCCATGGCGCGTTTCCTCCCGGTGTCGCGGTGACGCTACTCCCTTCCTCCACCGCCGCGCCTGCATAGCCGCCCAGCGGTTTGCGCCCGCGATCGAGGATTGACGGCCTCCTCCGCGGGTCTAGGCTTTCCCTACCAAGCCAGCAGGAGCGCGTGAGCCATGACGGACAGGCTGATCTCCGGCGACAACCATATCGACCTCACCTATTGCCCGCCCGATCTGTGGTCGGACGCCGCGCCCAAGAAGTGGAAGCTGCTGGCGCCGCGCTGCGAGGAGCTCGACGACGGCCTGCACTGGTTCGTCGAGGCGCAGGACAAGGGCATGTGGAACGGCGTCGGGCCGGGCTTCCTGAAGTACCAGCAGGGCTCGTTCCATCACGTCGACGAGATGCATGCCGCCGGCTTCCGCTGGGACTACCGGCGCGGCGCCAAGCCCAGGCCGACCACGCCGGAGCTGCGCATCGCCGATCTCGATCGCGACGGCGTCGATGCCGAGATCGTCTATGGCTGCCTGATGATCAACGAGATGATCGCCGATCCCCAGATGCGGGGATGGTGCGACGGCATCTACAACGACTGGGTCGCCGACTTCGCCAAGCGCGCCGACGCCAAGCGCGTCTTCCCGCTGGCCATCGTGCCCAACCACGATCCGATCGCCGCCGCCGCCGAGGTGCGCCGCTGCGCCAAGATGGGCATCAAGGGCGGCGACCTCGCCTTCAAGCGCATGTCGCTGCCGCTGTGGCACCACGACTGGTACGCGCTGTGGGAAGCCGCCGCCGAGTGCAAGTTCCCGATCTCCTTCCACTCCACCGGCTTCAAGGCGCTGCGCGCGCCCGACAATCCGCAGATGGAGAAGGAGTACTTCACCGAGTACCGCCTGGTGCGCTCGGCGCTGTTCCAGCTCGACACCATGGAAGTGCTGGTCTCGATGCTCGCCTCGGGCGCCTGCGAGAAGTATCCGGACTTCAACTTCGTGCTGGGCGAATCGGGCTGCACCTGGCTGCCTTACGTGTTCGATCGCCTCGACACGGAGTACCACGACCGCGCCCGCGCGCTCGGCTTCAAGATGAAGCCCAGCGATTATTTCCGCCGCCAGGGCTACGTCACCTACCAGCAGGACAAGTACCTCGAGCCAATCGTGCCGATGATCGGCGAGGACAACATCATCTGGGGCGCCGACTACCCGCACCCCGATTGCCTGTGGCCCGACTCGAAGAAGGTGCTCGACGAGAACCTGGCGAAGTTCTCGCCGGCGGTTCGCAAAAAAATCACCAGCGAGAACGTCGCGCGGCTGTACGGGTTGAACTGACGCCGCATTCCCTCTCGCCGCGAGCGGGGAGAGGGAGCTAAGCCCGCCAGCGCGATAAGTTGGCGGCGACGAAGGCGTCGTCGTGCAGCTCCGGATAGGTCGCGTAGAGGCGATCGATGCCCTCGCTCTGGCCGGGGCTGAGCGTTTCGCGCGGATCGAGGCAGTGCGTCGAGGTCATCAGCCCCTGGCGGCGCAGGATCTCGTGGCAGCCCGGGATGCAGCCGGCGAAGTCGTGATCGACGTCGAAGACGACGCTGTTGCAGTCGGTGACGAACGAGTCGAGCGCCAGCGTCTCGGGTGTGACCGACGCGCCGCTCGACACGGCGAGCTTCAGTCTCTCCAGCAGCTCGACGGCGCCGCGTGTCCAGACGCTCCAGTGACCCAGCAGGCCGCCGCGGAAACGCAAGGTGACCTCGCGGTTGCCGGTGCGCACGACCAGCGGCGTCACCAGGTCGGCAACGATGTGGTCGTCGTTGCCCGTGTAGAGCGTGATGCGCTCTTCGGCTTGAGCCTGGGCGATGCCGAAGGCGACGTCGAGCGTCTTGTAGCGGTTGAACGGCGCGACCTTGATCGCGACCACGTTGTCGATGGCGGCGAAGCGGCTCCAGAAGCCGCGCGACAGCTTGATGCCGCCCACGGCGGTCTGCAGGTAGAAGCCGACCAAGGGCATCTCCCTCGCCACCGCCGCGCAGTGCTCGATCAGCTCGTCCTCGCTGGCGCCCTTCAGCGCCGCCAGCGACAGCAGCACCGCGTGATAGCCCATGGCGCGCGCGGCGCGCGCTTCCTCGACCGCCTGCGCGGTCTTGCCCACCGCGCCGGCGATCATCACCAGCGGCCGGTCGGTCCACTCGCGCGCCGTCTCGATCGCCAGCTCGAGCACCGGCCTGTAGAGACCGACCTCGCGGATCGCGAACTGCGTGGAGTGCACGCCGACTGCCAGCCCGCCCGAGCCAGCGTCGACGTAGTAGCGACTGATCGCGCGCTGCGAGCGCTTGTCGAACTGACGATCGGCATCGAGCGCCAGCGGATGCGCCGGGATTACCGCGCCCTGGCGCAGGATCGACAAGACCGGCGCGGGAAGGTCGCGCCAGTGAAGGGTTGGGGATTGGGTCATGCCGCTATCCTATCCCAAGGCGCCGTGGCGGGAAGCTAGGGGGTGCCCTCGATGATCACAAGGTCGGTGACGGCGCCGGCTTGCCGAAACGCCGACGCGGCCTGGTACTCCGGCGAGTGGTAGCAGGCCTGCGCGGTCTCATAGCTTTCGAACTCGATGACGACATGCCGATCGCGCGCCTGGCCTTCGACACGCTGGAACGCCCCGCCACGCACGAGGAAGCGCGCGCCGTACTTCGCGAACGCTTCGGCATCGCGTTCGATGTACTTCTTGTAAGCCTCCGGGTCCGTCACCGTGGCGTGGAAGATCCAGTATCCCTTGGCCATGGTGACTCCGTCGGGTGCGCCTGACGCTCAACCCAGTTCGGGCCCGGCCAGCGCGAAGACATAGGACGGATCGTCCAGCCCTTTCGCCGTGCCGAGCGTCATCCTCATATAGGCGCGCGGTGTCTGTCCGCCCTGCCCCTCGATCCATGCGCGCACGTCGCGATGGGCTTCGGGCACGTCGATGATGAACGGGCCCGTCGCCGACGTCGTCGCCTTGGCGATCAGCGCCAGCGCGATCGGCTCGCTGTCGGCGATCACCGGACCGATCGAGGTGGCGATGCGGCCTTCGCGGCCCAGCGCATAGCCGGTGATCGCGCCCGATGGCGTCTGTGCGATCCAGGCGAGGCCGGGTTGGCGCAACAGGAGATGCGCCAGGATCGTCGGTCGCTCCATGCCGCTGAGCGGCCGGTCGTAGGTCGCGAGCTCCGAGAGGTCAGCGATTGTCGCCGGCCGGATCTCGATACCGCGCGGCGGCGCCACCGCGTCCTTCGCGGCGTCGAGATGCCAGCGCCGGATCGAGTAGAGATCGTGGAAACCCAGCGGCAGGTAGATCGGCCGGCCCAGTTCGGTGGCATCGAGCCCGGCGACGGCGCCCATGTCCTGTACGTCGGCGATGCAACGCTTGAGCAGCCCGGTGCCGACGCCACCGCGACGGCGGTCCTTCGTCACCAGCACCATACTGATCCACGCCAAGCGCTGGCCCAGCGGCAGCACCAGCGAGCTCGCGTGCCATGCGCCATCGGCGCCCACGAGGCCGAAGCCGCGGCCGGCGCCCAGCATGAAACGCCAATCGGCGACATTCTGGTTCCAACCGGCCTCGATCGACAGCGGCCACACCGCCTCTGCGTGCTCGGCCTCGATCGGCCGCACGTCGAGCGGCTCAGTACCGGCCATCGCGCACCTCGTAGTGCGTGGGCTTGTTGTGCGTGGCCATGGCGCGCGCCAGCCAGTCGGCGTTCCACTCGATCATGGTCTTGAGCGGCACGCTCGGCGGGCCGAACTCCTTGACCATGCGCGCCGCGTTGTTGATCCAGCCGGTTGGCGCGGGCTTGCCGGCGAGCTTCGGTGCCTTGCCCAGAAGCTTGCCGAACTCGGTCGCGACGGCGGCGACCTCGAAGGTCTCGGGCCCGGTGACGTTGATCGGCGAGGTCGGAGTCGTGGCGTGCGCCAGGCAGCGCAGCGCCACCTCGTTGGCGTCGCCCTGCCAGATGACGTTGGCGTGGCCCATCGACAGATCGATGATCTCGCCGTCGCGCACCTTGCGGCCGATGTCGTGCAGCACGCCATAGCGCATGTCGATGGCGTAGTTCAGGCGGAAAAGCCGGCCCGGCGTGCCGTGCCGCGTCGAGAAATAGGAGAACATGTGCTCGCGACCGGCGCAGGAATTGGCGTAGTCGCCTGGCGGCGGCACCGCCGGCATGTCCTCGGTGGCGCCGCCGCTCTCGACCGGCACGAAGGGATAGACGCAGCCGGTCGAGAAGACGGTGATGCGCGAAGCTCTGAACACCTCCGCCACCATCGCCGGCACCTGCACGTTCATCGCCCAGGTCAGCGGCACGTCGCCGGTCGCGCCGAACTTGCGACCGGCCATGAAGACGACGTTGGGCGACTTCGGCAGCGTCTCCAGCGCGGCACGGTCGAGCAGGTCGGCGGCGATGGTCTCGACGCCGGCTTTCTCCAGTGACTCGCGCACGCCCTTCTCGCTGAAGCGCGCGACGCCGACCACGCGCCGCTCGGGCACGGCGCGCTTGGCGAGACGGGCGAGCGTCGGGCCCATCTTGCCGGCGACACCCAGCACCAAGATGTCGCCGGGCGCCTTCGCCAGATCGGCGATCAGCCGCGGCGAGGGCGCGGTCATGAAATCTTCCATCGCCTCGACCGTCTCGAAGCGTGCGGGCAAGGTGCTCATGCGGCGGCCTGCAGTCTGTCGCGGGGCGCCGGCGCCATCGGGCGCAGCGCAGTGAAATCGAGATCGACGCCGACGGCGAAGCCCGGGCAGCCGAGCGAACCCAGCATGATCGTGCCGCCCTTGGCGCGCAGCCGCGCCGGCTTGCCGGGCAGCTTCTCGTAGAGCTGGGGGTGCGCCGCGACGAAAGCGTTCTGCTCGGCCTCCGGCGCGCTCGACATGCCGTCGATAAAATGGTGCGCGTTGCGCTCGATATGGGTCATGCCCAGCAGCGAGACCAAAGCGAGGTCTTGCTGCACGCTGATGCCGGGCTGCGTCGTCAGGTCCTCGGCCGACATAAAGTGGCCCGGCCCGAGCTTCGCCACGCGCGCGGCGTTGAGGATCGACTTGTAGAAGCCCTTGCAGTTCTTGCTCGACACGCCGGCATAGCCCAGCTCCAGCGCGCGCGGGAAGGTCGAGAGCTCGCCGTCCGATTCATCGATGATCACCGGGCGATACTTCGACAGCGCGGTGACCGGCCGGCTGAGCACGCTCTGGCGCTTGATCGGCTGCTCGATGAACAGGGTGCGCTTCACCATGTTGGCGAGCGCGGGCGACTCCTCGACCTTGCGCCACAACTCGACGATGCCCTCGACGTCGTCGTACTGCTCGTTGCCGTCGAAGGTGACGCGGTAGTCGCCGGCGCCCGTGTCGAGCACGGCGGCGATGCGCGTCAGTCGATCGAGATCGGCCGCGACGTTGCCGCCGACCTTGAGCTTGTAGTAGCGGCCGCCGTAATAGGTAACGACCTCCTCCAGGGTTTCCGGCAGGCCATCGTTGACGCGCTCGGAGGCTGGGCGATCGGCGGCGGTCAGCGGATCGACCAAACCCACCGTGTGACGCAAGGCGATGCTCTGCGCCGGCTTCAAGCCCGCGAGGAAGCGCGCGAGATGAGCCGACTCGATATCCGGCGTAAGGTCGGTGGCAGCGATGCGCGGCACGTTGGCCGCGATCATGGTCGCGAAGGACTGGCCGGTCGCCTTGCCGACCGCGTCGATGATCGCGCGATCGAGCAGCGCCGGACCGTAGGACGCGACCAGCGGATTGAGACCCAGCGACTCGCCGCGCGCGATCTGCTGGCGATAGGTGTTGGCGTAGAGGCCGAAGGGCGTGTCCCAGCCGCGCGCCTGGTAGTGTTCGATGGCGATCTGCAGCGCCTGACGTAGCTGGTCGAGGTTCTGCGCGTCGGTAAAGGCCGGGCTCTTCTCGAACCACTTCGCGCCCAGCGCCTCGGCGGCGACGCCCTCGCTGATCCGGCCGTCCTCCAGCGCGATGCGCACGCGCAGGATCGCCTGCGTGCCCTGGGTCACGGTGATCACGCCGAAGCGGAACGGCAGGCGCAGCCTGTGGTCGCGCTCGAAGCGGTCGGCGGCCTCCAGCTTCACTCTCACGACGCGTGCTCCATCAGCCCCTGGACATAGCCGATCATGCGCGCGGCGCAGGTCGGGCCATCGGGTTCGTAGACGAAGGGTTCCATGGCGATCCAGCCGGAATAACCCGTGCCGATCAAGGCGCGAAGCACCGGCGCGAATCTGTCGCCGCCCTGGCCCGGACCACGCCGGTTGCGGTCGTTGAGCTGGACATGCGCCAGCAGGCCCGTGGGCATCCAGCGGCGGATCGCGTCGGCCGGCGGCTCGGGCTCCTCATGCGCAGCCGCCAGCGTATCGATCATCGTGCGCAGCGCCGGATTGCCGTTGCGTCGCACGACATCCGCCGCCTCGGCCAGGGTGTTGACCAGGTTGCAGTCGGGCCGCGCCAGCGGCTCGACGCAGTAGGTCACGCCCGCCTGGCCCGCTTCCGACGCGGCGATGCGCCAAGCCTCTTCCGCCCGCTTGGCGTCGTCGGCGTCGGTGACGCGCCGCTGCGCCGGCGAGCCGTGCACTAGATAGTCGCCGCCCAGCTCGGCGCACAGCTCGACCAGCGCGCGCAGCACGTCGACGCTCTTCTGCCAAACGGCGCGGTCCGCCGTCGTGATCGACAGGCCGGCGGGCGCGGCGAGCAGCCAGTGCAGGCCGCTGACCGCGATACCCGAGGCTTTGCACGCGGCGCGTATCTCGGAACGCTCAGCCGCCGTCATCGCATAGGCTTCGTCGCCAAAGGTAAAGGGCGCGACCTCCAGACCGGCATAGCCCAGTGACGCCGCCAGCGCACATTGGCGCGCGAAGGGTAATTCTCGGATCACTTCGTTGCACAGCGACAGTTTCACGGAATATCATCACTCCGGCGCGGGACGGGGGCGCATGATAGCAGAGAGATCGAGGCGATGACGCTGAGCGCTCTCGTGGGTCGGTACTGGCCGACAGCGGCGCTCTTCGCGCTGCTGCTGGCGCTGTGGCAGCTCGCCGTCAGCGCGCTCGAGATCCGCCCCTACCTGCTGCCGTCGCCGGCCATGGTGTGGAACGCCCTGTGGCAAGCCGGCTTCTCGTGGTGGCCGCATCTGTGGATCACCAGCCTGGAGATCGTCGGCGCCTTCTTCATGGCGGCGATCGTCGGTGTGGCGCTGGGCACCGCCGTCGCCTGGTCGCCGCTGGTCGCCAACGCGCTGATGCCCTTCCTGGTCTTCGTCAACACGCTGCCCAAGGTGGCGATCGCGCCGTTGCTCTTGATTTGGATCGGCTACGGCATCCTGCCCACCATGGTGATGGGCGCGCTGATCGGCTTCTTCCCCGTCGTGATCAACACCGCCGTCGGCCTGTCGCAGGTCGAGACCGACATGCTCGACCTCGGCCGCGTCTTTTCGGCGCCGAAATGGAAGATCTTCCTGAAGATCCGCATCCCCAACGCGCTGCCCTATATCCTGAGCGCCTTGAAGATCACCGCGACGGCGGCCGTGGTCGGCGCCATCGTCGGTGAGTTCGTGGCCTCGCAGGCGGGCCTGGGCTATGTCATCGCCAACACCCAGAGCAGCATGAACACCGCGGTGGCGTTTGCCTCGCTGATCTGGATCTCGGCGATCGGCTTGGCGCTTTATGGTGTGGTGGTCCTGGCGGCCCGCCTGTGGGCGCCGTGGGCCGAAGGCGTGGAGTGAATCGCAACGACGGAGGGCAACATGCTGAGGATGGGATCGATCGCACTTGCCGCGCTGCTGGCGATGGCGGGCGCCGCGTCGGCGCAGGAGAAGGTCACCTTCGCGCTGAACTGGTTCGCGGTCGGCGACCACGCCGCTTATTGGGTGGCGCTGGAGAAGGGCTACTACAAGGCCAAGGGCCTCGACGTGACGCTCGAGAACTCGAAGGGCTCGGGCGACTCGATCGCCAAGGTCGACACCGGCCGCGCCGACGCCGGCCTAGCCGACGCCGCCGTGGTGATCGCCTCGCGCGCCCGCGGCACGACGGTGCAGGTGGTCGGCATGGTGTTCGACAAGACGCCGATGAACTTCTTCAGCCTCACCAGCAAGCCGCTGAAGACACCCAAAGACCTCGAGGGCAAGACCCTGGGCGCGCCGCCGGGCGACAGCCAGCGCCAGATGTTCCCGGCCTTCGCCAAGCTCAACGGCGTCGACGCCGCCAAGGTGTCGTGGGTCAACATCGAGCCGGCGGCCAAGATCGCCGCGGTGGCCGAGAAGCGCATGGACGGCGTCGGCGACTACTCGACTGGCCTGCCGCTCTACGAGAAGGCCGCCGGCAAGGGCAACGTGGTGATGATGAACTGGGCCGATTTCGGCTTCGACATGTACTCGATGTCGATCATAGCCAGCGCCAAGACCATGAAGGAGCGGCCGGCCGTGCTGAAGGCCTTCCTCGAGGCCTCCTACATGGGCTGGCGCGACGTGATCGCCGATCCCAAGGCGGCGATGGAGATCTTCAAGAAGCGCGTGCCCGAGGTCGACGTCGAGCTGATGACGCCCAACATGCTGCTGGGCATCGCGCTCATGAAGACCGAGCGCTACGCCAAGGGCGGCATTGGCGCCATCGACGAGAAGAAGATGTGCGACTCGGTCGAGCTGGTGAACACCTACATGGGCTTGCCCCAGAAGGTCGAGTGCAAGGACGTGTTCAACGCCGCGTTCTTCACCAAGGTCGAGATGCCGAAGTGATGCGCCGTCATAGCTTCCCCCGCTTGCGGGGGAAGGTGCCCGAAGGGCGGTCAGGGGCCGCGGACGGCTCCGCGGGGGTGGCGGTATCGCGGCCAGTCTCCATCGATGGAGTCGTGGCACCAACCACCCCCATCCGGCGCTTCGCGCCACCTTCCCCGGCCAGCGGGGGAAGGTAGGAAACGTGTCGACTTCCCTGATCGACCTGCAGAAGGTCGGCATGACGTACGAGGCGGCGAGCGGGCCGGTCGAGGCGCTCGCCGATATCTCGCTGCGTGTGGGCACCGGCGAGTTCGTCTCCCTGGTCGGTCCCTCGGGCTGCGGCAAGTCGACCCTGCTGCGCATCATCGCCGGGCTGCGGCCCGCGACCAAGGGCATGGTCGAGGTCACCGGCGAGCAGGTGACGCGGCCGATCCCCGATATCGGCATGGTCTTCCAGGCGCCGATCCTGCTGAAGTGGCGCTCCATCCTGCGCAACGTGCTGCTGCCCGCCGAGCTCGCCGGCCGCGACGCCGGCAAGCTGCGCGATCGCGCGTTGGCGCTGCTCGACATGGCCGGGCTGGGCGGCTTCGCCGAGAAGCTGCCGCGCGAGCTTTCGGGCGGCATGCAGCAGCGCGCCGCGCTCTGCCGCGCCTTGCTGCTCGACCCGCCCTTGCTGCTGATGGACGAACCCTTCGGCGCGCTCGACGCCATGACGCGCGACGACATGGCGCTTGAGCTGCTGCGCATCTGGGGCGAGACGTCTGGCGCGCGCAAGACGGTGCTCTTCGTCACCCATTCGATCGCCGAGGCGGTGTTCCTGTCCGACCGCGTGGTGGTGATCACGCCCCGACCCGGCCGCGTCGCCGCCGACATCGCCATCGACCTGCCGCGCCCGCGCACCGTCGAGCTGCGCGCCTCGGAGGCGTTCGGCCGCCTGAACTTCGACGTCTTCCGCGCCCTGACCGGCCGTGCCGGATAGGCTGGAGGGCGCGCGCCCGCTCCGTTATCGTCGCGCGCGACACTTGGTTCGAGGTCCATCCCATGTCGCAAGCGGCCTTTCTCGCGGCCCGTGATTTCCTGCTCGAGCGGCGCCTGGACTACGACGCGGCCTATCGCGACTTCCGCTGGCCCAAGATGGACCGCTTCAACTGGGCGCTCGACCATTTCGACGCCCTGGCGCGCGGCAACGATCGGCCAGCGCTGTGGATCGTCGACGAGAGCGGCGCCGAGACCAGACTCTCCTTCGCCGAGTTGTCGGCGCGCTCGAACCGTGTCGCGAACTTCCTGCGCGCCCAAGGCGTGAAGCGCGGCGATCGCGTGCTGCTGATGCTGGGCAACATCGCACCGCTGTGGGAATGCATGCTGGCGGCGATGAAGCTCGGCGCCGTGATCATTCCTGCGACCACCCTGCTGACGCACAACGACCTCGCCGACCGCTTCGCGCGCGGCCGCGTGCGGCACGTGATCACCAGCACCGAGAACACGGCCAAGTTCGCGGCGCTCTCTGGCGACTATTGCCGTATCGTCGTCGGCGGCGCGGCGCCCGGCTGGCGAGCGTATGAAGCCGCGTCCGAGGTGTCGCCGGATTTCGCGCCCGATGGCGAGACGAAGGCCAGCGATCCGCTGCTGCTCTATTTCACGTCGGGGACGACCAGCAAGCCGAAGCTGGTGCTGCACAGCCACCAGAGCTATCCCGTCGGCCATCTCTCGACCATGTATTGGCTCGGCCTGCGGCCGGGCGACATCCATCTCAACATCTCCTCGCCCGGCTGGGCCAAGCACGCCTGGAGCTGCTTCTTCGCGCCGTGGAACGCCGGCGCCACGGTGTTCCTGTTCAACCAGCCGCGCTTCGCCGCCAGGCCGCTGCTCGACGTCCTCGTGCGCTGCAAGATCACCACCTTCTGCGCGCCGCCCACGGTGTGGCGCGTGCTGGTGCAGGAGGACCTCGCGTCCTGGAAGACCAGCCTCGGCGAGGTGATCGGCGCCGGCGAGCCGCTCAACCCCGAGGTCATCGAGCGCGTGCGGCAGGCCTGGGGGCTCACCATCCGCGACGGCTACGGCCAGACCGAGACCACGGCGCAGATCGGCAACAGCCCCGGACAACGCGTGAAGCCCGGCTCGATGGGCCGGCCGCTGCCCGGCTACGCGATCCGGCTCTGCGATCCCGATGGATGCGAGCTACCGGAAGCCGAGATCAGCCTGCCGCTCGACGCGCCGCCGCTCGGCCTGATGCAGGGCTATCAGACCGACGATGGCCGCATCGCCGGGCTCGAGGGCGACGTCTACCGCACCGGTGACGTCGCGGCGCGCGACGCCGACGGCTACCTCACCTATGTCGGGCGCGCCGACGACGTCTTCAAATCGTCCGACTACCGCATCAGCCCCTTCGAGCTCGAGAGCGTGATGGTCGAGCACCCCGCCGTGGTCGAGGCGGCGATCGTGCCGTCGCCCGACCCGCGCCGGCTTACGGTGCCCAAGGCGGTCATCGTGCTGGCCGCCGGCCACAAGCCCGATCGCGACACGGCCCTGGCCCTCTTCCGCCACGCCCGCGCGCATCTCTCGCCGTTCAAGCGCATCCGACGCATCGAGTTCGCCGACCTGCCCAAGACCATCTCGGGCAAGATCCGCCGCGTCGAGCTGCGCTCGACCGAAGCGACCCGGGTCGAGAACAAGGAGCGCGGCGCGCACGAGTTCTGGGAAGAGGATTTCCCCGACCTCGGCTGACCGCCGCCCGCCTCAGGCCGGCGGGTCGATCTTGCCGCCGGCGTCGAGCCAGCCCTTGAAGCCGCCGAGATTGACCACCTTGTCGTAGCCCATCTCCTTGAGCGTATGGCCGACCAGCGCCGAGCGGCCGCCCGAGGCGCAGTAGGTCACCACCGTCTTCGAGCGGTCGAACGCCTTGTCGTGCATGGCCGAGGCCGGATCGGCGCGGAACTCGACCAGGCCGCGCGGGATCGCCACGGCGCCCGCCACTTTGCCCGAGGCGGCAACCTCGGGTGGCTCGCGCACGTCGAGGAACAGCACGTCGGGCCGGCCGACCAGCGCCTTGGCCTCCTCCGGGCTGATGCGCGGCACCGCGGCGTCGGCGGCGGCGATCATCTGCTGCACGGTCTTCATTGGTCTCTCCTTCTATTCGGCGGCCTTCAGCGAATCATAGCTCTGGCGCTGATAGGCGGTCATGTAGTCGGTGTAGTAGGTCGTCGGATATCTCGGCGGCCGGTCGGGGCCGACGGTGGTCGGCACGGCGGCGATCGGCCAATCGATGTTGGCGTCGCAGAAGAACACCACGGCGTAGCGCTCCGCCCCGCTGCGATTGACCGCGCGATGCGGCGTGGCGAGGAAATGGTCGTTGGTCCAGCGCAGCAGGAACTGCCCGCCATTGACGACATAGGCGTCCTCGATCGCCGGCGCCTCGATCCAGCTGCCGTCCCGGGCGCGGATCGACAGGCCGGGTACGTCGTTGGGCGCCAGCAAGGTGAGGAAGCTGGTGTCGGTGTGCGGCGCGATGCCGAAATCATCGACCGCGTCGGCCGGCTGCGGCGGATAATGCGTCAGGCGCAGCTTGTACTGGCAGTCACGGAACGGCTCGTCGAAGTAGGTCGCCGGCAGATCGAGCGCGCGGGCATAGAGCGGCATCATCCGCAGGACCAGCCGCTCCATGGTGTCGGCATAGGCGACGATCTTCTCGCGGAAGCCCGGCAGATCGGCCGGCCAACGGATGGCGCTGCGATAGGGGCGGTTGGCCAGCACATCGGGATGATCTGAAGGCAGGTCGCGGGCGATGAACAGCGCCTCGTTGAGGTTGGGCCGCGTCACCGTCTGCACCGTCGAGGTGCGCAAGGTGTCGCCCTTCAACGGCAGGTAGCCGGTGACACTGCGATCGAGAGCGATCGCCATCTTCACGTCGAGCGGCTGGGCGTGGAAACGCGCGACCTCGTCGAACACCGCGCGAATCTCGGCGCGCGGCACGCCATGGCCAGTGATGTAGTAGAAGCCGATCTCGGTCAGCGCGTGGCGGACTTGCCGCGCGGTGCGCTCGAGCGCGCCGGCCTCGCCCGCGAGATATGGCCCGAGGTCGATGACGGGGATGGTGTCGGGGCTCGCCATGGCGACGAGCCTAGCGCAAGAAAGCGCGGCGGCGCCATTTCCGTCTCGGCAGCAGTTTTCGTCAGCGCACCGCCGCGGCCCGCCAACGCGCCATTAAAGTGGCGGTGTAGGACGGGGCACGCTCGACGGCGACGCCCTGCTGCGCCAGCCAGCGCGAGAAGCCCGGTAGGTTGCGGCTGGGTACATGCGGGAAGCGGTGATGCTCCCCGTGATTGTTGTAGTTGAGGTGGTGCAGGAAGGGTCGCTCGATGGCGTTGCTCTCATGCGAGCGCAGTCGCCAGGCGCCGCTTTCGCCAGGCATCGGCACGTGCTCGCAGAAGCCGCGGATCTGCGACATGAACAGGCCGACCGTGGCGGCCGCCACGGGGAATACCAGCGCCAGCCAGGGTGTCTGCCCGCCATTGGTCGCCAGGAGCGCCAACCCGCCCTGCAGCAGCACCAGGCCCGCACCTTCGGCGAGCGTCACCGGCCAGGAGCCGCGCAAGCGGATGCGCTCGCGTACCAGGGTCGCCATGTGCATTACGTTCCAGCCGAGCAGTGGGCGCAGCAAGTGCCAGGCGAGTCGCCAGCGGCTGGCGCCCTCAAGCGCGCCATAGTCGAGCAGCTGCGGGTCGTCACTGGCGCCGACGCGCGCGTGGTGATGGCGATGCAGCCGATCGAACGAGGCGAAGTCGACCAGAGTCATCATCCCGCCGACGCGGCCGGCCAGCTCATTGAGCCAGGGTGTGCGGAACAGGGTGCGATGGACGGCCTCGTGCACCAGAAGCGTCGTCTTGGAGATGGCAATGCCCAGCGGCGCCACGGTCGCGACGGCCAGCCAAACCGAGATGTCAGCCAGGGTCGGCAGCGCCGCGATCAGCACCAGCGGCACGCCGAAGAGCCGCAGGCAGGCCCGCGCGCCCCACAGATCGGATCGTTCGAGAAACACCGCCGGTATCTGCAATCGAGCGGCAGATCGAGAATCAGACGTCAAATCAACATCCCTGAAATCGGGCGATACTATTCATGCACGCAATACGATCATTGTAGCACGAAAGTCGCCCGATTGGGATGGCTCAATCGCTCGCCGCGGCCGCCGCCGCGATCTTGTCCTGGGTCTTGGTGTCGAAGTCGCTGGCGTCGTGGCGTTCGTGCAGCTGCGCCGCCGGGTCGCCCTGCATGCGGTTGACGATGCGGCCGCGCTTCACGGCCGGGCGCTGGGCGATCTCGTCGGCCCAGCGGATCACGTTCCTGTACTCGTGCACCGCCAGGAACTCAGCCGAACCGTAGAGCTGGCCCTTGGCCAGGCCGCCGTACCACGGCCACACCGCGATATCGGCGATGGTGTAGGCGTCGCCGCCGAGGAAGCGGCTCTGGGCCAGGCGACGATCCAGCACGTCGAGCTGGCGCTTGGTCTCCATCGCGAAACGGTCGATGGCGTATTCGATCTTGGTCGGCGCGTAGGCGTAGAAATGGCCGAAGCCGCCGCCGAGATAGGGCGCGCTGCCCATCTGCCAGAACAGCCAGGACAGGCACTCCGCGCGCGCGGCCGGCTCGGTCGGCAGCATCGCGTTGCCGAACTTCTCGGCGAGATAGACCAGGATCGCGCCGCTTTCGAAGACGCGGATCGGCTTGGGCCCGGAGCGGTCGAGCAGCGCGGGAATCTTGGAATTCGGATTGATGGCGACGAAGCCGCTGCCGAACTGGTCGCCCGAGCCGATCTTGATCAGCCATGCGTCGTACTCGGCACCCTTGTGGCCCAGCGCCAGCAGCTCCTCGAGCATGATGGTGACCTTCTGGCCGTTGGGCGTGCCCAGCGAATAGAGCTGCAGCGGATGCTTGCCGACCGGCAGCTCCTTCTCGTGCGTGGCGCCAGCGATCGGCCGGTTGATGTTGGCGAAGCGCCCGCCGTTGTCCTTGTTCCAGGCCCAGACCTTGGGCGGGGTGTAGTCGGTGGTCATGGTGTGGCCTCCTCGGTTGCGGCGACGCTGCCACCGGGGGTGAGGCCGTTCAAGACAGGATTCCTTGAGTCCACGTGAGGCCGCATCGCGTTCTTCTCCCTGTCCCCGTAGGGGGGAGGGTTGAGGTGAGGGGCTGAGGCAAGCGACGCACAACCGCCCTGCGCAACCTCCGCCTCCCCCTCACCCCGACCCTCTCCCCGCAGGCGGGAGGGAGGAAGCCGGATCGAGGCCGCGGGCGCGGAAGAGATCGGCGGTCGATGGGGCTGCGAGCAGGTCGAGCAGCGCCCTCGCGGTTTCGGCTTCCGTGCTCGAGGCTTCGATGCCGGCGACGAAGGTCGTGACCATGTGCAGGTCGCCCGGCAGGGTGCCCAGGATCTCGACGCCCGCGACCTCCATCAGCTCGGGCTTCTGCTGCACGGCGAGGTCGACCGCGCCGCTCACCAGCAGATGGCCGACGAGGCCGGCGGGCGGCGGGAAAGTCGTCTTCGCGTTGACGTCGGCGGCGATGCCCAGTCGCTCGATCAGCTGCGCGAAGTAGATGCCGCTGGCGCCGCCCGCCGCCGGGTCGGTGTAGGAAATCGCGCGCGCCGCCAGCAGCGTGCGCTTCAGCGCCTCGGCGGTCGCGATATCGGGTCGCGGCGCGCCGGCGCGGATCGCGAGCGCCGTGGCCGAGCTGGCCAAGGTCACCTCGGAACCCGCAAGCACGCGGCCGGCGCGCGTCATCGTGTCCACGCCGGCGCGATTGAGGATCATCGCGTCGGCGCGCTCGCCGGCCAGCAGGCGCTTCACCAGCACGGGCGCGGTGTTCCAGACGATGTCGAGGCGCACGCCCCGCGTCCGCTCGAAGTCCGGCACCAGCGCTTCGAGCACAGCGCGCACCGCGATGCCGCTGAAGACCTTGAGTTCGCGTGTCATCGGATCACCTCTGTCATTCCGGGCGTAGCGAGGAATCCAGGGACCTGCCTGGATTCCTCGCTACGCTCGGAATGACAGGGAGATTAGGATAACCGCACGACACTTGGGGACTTGAATGAGCAACGCTGCCGATATCGCTTTCTCCGACGCGGAGGTTCGTGCGCTCCGCGACATCGCCGGCACGATGATTCCGGCCGACGCGACACTCGGCGTGCCGGGCGCCGACGATCCGGCGATCATGGCCGATATCGTGAAATCGCTGGGCCGCGACCTGCCCGACGTACGCGCGGCGGTGGCGGCGGTCGGCGCGAAGGCCAACGGCGACTTCGCCAGCCTCGACGTCGATGCCCGCGAGAAGCTGCTCAGCGAGCACATCGCGTCGGGCGGCGCGGCCTCGGCGCTCGCCCGCGTGATCCTCGCCGCCTATTACCGCGACGACCGTGTGCTGATCTCGCTCGGCATGGAGCCGCGCCCGCCTTTCCCCAAGGGCCACGTGGTCGAGCAAGGCGACTGGTCGCTGCTCGACCCCGTGCGCAAGCGCGCGCCGTTCTGGCGCAAGGATCGGTGATGTTGACACCACGCCGCTGTCATCCCTCGCTGCGCTCGGGATGACGGCATGAACGAACGCGTCGACGTACTGATCATCGGCTCGGGCGCCTCGGGCGCGGCGGTGGCCTGGTCGCTGGCCGAGACGAAGATGCGCATCCTCTGCCTCGAGCAGGGCGACTGGATAAAGTCGACCGATTTCCCCGCCAATGGTCGCGACTGGGAAGCCCGGCGCTTCGGTGATTTCGACATCAGCCCCAACAGCCGCGGCCGCGACACCGACTATCCGGTCAACGACGCCAACTCGCTCATGAAGATCGCCAACTTCAACGGCGTTGGCGGCGGCACGGTGATCTACACGGCGCACTGGCCGCGCATGCATCCCTCCGACTTCAAGGTGCGCTCGCTCGACGGCGTGGCCGATGACTGGCCGATCGACTACTGGACGCTCGAACGCTTCTTCGACGAGAACGACCGCATGATGGGCTCGTCGGGGCTGGCGGGCGATCCCGGCGTGCCGCCGCGCAACCCGCCGATGCCGCCGCTGCCGCTGGGCCGCACCGCAGCGCTCTACGCCCGGGCGATGAACAAGCTCGGCTGGCACTGGTGGCCCTCCGACACCTCGATCGCCACCCGGCCCTACGAAGGCCGCGCCCAGTGCATCAATCTCGGCCACTGCACGCCGGGCTGCGCGCAGGGCGCCAAGGCCAGCACCGACATCACCTATTGGCCGCTGGCGATCCGCGCCGGCGTCGAGCTGCGCACGCGCTGCCGGGTCCGCGAGATCACCACGAACGAGCACGGCATGGCCTCCGGCGCGATCTACTACGACGCCGATGGCCAGGAGCGCTTCCAGCCGGCCGAGGTCGTGATCGTCGCCTGCAACGGAGTCGGCACGCCGCGCCTGCTGCTGAACTCGGCCTCCGCGCGTTTTCCCAACGGGCTGGCCAATTCCAGCGGCCTGGTCGGCAAGAACCTGATGCTGCATCCCTGGCCGGTGGTCTCGGGCTATGTCGAGGACGAGCTCGACGGCGGGCGCGTGCCGATCACCTCGCTGTGGAGCAAGCAGTTCTACGAGACCGATCCCCAGCGCGACTTCGTGCGCGGCTACACGCTGCAATTCGGCCGCGGCACCGGCCCGGCCACCGAGGCG
Organism: Alphaproteobacteria bacterium; assembly: GCA_016869975.1. GTDB lineage: Bacteria > Pseudomonadota > Alphaproteobacteria > Reyranellales > Reyranellaceae > JAFAZJ01. Next base: position 152,169 of record VGCZ01000004.1, read on the forward strand.
ATCAGCAACATCGGCACCGGCCGCCTGCCCTGGGGCCGCGCGCATCACCGCACCTATCGCACGATGCTCAACCACCGCGTCGGCATCGGCGTGGCCTGCGAGGACCTGCCGGAGGAGCACAACCGCGTCACGCTCGATCCCGTGCTGAAGGACAGCCACGGCATCCCCGCGCCGAAGATCGACTACACGATCAGCGAGAATACGCGCCGCATGATGGAGCACGGCATCGCGCGGGCAGAGGAGATCCTGACCGCCGCCGGTGCCACGCGCCTGCACGCCTCACGCACGGTGCTCAACTATCCCGGCCACCTGCTGGGCACCTGCCGCATGGGCGACGATCCCGACCGATCGGTGGTCAACGCGTGGGGCCGCAGCCACGACGTGAAGAACCTGTTCATCGTCGACGGCAGCATCTGGGTGACGAGCGGTGGCGTGAACCCGACCTCGACGATCCAGGCGCTGGCGCTGTATGTCGCGGATCAGATGAAGCAGAGATTGGCGACGTTGTTCGATTAGAAAGTCTGAGCCCGCCTATCGCGATTGCACGACGATCCGCAGGCGGCGCCAAGAGAGCTGTTCGAAAAAGCTCCACGCTGATCGACCGTCTGCGGTCGCGACCGAATCAGCGTGAGAGCAAATGGCATGACAACAGCACCGCGCGATGCGTTGCACCGAGGCACTGCGCAACGGACGGGATGATAACCAATCATCCCGCCCTTGCGCTCACACGCCTGCGCTTACCTGGGTGATCGGCCCCCACCGAGTGGTCCAGATGGAATGTTAGTTCAGAGTTGGCCTTTTCGCTAGTTGGAGCGCGGATAGCGAAGCCGGTCGGCGTAGCGCAGCCGGCCACGCGGCTGATGCAGGCATGA
>VGCZ01000005.1 GCA_016869975.1 Alphaproteobacteria bacterium
GATGTCGGGTGGTATCGAATACTGGTTCGCGTATGTGCTGGCGCTCGCCTTCCTGCTGTTCCGGCCGCAGGGCCTGTTCGGCGAGCGCATCATCGAGCGGGTCTGAGGAGGGCGCCGACGATGTTCTACCGCGAGGCCGGCCAGTACAAGACGAGCTACCGCGCCGATATGGCGGTGTTCCCGATCGCGCAGGACCGGCTGGCGGTCGGCGCCATCCTGGTGATCGCCTTCTTCGTGCTGCCGTTCATCGGCACCGAGTACTTTTTCAGCTCGATCATGGTGCCGACGCTGATCCTGGCGCTGGCGGCGATCGGGTTGAACATCCTCGTCGGCTATTGCGGGCAGGTGTCGCTGGGTTCCGGCGCCTTCATGGCGATCGGCGCCTACGCCGCCTACAACTTCGCGATCCGGGTACCGGAGCTGCCGCTGCTGCTGGTCATGCTGCTGGGCGGCGGCGTGTCGGCGATGGTCGGCATCGTCTTCGGTATTCCATCGCTGCGCATCAAGGGCTTCTATCTCGCGGTCGCCACCTTGGCGGCGCAGTTCTTCTTCGACTGGCTGTTCGCGCGCGTCGGCTGGTTCACCAACTACACACCCTCCGGTGCCGTCTTCGCGCCCAAACTCGATATCTTCGGCTGGACGGCCGACAAGCCTGTCGAGCGTTACCTCCTCGTCCTCGCCATCGTCTCGCTGTTCGCGCTGCTGGCCAAGAACCTCGTGCGCGGCCATGTCGGCCGACAGTGGATGGCGATCCGCGACATGGACATCGCCGCCGAGATCATCGGCATCCGGCCGATGTACGCCAAGCTGACGGCATTCGCCGTGTCCTCCTTCATCATCGGTGTCGCCGGCGTGCTGTGGGCCTTTGTCCATCTCGGCTCGTGGGAGCCGCTGGCCTTCAACATCGACCGCAGCTTCCAGCTGCTGTTCGCCATCATCATCGGCGGGCTGGGTTCGATCGCCGGCTGCTTCCTCGGCGCCGCCTTCATGTGGATCCTGCCGATCTTCCTCGACATCGCCCTGCCGCCGCTGGGGCAATTGGTGGGCTGGACCATCGACAAGGCGACCGTGGCGCATTTCGCGCTGATGATCTTCGGCGCGCTGATCGTCTTCTTCCTGATCGTCGAGCCGCACGGGCTGGCACGGTTGTGGAGCATCGCCAAGGAGAAGCTGCGGCTATGGCCGTTTCCGCACTGAGCGGGGATCGGCGCGACCACCGCCGCGATGTTGCGGCGCAACAAGAAAATACTTCCGCTCCGGAACGCTCGCGTACTGGTTCCGGCGACGGGGGCTTCATAGATTGACACCAAGCCGGCGAACCCGCCGGGAGGAACCACAGGAGGCGAAGCCATGGGTGTGATGGGTAGATGGGCTGCGGCGGCGCTGGCCGCGGCGGTGGGCGGCGCGGCGGCCTTGCCGGCGCTGGCACAGAACGAGCAGTTCATTCCGATGCTGAGCTACCGTACCGGCGCCTACGCGCCGAACGGCATTCCGTTCGCCAACGGCATGGGCGACTACTACCGCATGATCAACGCCCGCGACGGCGGCATCAACGGCGTGAAGATCGTGTTCGAGGAATGCGAGACGGGCTACGCGACGGACAAGGGCGTGGAGTGCTATGAGCGGCTGAAGGCCAAGGGCCCGACCGGCGCGGCGTTCTTCAATCCGCTGTCGACGGGCATCACCTTTGCGCTGACCGAGAAGGCGCCGGTCGACAAGATCCCGATCATCACCATGGGCTACGGAAGGTCGGAGTCGCGCAACGGCGCGGTCTTCACCTGGAACTTCCCGCTGCTCGGCACCTACTGGTCGGCGGCCAACATCGCCATGCAGCACATCGCCAAGGAGATGGGCGGCCTGGACAACCTCAAGGGCAAGAAGATCGCCCTGGTGTTCCACGACTCGCCCTACGGCAAGGAGCCGATCCCGGTGCTGGTCGAGATGGCCAAGCGCCACGGCTTCGAGTTCATCCAGCTGCCTGTCACCCATCCCGGCGTCGAGCAGAAGTCGCAGTGGCTGCAGATCCGCCAGCAGCGGCCAGACTATGTGCTGCTGTGGGGCTGGGGCGTGATGAACTCGACCTCGGTCAAGGAGGCCGCGGCTGTCAACTTCCCGCGCGACAAGATGCTGGGCGTGTGGTGGTCGGGCGCCGAGCCCGACGTGCTGCCGGCTGGCGACCAGTCCAAGGGCTACAAGGCGCTGATGCTGCAGCACGGCTCCGGCAAGTTCCCGGTGCACGCCGACGTCCTCAAGCATGCCGTCGGCAAGGACGGCTCGCAGTCGAAGCCCGAGGACATCGGCGACGTTCTGTACAACCGCGGCCTGGTCAACGCGATGCTCGGCGTCGAGGCGATCCGCACGGCGATGGCCAAGTTCGGCAACAAGCCGCTGACCGGCGAGCAGGTGCGTTGGGGTCTCGAGAACCTCAACCTCACCGAGGAACGGCTGAAGGCGCTGGGCTTCGAGGGCGCGCTCAAGCCGCTCAAGATCACCTGCGCCGACCACGAAGGCGCCCGCTCCGCGCGCGTCCATCAGTGGGACGGCGCGAAGTGGAACGTGATCTCCGACTGGTACACCTCCGACGACGCGCTGATCGGCCCGATGGTGCGCGATACCTCGGACAAGTACGCCAAGGAGAAGAACATCGCGCCGCGCGATTGCTCCAAGGAGAGCTGAGCGCAGCATAGTGTCCGGCCCCGCGCCCTCAGGGCGTGGGGCTCCTTCTTTTCGCGATCGGATGCCGATATGACTGCCGCTCCGGCACCAGCCGCCGCCTCGCCGATCCTCGCCGTCAGCAACGTCGAGGTGATCTACAATCACGTCATCCTTGTGCTGAAGGGTGTGTCGCTGGCGCTGCCCGAAAAGGGCATCGTCGCCCTGCTGGGCGCCAATGGTGCTGGCAAATCGACGACCTTGAAGACGATCTCCTGCCTGCTGCGCACCGAGCGCGGCGAGGTCACGAAGGGTACTGTCACCTATCGCGGCGAACGCGTCGATCAGATGACGTCCAACGAGCTGGTGCGTCGCGGCGTCATCCAGGTGATGGAGGGCCGCCATTGTTTCGGCCACCTCACCATCGAGGAGAATCTGCTGACCGGCGCCTTCATTCATGGCGGCAAGAAAAAGCAGATCGCCGAAGACCTTGAGAAGGTCTACCACTACTTCCCGCGCCTGAAGACGCGCCGCTCGAGCCAGGCAGGCTACACCTCCGGCGGCGAGCAGCAGATGACCGCGATCGGCCGCGCCCTGATGAGCCGGCCCAACACCATTCTGCTCGACGAGCCGTCGATGGGCCTGGCGCCGCAGCTGGTCGAGGAGATCTTCGAGATCGTGCGCCGGCTCAACGAGGAGCAGGGCGTGTCGATCCTGCTCGCCGAGCAGAACACCAACATCGCCCTGCGCTACGCCCACTATGGCTACATCCTCGAGAACGGCCGGGTCGTACTCGACGGTGACGCGGCAAGCTTGCGCGAGAACGAGGACGTGAAGGAATTCTACCTCGGCATGTCGGGCGAGGGCCGCAAGAGCTTCCGCGACATCAAGCACTACCGCCGACGCAAGCGCTGGCTCTAGGCGCGCCGCCGCTCGCGATTTCGTGTCCGTCATCCCGCTGGAATAGGTCGCAGCGCCCGCTGTACTTCCTTGAGTCGGTCGCCGAAGCGGCCGCATTGGGAGGGACAACTCATGACAGTCCGATCGATGGCGACGGCCGTGCTGGCCGCCGCCCTGGCTTTCGCGCTGGCCTTGCCGGCGTCCGCTCAGCTTGCTGATCGCAAGGCGCTGACCCTTGAGGCAGCCAAGAAGATCATGGCGGCGGCCGAGGCCGAGGCGATGAAGAACAAATGGACGGTGGCGATCGCCATTGTCGACGAGGCCGGCGAGCTGCTGATGATGGCCAAGCTCGATGGCACGCAGCCCGCCAGCATCGACATCGCCATCGGCAAGGCGCGCACCGCCGCCCGGCTGAAGCGCGAGACCAAGCTGCTGGAGGAAGCTGTGACCAAGACCGGTCGCACGGTGATCCTCGCCTTGCCGGGCGTCACGCCGCTGGAAGGCGGCGTGCCGATCAAGGTCGGCGACCAGGTGGTCGGCGCGGTCGGCGTCAGCGGCGTGACCTCGGCGCAGGACGCCCAGGTGGCCATGGCCGGTATTGCCGTCATCAAGTAGCGTGAGGCAAGCGCCGGCCGCCTGTTGGGGCGCGGCCGGTGGCTTGGATCAATACCGACGTATCAAGCCGGGAACGACGCATTCACGTCGGGCGCCGCCACGATTAGAGTCGGCGCATGATCTTTGTCGTCCTCGGCCTGCTGCTGGTTCTGCTGATCGTGGCGCCGCAATGGTGGGTCCGCTACACCCTGCGCCGCCATGGCGACGAGCGCGCCGATTTTCCCGGCACCGGCGGCGAGCTGGCGCGCCATCTGCTGGATCGCGCCGGGCTGAACGACGTGACGGTCGAGGTCACGCCGGAAGGCGACCACTACGACGGCGCGGCGCGCGCCGTGCGCCTGACACCGGGTGTGCATGACGGCCGGTCGGTCACCGCCGTGGCGGTGGCGGTGCACGAGGTCGGCCACGCGTTGCAGCACGCCGAGGACATGCCGATCTTCCATTGGCGCACGCGGCTGGCGCGCGTCGGTCTGGTGGTCGAGAAGGTGGGCAGTGTGGTTCTGTTGCTGACACCGGTGCTGGGCCTGGTTACCCGCGCGCCGGTTGTGATCTTTCTCGAGATCGGCATCGGGCTGGCGCTGCTGGGCAGTCGCGTCGTGGTGCACCTGGTCACCTTGCCGGTCGAGCTCGACGCCAGCTTCCGCCGCGCCCTGCCGATGATCCGTGACGAGGGCTATCTGCCGGCGGCCGACGTGCCGGCGGCCGCCTCGGTGCTCAAGGCCGCCGCCTGGACCTATGTCGCCGGCGCGATGATCAGCCTGATCGACATCACGCGCTGGATTCGCGTGCTGCGCTGAGCGGCTGAGGCGGTAGTATCTGGCCAACGCAGGAAAGGCCCCGAGGAACGACCATGTCGAAGTACTACGACGCCCTGGAAACCCGCGACCCGACCGAGCGCGAACGGGCGCAGATGGCCGCCCTGCCGGCGCAGATCGCGCACGCCAAGGCCAACGCGCCGTTCTTCGCCGAGAGTCTCAAGGACGTCGATCCGTCAGGCGTCACCAGCCGCGCGGCGCTCGCCAAGCTGCCGGTGCTGCGCAAGTCGACCCTGGGCGCCTTGCAGAAGGCCAAGCCGCCGATGGGCGGGCTGCTGGGCGTGCCGATGAGCCAGATCCGCCACATCTTCATGTCGCCCGGTCCGATCTTCGAGGTCGACACCGACGAGAAGGATTTCTTCCGTGGCGCGCGCGGCATGTACGCCGCCGGCTTCCGCGCCGGCGACATCGTACACAACACCTACTCCTATCACCTCACGCCGGCCGGCATGATGATGGAGTCCTCGATCCGCGCCGTCGGCTGCGCCGTGATCCCGGCCGGCATCGGCAACACCGAGCTGCAGCTCGACGCCATCGAGCTGATCAAGCCCACCGCCTATGTCGGCACGCCCTCGTTCCTGCGCATCCTCCTGGAGAAGGCAAAGGAGCTGGGCCGCGACGTGTCATCGATCAAGAAGGCGGTGGTCGGCGCCGAGGCCTTCCCGCCGGCCCTGCGCAAGGAGTTCAACGAGCGCGGCATCTTCGCGCTGCAGGGCTACGGCACCGCCGATCTCGGCAGCATCGCCTACGAGAGCGAGGCGATCGAGGGCATGATCCTGGACGAAGGCGTGATCGTCGAGATCGTGCGCCCGGGCACGGGCGACCCCGTTCCCGAGGGCGAGGTCGGCGAGGTCGTGGTGACCACGTTCAACAAGGCCTACCCGCTGGTGCGCTTCGGCACGGGCGATCTGTCGGCGGTGCTGCCCGGCATCAGCCCCTGCGGGCGCACCAACATCAGGATCAAGGGCTGGATGGGCCGCGCCGACCAGCGCACCAAGGTCAAGGGCATGTTCGTCGGCCCCGAGCAGGTGATCGCCGTGCAGAAGCGTCACCCCGAGCTGGCCAAGGTGCGGCTGGTGGTCGACTGGGTCGACAAGCAGGACGTCATGACCCTGCACGCCGAGATCGCCGGCGGCGGCTCGGCCGACCTGGCGATGGCGGTCGAGGCCAGTATCCAGACCCTGTGCAAGGTGCGCGGCGGCGTCAGCTTCGTGGCACCGGCGAGCCTGCCGAACGATGGCAAGGTGATCGCCGACGTCCGCAAGTACGATTGAGGTCAAACACGCCGACTGGCCAGGGGTGAGGGATTGTGACCCTTTGTCGGGTTATCAACGTCACGCGCGCGGACTGTCGATAACGGAAAATCCCTCACAATCCCCTACCCCCCTCGGGGGCCGGGTCAGTTGACGTCGAGCTGTAGACCCTCCTTCTCGATCACGCCCTTCCAGCGCACGATCTGCTGCTCGACGAAGGTGGCGAACTGCTCGGGCGGGCTCCAGGCAGCGTAGCCGGCCATCTGGGCGAAGCGCTCCTTGGTGACCGGCAGCTCGATCCATTCCTTGATCGCTGCGTTGAGCGCGTCGACCGCCGCCCGGGGCACGCCGGCCGGGTAGAACACGCCGAACCAGGCCGAGACGTCGAAGCTGGCCAGCTCGGGCATGGTCTCGCGGATCGGCGGCAGGTCGGGGACCATGGGGTTGCGCTGCGCCGAGCTCAGCGCCAGGGCGCGCAGCTTGCCGGCGCGCACGAACTCGATCGCCGTGGTGAGATTGTCGAAGAAATACTGGGTCTGGCCGGCGACCAGGTCCTGCAGCGCCGGGGCGGCGCCGCGATAGGGCACGTGGGTGGCCTTGGCGCCGGTGAGCTGGAGGAACAGGGCGCCCGAGAGGTGCGGTGACTGGCCGGTGCCGGAGGAGGCGTAGGACACCTTGCCGTCCTGCGCCTTCAGCCAGGCGACGAACTCCGGCACGGTCTTGGCCGGCACCGAGGGGTGGACCACCAGCGCGTTAGGCGTCGCCAGCACGTTGGTGACCGGGACCAGGCTGGAGGGCTTGTACTGGAGATTGCGGTACAGCGAGTAGGCGATCGACTGCGGGCCGATATTGCCCATGAGAAAGGTGTGGCCATCCGGCGCGGCGCGTACGACTTCCATCGTGCCCAGGACGCCGCCTGCACCCGATTTGTTGTCGATCACCACCGATACGCCCCATTTCTGTTGAAGATGGTTGCCGATCAGGCGCGCCAGGACGTCGGTGGTGCCGCCCGGCGCCGCCGGCACGACGATGCGCATTGCCTGGGTCGGCTTCCACGCCACTTGGGCGTGGGCGATGCCCGGCAGGGCGAGCAAGGGCGCCGCGGCCAGCAGGTGGCGCCGGTTGAGAGGCAAACGACTGGGCATGATGACGATCTCCCGAGAACTCCAGGCCGGCCGGTTATACGGGGCGGCGCTGTCGAATGACGACGATGTCCAGGGCATCGGTGCCCGGCACTCAAATCATGGCTGTGCGACTGCAAATCCGCTGGCGGATCGGCCGCATCTGTCTTACATCGTCAATCGCTGGCGGGTCGCGATCGGCGATGCAATCGTACGGTCGGTCCGCCGGTCACTCCTCGTTCCCCAACAGGAGCCTCGGCCCATGTGGCGCTCCCTCAAGACAGTCGCGGTGGCGCTGGTCGCGCTCACCGTTTCCGGCGCCGCCATGGCGCAGCAGATCAAGCCGATCACCCCGGCGCAGATGCCGAACCCCGATACGCTGAACCGCCAGAGCTACATCGACTGGATGAAGGCGAATCGCGGCGAGAGCGAGAAGTGGCTCGGCCAGCGCTGGGACCGCTACGTTGCGGCAGTGCGTGTCGGCGATATCAAGACCGAGAAGGTCAAGCGCGCCTTCCTGATGACGCCGCGCGAAATCTTCGCCGCCGGCAACCCGCCGGTTAAGGAGCGCGGCTACGAGCACGCCTTCCTCGACATGGGCTACGGCGTGACCATGTCCGGCCCGCATCTGCAGAGCCGCATGACCGACGTGCTCGACGTCAAGCCGGGCGAGAAGGTGCTGGAGATCGGCACCGGCTCGGGCACCCAGGCCGGCTACCTGGCCTATCTCACCGACAAGGTGTTCTCGATCGAGATCATCGCGCCGCTGGCGACGCGCACCCAGGGCGTCTACGACCGCGCCGTCGCGCAGGGCTATGTCGAGTTCAAGAACATCAAGGTCAAGCAGGCCGACGGCTACTACGGCTGGCAGGAGAACGGTCCGTTCGACAAGATCATCGTCACCTGCGGCATCGACCACGTGCCGCCGCCGTTGCTCAACCAGCTCAAGCCGGGCGGCATCATCGTCATCCCGGTCGGTCCGCCGGGCGCCCAGCGCGTGATCAAGATGATCAAGCAGCAGGCGCAGGACGGCACCACGACGATGACCCGCGAAGACATCTACGGCGGCAAGATCGTGCCCTTCGTGCCGTTCACCAAGCTGGTCGACGGCCAGATCAAGGGCTCGCACAACCGCTGACGCCCGACGTGATATCGCGAGCCCCCGCGCCGTTCCCGACGGTCGCGGGGGCTTTCGCGTTGTAGTCCCCCCCTCCGAGCCGGCGACCAACGCCGGCCAACCAAGACACTGGATCCACTACCGATGGCCAGCGCCGCCCGTTCGTATGCCGAGGTCGATTTCGACAACCGGCCCACGCTCAGCTTCTATCTCTCGGTCGGCCTGGTCGCCGGCGCGATCATCGCGCTGCAGATCGGCATCATGCGGCTGTTCTCGGTGGGCAGCTGGGCGCATTTCGGCTCGCTGGTGGTCAGCCTGGCGATGTTCGGCTTCGGCCTCACCAGCGCCATCATGTGCGTCGGCAAGACCTGGTTCGAGCGCCACTGGCGCGGCACGGTGAAGATCGCGCTGCTGCTGTTCGGGCCGATGATGGTGGCCTCGAGCCTGATCGCGCAGCAGGTGCCGTTCAACGCCATCTTCCTGGTCTCCGATCCGATGCAGAAGTGGCGGTTGTTCGCCAACTTCATGCTCTACTTCCTGCCGTTCCTGTGCGGCGCCTTCTATCTCGGCGTGGTGTTCCTCAAGGCGCAGAAAACCTTCAGCCGCGTGTACTTCGCCGACCTCGCCGGCTCCGGCGGCTGCGGCCTGATGTTCCTGCTGGCGATGTATGTCTTCACGCCCGAGGACCTCGTCATGGTGCCGCTGGCGCTGTGGCTGGTGGGCACCGTGCTGTGGTTCGTCGCCGTCGGCGACCGCCGAGGCGTCGTGCAGTCGCTGGTCGCCGCCGTGTTGGCGGTCGGCGCGCATTTCCTGCTGCCGGGCGCGCTGGGCATCCCCAAGCTGTTCGTGTCCGAGTACAAGGGCGTGTCCTACGCGCGCAACTTCCCCGACGCGCAGCGTGTCTACAAGACGACGTCGCCCTTCGGCTTCATGGAGGTCTATTCCTCCTCGTACCTGCACTTCGCACCGGGGCTCAGCGACAACGCCGGCTTCAACCTGCCGAAGATGCCGTCCAACGCCTATCTCGGCCTCTACCTCGATAGCGAGGGGCCGATCGGCGTGATGAAGGATCTGCCGGCCGACGAGATCGGCTATTTCCGCTTCCTGCCGATGTACTACCCCTATGTGCTGAAGAAGGACCCCGACGTCTTCGTCGTGCAGTTCGGTGGCGGCATCTCGACCAAGGTGGCGCTGCGCTCCGGCGCCAAGCGCGTGACGGTGGCCGAGGGCAATCCGATGCTGCTCAGGGCCTTCCTCGGCGACACGCCGTTGCGCTCCTTCACCAGCGACATCCTGCGCGAGAAGGGCGTCGAGGTGATCGACTATGATGGTCGCCTCTACGCCGCCGGCACGACGCAGCGCTTCGACGTCGTCGACCTCAGCCTCGCCGATTCGGCTGGCCTGTCCTCGCCCGGCGGCTTCCCGATCATCGAGAAGTTCGGCTACACGCGCGAGGCGATGCGCAACTACATGCGCGTGCTGAAGCCCGGTGGGCTGCTCTCGGTTACGCTGTGGAACAAGGAGGAGCCGCCGAAATCGGTGCTCAAGCTCTACGCCACCATGGTGGCGGCGGCCAAGGACATCGACGGCGGCGAGATCAAGGGTCGCTTCTTCGCGACCTCGACCTATCTGTCGACCGCGACCGTGCTATACAAGCGCGGCGACTTCACGCCGGACGAGATCGACGCGCTGCGCAAGCACTCGCGCCTGATGTCGTTCGACGAGATCTACTACCCCGGCATCGCCTACGACGACGGCCCGCGCGCCGAGACCCTGAAGGGTTACCGCGAGCAGTTCTTCGGCGACGGCACGCAGGACCCCGCCGGCAAGGAGCCGGATCCCGCGACGGCGGCGCCCGCCGCCGATGGCGCGGTACCCGTCGTGCCGGCGACGATCATGGGCCGCATCGCCTGGCAGCACCTGATCCATGGCGGCTGGGACAAGATCGCCGACGCCTATGTCTTCGACACCCGCGTGCTGACCAACCACCAGCCGTACTTCGCCGCCTACATCAAGGTGAAGGATCTCTGGGCCTTCACCGACCGCCTCGAGACGGTGCAGGACGAGTGGGGCTACCTGCTGCTGTGGGCGACACTCGGCATCGCCGCGATCGCGGCGCTGTCGCTGGTGCTGTTTCCCGTCGTGTTCGGCTGGCGCACCATCTTCAGCCGATATCCCGGCAAGTTCGGCACGATGATCTACTTCCTGTGCCTGGGGCTGGGCTACATCATCGTCGAAGTCGGCATGATCAGCCACTTCATCCTGGCGCTCAGCAACCCGACGGTCTCCGCCTCGGTGCTGATCACCGGCATGCTGGTGTTCTCCGGCCTCGGCAGTTTCGTGTCTGAACGCTACCTCGACCGCGCCCGGTCGGTGATGCCCAAGGTGTTTCTCACCATCGGCGTGATGCTGACGGGCTACGCCTTCCTGCTCGATCCGGTGCTCGATGTCATCGGCACGTGGCCATATCCGCTGCGCATCGTCGCCTGCCTGGCGCTGATCTTCCCGCCAGCGTTCCTGATGGGCTTCCCGATGCCGATGGCGATGACCACGCTGGGCCGGCTCGGCAAGGATCACATGTTCCTGTGGGCCTGGGGCATCAACGGCAGCTTCTCGGTGCTGGGCGCGGCCCTGGTGCCGATCGTCTCGACCTCGTTCGGCCTGCCGGCCGTCGTGCTGGTCGGCGCCGCCGCCTATGTCGTGGCGTGGCCGGCGTTCTACCGCGTGCTGCTGCCGCTGCCTGGGCGGCCGGCGGCCGCGTGACGCCATGGCGGCGCGCAAGCGACGCGCGCTGATCGCGGCCACCGCCGGCCTGCTCGCCAGTGGGCTGGCCGGGCGCGCGTTCGCGCAATACCTTACGCCGCCCCCCGCCAAGCCGCCCGCCCCCGCGCCGATGAAACCACCCGCAAAAACGCCTCCGGCCGATCCCCTGGCGATCGTCAGGTCGGCGGTGGTGCGCATGCAGTCCTTCAGCCACGGGCCGTTCCCCTACACGGGGCCGGCCGAGGACGGACGCACGCCGTTCTTCGACGTGGTCGACCCGCTGAAACGGCGCGGCCGTCGCACGGCCTCGGGCGACGTGCTGCTGGAGGGCGTCACCTACAGCGACGATCGCGCGCTGATGTACGTGCCGGCGGGCTTCGATCCGCGCCGACCGGCGCTGATCGTGCTGTTCTTCCACGGTCACGGCTCGATCATCGAGCGCACGGTGATGACCGATACCGACTTGCCGCGCCAGCTTACCGAGTCGGGCGCCAACGCGGTGCTGGTGGCGCCGCAATTCGCCTACGACGCCGCCGATTCAAGCCCGGGTAAGTTCCTGCGACCCGGTGCTTTCGCCCGCTTTGTCGACGAGTCGGCGACCAAGCTGGCGCGCCTGCTGACGCCGCAAGGCGCCGACCTCAGGCGCCTGTCCGGCGTCTTCAACCAGGCGCCCGTGCTGCTGGTGGCGTTCAGCGGCGGCTACAAGCCGGCGGCCTACGCGCTGGCGCGCGGTGGCGCCGCGCATCGCATCCACGGTGTGGCGCTGCTCGACGCGCTGTACGACGAGGAGGACAAGTTCGCGACGTGGTTCGCCGACGCGCGGAAGAGCGGCTTCCTCATCAGCCTGTTCACCGAATCGACGGCGGCCAACCAGACGAAACTGCGCGACCTGCTGGCAAAGCGTCGCATCGCCAGCAGCTCATCGCTGCCGGCGAGCCTGTCGCGCGGCACCGCGGCTTTCGTCGCCGCCGGTGGCATCGATCGTCACGCGCGTTTCGTGCTCGAAGGCCCACCGCGCGATCCGGTCAAGGCGATCCTGGCGGCGATCCCGGGCTATCGCATGAAGCCCGAGCTGCCGCCGGCGAAGCCGCCCGCCGGCAAGCCGACGGCCAGGCGTTAGCGCGGGCGACCGCTGTCGCGGCGGCGCTCGTCGCCGCGCATGAAGCCCATGCCGCCCAACGGATGGCCGCCCTCGCGACGCGGCGGGTGATTGCCGTCGCGGTGGTGATGGGTCCGCTCGCCTTGGGCGTGCTCGCCACGCTCGTGGCGCTCCGGGCGACCATGCTTGTGGCCATGCTGGTGCGGATGGCCGTGCTTGGCGTGGCTATTGCCGTCGCGGTGGTGATGCGCCCGCTCGCCCTGGGCGTGCTCGCCGCGCGGCGCGTCGGCACGCTCGTGCCGCTCCGGCCGGCCATGCCGGTGGCCTTGCTGGGTATGGCCGTTGTGGGGACGCTGATGCTGCGGACGCTTCTTCTGCGGCGGGCGGTGACCCTGCTCGCGCGCGCCCGGCTCGGGCGCCGGCACCGGGGCGCCGTCGCGGTCGGTACGCGCGATGGTCATGCGGATTGTGCGCTCGATGTCACGCAGATAGGCGCGCTCCTCGTGGTCGCAGAACGAGATCGCGATGCCGGCGGCACCGGCGCGCGCCGTGCGGCCGATGCGATGCACGTAGCTCTCGGGGATGTTCGGCAGGTCGAAATTGACGACGTGCGTGACGCCATCGACGTCGATGCCGCGGGCGGCGATGTCGGTGGCGATCAGGGCGCGGCAGTCGCCGTCGCGGAAGCCGCGCAGCGCGCGCTCGCGCTGGCCCTGGCTCTTGTTGCCGTGGATCGCGGCCGATTCGATGCCGGCGCCGGCGAGGTAGCGCACGACCTTGTCGGCGCCGTGCTTGGTGCGGGTGAAGACCAGCACGCGTCGCATCGACTCGTCGCGCAGCAGCTCGACCAGCATCTCGCGCTTCTGCGCCGTCTCCAGCAGGATCACGCGCTGCTCGACCTTCTCGACGGTCGTGGCGACCGGCGTGACGGCGACGCGCGCCGGATCGGTCAGCAGGTCGTCGGCCAGCGCCCCGATCTCCGTCGGCATGGTGGCCGAGAAAAACAGGTTCTGGCGCTTGGCCGGCAGGGCCTTCACCAGTCGGCGGATCGGCACGATGAAGCCGAGGTCGAGCATCTGGTCGGCCTCGTCGAGGACGAAGATCTCGACCAGGTCGAGCCGCGCCGTGCGCTGCTCCAGGTGGTCGATCAGGCGGCCCGGCGTGGCGACGAGGATGTCGACGCCGCCCTGCAGGGCGCGGGTCTGCGGCCCGTAGCTGACGCCGCCGAAGACCGTCGCCACCGACAGGCGCAGGAAACGGCCGTAGACGCGGAAGCTCTCGGCGATCTGACTCGCCAGCTCGCGCGTCGGGCTGAGGATCAGGGCGCGGCAGCCGCCACGCGGCGCGCGCTTCGGATCGGCGGCGAGACGCTGCAGGATCGGCAGCGCGAAGGCCGCGGTCTTGCCGGTGCCGGTCTGGGCGATGCCCAGCAGGTCGCGGCCGGCGGCGACGTGTGGGATGGCCTGCGCCTGGATCGGCGTGGGCGTGGTGTAGCCCTCGGCCGCCAACGCGCGCAACAGCGGCTCGGCGAGACCAAGGTCGGTGAAGTTCGTCACTAGATATACTTTCTCAAACGCGACCACCGGCCCACGCGACCGATTCGGTCGGCGCGGATCGTTCCGGTGGAACTTTCGATAGACGCCCTGCGTGTCAGGCGGCTGGCTTCTTGATTGTTTGTACCCAGCTGGACGGCCGATAAACGTCGGCGCTCACGCGGCTGAATGCTCAAGGCTGCTGAGGCAGCGGCGTGCTTCTCTCACGTCGCGTGTGTCGGGTCAAGCGACCCGCCGTCGCGGGCCTGGCCGCGAGCGGCTATCATGTCGGGCATGAACGCGCTCCATGTCTCCGCGCCGTGGTGGAAGCCCGATAGCGGCCGCACGCTCTCGATCCGCGGCGGTCGACCGCTCGGCGGTACATACCCGGTCAGCGGCGCCAAGAACGCCGCGCTGCCGCTGATGGTCTCGGCCCTGCTGACGCCCCACCTCGTGACCCTGCACAACCTGCCGGCCAATCTCGACGTCGCCGTGCTATCGGCGCTGCTGCAGCGACTGGGCGCCGGGCTGAGCTGGTCAACGGGCGCGTCGGGCTTGTCACTGACCGTCTGCGCCGATCGCGTGCACGCCGAGAAGATCGATCGCGAGCTGGTGGCGCGCATGCGCGCCTCGGTGCTGCTGCTGGGTGCCGTGCTGGCGCGCTGCGGCGAGGCCAGCCTGCCGCTGCCCGGCGGCGACGCCATCGGCCTGCGCGGCATCGACTTCCACATCGCCGGGCTGCGCGCCATGGGCGCCGCCATCGAGCTCGAGGGTGGCATGATCCACGCCCGCGCGCCGCGTGGCCTGCGCGGCGCCGAGATCGCGTTGCCGCTGCCGTCGGTGGGCGCGACCGAGAATCTGCTGTTGGCCGCCGTGCTGGCGCGGGGCCGCACGGTGATCCGCAACGCCGCACGCGAGCCGGAGGTCACAGACCTCGCGACCTGCCTGATCGCCATGGGCGCGCGCATTGACGGCCTCGACACGCATGTGCTGACCGTCGAGGGCGGCGCGCCGCTCGCAGGCGCGGTGCACACGGTGATGCCCGACCGCATCGAGATTGGCACGCTCGCCTGCGCTGCGGCGATCACCGATGGCGCGCTGACTTTGGCGAACGCGCGTCTTGATCTGCTGGGCGCCGCCGGGCCGCTGCTGCGGGCGGCCGGCGTCGAGCTGGAGACGATCGAGGGCGGCGCGGTCGCGCGCCGCGCGGCTGGTGGCCTCGTCGGTGTCGATTTCACCACGCAGCCCTATCCCGGCTTCGCCACCGACCTTCAGGCGCCGGTCATGGCGCTGATGACCACGGCGCGCGGCGCCAGCGCCATCACCGAGACGATTTTCGAGCAGCGCTTCCGTCACGTCGACGAGCTGCGACGCATGGGCGCCAACATCATCGTCCGTGGGCGTACCGCGCTGGTGCGCGGCGTGCCTGGCCTGGGAGGCGCCGCCGTCACCGGCGGCGACGTGCGCGCCGCCGCCGCGCTGGTGATCGCCGGCCTGGGCGCGCGCGGCGAGACTGTGCTCGACGGTCTCGACCATCTCGACCGTGGTTACGACGGCATAACCGCCAAGCTCAAGGCCTGCGGCGCCGACATCACGCGCGCCTAACGCACGGTCAGACGCATCTGTCATCCCGAGCGCAGCGAGGGATCCAAGCATGCCACTAGATCCCTCGCTGCGCTCAGGATGACAGGGAGGTGTCGCCCTAGCGCTCCGGTAGCCCGAGCGCGCGCAACTCGTCGCGGCGCAGCGCCAGCTCGTCGCGCATGAAGAACTCGTCGAGCTGTGGCGGCTTCACCGAGGTGCCCGACAGCATCGCGTGCGCCTGGCCACGATGGTGGATCTGGTGGACGAAGAGGTGGGTCAGCACGTCCTCGACGCGCTCGACCGGTGCCTCGCGGCCGCGCCGCTTCATCACCACGGGAATCGCCAATCTGTCATCGGTCAGGCCGTCGCAGAAGGCCAGCAGACGTCGGTCGCTGGCGCGCTGCGCGGCGTCTAGCGCGGCGAAGTCCTCATGTGGCACGAAGGCATAGGCGCGCTCGACGGCCGCCTCCCGCAAATCCTCCAGCGAGTCGATGTAATAGCCGTCGACCATCAGGATGTGGTTCAGCGTGGCGCGGATCGAGGGGAAGAAGCTCGTGCGCTCCGCCGCGTACTCGGCCGGGCTCAGCCTGGCGCAGGCGTTCAGCAGCCGGTGGTTCGACCAGGCGTTGTTGCGGGCCATGGCGCGCAAGTGCTCGATCACAACAGCAACGCTCCCTCGAAGGCCAGCAGCTTGCGCTTGGTCTCCGTGCCGCCCCGCCCGCTATAGCCGCCCATCTTGCCGCCGGCCGCCATTACCCTGTGGCACGGGATGATCACCGGTATGGGGTTGGCGCCGCAGGCCTTGCCGATGTCGCGGGCGTCACCTTGGCGGGGGTCTTTGCCCACCGCTGCGGTCATTTCGCCATAGGTCATGGTCCCGCCATAGGGGATCTTGCACATGACCTGCCATATCTGCTTCTCTGCCGGCGTACCTTTGGGCAGCAGGGGCAGGTCGAAGACCTTCAGCTTGCGGTCGAAATAGGCGCGCAGCTGGCGCCGCGCCTCCTCGACGATGGGATCGCCATCGGGGATCAGCGGGTCGCCGGTATTTGGCGCGATCCACCGGACCTTGGTGATGGCGCCGCCATCGCCCTCGACCGACAGCCGGCCAACGGGGGTATCGAGATAGGCCGTCATGGGGTCACGCTAGCCCCGGCGACCGCGATTTGCCAACATGGGCGACATCATGGCTTCGACCTCACGTCCGATGCTGATCCCTCGCCGTGCCGCCCTTTTGGGCGGCGCGTCGCTTTTGCTCGGGCCTGCGGCGCTGGCCCAGCAGCAACAGCAACAGCCTGCCGCGCGCCAGGCGCCGCGCCTGCGTATCGATCGCATCCCGCCGATCATCTTCGTGCACGGCAACGGCGATACGGCGGCGCTGTGGCACACGACCATCTGGCGCTTCGAGTCCAACGGCTACCCGCGCAATATGCTGGCGGCGATCGACCTCAGCTATCCGTCGGCGCGCGGCGATGACTCCAAGCCGCAGCCCTTCCGGTCCTCGACCACGGACCAGCGTGAGGAGCTGGCGGCCTATGTCCGCGCGGTCATGACGATCACCCGCCGCCGCAAGGTGGCGCTGGTCGGCTCCTCGCGCGGCTGCAACACCATCCGCAACTTTGTGAAGAACGGCGGCGGCGCCGACGTGGTTTCGCACGTCGTGCTGTGCGGCGGCACCAACCATGGCGTGATCGTGTCCGACACCGTGCTGGTCGGTAGCGAGTTCAACGGCGCCTCGCCCTTCCTCAAGCAGCTCAACGACGGCGAGAACGAGATCGTGCCGGGACCGGCCTTCATGACCTTGCGCAGCGACAAGTTCGACAAGTTCGCCCAGCCCGAGGGTCAGTTCATCGGCCAGGCCGGCAAGCCGACGGGCGTCAGCTACGAAGGGCCCGAGCTGAAAGGCGCCACCAACGTCGTGCTGCCCGGCCTCGATCATCGCGAAGTGGCGTTCCACAAGCTGGCCTTCGCCAGGATCTTCGAGTTCATCGTCGGCCAGCCGCCGACCAGCACCTTCATCGCCGCCGAGCGCGAGGTCGTGCTCAACGGCCGGGTCACTGGCGTCGCGGACGGCACCTACACCAACCTGCCGGTGAGCGGCGCGCAGGTCGAGATCTTCGAGGTCGATCCGATGACCGGTGTACGGCGCAATCGCCTGGCCGCGCATCGCAAGGTCACCGGCGCCGATGGCTGGTGGGGACCGTTCAAGACCAACGCCGAGACCTTCCTGGAGTTCGTGATCGCCGTGTCGGGCAGCCCGACTACGCACATCTATCGCTCGCCCTTCACGCGCTCGACGGATATCGTGCATCTGCGGCCCGGTCAGTTCGGGCGCGACGACGAGAAGGCCGGCGCGGTGGTCTATATGAGCCGGCCGCGCGGCTATTTCGGCCACGGCCGCGACAAGTTCACGCTCGACGGCAAGGTGCCGCCCGGCATCAACGAGGGCGTGCCCGGCGTGTCGATCGGCCGCTTGGCCTTCGACGCGGCGCCCGAGCGCACGATCAGGGCGGTGTTCAACAACGAGGAGATCGCCGCGCGTACCTGGCCGGTGAAGGATGGTCATCTGGTGATCGCGGAGTTCCACAACTGAGCAGTCGAGGAGGCGGACATGGACCAGTATGACGGTCATGGCGTTGCCAGCGCGATTCGCGTGGTGCCGACGGGCGCGGCGCTCGGCGCCGACATCGAGGGCCTCGACATCTCCAGGCCGCTCGATGCCGCGACGCTCGCCACCATCCGCCAGGCCTGGGCCGATCACCTGGTGCTGCGCTTCCGCGGCCAGCGGCTCGACGACGAGCAGCTGAAGTCGTTCAGCGCCCAGTTCGGCACGCTCGATCTCGCGCCGCTGGCGGCCGCCAAGGACGGCCATCGCCAGGAACCCAGCTATATCTCGGTGATCTCCAACATCGTGCGCGACGGCAAGCCGATCGGCGGCCTGGGCGCCTACGAATCGCTGTGGCACACCGACATGTCCTATGTCGACAAGCCGCCGATGGCGAGCGCGCTGTACGCCATCGAAGTGCCGCCTTCGGGCGGCGACACCGGCTTCTCCAACCAGTACCTCGCCTACGAATCGCTGCCGGCCGACACGCGGCGCCGTCTCGACGGGCTGAAGCTGCGCCACGATTCGAGCCTCAACAGCGTCGGCGAGCTGCGCCGCGGCTTTACCGAGGTCACCGATCCGCGCCAGACGCCCGGCGCCCTGCATCCGCTGGTGCGCACGCATCCCACGACCGGTCGCAAGGCGCTCTATCTCGGTCGCCGGCGCAACGCCTACATCGAAGGCCTCGATCTGGCCGACAGCGAGGCGCTGCTCGACACGCTCTGGGACAGCGCCTCCGACGCGCGCTTCACCTGGTACCAGCAATGGCGCGTCGGCGATCTGGTGATGTGGGACAATCGCTGCACCTTGCATCGCCGCGACGCGTTCGACCCGACGACCCGCCGCCTGATGCACCGCACCCAGTTCGCCGGCGAAGCGGTCATGTGACTCTTCCTGGGACCGCCGGCGTCTCGCCGGCGGTCCCAAAGAGTTAAGTCGCCGGAGCGGCCTTCTCCGCCTGTGCCTGGCGCGCGGCCGCCGCCGCGGCCGGATCCATGCCGGCGCCTTCAGCGAGCATCGCCATCGGCCGTGCGAACTTGATGCCGGCTTCGTCGAAGGCCTTCTTGATCATGGCGTAGGCGCGGCGGCGGATGGAGAACTGCTCGCCGGGCTTGGTCATCATCTTGAGCCGGATCTCGATCGCCGAATCGCTGAACTTCTCGACGCCCTGCATCTTGAGCGGCTGCAGGATGTGCGGCTTGAAGTCGGGAATCTCTGCCAGCTCCTTGCCGATGCGCTTGATGATCTTCTTCGCCGCGTCGATGTCGCTGTCGTAGGTGATGCCGATCGTCATCTTGTCGATCACCCAGTCGCGGCTGCCGTTCTGCACCGCGCCCAGCACGCCGAACGGCACGGTGTAGAGCGTGCCCCGGTGATGGCGCAGCTTGATCGAGCGCAGGCTGAAGGATTCGACTGTGCCCTTGTAGGTGCCGGCCTGGATGTACTCGCCGATGCGGAAGGCGTCGTCGAGCAGGAAGAACATGCCGCTGATGATGTCGCGCACCAGCGTCTGCGCGCCGAAGCCCAAGGCCACGCCGACGACGCCGGCGCCGGCGATCAACGGGCCGATCTCGACGCCCAGCGCCGACAACGCCATCATGATCGCCACGGCGAAGACCACGATGCCGAGGATGTTGCGGAAGATCGGCAGCAGCGTGTTGAGCCGCGCGCGCCGGCGCTGCTCCTCCTCGTCGAGCGCATCGCCGGTGACCCGCGCTTCCGCCAGCCGGCGGTCGATGATGGCGCGCAGCACGTGCCACAGCAGATCGGCGACCAGCGCGATGACGACGGCGTTGGCGAGGCCGTGCACCAGGCGCGTCCAGGTCGAATGGCCGGCGGTGAAGTCGTCGACGCCGACGCCCCAGATGCGCGCCAGCAGCGCCACGGCGCCGATCACGATCAGCACGCGCAGGCCGCGTTCCAGCACGACGGTCGCGACGCCGGGAAGCTCGCCGGCGGCGTGTTCCGTGCCGGCCGGACGCAGCAGGTGCGTCACGGCGAGGCTGGTGCCGCGCATGACCAGGGGCGTGAACACCACCAGCAGCAGCGTGCGGAACACCGGCATGGCGTCACCCACCCGCAGCAGCCACAGCGCGACGACGAAGAAGGTCAGCCCCCAGGTCGCGACCGCGCGGCCACGGTGGTGCGCCGGGTCGCCGCCGGGACGGCGCCAGATCGCCTCCAAAGCGATCGCCACGTTGACCAGAGCGGTGGCGGCGCCGATCAGCCGGCGCGCTTCCGACGACAGGCCCAGGGTCTTGAGCAGCGACAGCGTGACGGCGACGAACGCCGTCCAGCCGACGAACACGATCAGCCGGCGATGCCAGAACGCCGCCGTCGGTGTGTCTATCGGCAGGATGCGGAACCGCTCCGCGCCTGCTGCTAGAAAGAAACGCCCGGCGACGACGGCGATGCGCGTGACGAGAAACGCCATCAGATAGCCGAGCACGATCTCGCGCAGCAGTGGCGGCCAGCTGAAGACAAGGAAGGCGCCGACGCTGCCGGCGCCGAACGACGCCACCCAGCTCAGCCCGAATCCCAGACGAGCCAGCATCGCGCCCAGTCGCGCCCGCACGCTGTCCAGCGGCAGGGCCGTGATCCAGGCGCGCAGCCCTTTGCTGCGCCACCAGAACAGCCACTCCGCGCCGTAGCCCAGCGCGACAAAGGCCCCGATCAGCAGCAGCAGCGGCAGGGCCCCGTGCTGATCGAACTCGAGGCCGAGGATCTCCACCACCTTGCCCAACTCGCCCGGCAGGCGTGGCGCGGCCGTCACCAGGCGCCTGATGTGGTCGCGGGCATGGCCAAGTTGGCTGGTGATCACGCTCGACAGGCTGGCGTCGGCGGCTGGCGTCGGCGGCTTGGGCTTGTCGGCCGCGCGCTTCTCCAGCCACGTCCGCACCTCGGGGTCTGCCAGCAGATCCAGCAGCAGGCGCACGCGCGGCGAGGCGTCGTCGGCGGCCTTGCCGCTCTGCGCCAGCGCGGGCGCGCCGAACGCGATCAGCAACGCCAGCACGCCCAAAGCGCGCGCGAGAATCGGCGGCATGAACACCCCTGTGTCTGGTCCGATGCGGACGGCCGATTCTTCCTCGCGGCGGCCCGCGACTCAAGCACGCTCAGGCGGCGGTGACGCCTTCGATCTCACCCGCGACAAGGCGCGTCTCGCTGGCAAGCGGCCCCAGCGCGTCCTAGCAGCCGGTGGCTGCCAGCGTTCGCGCGCCGCCCGACCCCTACCAAAGTCGTGCGGCGCGGGACCCGCTTGAACGCCTATCTTGGCCGTGTAACGTGCGCCAGCGACCGTGCGAGACGATCCAGGGGAGGGGACCATGTCGGACCAGCTTTTGCCCGTGCCGAAGGACTGGGCGGCGAAGGCCTATGTCGATCCGGCGAAGTACCAGGCCCTGTACCAGGCCTCGATCGACGACCCGGTGAAATTCTGGGGCGAGCACGGCAAGCGCGTCGATTGGATCAAGCCGTATACGCAGGTGAAGGACGTCGACTACACCGGCGACGTGCGCATCCGCTGGTATTACGACGGCGTGCTCAACGTCTCGGCCAATTGCGTCGATCGCCACCTGGCCAAACGCGGCGACCAGACCGCGATCATCTGGGAAGGCGACGATCCGGCCGACAGCAAGCGCATCACCTACCGGGAAATGCACGAGCAGGTCTGTCGCCTCGCCAACGTGCTGAAGGCGCGCGGCGTGAAGAAGGGCGATCGCGTCACGATCTACATGCCGATGATCCCCGAGGCGGCCTACGCCATGCTGGCCTGCGCACGCGTCGGCGCGATCCACTCGGTCGTGTTCGGCGGCTTCTCCCCCGACTCGCTCGTCAACCGCATCCAGGATTGCGACTCCAACGTCGTCATCACGGCCGACGAGGGCCTGCGCGGCGGCCGCAAGGTGCCGCTGAAGGCGAACGCCGACGCGGCGCTGAAATCCTGCCCGAGCGTGAAGACCATGATCGTGGTCAAGCGCACCGGCGGCGCCGTCGCCATGAGCCCGGGCCGCGACGTCTGGTACCACGAGGAATGCGCCAAGGTGTCGGCCGACTGCCCGCCCGAGCCGATGAGCGCCGAGGATCCGCTGTTCATCCTCTACACGTCGGGCTCGACCGGTAAGCCGAAAGGCGTGCTGCACACCACCGGCGGCTACATCGTCTATGCCTCGATGACGCATCAATACGTCTTCGACTATCACGATGGCGACATCTACTGGTGCACGGCCGATGTCGGCTGGGTCACCGGCCACAGCTACATCGTCTATGGCCCGCTGGCCAACGGCGCCACCACGCTGATGTTCGAGGGCGTGCCGAACTATCCCGACTCCAGCCGCTTTTGGCAGGTCGTCGACAAGCACAAGGTCAACATCTTCTACACCGCGCCCACGGCGATCCGCGCGCTGATGCGCGAGGGCGAGGCGCCGGTGAAGAAGACCTCGCGTGGCTCACTCAGGCTGCTCGGGTCCGTCGGCGAGCCGATCAATCCCGAGGCGTGGCTGTGGTACCACCGCGTGGTGGGCGACTCGCGCTGCCCGATCGTCGACACGTGGTGGCAGACCGAGACCGGTGGCATCCTCATCACGCCGCTGCCCGGCGCGACCGATCTGAAGCCCGGCTCGGCGACCAAGCCGTTCTTCGGCATCAGGCCGGCCGTGGTCGACGCCGACGGCAAGGTGCTGACGGGCGAGGCGCAGGGCAACCTGATCCTCACCGATTCCTGGCCGGGCCAGATGCGCACGGTCTACGGCGACCACAAGCGCTTCGTCGAGACCTACTTCTCGACCTACAAGGGCAGCTACTTCACCGGCGACGGCTGCCGGCGCGACGCCGAGGGCTACTACTGGATCACCGGCCGCGTCGACGACGTGATCAACGTCTCGGGCCACCGCATGGGCACGGCCGAGGTCGAAAGCGCCCTGGTGGCGCACCAGAAGGTCGCCGAGGCCGCTGTCGTCGGCTATCCGCACGACATCAAGGGCCAGGGCATCTACGCCTACGTCACGCTGAAGGTCGGCGTCGAGCCCAGTGAGGAGCTGCGCAAGGAGCTGGTCGGCTGGGTGCGCAAGGAGATCGGCCCAATCGCGCAGCCCGACCTGATCCAGTGGGCGCCCGGCCTGCCCAAGACGCGCTCCGGCAAGATCATGCGCCGCATCCTGCGCAAGATCGCCGAGGACGAGTTCGGCAATCTCGGCGACACCTCCACGCTCGCCGACCCGGCGGTCGTCGACGACCTGGTCGGCAACCGCATGAACCGGCGGTAGAGCGAGAGGGCTGGAGTTCCGCCAGTCCCCGGCCGCCCCGCTGTTCTGCAGTGGGTGATGTGATCCGGGGTATCGCGCGCGTCGTAAGCCCTGCATGAGGAGCGTGCTCGCGACCATCGCGTTGTGGACGGGATTGATTCCCGCCGCGCGCGCCGGCGATCTGACGATCACCGTCGAGCGTCTGCGCAGCGCTTTTGGCGCCATGTTGGTCGCGGTGCACGACGATCCGGCGCGCTTCCCGTCGGATTGGAACGGTGCGGTCGCGCTGGCACGCATCGCCGCCATCCCGGGGTCCGTGCGCGTCGTGCTGCCCGGGCTTGCGCCCGGACGCTACGCCGTGATCGCCGTGCACGACGAGGATGACAACGGCGAGATGTCCAAGGGGGCTTTCGGATTTCCGCGCGAGGGATTCGGAACGTCCAACAATCCCGTTTTCGTGGGCCCGCCGCGCTTCGGCCCGGCACTGATCACCGTCACCGGCGACGCGTCGATCTCGATCAGGATGGCCTACTTCTGATGCGGCGAGCGGATGTTCTATTCGCCGCCTGCGCCGTCGTCCTTGGCGCTTCGGCGATCTTCGATTCGCGCGTGCTGCCGAACGGTGAGAACACCTGGCTGAAGCCACTGCGGTTCGCGATCGCTTTCGCGGTGCACGCGTTTACGCTCGACGTCCTGCGGCGCCTGTGCAGACGCGACGAGGCTCGCGATCTTTGGTTCGCGCTGGGACGTCGCGGGCAGATCTGGGCGATGGTGGTCGAACTAGCTTGCATTGCGATGCAGGGCGCGCGTGGCGTGCCGAGCCATTTCAACACGTCGACGGCTTTCGACGCCGCGATTTTCACCGTCATGGGACTGGGGACGCTGGCCTTCTTCGCCGGCTACGCCGCCATGGCCTGGAGCTTGATCCGTCGTCCCGGCCCGTCGCGCCTGATCGATGTCGCGACCATAGCGGGCCTCGTGCTGTCGATCGCCGGCGGCCTGGTCGGTGTGGCGATGGTGTCCGTTTTTGGCGGACACGGCATCGGCGAGGGCGGCGGATCGCTGCCGCTTTTCGGCTGGCGGGTCGCGGGCGGCGACCTGCGTGTTCCGCATTTCGTCGGCATCCATGCCTTGCAGGCGTTGCCGGCCTTGGCGTGGCTGGCCGAGCGATACCTGCGGCGTGGTCGTGGCGCCGTGCTGGCGGTCGGATCCGCTGCTTACCTGCTGCTGTTCGCGGGCGTCGTCCATCTGACGCTCGCCGGCCGCTCTCTCTCGGATGTGTTCGCATGAGCGCCGACGTCATCTTCGCGATCGCCAACGGGCTGGCGTTGTGTGGCTGGCTGTTGCTTCTGCTGGCGCCGGGCTGGCGGACGGGTCGGCGATGGATCGCCGGATTCGCACTGCCGGCGGTGTTCTCGCTCACTTACCTGATCGTTTTCGTGCCGCAGCTCTTCACTTCGCGCGGCGGCTTCGGATCGCTCGAGGCTTTGACGACGCTTCTCAACGACGATCCACGCGTGATGCTGGGCGCATGGCTGCACTATCTGGCTTTCGACCTTCTGGTCGGCGCGTGGATGTCCGAAGAGGCGGATCGGCGCGGTATCGCCCACGCCGCGATGGTGCCCGCGTTGATCCTGACATTCCTCGCCGGGCCGGTTGGCTGGCTGCTGTTCCTCGTGGTGCGCGCGCGATACCCGTCGTCGATCCGTGGCGCGCCATGAATGGCCCCGGGCCTGCCAAATTACTTTGCCAGCGCGCGCCCCAGCGAACCGGCACGTGTGATCTTGACGGTTTCGAGGCCCAGCCAGTCGGCCATCAGGCGTAGTTCGGCGCGCAGGGGCTCGGCGATCTTGGCCGGCTTGGTGCCGGCCTCGGCGTGGGCGGCGTGCACCAGCAGGCGGCTGTTGGCGCGGTCGGCCTTGAGGTCGACGCGCGCGACCAGGCGGTCGCCGAGCAGGAAGGGCAGCACGTAATAGCCGAACTGGCGCTTCTCGACCGGCGTGTAGATCTCGATGCGATAGCGGAAGCCGAACAGGCGTTCGGCGCGGTCGCGCTCCCAGACCAGCGGATCGAAGGGCACGAGCAGGGCGCGCGCCTCGATCGCGCGCGCGAAATGCGCCCGCGGATCGAGATAGGCGGCGCGATCCCAGCCCTCGACCGTCACCGGCAGCAGCTCGCCGGCCTCGACCAGCTCGGCGAGGCGCGCCTTGGTGTCCTGGGGGCCGAGGCGAAAATAGTCGCGCAGGTCGTATTCGGTGGCGACGCCCAGGGCCTGGGCCGCCCTGAGCAAGAGCGCGCGCTGCGCGGAGCCCTCGTCGGGCGTGGGCCGCGCCAGCACATCCGCCGGGATCACACGCTCGGTCAGATCGTAGACGCGCTCGAAGGCGCCACGCCGGCCCGAGGTCGTCACGTCGCCGGCGACGAACAGCCATTCCAGCGCCTGCTTGCCCTCGCTCCAGCCCCACCATTTTCCGGCGCTCTTGCCGCCATCGGTGAGGTCGGCGGCGGAAAGCGGGCCGCGATCCTCGATCTGCCGACGCACCGCCTCGATGAAGGCGCGGCGCTCCCGGCCATAGCGCATCAGATAGTTCTTGAAGCCGACATTTCCGGCGGCTGCGCGCCCCATTCGCCAGCGCAGCAGGGGCTGCGCGTCGAGCGGCAGCAACGAGGCTTCGTGCCCCCAATACTCAAACAGCGTGCGCTTGCGCCCGCCCCAGGCCTGCCGGTCGAGCAGCGC
This sequence comes from Alphaproteobacteria bacterium, assembly GCA_016869975.1. Taxonomy (GTDB): domain Bacteria; phylum Pseudomonadota; class Alphaproteobacteria; order Reyranellales; family Reyranellaceae; genus JAFAZJ01. Next base: position 26,034 of record VGCZ01000005.1, read on the forward strand.
CGTGTCGTACGGCCCCAGCCGCGAGAACAGCGGCAGATAATGGGCGCGTACCAACACATTGACTGAATCGATCTGCAGCAAGCCCAGGCGATCGATCATGCGCCGGAGCTGGCGCACGCCGACCGGGCCATCGGGCCGATCCTCCGCGAATCCCTGCGCCGCCAGGGCGATGCGACGCGCGGTCGCCGCGGACAGGTTTTCGCGTCTGCGTGCCATGGCACGGCGCTCCCACGATCCCGGCCGTGCTGTCAATCGTATTGCGGGGCGACCGTTCACTTGCCGGATCGATAGCGCTCAGGGCACCATGCCGGGCTTGGAGCACGGCGACGTCGCTGGGGGGAGAATGTTCAGGACCGACCTGTCGCGCGCGAACAGCCTCGTGCAGCTGGCCGGCCGCGCTCGTCGTGTCACGCCGTGGTACATCGCCCCGTTCGTCGCCGTCCTGGTCTTCGGCGGGCTCGCGCAGTTCACCGATCTGTTCGGCTACAAGCCACCAAAGGACATGCCGGGCGCCACGCTGTGGGGTGGCCTGGTGCAGTTCCTCGCGCCGCACGCGGCCAGGCCGGTCGTCGTCTGGCTCAAGGGCATCTCCGATCGAACCTATACGATGTGGATCGGGCCGTTCTTCATGCTGATCGGCTTCGGCATCGCCTGGCTGCTGCTCTACCTCTGGGTCCGCCTGGTCGAGTGGCGGCCGTTCCATACCATCGGTCTGGGCCTGCATCGCGCCGGCGTGTCGTTGCTGATCGGCGTTCTGCTGGCGTTGTTCATGACCTCCGCGGTGATGGTCGGGCTGATGATCGGCGGCCAGCTGCAGCCGCGTATCGCCGCGCCGGGCACCACCGGCGCCGTCGCGATGGCCGGCATCACGTTCATGCTGGTGGCCTTCACCGTGCAGGCCTCGAGCGAGGAGGCGCTCTATCGCGGCTTCCTGATGAGTGTGATGTCGTATCGCGCCGGCTTGGCCGCGGGCATCGGCGTCAGCACCCTGCTCTTCGCGCTGGCGCATTCGCGCAACCATGGCTTCGACGCGCTGGCGGGGTTCAACCTCGTGCTGTTTGCGTTGTTCGCGGCGCTCTTGTCGCTGCGCACCGGCTCGATCTGGGCCGCCTGCGCCTGGCATACGGTGTGGAACTGGTCGATCGCCAATCTCTGGGGCCTGGCGATCAGCGGTCATCCGCCCGATGGCGGCTCGATCATGGCCTGGGATTCCAAGGGCCTGAATCTGTGGACCGGCGGCGACTGGGGACCCGAAGGCGGGCTGGCGGCCACCATCGTGCTGGCGATCGGCACGCTGGCGTTGTTCTTCTGGCGCGGTCTGGGCGAGCCTGTGGCGAAAGGGGTCCACGCATAGCGGCCGCGCTCTGCTATAGTGCGATCACCCTCTTTCAAACAACGGTACGCCACGATGCGTTCCCTCATGTTTCCGCTCGTCGCCGTAACTCTGCTGGCCAGCGCGGCCTTCGCGCAGACCACGCCTCCCGCCGCCCCGACACCTGCCAATCCGCCACCGGCCACTCCGGCACCCGCCGCGCCGCCCGTCGCGGCGGTACCGCCCGCGCCCGCCACGGTTCCGGCCAAGACCGAGATCCTGTGGGACGAGGAAGCCGAGTTGGTGCGCGGCGATCATCCCCTCATCTGGCGTCGGCTGAAGGGCAAGCGCGGGTCGCTGAAGATCGTCGACGAAGGTGGCCTCTGGAAGATCAGCGGCCGCCATCAGGGACAGACTCCCGAGACCAAGGACGACTATGTCACCATCAAGGGCGTCATCACCTCGATCACGTCGGGCACCTTCGTGGTCAACGGCGAGATCGAGTTCTTCGCCGCCAAGATGAACAAGGGTGCCGCCTGCCGCATCGCCGGTGAGTCGCGCTTCTATCGCCGCGGCAACGAGCAGATCTGGCGCCTGCAGGACGGCAACAATCCCTGCAGCGGGCCCAAGGAGGCGCTGGACGTCGCGTTCCGACCCGACCAGGTCGCGGCCCGCCCCAAGCCGACCAAGACCGCGCCGACGCCGGTGCCGCCCAAGGTCGCGCCTGTGTCGCCGACGGTGAAGGAGTAGCGCCGCGGTGGCCGGCGGATCCGCCCGCGATTGGCACGACGCGCAGGTCGCCTACTGGGCCGGCGCCGGTGGCCAAAGCTGGCTGAAGGGCGCGGTGCGCACCGAAGCGGCGCTCGCGCCGCTGGGCGATCGCGCGCTCGCCGCGGCGGCGGCACGACCAGGCGACCACGTCATCGATATCGGCTGCGGCACCGGTCCAACGAGCTTGGCTCTGGCGCTCGCCGTGGCGCCTGGCGGCGGGGTGCTGGGATGTGATCTATCACCGATTCTGACCGACGAGGCACGGCGCCGCGCTTTGGCGGCCGGTGTGAGCAATGTCCGCTTCGCAGCCGGCGACGCCTCGACTTATGCCTTCCAGCCGGCGGCCGCCGACCTGCTGTTCTCGCGCTTCGGCGTGATGTTCTTCGGCGATCCGGTGGCGGCCTTCCGCCATCTGCGCGGCGCGCTCAAGCCGCGTGGTCGGCTGGTGTTCCTGGTCTGGCGGCCGTTCAAGGAGAATGGCTGGGCCTTCGTGCCCTTCGCCGCCGCCGGCCCGCTGCTGCCGCAGATGCCGCGCCCGGCGCCCGACGAGCCGGGGCCGTTCTCCTTCGGCGATCCCGAACGGCCGCGCGCCCTGCTCACCCAGGCGGGCTTCGCGGATATCCGTATCGATCCGATCGACGCGACCATCGCGCTGTCGCGCGGCGGCCTCGACGAGGCGGTCGAGTCGGCCGTCGAGATCGGTCCATTGTCGCGCCTGCTGAAGGAGGCGCCTGAAGATGTGCGCGACCGCGCCGTCGCCGCCGTGCGCGCGGCGCTCGCCCGTCACGTGACGACCGAGGGCGTCGTTCTGCCCGCCGCCTGCTGGCTGATCACCGCGCGCAACAGCGCCGCGTAGCGCATCGAGCGTTAAGTCGGACGCACCTGTCATCCCGAACGCAGCGAAGGATGACAGGGCGATGCCGATTTGCGACCCGCTTCGCTACGGCTGCAGGCGATAGCCACCCTTGTCGGTCAACAGGATCTGCGCCTGCGTCGGATCCTTCTCGATCTTCTGGCGCAAGCGGTAGATGTGCGTCTCCAAGGTATGCGTGGTGACGCCGGCGTTGTATCCCCACACCTCGCCCAGCAGTTGGTCGCGGCCGACCGAGCGCGGGCCGGCGCGGTAGAGGTATTTCAGGATCGAGGTTTCCTTCTCGGTCAATCTGACCTTCTTCTTGCCGCCGTTCTCGACCAGCATCTTGTTCGCGGGCTGGAACTCGTAGGGACCGATCTGCAGGATCGCGTCCTCGCTGCGCTCGTGCTGGCGCAGGTGGGCGCGCAGCCGCGCCAACAGCACGTTGATGCGGAACGGCTTGGTGACGTAGTCGTTGGCGCCCGAATCGAGACCCAGGATGGCGTCGGCGTCGGTATCGGCGCCGGTGAGCATGATGATTGGCGCGCGCACACCTTGGCGGCGCATCAGCTTGCAGATATCGCGGCCGTCGGCGTCTGGCAGGGCGACATCGAGCAGGACGGCGTCGTAGAGCGCGCCCTTGGCCTTCTCCAGGCCCTCGGCGCCCGTCGCCGCCGCCGTGGTGACGAAACCGTCGTACAGATCGAGCTGCTCCGCGAGCACGGCGCGCAGAGCGGCGTCGTCGTCGACCAGCAGGATCTTCTTGCCTTTGGTCATGACACCATCGAGTACGGGTTCAAGGGGTGAAACGGATGCGAGGCGATGCGACGACATGCTTATACCATCCTGGGACGCGACCCGGCCATGGTGCGCCAGGTATCGTGGAAATACGCGTCACGTCGCATCACGGATTGGTCACGGCACGATCAGCCCCCGCAGTTCCTCCCAGACCGGCCCGTGCGGGTCGAACAGCCGGTCGAGCACGGAGAAATGATTGTCGCCTGGTGTCTCGATCACCTGGGCCGGCGCCACACCCGCTCTGGTCAGGGCCTGGGCATAGTCGCGCGTCTGGCGCACGAGCTCCGGCAGCTCGGCCGCGCCCACGACGAGCACCATCGGCGGTGCCAGCCGGCCGATGTGGTGGATCGGGCTCAGCCGCCGCGCTTCGGCCGCGTCCATGCGGCAGGCGTCGTTGAGGTAGCACAGGCGGATCGGCTCGAGATCGAACAGGCCCGATAGCGGCAGGGCGCCGGCCAGCGCGGCGGCGGGCAGGCCGTAGCTGGTCCAGTCGGTATGCGCGAGGGTGGCGGCGATGTGGCCGCCGGCGGAGTGGCCCGCCACGACGAGCCGCCTGGGGTCGAGGCCGATACTGGCGGCGTTGCCGTGCAGCCAGACCACCACTGTGCGAACCTGCTCGACCAGCTCGCTCATGGTCACATCAGGGCACAGGTCATAGGTCGCCGCGATGTAGAGCGCCCCGCTGCCCGTCACCAGCGGCGCGGGGAAGCTGTAGCCGTCCTTGTGATTGCCCTGCCAATAGCCGCCATGGAAGTAGAGCAGCGCCGGCCGGCCACCGGCCGGGGCCGGCCCGGCCGGACTGAACACATCGAGCCGCTGACGCGGCGAGGGGCCATAGGCGAGGTCAAGCCGGCAGGGCACGGCTTGCCGCGCCGCCACGCTGGCGGCCTGCCAGCGATCGACGTAGCGCTGGAAATCCGGCGTATGGGCGCGGTTGTTGTAGGCGGCGTCGAGCCCGGCGCGGTCGAAGGAACGGTAGATCGCGGTCATGATAACCCCTTGATGGCACTGGCTGTTTCGGCCGGGAAACAGTCTCGCTGGGCGAGTGTCCTGTTGCGCCGACCCCGTGACTTGGGCGCCTCCTTCGCCTACATATCACGCCATGTCCGTCGCCTCGCTTGCCACGCCTGACGCCACCACCGTCGCTGCCGCCATCGCGGCGGTCGAGCGGGCGATGGCCGAGCTGCGGCGCGGCGGCATCGTCGTGCTGCGCGACAGTCAGGGCCATGTCGCGCTGGTCGCCGCCGCCGAAGCGATCAGCGGTGCCACGTTCGAGCGGCTGCAGGCGCTGGGCCGCGACGCGCCCGTGCTGGTGACGACACGTCGCCGGGCCGAAGCGGTCGGCATCGACATTCCACCGCATATCGCCGGCGGTCTGGGCGACGCCAACGGGCCGATCACGCTCGAGCTGCCCGGCGGCGTGCCGCCCGACATCATCCTGAAACCCAACGAGCCGGAGAGCGGCGGCCACGCCGCGCGCCGGCATCTGTCGCGGCCAGTGGCGAGCCATGCGCCCAAGATCGCGCGCGCGGCGATCGAGCTCGCCAAGCTGGCGCGCCTCTTGCCGGCGGTGGTGATCGGGCCGATGCCGCGCGACGCGCAGGCCAAGCGCCGCGCCTGGGCGGTCGAGCAGGATCTGATCTACGTCGCCGCGCGCGACGTGCTCGACTACGAGGAGCATTCCGCGCGTGAGCTGCGCGCCGTGGCCGAGGCGCGCGTGCCGCTGGAGAACGCCGAGAACACCCGCATCCTCGCCTGGCGTCCGAGCGACGGCGGCAAGGAGCATCTCGCCATCGTCATCGGCGAGATCGACGCGATGGAGCCGGTGCTGATCCGCCTGCATTCGGAGTGCTACACCGGCGACTTGCTGGGCAGCCTGCGCTGTGATTGCGGCGAGCAACTGCGCGGCGCTATCGCCGAGATCGCGCGCCACGGCTCGGGCGTGCTGCTCTATCTCGCGCAGGAAGGCCGCGGCATCGGCCTGGTCAACAAATTGCGCGCCTACCAATTGCAGGACGCCGGCTTCGACACCGTCGACGCCAACGAGCAGCTCGGCTTCGACGCTGACGAGCGCGTCTACCGGCCGGCGGCGACGATGCTCGCGCGCATGGGCATCAAGCGCGTGCGGCTGATGACCAACAATCCACTCAAGATCGGCCAGCTCGAGCAATACGGCATCGAAGTCGCCGAGCGTGTGCCGCACATCTTTCCGGCCAACGGCCACAACGAGAAATACCTGCGCACCAAGGCCGAGAAGAGCGGGCATCTGCTCTGACAAGACGTCCCGCGCCGACCAGCCGCGGCGCGATCCGGGCGGCGCATCAGGCGCCGCCCGCGCTCAGACTATTGTCCCTGGCCGAGCGAGAAGCCGGGCTCGCCGTCGAAGGTGTAGAGGTGCTCGGTCTTGACGAAGCCCACCCCGGCGGTCGCGAGCTGGCGCAGCAGGTCGGCGACCATGTGGCCATTCACTGTCATGCCGGCGTTGACCATGAAGCGGCAGCGCCAGTGGTCGGTGCGGAAGGTCTCGGGCAGGCCGGCTGGCCAGACCTTCACGCCGCGGTTGGTGATCATGGTCAGGCCGAAGCCCGGTGTCGTCGCGCCCTTGAGACCGGCGGCCAGCACGTCTGCGTCGGATCCGGACCAGTCGACGAAGACGTCGATGCCGACCATGGCCTTCTTGGCCGGCTTGGGCCTGATGTAAGGCGCGACCTGAACCGCGCCGGCCGGCGTCGAGGAGGGCGCGATGGCGGCCAGGGTCCGCGGCGTCTGGCCGAGTCGCTCGATCACCGCGGCCGTGAAACCCTTGGTGCCGACGAGCGCGCCCGAAACTCCTTGGGCGAAGACGTCGGCGGTGTGGATGCCGTCTTCGAGGGTGCGTAGCCAGGCGTTGTGGATGCGCGCTGCGACTTCGGGTTGCCCGATGTGGTCGAGCATCATGACGCTGGCCAGCAGCAGACCGGACGGGTTGGCGACGTCCGTGCCGGCGATCGTCGGCGCGCTGCCGTGGATCGCCTCGAACATCGCGCCATGGGCGCCGATATTGGCCGAGCCCGCGAGCCCGACCGAGCCCGCGATCTGCGCGGCGATGTCCGAGATGATGTCGCCATAGAGGTTGGAAGTGACGATGACGTCGAAGTCCTCGGGCGTGTCGGCGAGCCGCGCCGCGCCGATGTCGACGATCAGATGCTCCCGCGCGATCGACGGATACTGCGCGCCGATCTCGTCGAACACCTTGTGGAAGAGACCATCGGTCATCTTCATGATGTTGTCCTTGGTGAAGCACGTCACCTTCTTGCGGCCATGCGCCTTGGCGTACTCGAAGGCGTAGCGCACGATGCGCTCGCAGCCCGGCCGCGAGACCAGCTTCAGGCACTGGTAGACCTCGTCGGTCTGCCGGTGCTCGATGCCGGCGTAGAGGTCCTCCTCGTTCTCGCGCACGATCACCACGTCCATGGTCGGATGCTTCGTCGCCACGAACGGGTGGTACGACACGCAGGGCCGCACGTTGGCGAACAGGCCGAGCGACTTGCGCAGGGTCACGTTCAGGCTCTTGTAGCCGCCACCCTGTGGCGTGGTGATCGGCGCCTTGAGGAGGACCCGGGTGCGCCGCACGCTGTCCCACGCGTCGGCGCCGATGCCGGCGGAGTTGCCCGCGCGGTAGACGCCCTCACCGATGTCGATGGCCTCGATCGCGAGCCGCGCGCCCGCGGCTTGCATGATCTCGAGGCAAGCGACCATGATCTCGGGTCCGATGCCGTCGCCCATGGCGACGGTGATCGGCACCGGCGCGCTCTGCGACAGGGCGGTGGATTCGAGGTGCAGCGGCTTGAGGGCGGTCAGCGTGTTCATGACGATCTCCCGGATGGCGTGGTAGCCGGGAGATAGGCTATCGACGGCATTGACAGAAATTGATAGTAAGCCGGTCAGTCATTGACTGCACAAATGATTCACCGATGGCCACGCCGCGCAATCTCGATCTCGACCTGGTGCGCGCCTTCGTCGGCGTGGCCGACTCCGGCAGCTTCACGCGCACCGCCGAGCGCCTGCTGCGCACGCAGTCCACGCTCAGCCTGCAGATCAAGCGGCTGGAGACACTGCTCGGTCGGCGCCTGCTGGAACGCACGCCGCGCATGGTGCGGCTCACGCCGGAGGGTGAGGCGGCGCTGCCCTGGGCCCGCCAGCTGCTGGAGATCAACGACAAGGTCCTCGCGACCATCGGCGAGCCGGCGCTGGCCGGCGTGGTGCGACTGGGTACGCCGGAGGACTTCGCCACGACGCACCTGCCCGACGTGCTGGCGCGCTTCGCGCGCGCCTATCCGCAGGTCCAACTCGAGGTCACCTGTGACCTGACGCTGACGCTGCTCGACAGGTTCCGCCACAAGGCGTTCGATCTGGTCCTGATCAAGCGCGAGCCCGGCCGCGACCGCGGCGGCGAGCGCGTCTGGCATGAGCCACTGGTCTGGGTCGCCGCCGGGCGTACCGCCCTCGACGCGCGGGCGGCTCTGCCCCTGGTCGTCTCGCCGCCGCCTTGTGTCTATCGCAAGCGCGGCATCAGCGCGCTCGACGCGGCGCGTCGGCGGTGGCGCGTCGCCTATGCCTGCGCGTCGCTTGCCGGGCAGCAGGCGGCGGTGAAGGCCGGTCTTGGCGTCACCGTGCTACCCAAGGAGATGGTGCCGGTCGGGTTGACGATTCTCGGCGACGATTCCGGGTTGCCCGATCTCATGGACACGGAGATCGCGCTGCTCGCGGCGCGCACGCTGTCGGCGCCGGCACGGCGCCTGCGGGAGCATATCGTGCGCTCCCTGGAGGTACGGTAGACATCGGCGCGGGGGGGCGGACATGGCGCAGGTTCTGGATCTGGTGGGGTTGGTGTCGGCGGCCGCGGCGGCCTGGCTGTGGTTCCGCGCCAGCCAAAGGCGGTTGCGGCGCTTGACGCGGGAGGAGGAGCTCGACGCCGCCGACATCAACCGGATCGTTGTGGCGTTCAATCGCTCGAACATCCTCAACGGCCGCGCCGCGTTGGCGACGGCCCTATCGGCGCTCGCCATCGCCGTGCGATTCGCCGCCAACCTGGCGGGACTGGCGTGAGGCCCCGCAGCTTTGTGTGGCGTCTGTCACCCGAAGCGGGTTAATCCAACGGCCGTCAGATCCTTCGCGCGTCGGTGATCCCATGCCTCTGCCCACCATCGCCCAGATCTCGGCCGATCTCGCCGCCGGCCGCACATCCAGCCGTGCGCTGACCGAGGCGGCGCTGGCGCGCATCGAGGATCCCAAAGGCGAGGGCGGCCGCGCCTTCATCAAGGTCTACCGCGCGCAGGCCATGGCCGCCGCCGATGCCAGCGACGCGCTGCGTAAGGCCGGCGTGGCGCAGGGACCGCTCGCCGGCATCCCGGTGTCGATCAAGAATCTCTGCGACGTCGCCGGCGAGACCACGCTGTCCGGTTCGAAGGCGCTCGCGGGCGCGCCGCCGGCCAAGGCCGACGCGCCGGTGGTCGAGCGCCTGCGCCGCGCCGGCGCGGTGATTGTCGGCAGCACCAACATGAGCGAGTTCGCCTTCTCCGGCATCGGGTTCAACCCGCATTACGGCACCCCGGGCAATCCCGCCGACCGCCAGCGCGTGCCCGGCGGTTCGTCCTCGGGCGCCGCCGTGTCGGTGGCCGACGGCATGGCCGTCGCCGCGCTGGGCACCGACACCGGCGGCTCGGTGCGCATTCCCTCGGCGCTCTGCGGCATCACCGGCTTCAAGCCCACGGCACGGCGTGTGCCGATCGACGGCGTCGTGCCGCTGTCGACCTCGCTCGACTCGATCGGCCCGCTCGCCGCCTCGGTCGCATGCTGCGCCGTCGTCGACGCGGTCTTCGCCGACGAGCCGGTCGACGTGCCGGCGCCGGCGCGCCTCGACGCGCTGAGCGTCGCGGTACCCAAGCACTACGTGCTCAACGACATGGACGCCATGGTGTCGAAGGCCTTCGACCGCGCGCTCAAAGCGCTGTCGGCCAAGGGCGTGCGCATTGCCGAGATCGACCTGCCGATGCTCGACGAGCTGCCGGCGATCAACGCCAAGGGCGGCCTCGCCGCAGCCGAGGCCTATGCCTGGCATCGCGATCTGATCGCGCGCAAGAGCGACGTGTATGACCAGTTGGTCGCCGTGCGTATCCAGCGCGGTGCGCAGATCTCGGCGGCCGATTACATCGAGCTGCTGGCCCGGCGCGCCGATCTGCAGCGCCGCGTGGCGGCGATCACGCGCGACTTCGACGCCGTGGTCATGCCGACCTGCCCGATCGTCGCGCCGACGCTCGCCGACATCGCCACGCCCGAGGGCTTCACCACCAAGAACCTGCTGGTGCTGCGCAACTGCACCGTCGGCAACTTCCTCGACCGCTGCGGCACGTCGATTCCCTGCCACCAGGCCGGCGAGCTGCCGGTGGGCTTCATGGTGATGGGCGAGACGATGAGCGATCGTCGCACGTTGGCGATCAGCCGCGCGGTCGAACAGGTTTTGCGCTAAGGGAAAGAGACGATGGCCAAGACCGTGGAGTTCCACTTCGACTTCGGCAGCCCCAACGCCTATCTCAGCCACAAGCTGATCCCCGATATCGAGAAGCGCACGGGTGCGACGTTCACCTACGTGCCGGTGCTGCTGGGCGGCGTGTTCAAGCTCACCAACAACGCCTCGCCGATGGTCCAGTTCAAGGACGTGCAGCACAAGCTCGCCTATCAGCGGCGCGAGATGCAGCGCTTCATCGCCAAGCACGGGCTGACCAAGTTCCGCATGAATCCGCACTTCCCGGTCAACACCGTGCAGATCATGCGCGGCGCCGTCGCCGCCCAGATGGACGGCAAGCTCGCGCCCTATGTCGAGGCGGTCTATCGCGCGATGTGGGAGGACGGGCTGAAGATGGACGACGCCGATGTGATCAAGGCCGCGCTCGATTCCGGCGGCATCGACGGCGCGCGCATCCTGGCGCGCGTCCAGGACCAGGACGTCAAGGACGCGCTGCTCAAGAACACCGAAGCCTCGGTGGCGCGCGGCACCTTCGGCAGCCCGATGTTCTATGTCGGCGACGAGCCGTTCTTCGGCAAGGACCGCCTGCGCGAGGTCGAGGAGGAGATCGTGGCATGAGCGAGCAGGCCAAAACCGGCGCGGTGCGGAGCTTCGACGAGGGCCGCGTCCGCCGGATCGTCATCGACAACGCGGCCAAGCGCAACGCGTTCTCGCCCGACATGATGCTGCAGCTGTCCGACGCGCTGACGCGCTTCGACGCCGACGCCTCGTCGTGGGTTGCGGTGCTCAGTGCCGAGGGCGATCACTTCACCGCCGGCCTCGATATGCCCAAGTTTTTCGGGCCGGGCGCCACCTACAAGGGCGCGCCCGAGGGCAACATCGATCCGTTCGCGCTCAAGCGCCGCACGAACAAGCCGGTGATCACCGCGGTGCAGGGCATCACCTACACCATCGGCATCGAGATGATGCTGGCCGGCGACATCGTCGTCGCCGCCGACACCGCGCGCTTCTGCCAGATGGAGTCCAAGCGCGGCATCGCGCCGCTGGGCGGCGCGCATTTCCGCTTCCTCAGCCGCACTGGCTGGGGCAACGCGATGTACCATCTGATGCTGTGCGACGAGTTCGACGCCGCCGAGGCGCTGCGCATCGGCCTGGTGCAGGAGGTCGTGCCGGCCGGCCAGCAAGTCGAGCGCGCGCTGAAGCTCGCCGCGACCATCGCCGCCAACGCGCCGCTGGGTATCCAGGTCATGAAGGAATCGGCGCTGAAGTACATCGCGGCGGCCGAGGCCGCCGCGATCGCCATGCTGCCGACGATTCGCGAGCGGGTGCTGGGTACCGAGGACGCCAAGGAGGGCATCCGCTCCTTCGTTGAACGCCGCGCCGCGAACTTCCAGGGCCGCTGATCACGCCTTGAGCCACACCCAGGGCCGCGCGGCGCGGTCCTTGGCCTGCCAGGCCGCGATCGCGTCTCGATGCGTGAGCGTCACGCCGATGTCGTCGAGGCCCTGCAGCAGCGCGTCGCGGCGGTTGGCTTCGACCTTGAACGGCAGCTCGCGGCCGCGCGGCGAGACCACGATCTGGCGCTCGAGATCGACGGTGACACGCGCGTTGCCCGGCGAGGCGCGCATCTCCTCGGCCAGTTCCTCGATCGCCGCGATCGGCAGCTCGACCGGCAGCATGCCGTTCTGGAAGCAGTTGTTGTAGAAGATGTCGCCGAAGCTGGGCGCGATCACGACGCGGATGCCCATGCCGGCCAGCGCCCAGACCGCCGCCTCGCGCGAGGAGCCGCAGCCGAAATTGTCGCCCGCCAGCAGGATCGGCGCGCCCTTCCAGACCGGCTGGTTGAGCACGAAGTCGGGGTTCTCGGTGCCGTCGCCATTGAAGCGGAACAGCGCGAAGCCGGAGGCCTCGATGTCGGCGCGGCTCGTGCCGACCAGCCGCGTCATGGGGATGATCATGTCGGTGTCGACGTTGGCGCGCAGGAACGGGGCCGCGACGCCTTCCAGCTTCGTGAATCTATTCATCGGATGCCCCCGTCAGATCCGCCGCACGTCGGTGATGGCGCCGGCGATCGCGGCCGCCGCCGCCATCGCTGGCGAGGCGAGATGGGTGCGCGCGTCGGGGCCCTGGCGCGAGGCGAAGTTGCGGTTGGACGTCGACACCGAGCGCTGACCCGGCGGCACGGTCTCGCCGTTCGACGCCACGCACATCGAGCAGCCCGGCTCGCGCCAGTGGAAGCCGGCGGCGAGGAAGACCTTGTCGAGGCCCTCGGCCTCGGCCTGCTCCTTCACGCGCCGTGAGCCCGGCACAACCCAGGCCGTGACATGCGCTGCGGTCCTGCGGCCCTTGGCGATCGTCGCCGCCGCGCGCAGGTCGGAGATGCGGCTGTTGGTGCAGGAGCCGATGAACACCCAGTCGACCCTGGTGCCGGCGATCGGCCGGCCGGGCTCCAGCCCCTGATACTTCAGCGCGCTCTCCCACGCCGCCTTGCGGTTGGCGTCGGGCGCGCGCGCCGGGTCGGGGATCGCCTGGTCGACGGCGATGACGTGCTCCGGGCTGGTGCCCCAGGTGATCTGCGGCGCCACCTCCTTCATGTCGATGACGTGCTCGGCGTCGAAGCGCGCGTCGGCATCGGAGGGCAAGGTGCGCCAATGGGCGATGGCGGCCTCGAGCGCGGCGCCCCGGGGCGCGAAGTCGCGGCCGTCGATATACTGGTAGGTGGTGTCGTCGGGTGCCACCATGCCGATCTTGTTGCCCATCTCGATCGACAGGTTGCACAGCGTGAAGCGCGCCTCCATCGGCAGGCCGCGCACCGCCGAGCCGGCGTACTCGACGGCGTAGCCCGTGCCGCCGGCGGTGCCCAGCCGGCCGATGGCGTGCAGGATCATGTCCTTGGCGGTGACGCCCGCGGGCAGCGCACCCTCGAAGCGCAGGCGCATGGTCTTGGGCGTGCGCTGCGCCAGGGTCTGGGTGGCCAGCGCATGCACCAGCTCGCTGGAGCCGATGCCGAAGGCCAGCGCCCCCATGCCGCCATGGGTGCAGGTATGGCTATCGCCGCAGACAAGGGTCACGCCGGGCAGGGTGATGCCGAGCTCCGGGCCGATGACATGGACGATGCCGGTGCCGTCCTGGTCGAGGTCGAACAACCGGATACCGTGCTGCGCGGTGCGCCGGCGCATGGCGCGCAGCATCCGGCCGCCAACGGGGAACGTGTCCTCGGTGCGACCAGGCTGCGTCGACACCGCGTGGTCGGGCGTGGCGAAGACAAGCTCCGGCCGCGCGACGCGATGGCCCTTCTCCTCGACCTCCTCGAGCGCGCGGGCGCCGGACAGATCGTGCACGAGGATGCGGTCCAGGTGCAGCAGGGCGAAGCCGCCGCCGAGGTCGGCGATGACGTGCGGTCGCCAGATCTTGTCGAACAGGGTCAAGCCGGCCACGCGGTCCTCCTTCTCGTCGGGCGGACGATGGTGCGGCACGCGGCCGCTTGCAACGGCCGGGTTCGGGCTTCGTCGCACCGGATGCGCAATTAAGAGTTGAAGTCGGCTGACGAGGGCGCTAGGACACGAATATACTCTTGGTTGTATCCGGCACCCGTGGCTCGTCGGTTCGGGAGTGAAGTTTGGCCGTCCGTCGCGAACTTGGTGCGCCGCTGTATCAGCAGATCTTCCTGGTGCTGCGCGAGGCGATCCAGGAAGGCAAGTACCCGGTCGATACCGCGCTGCCCAGCGAGGCGGCGCTGTGCCGCCAATACCGTGTCTCGCGCATCACCCTGCGGCGCGCGTTGGCGCACCTTCAGCAGGCGGGGCTGATCGAGCGCCGCCAGGGCAGCGGCACCTTCGTGCTCCGCTCCGCGCCGCTGCAGATTGGCTTCGAGATGGGCGGCGTGATCCGCGATTTCACCGAGTTCACTTTCGGCACCCGGCCGAAGACGCTGGAGTTCGAGTATCGGGCGCCGCCGGTGCGCATCCGCGCGCTGTTCGACACCGATGTCGGCGAGCGCATGCAGCGCGTCGTGCGCTTGCGCTCGCGCGGCCGCGTGCCGCTGGCGCAGATCGAAACCTGGGTGCCGGTATCCGTCGGCGAGCGCTACACCGTCGACGAAACCGACAAGGCGCCGTTGACCCAGCTCATGGAGCGCGCCGGCACCATCCTGACCAGCGGGCGGTTCACCGTCAGCACGACACTCGCCGATCCGATGATGGCCGACCGGCTGCACATCGAGGTGGGCGCGCCGCTCCTGAAGTTCTCGCGCGTGATGTACGACCAGAACGGCCGCGTGGCGCAGTACGCCGAAATGCTGTTGCGGCCCGATCACATACAGATCGTCTTCCCGGTCCATGGCGAGGATCTGCCGCGACGAACCTGGGCTACCGACGCTCCAGAAGCTCCCGCACCGCGGCGTCGATGAAGGCGATGTCGACCGGATTGCCGCGCGGATTGCCGGCGCGATGGCCCCACATCGAGGGAATCTCCAGGAGGCGGCCGCGCTTGAGGTGCGGCAGCTCCAGCCGGTTGTCCTGGGTCTGGAAGTAGAGATCGGTCGCCGACGGCATCAGCAAGGTGTCGGCCTCGATGGCGCCGAGCGCGGCCGTGAGGTCACCGCCGAAGCGTTCGTCTTCGGCGATATCGCCATTCTGCCACGTCCAGAGCTGGCACAGCAGATCGTTGGCGTCGCGCCTCAGGAAATTGCCCTCCCACGAGCCGACGAGGAAATCCTCCAGGCTGGCGAAGCCCAGTTGCCGCCACATGCGCTCGCGATAGAAGGTTTGGCTGAGCGCCCAGCCGGCGTAGACGCGGCCCATGGCGCGCAGGCTGCGCTCGGGCTTGGCGGTGAAATGATCGCCGGTCCAGTGGGGATCGGCGGTCAGCGTCGCCTTCACGCCCTCGAGGAAGACCACATTGTGCGGCGATGTGCGCGCCGAGCCGCAATTGACCACGATGCGCTCGACATCGGCGCCGAACAGCGCACCCCAGTGATAGGCCTGCTGCGCGCCCATCGACCAGCCGTAGACCATCGCCACGCGCTCGACGCCGAACACCTCGCGCAGCAGGCGGCGCTGCTGGCCGACATTGTCGTGCGTGGTGATGCGCGGAAAGCGGCCCTTGTCGTAGGGCGGCGTGGCGAGGCTGGGCGAGGTCGACAGCCCGTTGCCGAACATGTTGGGGATGACGATGAAGTACTTCGTCGGATCGAGCGCGCGGCCCGGCCCGATCATCCACTCGATGTCGGTGTGCTGTGCGCTGTAGCTCGTCGGATAGACGATGACGTTGTCGCGCGCGGCCGACAGCGTGCCGAAGGTCTTGTAGACGATCTTCGCGCCCGGCAGGGTCATCCCGCGCTTGAGCGTGATGTCGCCGCAGTCGAACGTCGCGACCTGGGTGGGATAGTCGGTCATGTCGTTGGGACCGCGCCGCTCCAGCGGCGCCTCATGGCATGGATGGAAGAGCGCCGCTGGAGCGGCACGGCCCGAAGACGGCTCAACTCAGCCCCGCAAGCACCTCGCGGTTGGCCCGGACGTAGCCCGGCGTCACTACCTGCATGTGCGCGCGCAACGCCTGGTGCGCGTCGGGCAGGCGGTGGAAGGGGATGTTTGGTAGTAGATGATGCTCGGCGTGGAACGGCATGTTCCACATGATCAGCCGCACCAGGGGGTTGGTCAGGGTCGTGCGGGTGTTGGTGAAGCCGTTGTCGTCGTGCGTGCAGCCATTGTGCTCGACCACGAGATACGCACGCAGCAGCGGCGCACCGAAGAACGCGGGGATGATCCAGCAGGTGACGGCGATCCAGCTGCCCGTGGCGACGCTGGTCGCGGCGATGGCGGCATAGAACAGCGCTTGCAGGCGCGCCGAGCGCACGATCTCCGGCCAGGCCGAGGGATGGATGAAATCGAGGCCCGCGACCTTGCCAAAGGGGAAACGCGCGATCTGATAGACCCGCGTCGCCCAGAACGGGATGGCCGAGATCCGCCAGAGGTAGTCGCCAATCGTCTTCGGCTCGGGCTGCGCGATCAGCTCGGGATCGCGCGCCGGATCCTGGGTGTAGCGGTGATGGGCGAGATGGAAATGGCGGTAGTAGGTGCCGATGTTGAAGATCGCCGCCGCCGACAGGAAGGCCGCGACGTCGTTGAGCCAGCGGCTCTTGAACGCCGTGTAGTGCGCGCTCTCGTGCATCGGCGCGAACAGCGCCATCACCAGCATGCCTTGCAGCAGCCAGGCCGGCGCCAGCCACCATGTGCCCCAGGCGAGGTGGATCAGCCAGCCACCGGCCGCCAGCAGCGCGACATGGATCGTCCAGCGCAGCAGGCCGGCCGCGTCGGAACGCCGGTACAGAGCCTTCAGCGTCTCGGTCGGCAGCACGCGCATCTGCCTGGCGCGTTCACCGGTTGCTCTATAGCTCACGTCGCTCATGACGCCCGGCGATGCAAATGCCGGGCCTACTTGATCGGTTCCCAGAGCCCGTCGCGATAAGCGCGCGCGGAGCGCTCCTCGGCGGCGTCGCGTGTTGGCTGATCGAGGCCGACCTGGTCGCCGATCATGCAGATCAGCGTGGGGAAAACCTTGCGATCGATCCGCGCGGCGGGATCCCACAGCTTGGAACGCATGAAGGCCTTTGGGCAATGCATGTAGGCCTGACGCACCTCGACGACGATCGCCGAGCGCGGCGGCTTGCCTTGCACCGCCATCGACGCCAGCAGTTCCGGATCGGTGCTCAGCCGTGCCACGCCGTTGACCCGCGTGGTCTCGTTCATACCGGGGATCATGAACAAGAGGCCGATATTGGGGTTGACCAGCAGGTTGCGCAGCGTGTCCAGCCGGTTGTTGCCCGGCCGGTCGGCGAAGGCGATGGTCTTCTCGTCGAGCACCTTGAACGAACCCGGCGGGTCGCCACGCGGCGTGACGTCCTGGCGGCCCTCCGCGTCGGCCGTGGAGACGGCGCAGAACGGCGACATCTCGATGAAGCGCTTCATGTGCGCGTCGATGCGGCCGATATCCTTCTTCGCCGCTACCGGGGAGACCTGGCCGTAGCCTTCGACCAGGGCGCGCGCGGCGGCGTCGTCGAGCAGGGCGGGGCGCGCGCTGGGCGCAAGGCTGTCGGGCATCGTGGGCTCCGCGGCGGGAAAGGCGGCATCCTATCGCCTTTACCCGTTCCGACCTATCGAGAATCGCCTACACTGGCCGGGCAAAGCGAATGCACAGGAGGAAACGACAGATGATCAGGACGAACAGGCGCGCGCTGATGCGCATGATGGCCGGCGGCACGGCGGTGCTGGCGAGTCCGGGCATCCTACGCGCCCAGGCGTCGTGGCCCGCCAAGCCGATCACCATCGTCGTCAATTTCGCCCCGGGCGGCCTGACCGACGGCATCGCCCGCGTCTTCGGCAACGAGGTGATGAAGAAGACCGGCCAGCAGGTGATCATCGACAACAAGCCCGGCGCCGGCGGCAATATCGGCGCCGGCATGGTCGCGCGCGCGCCGGCCGACGGCCACACCTTCCTGCATACGGTGTCGGGCACGATCGTGCAGAACCGCGTGCTCTACGATCAGCTGGGCTTCGACCCCGACAAGGATTTCGTGCCGGTCTCCGCCACGTCCTCGGGCGAGCTGCCGATCGCCGTGCACAAGTCGGTTCCCGCCAGCAACATCAAGGAGCTGATCGAGTACGCCAAGACCAACCGCGTGAGCTTCGGCTCCTGGGCGCCTGGCTCGGCCGCCCATATCGTCTGCACCAAGCTCAACGAGATCTACGGCGTGAAGATGGAGATCGTCCACTACCGCGGCGAGGGGCCGATGTGGATCGACATGGGCTCGGGCTCGCTGCAAGCGGCGATGGGCAGCTACCAGGCGCTGCAGCCGCTGCTGGCCAAGGGCGACATCAAGGTCATCGCCTTGCCGGCCCGGCGCCGCAATCCCAAATTCCCCGACCTGCCCACGATGACCGAGCAGGGCTATACCCACATGGCATTCAGCCTGTTCGGCTGGCTGGGTCTGTTCGCGCCGGCGGGCACCTCGATGGATATCGTCAAGAAGATGTCGGCGATGTGGGTCGAGGCCGCCGACTCCGAGGGCGGCCGCAAGATGTACGAGAGCTTCGGCCTGCACGAGAAGCCGCTGAATCACGAGGAGATGGCCAAGGACCTCGAGGTCCTGAAGGGACGCATGATCCCGCTGGTCAAGGAACTCGGCGTCAAGCTGGGCTGACGAAATGGGCCATCGGTATTCTACCTTCCCCCCTTCCGGGGGAAGGTAGTGCTCGACGGCTCTTGGGACGCTTTGACTACTTCTTCTCCTCCAGAGCCTGGATCCGTCGCTCGACCGCCGCGCGCGCCGGTGCGCTCGCGGGCATCATGTCGCGCAGCTTGCGCAGGCGACTGATCGCGCCGTCGCGGTCGCCCGCTCTCTCCGCCGCCTCGGCGAGATAGAACAGCGCCAATCCGCTGTTCGGGTTGGCCTTCTCCAGCCGGCGCAACACCACCAGTGTTGGCTCGGGCAGCTCTGTCGTCGGGCCGGCGCCGCGCAGCAGCGCCTCGGCCCAGGTCGCCAGGATCTCCGGATCGTCGGGCTTCAGGCGATCGGCCTGCTTCCACGCCTCCGCTGCGCCGGCGTGGTCGTTGAGCACGCCGCGCGCGCGACCCAGGCGGCGCCAGCCGTCGAGATCGTCGGGCGAGTCTTTCAGCCGGTCGGCCAGGCGATCGACCATGCCCTTGATCGCCGCTTCGCGCTCCTGTGGCGAGAGCTTCTCCATGCGCGCGATGTCGTCGGCGCCCGGCTGCGGCATCGCCGGATCGGCCGTCTTCGGCGCCTTGCGGTCGGGGCGGATGGTCTTGGGATCGATGCCGGCCTGCTTGGACACGCGCTCGATCTCGGCCGCCAGGGTGGCGAGCCACGGCGCGTCGGCGGGCGAATCGGCTTCGAGATCGAGCCAGCGCGCGAGCGCGGCCTTGGCGTCGCCGGCCTGCAGCTCGGCCAGCCCGATGTAGTAGCGCGGGCCGGCGAGCTTGGGGTCCTTGGTCAGCGCCCGCTCGAACAGCGCCCGCGCCGCCGGCGTGACGCTGCCCTGCGCCTCGAAGGTCAGCGCCTCGGCCAGCGCCATCAGCACCTCGACATTGTCGGGCGCGAGCCGCTCGGCCTCGCGCAACGCGGCCGCCGCCTCGCTCGACTGGCCAACACCCAGCCGCAACCGGCCCAGCGCCAGCCAGGCCGCGACGTCCTTGGGATCGCTCTCCAGCCGCTGCCGCAGCTGCTCCAGCGCGGCGCGCACGCGCGCCTCTGTGTCGCCGGTCATCACGGGCGTCGGCCTGACGCGCGACGCCAGCGGTTGCGCCGGCAGTTGCGGATTGCCGATCTCGACATAGAGACCCAGCGCCAGCAGCGGCAGGCCCACGCCGATGATCGCCGGCAGGAAGCGGCGCGGCTTGATCTCGGCGATGCGCGCGGCGGCGCCTTCGGCGTCGGCGGCGAGGATGCGGCGCTCGATCTCGATGCGCGCGGCCTTCTCGGCATCGGCGCCGATCGCGCCCGAGGCGGCCTCGCGCTTCAGCTCCGCGAGCTGGTCCTTGTAGATTGCCAGGTCGTGCGCCGCGCGCGATTCGACGCGGTAGCGCCGACGCAGCAGCGGCGTCAGCAGCGCCAGCAGCGCAAAGGCGGTGAGCAGGGCGAGCGATAGCGGCAGGATCATCGCCGTCCAGCCTCGTCGTCGCGCAGCAGCGCGTCGAGACGCCGGCGCTCGGCGGCCGAGAGGTCGACCGGCGGGGCCTTGACCTGCGCGGCGCGCCGCTTGGCGCCGCGGTAGAGCAGCCGCGCGGCCAGCAGCAGCAGCAGCGGTCCGCCTAGCCACAATAGCCAGGTGCGCGGATCAAAAGGTGGGCGCAGCAGCACGTAGTCGCCGTAGCGCGCGCGCAGGAAGGCCACGACGGCGGCGTCGCTGTCGCCCTTGGTCAGGCGATCGCGGATGGCGCGGCGCATGTCGCGCGCGATCTCGGCGTTGGAATCGTCGATCGACT
Organism: Alphaproteobacteria bacterium; assembly: GCA_016869975.1. Taxonomy (GTDB): domain Bacteria; phylum Pseudomonadota; class Alphaproteobacteria; order Reyranellales; family Reyranellaceae; genus JAFAZJ01. Next base: position 46,275 of record VGCZ01000005.1, read on the forward strand.
GGTTCTGGCAGACGACGCAGCGGATCTCCGCCGAGATCGCGCGCGCCCGCAGCTCCAGCGCCTTGTCGGCCAACACCTCGTCCGGCTCGACGGCGAAGGCGGGTGCCGCGAGCAGGGCGAGGAGAAGGAGAATCAGCGTCATCCTGAGCGCAGCGAAGGACCTTGCGGTATTGTGGCCAGACGCGTGTGGTCGCCCCACCGCGAGGTCCTTCGCTGCGCTCAGGACGACACCGAGCGTCACTTCGCCAGCTCCTTCACCAGCGCGCGGATGCGCTGGGCGTCGTCGGGCGTGAGCGGGCGGCGCAGGTGCAGGCGCACGACGCCTGATTTGTCGATAACGAAGGTCTCGGGCACGCCGCTCAGGCCGAACTCGACGCCGGCCTTGCCGTCGGCGTCGACGCCGATGCGCTCGTAGGGATCGCCCAGCCGCGCCAGCCACGGCTTGGCATCCTCCGGCTTGTTCTTGTAGTTCACGCCTTGCACGCGCAGGCCATCGCGCGCCATGCGTACCAGCAGGGGATGCTCGACCTGGCAAGGCGCGCACCACGAGGCGAAGAAGTTGACGACGCTGACCTGACCTTTCCAGTCGGCCGCCGTCAGCCGCTTTCCGCCCTCGTGCAGCGGCGCCAGGTCGATCGCCGGCGCCGTCTTGCCGACCAGCGGCGAGCCGATGTCGTCGGGGCTGCGCCCGGCGAGCAGCGCGTAGCCGAAGAATCCGCCCAGCAACAGCGCCATCAGCAGGGGCAGCGCGAACAGCCAGCGATTGGACACGAGCGCTACTCCGCCGGCTGCGCCGCAGGACGGCGCGCGCGCAACGGCGCGCCAACGCGCAGACGGCGGTCGGTCAGCGACACGAAGCCGCCCAGGGCGCAGAACGCCGCGCCCAGCCAGATCCACGGCGCCAGCGGGTTGTGGTAGAGGCGCACCGTCCAGCCGCCCTTGCCGTCGCTCTCGCCCAAGGTGGCGTAGATGTCGGCCAGCAACGTGGTCTTGATCGCCGCCTCGGTGGTCTGCCGGCGCGTGGTCTTGAAAATGCGCCGCTCCGGCTCGAGCACGGCGGCGACCTGGCCATCACGTTTGAAGGTGATCCGGCCGCGCTCGGCGACGAAGTTGGGGCCGTCGATCTCGCGCGGCGTTTCCATCGACACCTCGAAGCCGGCATGACGCAGCGTGTCGCCCGGCTTGAGCAAGGCGATGGTCTCGACCTGCCACACCGAGACGCCGATGATGCCGGCCGTGCAGATGCCAAGCGAGGCGTGGGCGATAGTCATGCCGATCGAGGCGCGCGGCAGGCCAACGAGGCGCCGCAGCGAATCGCCGACGGGGATCTCGAACAGCTTGATGCGGCGCGCCAGCTCGTAGATCGCGCCGAGGATCAACCAGGCCGACAGCCCGCAGCCGATCGCCGCCAGCGTGACGTGGCGCTGGGCGACGAAGCTGATCAGCACGCCGACGGCGATCGCGACGGCGCCGACGGCGGCGAGCTGACGCGACGCGCCGAGGATGTCGCCGCGCTTCCACGCCAGCAGCGGCCCGAAGACGACGGCGGCGAGCAGCGGGAAGGAGAGCGGAATGAAGGTCGCGGCGTAGAAGGGTGGGCCGACCGAGACCTTGTCGCCGCCCAGCGCGTCGAGCAGCAGCGGATAGAGCGTGCCGAGGAAGACGACGACGGTCAGCACCGCCAGCAGCAGGTTGTTGAAGATCAGCCCGCCCTCGCGGCTGATCGGCGCGAACAGACCGCCGCCCGCCAGCTTCGGCGCGCGCCAGGCGTAGAGCGTGAGCCCGCCGCCGGCGACCAGCACGATGAAGCCCAGGATATAGAGGCCGCGCGCCGGATCCTGCGCGAAGGCGTGCACCGAGGTCAGCACGCCGGAGCGGACCAGGAAGGTGCCGAGCAGCGCCAGCGAGAAAGCGAGGATCGCCAGCAGCACCGTCCAGCTCTTCAGCGCGTCGCGTTTCTCGGTGACGATGGCCGAATGCAGCAGCGCGGTCGCCAGCAGCCAGGGCATCAGCGAGGCGTTCTCGACCGGATCCCAGAACCAGAAGCCGCCCCAGCCCAGCTCGTAGTAGGCCCACCAGCTACCCAGCGCGATGCCCAACGTGAGGAAGCACCACGCCGCCAAGGTCCAGGGCCGCACCCAGCGCGCCCACGCGGCATCGACGCGGCCTTCGATCAGGGCGGCGACGGCGAAGCTGAACGACACCGACAGCCCGACATAGCCGAGATAGAGCAGGGGTGGATGGAAGGCGAGGCCGGGGTCTTGCAGGATCGGGTTGAGGTCGTTGCCATCGAACGGCGCCGGGTCGAGCCGATCGAAGGGGTTCGACGTGAAGAGGATGAAGGCGTGGAAGCCCAGGCCGATCAGGCCCTGCACCGCCAGCACGCGCGCGCGCAGGGTGGTTGGCAGGTTGGCGCCAAAGGCAGCGACCGCGGCGCCGAACAGCGCCAGAATCAGCACCCACAGCAGCATCGAGCCTTCGTGGTTCCCCCACACGCCGGTGATCTTGTAGAGCAGCGGCTTGCTCGAATGACTGTTGGCCACGACGTTGAGCAGCGAGAAGTCGGAAACGACATAGGCCCAGGTCAGCGCCAGGAACGACAGCAGGGTCAAGGCCGCCTGCGCCAGCGCCGCCGTGCGCCCGAGCTCCATCAGGCCGGGATCGCCCTTGGCCGCGCCGGCCAGCGGCAACGTGCCCTGCGCCAGTGCCAAGACCATCGCCAGCACCAGCGCGTAATGGCCAACCTCGGGGATCATGGCCCGCCTACCTTCCCGCGAAGGGCAGGGCTATCGCCCATGAGCTCTCCTCTACCTTCCCCCGGAGGGGGAAAGTGGGGCGAAGCGCCGGATGGGCGCACCTTCCCCCTCCGATGGAAGGTATGAGCGGCGGCGTCACTTCCCGGCGTCCTTCTTCCAGTGGCCGGCGTCCTTGAGCGCCTTGGCCACCTCGGGCGGCATGTAGGTCTCGTCGTGCTTGGCGAGGATCTCGCGCGCGAGGAAGACGCCGTCGGTGCCCAGCGTGCCTTCGGCGACCACGCCCTGGCCCTCGCGGAAGAGATCGGGCAGCTGGCCGCGATAGCTCACCTTCAGATTGGCGCGGGTGTCGGTGACGACGAAGGTCGTGGTCAATCCGTCGCTGCCTTTCTCCACGCTGCCCGGCGCGACCAGGCCGCCGACGCGCAGGCGCTGGGTCGGCGGCGGCTTCTTGTCGGCGATCTGCGTCGGCGAATGGAAGAAGACGAGATTGTCGTCGAGCGCCACCAGCACCAGCGTCACGGCCAGCGCGAACGCGCCCATCGAGCCCAGCAGCAGCCACAGGCGTTTGCGTTTGGGCTTCACGACTTCGCTCCACGTCGATCGAGGCCACGCGCGCGCAGTTCGCGGCGCACGCGCGCTCGGGCGAAGAGCGACATCAGGGTCACCCCGCCCAGCGCGATCAGCGCTGCGGCGTAGGCCGGCCAGACATAGGCGGCGTAGCCGCCCATCGCGAAAAAGCCGCTCACGGAGTTTCCTGCCTGTCCCTGGGGCGGCCGGAATATAGGGTGGCCGCCCGCCGATGTCGCGTGTGAGGCCGCCGCGACATACCCGCTCACTCCGCTGCCAGCGCGGCCATCTCCAGGCGGCGTCGGCCGATCTCGGTCTCGGTGCGCATCAGCACCAGGGTGACGAACAGCATGAAGAAGGCCACCGCCATCACCAGCAGCGGGATCAGGATGCTGGAATGGATGGTCGTGCCGCCGAGCTTCATGACAGAGGCCGGCTGATGCAGCGTGTTCCACCAATCGACCGAGAACTTGATGATCGGCAGGTTGATCACGCCGACCAGCGCCAGGATCGCCGCCGCCTTGTCGCCGCGCTCGGGTGAATCGAAGGCGCGGCTGAGCGCGATATGGCCGAGGAACAGGAAGAACAGGACCAGCATCGAGGTCAGGCGCGCGTCCCACACCCACCAGGTGCCCCACATCGGCCGGCCCCAGAACGAGCCGGTGATCAGACAGGTGGCGGCGAAGGCGGCGCCGACTGGTGCCGCGGCACGCGCCATCAGCGCGGCCAGCGGATGCTTCCAGACCAGGAGCGCGGCGCCCAGCCCGGCGAGAAAGGCGTAGCCGGCCATCGACCACCACGCCGCCGGCACGTGCACGAACATGATGCGCACGGTCTCCTTCTGCTGGTAATCGGGCGGCGCCACGAAGAACGCCATGTACAACCCGACCAGCAGCAGGATCGCCGTCAGCCCGGCGCTCCACGGCAGAGCGCGGGCGCTGAAGCGCTGGAACCGCGCTGGATTGGCCAATGCGTGCATGCCCGCCATGAACGCGATCCTCCGCCGCCTATTCCGTCCTGTCTACTCGACCGCCTGCCGCAGCGCCGCCGCGATCGCCCAGGGCGTGCTGGCCAGCGCCACCAGGAAGAAGGCCGCCAGCAGCACCAGCGCGTTGGACGAGCCCGCGCCGCCGGCCAGCGCCTCGACCGCGCCGACGCCGAAGATCAGCACCGGCACCGCCAGCGGCAACACCAAGAGCGACATCAACGCGCCGCCGCGCCGCGCACCCAGGGTCAACGCCGCGCCCAGCCCGCCCAGCAAGGACAGGCTGGGTGTGCCCAGCAGCAGTGATACGGCCAGCACGGCGATTTGCGATCCATCCAGCCCGAACAGCAAGCCCAGTGCGGGTGACATCAGCGTGAGCGGCAGGCCGCCGGTCAACCAATGCGCCAGGCATTTGGCCAGCGCCGCCAGCTCCAGCGGCAGCGGCGCCAGCACCAGATGCTCCAGCGAGCCGTCGACGAGGTCTTCGGCGAACAACCGGTCGAGCGACAGCATGGCGGCGAACAGGGCGGCGACCCACAGCACGCCCGGGCCGATGCGCTGGAGAATCTGCGGCTCCGGCCCGACGCCCAGCGGAAAAAGGCTGGCGGCCAGCAGGAAGAACGCCAGCACCAGCAACACATCGCCCGGCCGCCGCCAGGCCGTCAGCAGGTCGCGCGCGACCAAGTGGCGGAACCGGGTCATGACTCGCTACTCCCTGCCCCCGCCAGCGGGGCAAGGGAACGGCACAACGCCCTCACGACCAGTCCTCCGCCAAGGCGTCTGCCGACGGTGCGAATTCCCCGAGGTCGATCGGTCGTGCGCTGGGCAGGTGAATGTCGCCGTGGGTGGAGATCACCGCCAGGCCGCCGCTTTTCATGTGCTCGCGCAGCGTCAGATGCAGGGCGCCGCGCGAGGGCTCGTCGAGACCGGCGGCGGGCTCGTCGAGCAGCCAGATCGGCGCGCCGCTCAGCATCACCCGCGCCAAAGCCGCGCGGCGGCGTTGGCCGGCGGAGAGATAACGGCCGGGCCGGTCGGCGATGGCGGTTAGATCGAAGCGGCCGAGCGCGTGGTCGAGGCTGTCCAACCGGCCTTTGCGCAGAAGCTGGGCACCGGCGAGAGACTCACGCACCGTGAGGTCGGGCTTGATCGCGTCGGCATGGCCCAGCCAGGCCAGCGCCAGCCGCCAGGCCTCGGGCTGCTCGGCGACCTCGATTCCCGTCCAGGTCAGGCTGCCGCGCAGGCGCGGCGTCATCAGCGCCAGCAGGCGCAGCAGGCTGGACTTGCCCGACCCGTTGCGGCCGGTCAGCAGCAGCGCCTCGCCCTGCTCCAGGCCGAAGCCGAGGCCGGTGAAGACCAGTCGCCCGCCGCGGCGGCAGGCGAGGTTTTCAGCGTTAAGGGCGGGCATGCGGCGGGGCGGCTCGGGGCATGGGTCGAAGGCTGTTTCTAGCACGCCATTCCTGTCGCCAAGCGCCCGAAAAAGCTTCGGAAATCGGACCCGCATGGTATAGTTCCAGACCGTTTCCAGCGGCGGCACTCGGCCTCGTGACGAAGCGGTTCCGACCCCTCCCCTGGGGGTCCTCAACGACGTCAGACGGGCGGTCATTTCGACCATGAAACTCACGATTGAACGGGCTGCTTTGCTGAAGGCTCTGGCCCATGTGCAGAGTGTCGTCGAACGGCGCAACACCATCCCCATCCTCTCCAACGTCCTGCTCAACGCCCAGAAGGGCAAGCTGACGCTGTCGGCCACGGATATGGATCTGGCGGTGACGGAAGCGGTCGAGGCCACCGCCGGCAAGACCGGCTCGGTCACGGCGCCGGCGCACACCATGTACGAGATCGTGCGCAAGCTGCCCGACGGCTCGCAGGTCGAGATCGAGACCGGCGCCAACAGCGACCTCACCATCCGCGCCGGCCGCTCGCGCTTCACCCTGCAGTGCCTGCCGGTGAGCGATTTCCCCGTCATGAATGAAGGCGACCTACCGCACAAATTCCAGCTCGCCGCCACCGACCTCAAGCGCGTCGTCGACCGCACGCGCTTCGCGATCTCCACCGAGGAGACGCGGTACTACCTCAACGGCATCTATTTCCACGCCGCCAAGTCGAACCAGACCGACGTGCTGCGCGGCGTCGCGACCGATGGTCATCGCCTGGCGCGTGTCGAGCTGCCGCTGCCCAAGGGCGCCAGCGAGATGCCCGGCGTGATCGTGCCGCGCAAGACGGTGGGCGAGCTGCGCAAGCTGATCGAGGAGTCCGACGCGCTGGTCGATATCGAGCTGTCGGAGACCAAGATCCGCTTCGCCTGCGGCCAGATCGTGCTGACCTCGAAGCTGATCGACGGGACCTTCCCCGACTACGAACGGGTGATCCCGGCCGGCAACGACAAGGAGCTCACGGTTCCCTGCAAGGAGTTCGAGTCGGCGGTTGATCGTGTCTCGACGATCTCCACCGAGAAGTCGCGCGCCATCAAGCTGGTGCTGGGCAAGAACGGCCTGACCTTGTCGGCCACCAGCCCGGACGCCGGCAGCGCCACCGAGGAGCTCGAGGTCGTCTACGACAACGCGCCGATCGAGATCGGATTCAATTCCCGCTATCTGCTGGACATCACCCAGCAGATCGGCGGCGGTGACGCGCGCTTCCTGATGTCCGACGCCGGCTCGCCCACCATCGTGCGCGACGCCGCCGACGACAGCGCGCTCTACGTGCTCATGCCGATGCGGGTATGAACGGCGGCGCGGTCCACGCTCTCGCCCGGTCGTCCGCATCCGCTCCGCCGCCGATGTCGGCGGCGATCGCTGGTGCCATGGTTATCAGGCAATTGCGGCTCACGGAGTTCCGCAACTACAGCCGCCTGCGATTGGAGCTCGACGCCACCCCGGTGCTGCTTACCGGCGACAACGGCGCGGGCAAGACCAATCTGCTCGAGGCGGTCTCCTTCCTCACACCCGGCCGCGGCCTGCGCCGCGCCCGGCTGGACGAGGTCGGCCGTCGCGCGCGCGGCGGCGAGAGCGCCGTGGCCGCGCCATGGGCGGTGGCTGCGACGCTCGATCTGCCGGAGGGCCGCGTCGCCATCGGCACCGGGCTGGAGGCGGCGGCCAACGGCGATGGCGAGGGCACGGCGATGCGCAGGGCCGTGCGCATCGATGGCCGCAACGCGCAAAGCCAGCTGGCGCTGGGCCAGCACGTGGTGGCGATCTGGCTGACGCCGCAGCTTGACGGGCTGTGGACCGGCGGGCCGGGCGATCGCCGCCGTTTCCTCGATCGCATGGTCGCGGCCTTCGACCCGAATCACGCCAGCAGCGTCGCCGCCTACGAGCAGGCGATGCGCCAGCGTGCGCGGCTGCTGGCCGAGGGCAAGCTCGACCCGCACTGGCTCACCGCGCTCGAGGACACTATGGCGCGCCACGGCGTGGCGTTGAGCGTCGCTCGGCTCGACCTCGTGGCCCGTCTCGACCAGGCGGCGCGGCTGGGCGTCGGGCCGTTCCCGCGCGCGGCGCTTTCGCTGGCGGGCGAGGTCGAGGGCTGGATCGCCGGCATGGCCGCGCTCGACGCCGAGGACCGGCTGCGAGAGCGGCTGGCGGGCCAGCGCCGCATCGACGCCGAGGCCGGCGCCACGACCATCGGGCCGCACCGCTGCGACCTTGTGGTGCGTCATCTCGATCGCGACATACCGGCGGCGCAGGGTTCGACCGGCGAGCAGAAAGCCGTGCTCGTGGCGATCGTGCTGGCGCACGCCAGGCTGGCCGCGATCGCGCGCGGACGGCCGCCGCTTCTGCTGCTGGACGAGATCGCCGCGCACCTGGACGCGACCAAGCGGGCGGCCTTGTTCGACGAGATCGAGGCGCTGGGCTCGCAGGCCTGGATGACCGGCACGGACGCCGAATTGTTCTCAACCCTGCGCGGGCGCGCGCAGTTCTTCCGCGTGGCTTCGGGCGACCTCTCGCCGGGCTGACGCGACGGACAGGATCATGAGCGATAACACGGACGACACGCCGCGACCGGAGGTCGTGGACAACGGCGAGGAATACGACGCCGATTCGATCAAGGTGCTGCGCGGGCTCGACGCCGTGCGCAAGCGGCCGGGCATGTATATCGGCGACACCGACGACGGCACCGGCCTGCACCACATGGTCTACGAGATCGTCGACAACGCCATCGACGAGGCGCTCGCCGGCTGGTGCGATCTCGTCGAGGTCACCTTGCAGGGCGACGGCACCGTCATGGTGCGCGACAACGGCCGCGGCGTGCCCGTCGGCATCCACAGCGAGGAGCAGGTCTCGGCGGCGCAGGTGATCTTCACCCAGCTGCACGCCGGCGGAAAGTTCGACCAGAACTCCTACAAGGTCTCCGGCGGCCTGCACGGCGTGGGCGCCGCCGTGGTCAATGCGCTCTCCGAGAAGCTTGAGCTGCGCATCTGGCGCGACGGCAAGGAGCACTTCATGCGCTTCCGGCTGGGCGATCCGGAAAGCGATCTGGTCGTGGTCGGCGACGCGCCGGAGGGCAAGCGTGGCACCGAGGTGGTGTTCCAGCCCTCGTCGGCGACGTTCACGAAAACCGAATTCGACTTCGCGACGTTGGAGCACCGTCTGCGCGAGCTGGCGTTCCTGAACTCCGGCGTGCGCATCCTCTTGACCGACGCGCGCGGCGTCGAGCCCAAGGTCGTCGAGCTTTACTACGAAGGCGGCGTCGAGGCCTTCACGCGCTATCTCGACCGCAATAAGCAGGCGCTGGTGAGCCCGATCTCGATCAAGGGCGAGAAGGAGGGCATCACGGTCGAGGTGGCGATGGAGTGGAACGAATCCTACCACGAGACCATGCTGTGCTTCACCAACAACATCCCGCAGAAGGACGGCGGCACGCATCTCGCCGGCTTCCGCGCCGCGCTCACCCGCAGCGTCAACAAGTACGCCGAGGAAAGCGGCATCGCCAAGAAGGAGAAGGTCGCGCTGTCGGGCGACGACATGCGCGAGGGCCTGACCTGCGTGCTCTCGGTGAAGGTGCCCGATCCCAAGTTCTCCTCGCAGACCAAAGAGAAACTGGTGAGCTCCGAGGTGCGGCCGGTGGTCGAGGCCGTCGTCGGCGAGAAGCTCTCGGAATGGTTCGAGGAGCATCCCGGCGAGGCCAAGCGCGTCGTCTCCAAGGTGGTCGAGGCCGCCGCTGCGCGCGAGGCGGCGCGCAAGGCGCGCGAGCTCACGCGGCGCAAGGGAGCGCTCGACATCTCCTCGCTGCCGGGCAAGCTGGCGGATTGCCAGGAGCGGGATCCGGCGCTCTCCGAGGTCTTCCTGGTCGAGGGCGATTCGGCCGGCGGCTCGGCCAAGCAGGGCCGCAACCGCGCCAACCAAGCGATCCTGCCGCTGCGCGGCAAGATCCTGAACGTCGAGCGCGCGCGCTTCGACCGCATGCTGAGCTCGCAGGAGATCGGCACGCTGATCACGGCGCTGGGCACCGGTATCGGCCGCGACGATTTCGACATCGCCAAGCTGCGCTACCACAAGGTCATCATCATGACCGACGCCGATGTCGACGGCAGCCACATCCGCACCCTGCTGCTGACTTTCTTCTATCGCCAGATGCCGGAGCTGATCGAGCGCGGCCATCTCTACATCGCCCAGCCGCCGCTCTACCGCGCCGCGCGCGGCAAGTCGTCGACCTACCTGAAGAACGACCGCGCGCTGGAGGACTACCTGATCGACGGCGGCACCGAGGGCGCCCTGCTGACGACCGGCGACGGGGCACAGATCACCGGCGCCGATTTGCGCCGCACCGTCGACATCGCGCGCTCGGTCGCCAATCTGATCCAGCCGCTGGCGCTCAGCCGGCGCGTCACCAGCCAGCCGGTGATCGAGCAGGCGGCCATCGCCGGCGCGCTCAATCCCGCGATCCTCGCCGATCGCGAGCAGGCGACGGCGACGGCCGCCTACATCGCCCGTCGTCTCGACATCGTCAGCCCGCCGCTGGAGCGCGGCTGGCGCGGCGCGCCGACCGACGATGGCGGCCTGGCCTTCGAACGCACGCTGCGCGGCGTGACCGAGCGGCACATCATCGACGCCGCGCTGATCCGCTCGGCCGAGGCGCGCCGGCTCGACGCGTTGACCGGCGAATTGCAGTCGGTCTACGAGCGGCCGGCGACCTACACCTTGAAGGAGCGCGAGACCAAGATCTACGCGCCCACCGAGCTGATCGCCGCGGTCTACGACGCCGGCCGCAAAGGCGTCGCCGTGCAGCGCTACAAGGGCCTGGGTGAGATGAACCCCGATCAGCTCTGGGAGACGACGCTCGATCCGCTGGCGCGCACGCTCCTGCAAGTGAAGGTCAACCACGCCGACGAGGCCGAGGAGATCTTCTCGACGCTGATGGGCGACGTGGTCGAGCCGCGCCGCGCCTTCATCCAGGACAACGCGCTGAAGGTCGCCAATCTCGACGTGTGAGGCGTGATGCGGACCTGGCTGGTCGCGGCGCTGATCCTGGCCCTGGCGTCCACCGGGCCCGCGCGGGCGCTCGATCCGCCGGCGCCCGGCGATCAAACCGTCTCGGCACCGGTGACGCACGCGCCGACCGGATTGAGATTTCCGCCGGCGATCGCCGGTGTCCCTTTCATCCGCTCGATCGACTACGCCCGCTCGGGCGACGATCCCGGCCTGGGCGTCGGCTACACCTACGGCGTGCCCGGTCGGCTGCTGGTCACCATCTACGTATACGACCTCGGCCGCCGCGCGCCGGACGGGCATGACTCGGCGATCGTCGCCGCGGCGTTCGAGCAGTCGCTGTCCAGCATCCGGATCGCCGCGACCCGGATCGGTAAGTATCACGACCTGCAGATCGAGCCACCGGGCGCTTGCGGCTATGGCGCCGTCACCTTCCGCTGCGTGACTTTCACGGCGATCTCCGCCGATGGGAGCCAGCCGCTGTTCGGCAAGCTGCTGCTGACGGGATATCGGGGATACTTCCTCAAGCTGCGCGCCGACTGGCGCCGCGACGCGCCCGACGACACCGACGCGGTGGAACGCGTGGTGCAGACCTTCGTCGGCACGGCGTTGCGGTGATTCTCCCCCTGCCCGCGCGCAGGGAGAGGGAAGTAAGTTGAGCACATGACAAGTCCCGCCGACATCGCCACCCTCGAACATCTCGGCTTCAACGCCTGGCCGGCGTTGCGCGTCGTCGTGCAGGGCAACTGGCTGCTGCGCTTCGCCAACGGCTACACCAAGCGCGCCAACTCGGTGAACGCGCTGGGCCTCGAGCGCGGCGTGCCGGCCCCGGAGCTGGAGCGCCGCGTCGACGCGGCCGAGGCGCTCTACAGGCGGCAGGGCATTGCTTCCACCTTCAAGCTCTCACCGCTGATGGATCGCGGGCTCGACGCCGTGCTGGCGGCGCGCGGCTACACCTATCTCGACGATACGCTGATGATGGTCGCCGACCTGACGCGGGGGCCGGGCGCGGTGGCGATGCCATCAGGTGTCGATGTCGCCATCGAGCGCGGCGCCGTCTGGTCGCGCACCTACAGCGGCTTCAACAACGTCCCCGCCGCGCGGCAGTCGATCCACGATCGCATGCTCGACAGCCTCGTGCCGGTGGGCGGCTTCGCGCTGGCGACGGACGATGGCGCGCCGGTCGCCGCCGGGCTGGGCGTGCTCGAGGGCGAGCATGTCGGGCTGTTCGACATCGTCGCCGACCCGGCGCGCCGCCGCGCCGGGCACGGGCGGCGCGTGGTCGAGGGCATCATGGCCTGGGGCAGGGCCTTGGGGGCGACCAAGGCCTATCTCATGGTGGTCGCGGCCAACGCGCCGGCGATCGCGCTCTACGAGCGGTTGGGCTATCGCGAGGTCTATCGCAGCCACTACCGTATTCCACCGGCGCGACAGAGTTAGTTGAACCCCGATCACAGGTGAGAATCGCCGCCCGCGCGATTCAATGCCATAGTTCGCCTCCGCGATGCGGACCGTGAGAGAAGCCGGCATCGCCCCAGGAGGAGACGAACCCATGAAACGCAGGACGCTGATCCATGGCCTTGCCGGTGCGACGATCGCCGCGCCGCTGGTGGCGCGCGCCCAGGCGCCGATGACGCTCAACGGCGCGGTGCAGTTCAACGACGACCACGCCTTCACCAAGGCGCTGATGAAGTTCGAGGAGCTGGTCAAGAAGTACTACGGCAAGCCGATCAACTTCGTCCTGCACAAAAACTCCGCGCTCGGCCTGGAGAAGCAGTATTTCGAGTACATGGCGCAGGGCAAGGCCGTCGACTACGGCATCGTCTCGCCGGCGCATATGTCGACCTTCTCCAAGGCGGCGCCCTTCATCGACGCGCCCTTCCTGTTCCGCGACCTCGCGCACTGGAACAAGGTGCTCGACGCCGACATCCTCAAGCCGGTGGCCGACGAGATCGCGCAGAAGGCCGACGTCATGCTGATCGGCTACGCCGGCGGCGGCGTGCGCAACATCTTCATCAACAAGCCGATGTCGACCCTGGCCGAAATCAAAGGCCTGAAAGTGCGCGTGCAGGGCGCGCCGATCTGGAGCAGGACCTTCGCCGCCGCCGGCATGTCGCCGACGGTGATCGCCTACAATGAAGTCTACAACGCCATCCAGAACAACGTGATCTCCGCCGGCGAGAACGAGGCGGCGGGCGTCGAGACGATGAAGTTCTTCGAAGTCGCGCCCAACCTGGCGATGACCGAACACGCCATCACCATCCGGCCGATCTGCTTCGCCGGCAAGACCTTCAAGGCGATGCCCAAGGACCTGCAGGAGGCGGTGCTGAAGGCCGGCAAGGAGGCCGGCAAGCACGGCCGCGACATCGAGAGCTCGGAGGACGCGCAGAAGCTGGAGGCGATGGAGAAGGCCGGCAAGCTCAAGCGCATCCCGTTCAAGGATCGCGCGCAGATGAAGAAGCTGGTCGATCCGGTCATGGAGGCCTACGCCAAAGAGATCGGCGCCGACGCCATCTTCGCCAAGATCGTCGCGCTGAACTGAGGCGCGCCCGCGGCTCCCTCTCCCCGCAAGCGGGGAGAGGGAGGAAGTGCCCTCCTGCTGGAATATCGATGTCCCTTCCCGATGCCGCGCCGCGCGGCCTGTGGCGCCGCTTCACCGCCGTCTATGCCCGGTCGCTGACCGTGCTGCTGGCGCTGTCGGTGGCGATCCTGGTCATCCCCGTCACCCTGCAGATGGTGTCGCGCTACACCGCGCTCATTCCGTCCTACATCTGGACCGAGGAGATGGCGCGCTTCCTGTTCATCTGGCTGATCCTGATCGGCTCGATGGTGGGCGTGCGCGAGGCCTCGCATTTCGAGGTCGATGTCTGGCCGACCCTGGGTCGGCGCGGCGAGGCCGCGGTGCGCATCGTGGCGCGGCTGGGCGTGCTGGCGATGGCGCTGGTCTTCGTCGTCGGCGGCTACGCCTTCACCAAGTTCGCCTGGCATCGCACGTCGGAGCTGGCCGAACTGCCGCTGTGGCTGATCCATATCGCCTGGCCGATCGCCGGCGTGACCTGGATCGTCTTCCTCGGCGAGCAGTTTCTCGACGAGCTTGCGGTGCTGTTCGGAGCGCGCCAGCCATGACCGGCAATGTCTTCACGGCGGGCGAGGCGGCGTCGATCCTGTTCGGCGTCTTCTTCGTCCTTCTGATCCTGCGCGTGCCGGTGGCCTTCGCGCTCGGCCTGGCCTGCCTGCCGCTGTTCTACTTCGAGCCGCGGCTGTCGGTGATGGCGCTCGCGCAGGAGACTTTCAACGCTTACAACTCCTTCATCCTGCTGGCGGTGCCGTTCTTCCTGCTGACCGCCAATCTGATGAGCGTCGGCGGCATCACCAACCGCCTGGTGGCGCTGTCGCGCTCGCTGGTGGGCTGGATGCCGGGCTCGCTAGCGCAGATCAACGTCATGCTCTCGGTGTTCTTCGCCGGCATCTCCGGCTCCTCGACCGCCGACGCCGCTAGCCAGAGCAAGATCTTCATCGACGCGCAGACCCGCGAGGGCTACGACCTTTCCTTCTCGATCGCCATCACCGCCGTCTCGGCGGTACTCGCCGTGGTGATGCCGCCCTCGATTCTGATGATCGTCTGGGGCGGGCTGATCTCGACCTCGATCGGCGCGCTTTATCTCGCCGGCGTAATTCCCGCGCTGCTGATCGCCGGCGCGCAGATGGCGACGGTGCATGTCTACGCGGTGAAGCGCGGATATCCGACCTATCCCTGGGAAGGCTTCCGCGCCCTCTTGTGTGCGCTGTGGATCTCGCTGCCGGCGTTGTTCACGCCCTTCATCATCGTCGGCGGCATCCTGCTGGGCTGGTTCACCGCCACCGAATCGGCCTGCGTCGCGGTGCTCTACTCGGCGCTGCTGTCGATCATCGTCTATCGCGAGATGGGCGCCAAGGAGGTCTATGGCGCGCTGCTTGAGACCGGCAAGCTGGCCTCGGTGGCGCTGTTCTGCATCGGCACCGCCTCGGCTTTCGGCTGGCTGCTGGCCTATTACAAGATCCCGCAGGTGCTGCTGGCCGACGTCACGAGCTGGGGCCTGGGCGCGATCGGGGTGGGCTTCTTCATCGCCTTCGTCTTTCTCATCGTCGGCTGTTTCCTCGACGCCATCCCCGCCATCATCATCGTCGGCACGGTGCTGGAGCCATTGGCCAAGTCGGCGTCGCTGCACCCCGTGCACTTCGCCATCATCGCGATCGTCTCCCTGGCCTTCGGCTTGGTGACGCCGCCCTACGGGCTCTGCCTGATGGTGTCCTGCGCCGTGGCCGGCGTGCGGCTGCGATTCGCGCTGAAAGACACGTTGATCATGCTGGTGCCGATGGTCCTGGTGCTGGTGGCGATGATCATCTTCCCCGACATCGCGCTCTTCCTGCCCAAGCTCATCGTGCCGCATCTGATGAAGTAACGCCCTTTCCCCCCGCGCGGGGAGAGGGTCGGGGTGAGGGGGAGTCTCAGGTTGGGCAGAGAGGTGGTGCGCCACTCGACTCAGCCCCTCACCCTAACCCTCTCCCCGCTTGCGGGGAGAGGGAACTACGCCGCCAGCCGGCGCAGCCCCAGCCACTCGAAGATGGCGAGGTCGGCGACCACGAGCGCCAGGCCGATGATCAGGGCGAAGCCCCAGCCGGTCAGCGTCGGCGCGGCGAGCGCGAGCAGCAGCGCGCTGCCGGCGACCCAGCCGATATCGGCCCACAGGATCATGCGCGCGAGCGCCAGCGGCATCCGCCCGCGGCTGGCGATGAACCAGCAGATCGCGCCGAAGCCGATCACGCCGATGCCCAGCAGCAGGATGGCCGTGCCGAGCGGCAGGCCCAGCAATGTGGCCGGGCCGACGACGGTAGCCTGAGCCAGGGAGCCGGCGAAGAGCGCCAGCGCGGCGCCACTCAGAACGGAGAACGCGGCGTTGCCGTAGAGCGTGCGACGCAGCAGCTGGTCGGGGGATCGCGAAACTTCGGACATCTCAACCTCCATGCGCCTTCCGTTAGGCGTAACCCCAAACTGGGCCGTCGGCGTCGGCATCTCAAATACGTGGGAGGTAATCGCCAGCGCGATGCCACGGTGCTACCTGATGGACGATCTGGAGGAGTGTCCCATGCGAGAGACCTCGGTCGCCGAGCGCACGGAGTCCGGCTTCGGGCCCATGCTGCGCGAATGGCGCCGTCGCCGCGGTGCCAGCCAGCTCGAGCTGGCGCTGCGCTCGGGCGTGTCGCAGCGCCACGTCTCGTTCCTCGAATCCGGCCGCGCGCGGCCCAGCCGCGAGATGGTCGGCCAGCTCGCTGGCGCGCTCGACGTGCCGCTGCGCCAGCAGAACGCGCTGATGCTGGCCGCCGGCTTCGCGCCCGTCTACCGCGAGCGCGATCTCGGCGCGCCGGAGCTGGGCGTGGTGCGCCAGGCGATCGACCACATGCTGAAGCAGCAGGAGCCCTATCCGGCGGTGGTCGTCGATCGCCTGTGGAACCTGATCAACGCCAACGAGCCGGCCAACCGCATGACCGCCTTCCTGCTCGACGGCGTGCCCGGCGCGGCCAAGCGAACCGGGCGGCCCAATCTGTTGCGCTCGATCCTCTCGCGTGACCTGCTGCGCACGCGCATCGACAATTGGGAGGACGTCGCGCGCCATCTCGTGCGCTCGACCTATGCCGAGATCCTGGCCGATGGCGGCGACGAGGAGGCGCTGCGCTTCATCGACGAAGTGATGACGCTGCCCGACGTACCGCGCGCCTGGCGCCATCAACGCTTCGACGAGACGCCGACGCCGATGCTCTCGGTCGATTTCCGCAAGGGCGATACCAGGCTGCGCCTGTTCACCACCATCGCCACCCTGGGGACCCCGCAGGACATCACGCTGCAGGAAGTGCGTGTCGAATGCTTCTTCCCCGCCGACGAGGCCACCGAGCGCTTCTTCCGCCGGTCGTAGGGGGCGGCGATACCGCGAGGTCCTTCGCTACGCTCAGGACGACAGAGTGGTTCGGAGCACGCGTCAGAACGCCCCGGCTCGCGAGCGTTCGGCTTGCTTCAGGCGGATAGCGTGGAAGCCCTCGACGGTACGCTGGATGATCTCGGCCACCGGCAGCACCTCGTGGATCAGGCCGGCGGTCTGGCCGGCGAGCGCGATGGAGCATTCCATGTCGCCGCCGAAATACAGGTCCTTCACGCTGCCCAAGGTCGAGCGGTCCATCACGCCCGCCTTGTAGATCGCCTTCGACGTTTCGGTCTTCAGCGCTCGCACGCAGGGCGTGCCGGAGCGGTTGAGCATCACCGTGCCGGTATCGGCGGAGTCGAGGATCGCGCGCTTGTAATTCGCGTGCACCGGGCTTTCGGCCGCGCTGACGAAGCGCGTGCCCATCTGGATGCCCTCGGCACCCAACGCAAACGCCGCCGCCATACCGCGGCCGTCGCAGATGCCGCCGGCGGCGATCAGCGGCAGGTCGACCTTCTCGCGCACCGCCTGGAGCAGCACGAGCGTCGAGACATCGTCGGGATTCTTGAAGCCGCCACCTTCGCCGCCCTCGCAGATCAAGCCGTCGACGCCGGCCTCGGCCGCCTTCAGT
Organism: Alphaproteobacteria bacterium; assembly: GCA_016869975.1. GTDB lineage: Bacteria > Pseudomonadota > Alphaproteobacteria > Reyranellales > Reyranellaceae > JAFAZJ01. Next base: position 63,593 of record VGCZ01000005.1, read on the forward strand.
GCCGCCGAGAGCGTCGGCACGACGTGGTAGACGATCTTGCCGGCGGCCTTCAGCGGCCCCAGCAGCTTGCCCGGCGAGCCGGCCGAGGTGCTGACGAAGCGCACGTCGCTCTCGCACACCATGTCGATCATCCTGGCGTCGCGCAGGAAGAGCAGCGGCAGGTTGACGCCGAAGGGCTTGTCGGTGAGATCCTTCATGCGGCGGATCTCCTGGAGGCAGGCCTCGGTCTCGCCGCTCGAGGTCTCGATGATGCCGACGCCACCGGCATTGCTGACGGCGCTGGCGAGCTGGCTGCGCGCGATCCAACCCATCGGCGCCTGGACAATGGGATAGGTTGCGCCGGTATGGGCGAGAACGCGGTTCATCGGCAGGGTCCGTTGTTCGACAGGACTTGGAGTCTGCCATATCAGTGATTACCTAGGCACCCATGAGCGATCCCTCCCAGTCCCCGGTGTGGCACGGCACCACGATCCTGTGCGTGCGCAAGAATGGCGGCGTGGTGTTGGCCGGCGACGGCCAGGTCAGCCTCGGCCAGACCGTGATCAAGTCCAATGCGCGCAAGGTGCGGCGCATCGGCAACGGCCAGATCGTCGGCGGTTTCGCCGGCGCAACCGCCGACGCCTTCACGCTCTTCGAGCGGCTGGAGGCCAAGCTGGAGCAGCATCCCGGCCAGCTCACGCGGGCCTGTGTCGAGCTGGCCAAGGACTGGCGCACCGATCGCTACCTGCGTCGGCTGGAGGCGATGATGGCGGTGGCCGACAAGTCGGTGTCCCTGGTGCTGACCGGCACCGGCGACGTGCTGGAGCCCGAGGACGGGCTGATCGGCATCGGCTCGGGCGGCAACTATGCGCTGGCCGCGGCGCGCGCGCTGATCGACGTCGACGGCCTCGACGCCGAGGCGGTGGCGCGCAAGGCGATGAAGATCGCCGCCGACATTTGCGTCTATACCAACACCAACGTGATCGTCGAAAAGCTCTAAGCTCGTTTCGACCGAAGCGGCAGAGGCGCGCCTCAGGGGTGCCCGCGCCGCGCATCGCGCCTCGAGGAGGGCGACATGGCTGAGTTTTCTCCCCGTGAGATCGTCTCCGAGCTGGACCGCCACATCGTCGGCCAGAACGACGCCAAGCGCGCCGTCGCCATCGCGCTGCGCAACCGCTGGCGCCGTCAGCAGCTGCCGGAGGGGCTGCGCGAGGAGGTGCTGCCCAAGAACATCCTGATGATCGGGCCGACCGGCTGCGGCAAGACCGAGATCGCGCGCCGGCTGGCGAAGCTTGCCGAGGCGCCGTTCCTGAAGGTCGAGGCGACCAAGTTCACCGAGGTCGGCTATGTCGGCCGCGATGTCGAGCAGATCGCGCGCGACCTGATGGAGGTGTCGATCGGCATGACGCGCGAGCGCCTGCGCAAGGACGTGCGGGCCAGGGCCGAACTGGCGGCCGAGGAGCGCGTCGTCGAGGCGCTGGTCGGCAACAGCGCCAGCAGCGATACCAAGCTGCGCTTCCGGCACAAGATCCGCGATGGCGAGCTCAACGACCGCGAGGTCGACATCGAGGTCGCCGACACCGGCGGGCCGGCGACCTTCGAGATCCCCGGCATGCCCAACGGCTCGGTGGGCATGGTCAATATCGGCGACATGCTGGGCAAGGCGCTGGGCGGCGGCCGCACCAAGAAGCGCACCATGACGGTGAAGGACGCCATGGAGCTGCTCACCCGCGAGGAGAGCGACAAGCTGCTCGACCAGGAGCGCGTCATCCGCGAGGCTAAGGACGCGGCCGAGCAGAACGGCATCGTCTTCATCGACGAGATCGACAAGATCTGCGCGCGCTCGGAGTATCGCGGCGGTGGCGATGTCAGCCGCGAGGGCGTGCAGCGCGACTTGCTGCCGCTGATCGAGGGCACCACCGTCAACACCAAGCACGGGCCGATCAAGACCGACCACATCCTGTTCATCTGCTCCGGCGCCTTCCATCTCGCCAAGCCCTCGGACCTGCTGCCCGAGCTGCAGGGCCGCGTGCCGATCCGTGTGACGTTGCAGGGCCTGACGCAGGAAGATTTCCGCCGCATCCTGGTCGAGCCCGAGGCCAGCCTGCTGAAGCAGTACAAGGCGCTGATGGGCACCGAGAAGGTGGCGCTCGACTTTGCCGACGACGCCATCGACGAGCTGGCGCGGCTGGCGGCGGAGATCAACGCCTCGCTGGAGAATATCGGCGCGCGCCGCCTGCACACGGTGCTGGAGAAGCTGCTCGAGGAGATCAGCTTCACCGCCTCGGATCGCGGCGGCGAGAGCGTGACGATCGACGCGGCCTATGTGCGCGAGCGGGTCAGCGCGCTGGCCAAGAACGCCGATCTCAGCAAGTACATCCTCTGATGGCGCGCCGCGCGCCCGCCGCCGGCAAGGCCGCGCACGACGCCCGCTATACGCATGTCGTCACGCTGCCGACGCAGCCGCCCGCGCGCGTGGCGGAGATCGACGCCGAGGCGCGCCGTGCCTCGGCCGGGCGCTGCGGACGTTGGGCCTCGCCGGGCAAGCTGCATGTCGGCTTCGCCGAGGCGGCGCATCGCGACGCCTTCGTTTTGTGGCTGACACTGTCTGGGATCGAGCGCGGTTAGGACGAAGTCTCTGGGAGCGCCGGCGAGACGCCGGCGCTCCTAGGAAGACTCAGAAACAGAACACCGAGCCGATATCGAGCAGGATCGAGGCGCCGCGTTCGGCCCATAGCCACGCCGCCAGCACGGCGACGCCGAGCGCCGGTGTGCCGAGCGCGATCAACAGCGCGCGGTTCGAAGACTCGGTGGCGGGCGAACTGGCGTCCATGGCGTGACTATGGGCTCAGGCCGGCCTTGCGGCAAGATCGCGGGCCACGGGCTGTTCGCGGATCGGCCAGTTCAGCGCCGCCGCAGTCAGGCCCAACCCGATCGAGATCCACCACATCAGGTCGTAGTTGCCGGTGGCGTCGAACAAGCGGCCGCCGCCCCAGCCGCCGACAAAGCTGCCGACCTGGTGGCTCATGAAGACGACGCCGGAGAGCATCGCGGCATTGGCCGGGCCGTAGATGTACATCACCAGCCCGTTGGTCAGCGCGACCGTGCCCAGCCATAGGAAGCCCAAGGTGGCGGCGAAGATCAGCACCGAGGCGCCCGACAGCGGCAGCACGAGGAAGACGATGAAGGAGAGCGAACGCATGAAGTAGAGCAGCGCCAGCATGTCCTTGCGCGGGTACTTGCCGCCCAGCCAGCCCCACAGGATCGTGCCGGCGATGTTGAACAGGCCGACCAGGCCGATCGCCCAGCCGCCCAGTTCGGCCGGCGAGATCGCCTTGCCGAACAGCGCCAGGCCGACGCCCTTGTCGGCGATGTAGGGCGGCAGATGCAGGCCCACGAAGGTGACATGGAAGCCGCAGACGAAGTAGCCGATGGTCAACAGCCAGAAGGCGCGCATGCCGAAGGCTTCGGAGAGCGCCTCGCGCGCCGACTGCTTGCGCGGCGCGCCGGCGGCGGCGGGCGCCGCCTTGGGTCCGCGCAGCGCCCAGGCGAGCGGGATCATCGCCAGCGAGATCAGGGTCAGCACGAAAAGCGTGAAGTGCCAGTCGTTGTAGCGGTCCTGCAGGATCGAGGCGAAGGGCACGATGGCGAACTGGCCGATGGAGCCGCCGGCGGTGGCGATGCCCATCGCCAGCGAGCGCTTGTCGGGCGGCGTCATGCGGCCGACCGCCGCTAGGATGGTGGGGAAGCTGGCGGCGGCGATGCCGATGCCCGAGAGGATGTTGCCGGCGATCAGCGCCACGCCGCCGGTGGCCTGGGAGATGATGAACAGGCCGGCGACGTTCACCGCGGCGCCGATGGCGACGACCTTGGCGGTGCCGAATCGGTCGGCCAGGCCACCGACGAAGGGCGAGAACACGCCCATCAGCAGCATGGCCAGCGCGTTGGCGAAGGACCACAGCTCGCGGCCGACCTGCAGGTCGGCCGCGATCGGCTTCTGGAAGATGCCGAAGCTCTGGCGGGCGCCCAGGCCGATGGACAGGATCAGGCCGCCGCAGAAGACGGCGATCCAGAAGTTACGCTGCTGCGCGGTCATCTGAAGAGTGCTCCTCGGGGCGTCCCCGCCCGGCGCCGGCAATCTGACCGCCGACAGGTGCATATACAACTATGTCCTGCTCGCCTACCCGTGAGCGGGATTTGTGCGAGCCCGGCCGGGGCGGAAATAGTCTGAGGGGCGGTGGTCGCGTACACTCCACCAAGGTTGGGGGCGACCGGTGCGGCAATAGTGGTTCGTCTGACCATGTCAAACCATGTCAAAGTTGTCAGCTTTCTGATTGTCGCCCTGTTGGCGTTCGCGGCCTCGGCGTCGGCGCAGGGCGTGCCGCGGATCGAGGACAAGCCCTGCTGGTTCAAGCCGCCGCGCGGCGAGCAGGCGCGCTGCCTGGTGCTGACGGTGCGCGAGAACCGCCAGCTCGACACGAGCCGCCTGATCCGCCTGCCGGTTGCGATCCTCAAGGCGCGCGGCTCGGCGCCGGCGGCCGATCCTGTCCTGCATCTGTCCGGCGGCCCCGGCGACTCGCCGCTCTCGGCGTCGGAGCCGGGCGGTGACGCGATGAACGACGGCGACTGGTGGAACAGCACCGTCGAGCTCCGGCGGCGCCGCGACTACATCATCATCGGCCAGCGCGGCGCCAAGCTGTCGGAGCCCGAGCTGCGCTGCGAGGATCTCGACGTCCAGCGCTCCTTTCTGACGCGGGCGGGTCGGCCCAGCGAAGCGGTCGAACGCGAGCGCGCGGCGATGGCGCGCTGCGCCCAGCGCCTCAGCACCTCAGGCGTCGACCTGGCGCAGTACAACACGCTCAGCCTGGCCGACGACGTCGCCGATCTGGCGCAGGCGTTGGGGCTGCGCCAGATCAACCTGCACGGCGTCAGCTACGGCACGCGTTGGGCGCTGGAGGTGATGCGCCGGCATCCGAGCCTGGTGCGCTCGGCGGTGCTCGACGCGGTCTATCCGCCGCATATCGTCGCCGACGACGGCGAGGCCGATATCGTGCGCGGCGTCTTCGAGCGGCTCTATGCCGATTGCGCCGCCGACGCGCGTTGCGGTCGCCGCCATCCCCATCTGCGCGCGCGGCTGGAGGGCCTGATCGAGCGCATGGAGGCCGAACCGGTGCCCTTGAAGCTCAACCTCGCCGACGGCAAGACAGAGGTGGCGATGACCGGCGGCAAGGTGCTGCTGACGCTCCTGCACATGATGCGCCTGGGCGGCACCGAGATCGGCCGGTTGCCTTACGTGATCGACCGTACGATTCGCGGCGACTACGTGCCGCTGACCTTCTACGCCACCGACCTCGAGGAGAGCGAAGGCGGCCTGGCCGATGACGGGCCGCCCGAGATGGGTGGTCTCTACAACGCCGTGGAGTGCCGTGAGAACAGCCAGCTGGTCGATCCCGCGGCGCGCCGGCGCGCCATCGAGGCCAACGGTATCTACGGCCTGGTGCCCCGGCTCAACACGGCGCCCGACACCTGCCCGGCATGGCGCGTGCCGTCGGCGCCGGCGGCGCAGCGCCAACCGGTGCGCAGCGCCATCCCGACCTTGCTGCTGAGCGGCGCCTACGACTGGCTGACGCCGCCGGCCTGGGCGGTCGACCAGTTGCGCTACCTCGACAACGCACGCCACATCGAGTTCCGCGCGCTCGGCCACGCCACCGTGGTACAGGGCAACTGCGCCGCCCGCCTGGTCGATTTCTTTACCCTGCACGCCGATCCCAAGCGCCTGCCGTCCTGCATCGAGCGCAACAGCCCGCCAGCCTTCATCGACAGCCTGAGACGGTAGCGTTACCCGTCGCCGACGAGTCCTCTACGGTTTCCAACGCAGGAAGTTGGCGATCAGCGTGAGCCCGGTGCGCTGGCTCTTCTCGGGGTGGAACTGCGTGCCCGCCATGTTGTCGCGGCCGACCATCGCGGTGAGCTTGCCGCCATAGTCGGTGCGCGCCAGCACCGTATCGGGGTTCTCGGCGCGCAACGCGTAGGAGTGCACGAAGTAGGCGTGATCGCCGGGGGCGATGCCAGCAAGCAGCGGATGCGTCTTGGCGAGATCAACCAGCTCGTTCCAGCCCATATGCGGGATCTTGAGCGACCGGTCGGCGGGCTCGATGCGGACCACCTCGCCCGCGATCCAGTCGAGGCCGGGATGCGTGCCGTATTCGACGCCGCGCGTGGCCATCAGCTGCATGCCGACGCAGATGCCGAGGAACGGCTTGCCGCGCTCGATCACCTCGCGATTCAAGATTTCGACCATGCCAGGCACGGCATAGAGGCCGGCGCGGCAATCGGCGAAAGCGCCGACGCCGGGCAGCACGATGCGCTCGGCGCGCTCGACGATCTGGGGATCGCCGCTCACGACAATGTCGTGGCCGCTGCCGGACTCGCGGGCGGCGCGCTCGAAGGCCTTGGCGGCGGAACGCAGATTGCCGGAGCCGTAGTCGACGATGGCGACGGTTGGCATGGGACGGCTAGAGCACGCCCTTGGTCGAGGGCACCGCTTGCGCCGCGCGGGGATCGATCTCGACCGCCTGGCGCAGCGCGCGTGCCAGCCCCTTGAAGCAGCTCTCGACGATATGGTGGTTGTTCTCGCCGTACTGGTTCCAGACGTGCAGCGTGAGCCCGCCCATCTGGGCGAAGGCCTGGAACCATTCCTTGAACAGCTCGGTGTCCATCTCGCCCAGCTTGGGCCGCGAGAATTGCACCTTCCAGACCAGATAGGGCCGGTTCGAGGCGTCGAGCGCCACGTCGGTGCGCGTCTCGTCCATCGGGATGATGGCCGCGCCATAGCGGCGGATGCCCTTGCGGTCGCCCAGCGCCTTGCTGAGCGCCTCGCCCAGGGCCAGGCCGACATCCTCGGTGGTGTGGTGGAAGTCGATATGCAGGTCGCCCTTGGCGCGCACCTTGATGTCGAACAGGCCGTGCTTGGCGAGCTGGTCGAGCATGTGGTCGAGGAAGCCGATGCCGGTTTGCACATCCGATGTGCCCGAGCCATCGAGGTTCATCGACACCTCGATATCGGTCTCCTTGGTCTTGCGCGCCACCGTAGCGACACGGGGCGCGGGCGCGCTGGACATGGAACTCCTCACCGCGAAAGCAGCGTCCCTATATCAGAGCGGTACCGGTGGGGCCACTGAGGCGGTGCTGCCTCGGACCGCGCGCCGAAGCGGGACATGTGGGGTGGCTGGAAATATGTCCCGCTCCGGCACGCGATCCGAAGCAGCTTGGGGATCACGCGCTCGCTGTCGCGGATCGAATTCGGGGCGGAAAGACGCCGTGGCGCACGCGGTCGAAACCCGGGAGACGTCCCATTCATCGTTGCCTGTCAGCCACATGCCAGCCGCCCGAGAGGAGAGTCGAGAGGGCGGTCCGGGTGGAGCACAGACTTCCCTCACGGCCGGACGATGGGTAGTCGCCGGGACGAATGGGACGCTGGTCCGGGGATTTCAACGCACGCGGTCTGTGGAAGTGGACCGCGATTGGTGCATCGGTACTATCAGTTCTTTCCTATGCCGTTCGTTAAAACACCCGAGCCGAAAATCAGGGGCTCGGTACGCTTGTATGAACTCAACGCTACTCTTTATGCGGATGGTATGAACCATCTCATATCTACCTGAAAATACAGGTTCCATGTATGTAACGAATCTCGCGTCTTGAGTCAATTGGCATGCATAGTGTTCTGTTTTTATTCGTCGATCACTGTCTGTGCATGATGTGCCGAATGATCCTTCGGATCACCGCATCAGGCCAGGCGTCGTAGACGCGCGGCAAAGAAGCCGTCCATCCCCGATCGATCGGACCACATCGACGGCAGGGTGCGCAGGTCGCCCTCGGGCGTGATCGCCTCGGCGAGACCCCCGACCTCCGCCGGCGTCAGCGGTACGCGCTCGACGATGCCGGCGTTCACATGCTCCGTCACGCGCGCGGGCCCTTCCTGCGGCTGCAGAGAGCAGACCGCGTACACCACCAGCCCGCCCGGCCGCACCATGGCGATCGCCTGATCGAGCAGCTTCGCCTGCACCGCCACCAGGCGCGCGACATCCGCGTCGCTCTTCAGCCAGGCGATATCGGGATGGCGCCGCATCGTGCCGGTGGCGCTGCAGGGCGCGTCGAGCAGCACCGCGTCGGGCGGCGAGTCCGGGCGCCATGTCGCGCCGTCGGCTGCCACCAACGTGGCGGTCAGGCCGACGCGCCCGAGATTCTCCGCCACGCGCTTGAGCCGCTTGGCCGATAGATCGACCGCGATGACGCGCGCGCCGGCGGCGGCAAGCTGCAAGGTCTTGCCGCCCGGCGCGGCGCAGAGATCGACGACTTGGCGGCCGGCCACATCGCCCAGCAGACGCGCGGGCAGGGCGGCGGCGGCGTCCTGCACCCACCACGCGCCCTCGGCGTAGCCTGGCAGCTCTTCGATCCGGCCGCCGGCGGCGCGACGCAGCGTGCCTGTTGGCAGAAGCTCGGCCTGGAGGCGCTCGGCCCACAGGGCGGGCTCGGCCTTGGGCGTGATGTCGAGCGGCGCCTCGAGGAGATGCGCCGCGGCGATCGCGCGCGTGGCCGACTCGCCATAGGTGGCGATCCAGGAGTCCCAGAGCCAGGCCGGGCAGTTGAGCCGTGGACGATCGGTGCCCGCCCAAAGGCCATCGCCTTCCTGCGCGACCCGGCGCAGAACGGCGTTGACCAGTCCCTTGTAGGCGCCGCTCTCCAAGGTCGCGGCGAGGCTGACGGCGGTGTCGACGGCTGCGTGCGCCGGCGTGCCGAGGAAGGCAAGCTGGGCCACCGCCAGGCGCAGCACGCCGCGCACGAGATGGGCGCGCGGTGCCAGCGGCTTTTCCATCAGACGGCCCAGCGCCGCATCGATCTCGCCCAGCCGGCGCAAGGTCGTGGCCACCAGCAGGCGCACGAAAGCGCGGTCGCGCGGCGCCAGGCGCAGGAAGTCGCCATGCGCCGTCAGCGTGTCGTCGAGCGGCTGACGCGCGCGCAGCACGCGGTCGAGTACCGAAAGCGCCACGCGGCGTGCGGCCAGTGGATCGTCGGTGGGGGCCGTCCGCGGTTCGCTCATCGGCGCGGGTCTTAGTACGTGCGCGCGCCGTGGGCTACAGTGATCCTCCCGTATCCGGAGCCCCGGCATGAAGCGAACCAGAGAATTCCTGCGCGACCTGATCTTTCTGGCGCGACCTTACTTCACGTCTGAGGAGCGCTGGTCGGCGCTGGGCATGCTGACGCTCGTATTCGGATTGACGTTGGTGCTGGTCTGGCTGGAAGTGGTTTTCAACAGCTGGTATGGCCGCTTCTACAATGCGCTCGAGACCAAGAACGAAGTCGAGTTCTTCCGGGAGTTGAAGGGCTTCACGGTCATCGCGTTCGGCTTTATCGCCGTTTCGGCGCTTGAGGCCTTGGCGCAGCTCGGGCTGCAGTTGCGCTGGCGCCGATGGATGACCCGGCGATATCTGGCGCGCTGGTTCACGCATCGTGCCTACTATCAGATCGAGCTGGAACGCAGCGCCGACAACCCCGACCAGCGCATCGCCGAGGACATCCGCCAGTTCATCGAGTCTTCGATCTCGCTGACGCTGGGGTTGCTCAGCGCCATCGTCACCTTCGTCACTTTCGTGGCGTTGCTGTGGGGCCTGTCGGGCCCGTTGACGTTCGCTCTGGGTGACGGTCCCATCACCATTCCCGGGTACATGGTGTGGGTCGCGCTGATCTATTCCGTCGTCGGCACGGTTCTCGCCCATGTCGTCGGCCGACGGCTGATTCCCCTGACCTTCCAGAAGGAGAAGGTGGAGGCCGACTTCCGCTTCGATCTCGTGCGCGCGCGCGAGAACGCCGAGGCGATCGCCCTGTATGGCGGCGAGCGGCACGAAGCGCCGGCGCTGCGCGACCGGTTCCAGCGGGTGCTGGACATCTGGTGGTCGCTGATCAAGGTCCGGGTCCAGTTGGCGACCTACTCGATCAGCTATTCCCAGATCGCCATTATTTTTCCCTTCGTCGTCGCCGGCCCGCGCTACCTGGCCGGCGCGATCACGCTGGGCACGCTGATGCAGATCAGTTCCGCTTTCGGCAAGGTGCAGAGTTCGTTGTCGTTCTTCGTCAGCTACTATCGCAGCCTCGCAGAATGGCGCGCGGTGATGCATCGCCTGCGTGGCTTCGACGACGCGGTCGCGGCGGCGGAGGCTCGCGAGGGCGGACCCGAGATGCGGCGCGACGCGGCGTCGACCGTCGCGATCGACAAGCTCACCTTGGCGCTGCCCGACGGTCGCAAGCTGGTGGAGGGCGTGTCGTTGTCGTTCGAGCCCGGCGCGCGGACCCTGGTGATGGGGCCATCGGGCTCGGGCAAGAGCACCTTGTTCCGCGCCTTGGCGGGCATCTGGCCGTTCGGGGAGGGCCGCGTGCACATTCCCACGGGTGCCCGCACGCTCTTCCTGCCGCAGAAGCCCTACCTGCCGATCGCCTCGCTGCGCGATGCGGTGCGCTATCCCGATCCCGCCAACAACGCCGGCGACGACACGTTGCGTGAAGCGCTGCGTGCGGTGCGGCTGGGCCATCTGGAGGATCGCCTCGACGAGGTGGCTCATTGGGGTCAGCGCCTGTCGCCGGGCGAGCAGCAGCGCCTCGCGATCGCGCGGGCGCTGCTCTACAAGCCGGATTGGCTGTTCCTCGATGAGGCCACCGCCTCGGTCGACGAGGAGATCGAACGCCACCTCTACGGTCTTCTGCGGGAGCGCCTGCCGAACACCACCATCATCTCAATCGCCCATCGCCCCTCGTTGCGGCAATGGCACGAGAAGATTCTGGCCGTGGGCAGGGACGCCGCGGGCAGGGGGACGATCGCACCAGCCGCCGCGCCGGCGTGACCGGTTCGTCCAAATGACCGCGGCGCCGGATTCTCTCCGGCGCCGCTTTCCGCTCAATGGCGTGTTGGTGGCTTAACCCCAGGGGCCGCGCGGACGGGGCTGCCGCGCGCCCCAGGGCGAGGACGACGCGGCCGACGCGTAGCCGCCGGATACCGGGCCGTGGCTGCGCGCCATCGCCTCCAGGCGCGCGATGCGGTCCTCCATCGCGGGGTGCGTCGAGAACAGGCTGCGCAGGCCGCCACCCGACAACGGGTTGGCGATGTACATGTGCGCCGTCGCCGGGTTGCGCTCGGCCTGATAGTTCGGCACGCCGCCGCGCACATTGTTCTCGATGCGCGCCAGCGCCGATGCGAGCCACAGCGGGTTGCCGCAAATCTCCGCGCCCAGCCGGTCTGCCTCGTACTCGCGGCTGCGGCTGATGCCCATCTGGACCAGGGTGGCGCCCAGCGGAGCCAGGATCATCAGCGCGATCGCCGCGAGCGGATTGGGCCGATCCTCGGAGCGGCCGCCGAACATGCCCGAGAACATGAACAGGCTGCCCAGCATGCCGATGGCGCCGGAGATGGTGGCGGCGATCGACATGGTCAGCATGTCGCGATGCTTCACGTGCGCGAGCTCGTGCGCCATCACCCCGGCGACTTCCTCGCGGCTCAGCTGGTTCAGAAGGCCGGTGGTCGCCGCGACGGCGGCGTTGTCGGGGTTGCGGCCGGTGGCGAAGGCGTTGGGCTGATCGCTCTCGATTATGTAGACGCGCGGCATCGGCAGCTGGGCGCGCTGCGCGAGCTGGGCGACGATGCCGTGGAAGTCCGGCGCGTCGTGCGCCGATACCTCGCGCGCGCCACTCATCGACAGGACCATCTTGTCGCTGAACCAGTAGGCGAAGAGGTTCATGCCCGCGGCCATGACCAGGGCGATGATCATGCCCTGCTGTCCACCCAGCACGTGACCGACGACCAGGAACAGCGCGGTCAGCGCCGCCAGCAGCAGGCCGGTCCGGAAAAAATTCATCGAGTCCTCCACGCGCGCGCCGAGGAGCCGTCGCGCGACGCCTGAGAGATAAGGGCCGTCGTCAGCGGGTCAAGGACTTGCCCCCGCGACCAGCGGGGCCATATTGCTGACTCATGAACGCTTCGGACGATACAAAACCCGCCAACGAGCCCGCGGCGACGCCGTTCGTGGAGCATCGCGTCGAAAACGCGAAGCCGAAGCCGGCCGCCGGTTCGGAAGATGGCGCGAAGAAAACGCCGACAGCGACGTCGGTGAAGGTTCGCGAGATCGGCGGCCCGCCGGGCCCCGAGCCGACGCGCTACGGCGATTGGCAGTTCAACGGCAAGGTCACCGACTTCTAGGCCGTTGGTGGCGATCATCGACGTTTGGTCTCTGGAGTGCCCCGCAATCTCCTGATTCGGCGGCTGGAATCTCACACTCACGTCGGTGTGACCAAAATATCACAGAAACGCCCCATTTGGGCCTAGCACCGGCCACCCAGGGTTCCTATCTCCCTCGTGTATCTCCCCCGAACGTGGTTCCCCCAAGCCACGTTCTAGCCTCGCAAGAGGCTTTGGCCGTCGTTCCAACTCCCCCCGGAACGGCGGCCTTCTTTTTTTTGTCCGTACTCACTCGTCCTGAGCGCAGCGAGGGATCTGCAGCGAGCGGGCACTCATTCCGAGGAGATCCTTCGCTGCGCTACAGGGGCCGCGGACGGCCCCTGCGGATGACGGGGTGTACAGATCAGCCCTGCAGCATGCGCTTCAGCAGCTCGACGTCCTCGTTGATCGTGTTGTCGCTGCCGCGCAGCTCCTCGATCTTCCTGACCGCATGCATCACGGTGGTGTGGTCGCGGTTGCCGAACTTGCGGCCGATCGAGGGAAGGCTGGCCTGCGTGAGGTGCTTGGCGAGATACATCGCCACTTGGCGTGGCCGCGCGACCGAACGCGAACGCCTGGGCGAATGCATCTCCGCGACCTTGATGTTGTAGTGCTGCGAGACGCGCAGCTGGATCTCCTCGATCGTCACGCGCCGGTCGGCGGCGCGCAGCACGTCGTGCAGCACTTCCTGCGCCGTCTCCAGCGTGGTGTCGCGCCCGACCAGCGTGGCGTGCGCGATGACGCGGTTCAACGCGCCTTCGAGCTCGCGCACGTTGGTGGCGATCTTGTGCGCGAGGAACTCCAGCACGCGTTCGGGGACACGCACGCCGGCCTGCTCGACCTTGCTCTGCAGGATGCCCAGGCGCAGCTCGTAGGTCGTGGCGTGGATGTCGGCGACCAAGCCGTGCGAGAGGCGCGAGCGTACCCGCTCCTCAAGGCCCTCGAGCTCCTGCGGCGACTTGTCGGACGACAGCACGATCTGGCGGTTCTGGTCGACCAACGCGTTGAAGGTATGGAAGAACTCCTCCTGGCTGGTGTCCTTGCCGCAAATGAACTGCACGTCGTCGATCATCAGCACATCGACGCCGCGAAACTGCTCCTTGAAGCCCTGCGTGCTCTTGGTCCGGAGCGCCTGGATGAAGCGGTTCACGAAGGTCTCGGCCGAGAGGTAGAGCACGCGGCGCTGCTGGTCGCGCCCGCGCACGGCGCTCCAGATCGCGTGCATCAGATGCGTCTTGCCCAGGCCGACGCCGCCATAGAGAAACAGCGGGTTGAAGGTCGGCGCGTCGGTCTCGGCCACGCGCCGCGCCGCGGCGTAGGCGAACTCGTTGGGCTTGCCGACGACGAAACTGTCGAAGGAAAAGCGCGGATCGGGCTGGCCGACCAGATCGTCGTAGACACGCTCCGCCGAACGCGACACCGGTGGACCGGTGCGCGGCATGGGTAACGAGGCGGGATGGCCATTGGCCGCCGCCGGCAGCGGACCCGGCTCGACCGAGGGGGCGTCGGCCAATTCGGGTCCCTTGCGTCCGGCCGATGCGGCCGGTTGCACGATGATCTCGACGACGCGCAACTCCGGGTTCTCTTTGGTCCACAGCGACTGGATGCGATCAAGGTAGTGACCAACGACCCAGTCGCGCATGAATCGCGTCGGTGTCGCCAGCCTCAGCCGGCCGTCGCGGACTTCACTGAGCCGCAAAGGCTCGAGCCACGTCTTGTAGGCCTTCTCGCTGACATCCTGCTGCAGACGCTCCTGCACCCGCTTCCACTGCGCATCAAACGTCCCCCTGGAACGGTCGCCCATGCCTAACCCCGTCGCTTGGCCGTTTTCCGGCATATCTTCGATTCCTCGCTACCGAACTCAGGAACTACGTCACTCGACCTAATCTACCCCTTGCGCCGACCTCCTTTATCTCTGTCGCCATGGCAGACCATCGCTCTTCCATCCGGCGACGCCACCGCGTCGCCCCGAGGGATCGAGCGGCCCTTCGAATCCGTTGGCGACGTTGAAGCTGTTGGCGTAGCCCGATGCGGTCATGATGGCGGCGGCGGCGGCCGAACGCGCGCCGCTGCGGCAGATCATCAGGATGGGCGCGTCATGCCGGCCACCGAGGCGCTGGTCGAGCTTGCCGGCGAAATCCGGGTCGACCTTCATCGCCGGAAAGGCCTGCCACTCGATCTCGACCAGTTGCTTGCCGACGGACGACAGATCGGGGAAGCCGACGAAGTTCCACTCGGCCGCGGTGCGCACGTCGACCAGGATGGCGTCAGGTAGCTCGCTCAGCATCCGCCACGCGGTGCGCGGCGAAACATCGCCCGCGTAGCCTGTGGCGGGTGCGATGCCGTAACGGCTTGCGAGATCCTTGACGTCAGGCATCCGCTCCCACCTGCTCCATCATCATCCTGCGTGGAGCGGTGTCGCGGATCGGTAGCGGCTCGCGAAAGGCGGAACACTCGTGCGTACGATCGACACAGCGGAGCGACAAAGCTCCATGACGATACGTCGGCCCGACTGTCCTCCGGTCTTAGGCTTGCGCTTGTTGTTTCGACGGTGTTCCGTCGATCCGATCCGTCAGGCCATACCCCACGCATCGCCTGCGAACGAAATCGACACTAGCGACGGCATCGGGATGCCGCAACGACTTCGCGACGGCGGCGATGTGTTTTTTTTGGCACGCGCGACCATGGTCGCGGTTGACATCAGCGCCTCGACGGAGTCGCCGAACGTAGTTCGTGTCGGACGAACGTGATCGCTTCCAACATCTTGCGCGCGTCGCGCGCGCGACAAACAAATTGAGCGATCAGGGCTCACGTCGTCGTCACGAACAGGGGCGAGTGGATGATGTGTGGATAGTCCTGCGCTTGAACATTATGCGGCGCGCCGAAAAAGAAAACGCCGCTTCGTCGAAGCGGCGTCGGTGTCTCGCTAGAGCGCTGACCGCTCGCTCATGCGGGCGCGCCGACCGCGTTCACGCGCTTGGCGAGTCGCGATGTCTTGCGCGCCACCGTGTTGCGATGGGCGACGCCCTTCGACACACCGCGCGCCATCTCGGCCTCGGCGACGCGCATCGCCGCTTCGGCCGTCGCCTTGTCGCCGCTGGCGATCGCTTCCTCGACCTTGCGCACGAAAGTGCGGATGCGCGCCTTGCGCGACTGGTTGACGGCCGTGCGGCGCTCGGTCTGGCGCGCGCGCTTCTCGGCGGATTTGTGATTGGCCATGCTGGTTCCATCCGGCGGGCGGCGCCCGCATGAAAGTCTGGGTCGTTTGACGAAAGCGCGGCTTATAACGATGGCCAACAGGGGCGTCAAGGGACCGGAAAAAGGCCCCGAACCCCCTGATCTGGGCCGATTTATCCGCTCCTGCGTCATTCCGAGCGGCGTGAGGAACTCAGGCGGTCGACCGTGAATCCTCGTGTCGCTCGAAACGACAGGGCGCTACCGATGCTTCCAGCCCGGCTTGCGCTTCTCGGCGAAGGCGGCCATGCCCTCGCTCCGGTCGGCGAAGGCGAAGGTGGCGTGGAAGGTGCGGCGCTCGAAGCGCACGCCTTCGGATAAGGTCGTCTCGAAGGCGCGGTTCACCGACTCCTTCGCCACCATGGTCGCGGGCAGCGACATCGCGGCGATCTTCTCCGCCGTCTTGACCGCCTCGGCCATCAGTTCGGCCAGCGGCACAACTCTGCTGACGAGGCCGCAGCGCTCCGCTTCGGCGGCGTCCATCATGCGGCCGGTGAGCACCATGTCCATCGCTTTGGACTTGCCGACGAAGCGCGGCAGGCGCTGCGTGCCGCCGGCGCCGGGGATGGTGCCGAGCGTGATCTCGGGCTGGCCGAACTTGGCGTTGTCGGCGGCGATGATGAAGTCACACATCATCGCCATCTCGCAGCCGCCGCCCAGTGCGTAACCCGCCACTGCCGCGACGATTGGCTTGCGCACCTGGCTCACCTTCTCCCAGCCGACGGTGATGAAGTCCTTGAGGAACACGTCCTGGTAGGACTGGTCCTTCATCTCCTTGATGTCGGCGCCGGCGGCGAAGGCCTTGTCGCTGCCGGTCAGCACCATGCAGCCGATATTGGCGTCGGCCTCGAACGTATCGAGCGCCTGGCCGAGCTCCTTGACCAGTGCAGCGCAGAGTGCGTTGAGCGCCTGCGGCCTGTTCAGGCGAATGATGCCGACGCGCCCCTGGGTCTCGGTGGTGATGTTCTCGTAGGTGGCCACGAAGCCCTCCGTCTCGAAGTTGTACTAGATTAAAGACGACTCAGCGCTGGCAGCGCGCGCAATAGAAGGTCGAGCGACCCGACTGCACGATGCGCCGCACGGCGCGCCCGCAACCCGGCGTCGGGCAGGTGGCGCCCTCCTTGTCATAGACCGAGAAGCGCGTCTGAAAATAGCCCAGCTCGCCATCGGGCTGCACGTGATCGCGCAAGGTGGAACCGCCGTCGCGGATCGAACGGCCGAGCACGTCCTTGATCGCGGCCATCAGCCTGACGGCGCGGTCCTCCTTGACGGTGTGCGCCGATCGTCGCGGCGAGATGCCGGCGTGATAGAGCGCCTCGCAGGCGTAGATATTGCCGACGCCGACCAGCACGCGCTGATCGAGCAGCGCCGCCTTGATCGGCGTGCGCTTGCCCTTCAGCCGCGCCGCCAGCGCCCTGCCGTCGAAGGCCTGATCGAGCGGCTCGGGCCCGAGGCCGGCGAACAGCTTGTGGCCTTCGATCTCGCCATCGGCCAGCAGCAGCACCAGGCCGAAGCGGCGCGCGTCGTTGAAGCGGATCTGCCAGCCGTCGTCGGTCTCGAAGACGACGTGGTCGTGGGCGTCGAAGGGCTTGGCGTTGGCTTCCTTCGCCGGCACCAGGACCATGCGGCCCGACATGCCCAGGTGCACGACGATGGTCTCGCCGCCCTCCAGGCGCCACAGCATGTACTTGGCGCGGCGTTCGAGGTGGCGCACACGGCGACCCTCGACGCGCTGGGCGAATTTCGTGGGCATCGGCACGCGCAGATCCTTGCGCCGCTGGATCAGCCTGGCGATGCGCCGCCCCTCGAGGCGCGGGGCGAGGCCGCGCATCACGGTTTCGACTTCGGGGAGCTCGGGCATGGCTGATGCGGCGGCGACAGATCGCGGGAGCGGATGGTATTGGGCCGCCCGCCATAGCACACTCCCTGATGATGCGCCGCCCGCTCTCGCCGATCGTCCGTCCTGTTGTCGGCGCGCTGTGGCTGCTCGCGGCGCTGGCGCTGGCCGGCCGCTACCTGGTCGCGGTCGAACTGTACAGCCACTTCCAGCCATCGCTGCTGCTCGCCTGCGCGGCGGCGACGCTCGCGGCGCTCGCGCTTCGCCGCTGGAGCGCGGGCCTCGTGTCGGCCGCCTTGGCGCTGGCGCTGGGCTGGAGCGCCGGGCCTTATCTGTGGCCCCCGCCGGCGCTGCCGGCGGAAGCCGGGCCACAGCATGTGCGCTTTCTGTGGTCCAACCTGCGGAATTGGTCGACGTCGAGTGAGGCGCTCGACGTCGTACTCGACGATGCCCGGGCCGATATCGTCATGCTAACCGAGCTGTCGGCCCGACATGCGCGCGCGGTCGAGCGCGCCCGTGCGCGCTGGCCATACCAGACGCGCTTTCCGCGTGGCTCGGCCTTCGATCTGCTGCTGCTCAGCCGCTGGGAGCCGCGCAACCTGCGCATCCACGAACCCTTCGGCGATCAATTGCCGATCTTCGACGCGCTGATCTGCCCGGGTGTCGATCTCCAGGACTGGGCCGAGGCGTGCGTCGCCGTAATCGCCTTGCACGCGGTGCGGCCGGCGCTGCCGGGCGGCTTTTTCGGCGTGCCGCCGACGCGGCGCGACACCATGCTCGCCACCGCCGCGGCGGCGGTGCGGCGGCGGACCGCCGAAGGCCATCGCGTCGTGCTGATGGGCGATCTCAATACGACCCCGTGGTCGGCGAGCTTCCGCCGCGTGCTCGACGACAGCGTCCTGCTCGACAGCGCCACGCGACCCGCCGAGCGGCCGCGCTGGCCGCGGCCGACCTGGTTCTCGTACTGGCCGGGAATCGGGCTGCCGATCGACCACATCCTGTTGTCGCCGGGCTGGCGCATCCACGAGCGGCGGCTGGGGCCGTTCTTCGGTTCCGACCATCGCCCGCTGGTGATCGAGCTCAGCCCAATCGGCCGCAGCGGGTGAGGTGTTGGTGCCATGGCGGCAGGGCAGGCGGCGGTCTATATCCAAGATATGAGTGGGGAGCCCGACCCGTCCGGCACGGCGCCGTTCGGCCTGCGCGACGTGCCCGTCGCGGACAAGGCCGGCTTGGTGCGTCAGGTCTTTGACAGCGTGGCTGGACGCTATGACCTGATGAACGACCTGATGTCGCTGGGCGTGCATCGGTTATGGAAAGACACGCTGGTCGACCGGTTGGCGCCGCGCGCCGGCATGCGCTTCATCGATGTCGCCGGTGGCACGGGCGACGTCGCCTTCCGCATCGCCAGACGGTTGGGCGCGGCCGCCGACATCACGGTCTGCGATATCAACGCGACCATGCTTGGCGTCGGGCGCGACCGCGCTGTCGACCGCAACCTGCTGCATGGGCTCGCCTGGGTCACCGGCGACGCCGAGGCGCTGCCGTTCCCGGATCGCAGCTTCGACGCCTATACGATCGCCTTCGGCCTGCGCAACGTCACGCGCATGGAACAGGCGCTGCATGAGGCGCGCCGCGTGCTTAGGCCGGGCGGGCGCTTCTTCTGCCTGGAATTCAGCAAGGTCGGCCTGCCGGCTCTGGCGGCGGTCTATGAGCGCTACTCCGCGACCGTGCTGCCGACCATCGGCGGCCTGGTCGCCGGCGATCGCGAGTCTTATCGCTACCTGCACGAAAGCATCCAGCGCCACCCGCCACAGCGGGAGTTGGCGGCGATGATGGAGCGTGCCGGGCTGGCGCGAGTGGGCTGGCGCGACCTGTCGGGCGGCATCGTGGCGCTGCACGGCGGGTGGCGCGTGTGAGCGGGCGCTGAATGCTGCGACCCCTGCGCAATTCGCTGCGCCTGGCGCGCCTGGCCTACACGCTGGCGCGCCACGACGCGTTGTTCCCGCTTGAGGTCATGGGCGTGGCGCCCGGAATCGTGGCGCTGGCGCGCCTGGTGCGCCGGCGCGGCGATCGACGAAGGCCGGGCGAGCGCCTGACGGCGGCGTTCTCGCAGATGGGGCCGAGCTTCATCAAGTTCGGCCAGGCGCTGTCGACCCGTGCCGACCTCTTGAGCGAGCAGGTCGCGCTCGATCTCGGCCAATTGGTCGACCACCTGCAGCCCTTCTCCGGCGCCGAGGCCAAGCGGACCATTGAACTCGAGCTCGGCAAGCCGATCAGCGATCTCTTCATGCGCTTCGACGAGGTGCCGGTCGCCGCCGCCTCGATCGCGCAGGTGCACTACGCCGAGACCATCGCCGGCGAGAAGGTCGCGGTGAAGGTGCTGCGGCCTGGTATCGAGGCGGCCTTCGCGCGCGACCTCGATCTGTTCTACTGGCTGGCCGGGTTGGTCGAGGTGGCGCGCCCGCAATACCGCCGGCTGAAGCCGGTCGAGACCGTGCGCGCTTTCGCCGAGGTGACGCGCACCGAGATGGATCTGCGCATGGAGGCGGCCGCGGCGCAGGAGCTGGGCGAGAATTTCGCCGACGATCCGGGCTATCGCACGCCGCGCATCTACTGGGACCTCTCGGCCCGGCGCGTCATGACCATGGAGCGCATCGAGGGCATCCCGATCGGCGAGCGCGAGCGGCTGCTGGCGGCCGGCCACGACGTCAACGAGGTGCTGCGCAAGAGCGCCGAGGCGTTCTTCTACCAGGTGTTCCGCGACGGCTTTTTCCACGGCGACATGCATGGCGGCAACGCCTTCGTCGAGGCCTCCGGCGCCATCGTGCCGGTCGATTTCGGTATCATGGGCCGCGTCGATGCCGACACGCGCGGCTATCTCGCGGAGCTGCTGATCGCCTTCCTGCGCCGCGACTATCGCGCCGTGGCCGAGGTGCAGTTCCGCGCCGGCTTCGTGCCGCTCGACCAGTCGGTCGAGCTGTTCGCCCAGGCCTGCCGCTCGATCGGCGAGCCGATCTTCGGCAAGCCCTCGAACCAGATCTCGATCGGCCGCCTGCTGGCCCAGCTGCTGCGCGTCACCGAGCGCTTCGAGATGGCCGCCCAGCCGCAATTGCTGCTGCTGCAGAAGACCATGCTGATGGCCGAGGGCATGGGCACCAAGCTCAACCCCGAGGTCAACATCTGGGAGCTGGCGAGGCCGCTGATCGAGGACTGGATGCGCCGCCATTTCGGCCCGCGCGCGCGGATCGAGCGCGCCGTCGCCGAAGCGCTGGAGGGCGCGCGTCGCGTGCCGCGACTGCTGCGCACGCTCGAGAGCCTCGCCGAGGGCGAGCGCCATCGCGCGGCGGCGCCGGCGCGCTGGGCGGCGTGGCGACCGACCTGGAGCGGCGCGCTGGCTGCCCTCGCCCTGCTGGCGGCGGCACTGGCGTGGTGGCGCTGAGCGTCCGCCGCGCTAGAATGTGCGTCCGGAGGACGCGTCCATGGAACTGATTCCGCTGGCTACCGGTTTCGGCGTCGAGGTGCGGGGCGTCAATCTGATCGACGTGGCGTCGAGCGACGCGGCATATCAGGCGGTGCGCGCGGCGTTCGAGGAGCACTCGGTGCTGCTGTTCCGCGATCAGCGGATCAGCGACGACGTGCAGGTCGCCTACTCGCGCGCCTTCGGGCCGCTCGAGCTCTCGAAGGTCGGCTCGATCGGCCACGGTTCGTTCTACGGCGTGCTGCGCAATGTCGACGCCGACGGCAGGATCGTGCCCGACGACCACAAGGAAGCGCTGCGCGCGCGCGCCAACCAGCTCTGGCACACCGACAGCTCCTTCAAGCGCTCGCCGGCTCTGGCCTCGGTGCTGTCGGCGCGCACCATCCCCGATCGCGGCGGCGAGACGCAGTTCACCTCGACCCGCCTGGCTTGGGAACGCCTGCCGCCCGCCACGCGGGCGAAGCTCAAGGACCTCGTGGTCTGGCACAGCTACGCCAATTCGCGCGACCAGATCTCGCCCAAGCTGATGTCGCCGGCCGAACGCGAGGCGCTGCCGCCGGTCGACTGGCGCATGACCTGGCGCAACCCGGTGAATGGCCGCACGGCGCTCTACATCGCCTCGCACGCCAGCGCGATCGACGGCATGGGCGACAACGAGGCCAAGGCCCTGCTCGGCGGCTTGATCGAGGACGCCACGCGCGAGGAATACACCTATCTGCATGTCTGGCGGCCGGGCGACGTGGTGATGTGGGACAACCGCGCCACCATGCATCGCGGCCGGCCATGGCCCGGCGACCAGGTCCGTCACATGGTGCGGACGACGATCTCGGCGACCGACGCCGACGGCGTGCCGCACGTCCTGCCGATGGCGGCCTAGCGACCGCGACTTGGCGGCCCTTGCGGATCGTCAATTCCCTCCTTAATCAGGGTGGAATTGGTCTGGCGGCGACCTGAGCGGAGGGCCTCGGCGATCCATGCTGACCGGCAAGCGTATTCTGCTGATCCTGAGCGGTGGTATCGCCGCGTTCAAATGCCATGACCTGATCCGTCGCCTGCGCGAGCGCGGCGCTTCGGTGCGCTGCGTTCTGACCCCCGCGGCCGCGAGGTTCGTCACCCCGCTGTCGTTGCAGGCGCTGAGCGAGGACAAGGTCTACAGCGACCTGTTCTCTCTGACCGACGAAAGCGAGATGGGCCACATCAACCTCTCGCGCGAGGCCGATCTTCTGGTCGTGGCACCGGCCAGCGCCAATATCTTGGCGCGCATGGCGCAGGGTTTGGCCGACGACCTGGCCACCACCGTGTTGCTGGCCACCGACAAGGCGGTGCTGGTCGCGCCGGCGATGAACGTCCGCATGTGGCTGCATCCGGCGACCCGGGCCAATGTCGCGACCCTGCGGTCGCGCGGCGTGGCTTTTGTAGGCCCCAACGAGGGCGCGATGGCCTGCAACGAGTTCGGGCCGGGCCGCATGTCGGAGCCGCTGGAGATCGTCGCCGCCATCGAAGCCTATTTCACGGGTCGCCTGCCGGCCGCCGAGCCGCCGCCGCTGATCTCCGGGCCCTCGGTGATCCGCATGCCGCCCGAGCCCATGGGCGGTGCGATCGCGCACCGGCCGCTGATGAGCCGCCGCGCCATCGTCACCTCGGGGCCGACGCGCGAGGCGATCGACCCGGTGCGCTACATCTCCAATCATTCCTCCGGCAAGCAGGGCCACGCCATCGCCGGCGCGCTCGCGGCGCTGGGCGCGGAGGTCACGCTGGTGACCGGCCCGGTCGGTGTCGCCGATCCGGCCGGGGTGAAGGTCGTGCGGGTCGAGTCGGCCGACGACATGCTGGCGGCGTGTCGCGCGGCGCTGCCCGCCGACATCGTGGTCTGCGCCGCCGCCGTCGCCGACTGGAAGGTGCGCAACGCCGCCAACGGCAAGCTGAAGAAGGTGCCCGGCGCGGCGCCGCCGGCGCTCGAACTGGTGCCCAATCCCGATATCCTGGCGAGCCTGGCCGCGTCCGGCCCGCAACGCCCGGCGCTCGTGGTCGGTTTCGCGGCCGAGACCGAGAACGTCGTCGCCAACGCCGTGGCCAAGCGCGAACGCAAGGGCTGCGACTGGATCGTCGCCAACGACGTGTCACCGGCCACGGGTACCTTCGGCGGGGATCGCAACACCGTGCACCTGGTGACGGCGTCGGGTGTCGAAGCCTGGCCGACCTTGGCGAAGGATGCCGTGGCCGAAGAGCTCGCGCGTCGCGTCGTTCGTCACTTTGGCACGAGCGGCGTAGTGGCCGCTTCTTGAGGCCTGGAATGGAGTTGGGGCATGGCTAACGGGGATCTGGGCGCGGCGGCGGGGGTCGATGTGCGTGTCGCGGTGACGCGCCTGCCGCACGCGGCCGACCTGCCTCTGCCGGCCTACGCCACCGATCAGGCCGCCGGCATGGATCTGCTGGCCGCGGTCACGTCTGACATCGTGCTGCCCTCGCTGGGCCGGGCCATCGTGCCAACCGGCCTTTCCATCGCGCTGCCGGCCGGTTGGGAGGCGCAGGTCAGGCCGCGGTCGGGACTGGCGGCCAAGAACGGGGTCACCGTCGCCAACGCGCCGGGCACCGTCGACGCCGACTACCGCGGCGAGGTCGGCGTCATTCTCGTCAATCTCGGCACAGAGCCTTTCACCATCACGCGCGGCATGCGCATCGCCCAGATGGTGATCGCCCGCCACGCGCGCGCCGCCTGGGACGAGGTCGAGGCGTTGCCTGAAAGCGTGCGCGGCCCCGGCGGCTTCGGCTCCACCGGGCTGAAAGGCTGAGGAGGGCCGCGCGGTGCCACGCCTCAGCAAGAAGACGATGTTCGCGATCGAGGCGGTGCTCGACGTCGCCTTCAATGCGGGCGAGGCGCCGGTGCGCAGCGGCGATATCACTCGCCGGCAGAAGATCCCCAAGCGCTACCTCGAGCAGGTGCTGCAGCACTTGGTGCGCGCCGGCATCCTCGCCGGCAAGCGCGGCCCGCGTGGTGGCTACAAGCTGGGCCGCGAACGCCGCTTGATCACATTGGGCGAGATCGTCCGCGTCGTGCGTACCCTGGAGGCGGAAACCGAGCCGGACGACGATACGGGATCGGCGTTGGCGCACGAGGTCGTATGGCCGACCTGGCACCGTCTGCGCGAGGAGCTGATGAGCAAGCTCGACGCCATCACCATCGAGGATCTCTGCCGCGACGCGCGCGAGCGTGGTGTGAAAAGCGAGCCGGGCGACCGGCTGGAGTTCCACATATGAGCGCCATTCCCAGCGTCACCCTGCCGTCGGGCGCGACCATGCCGGCCTTTGGCCTCGGCACCTGGCGCATGGGCAACGAACGCGGCAGGCGCAAGCAGGAGACCGACGCCATCGCCCATGCCATCGACATCGGCTACCCGATGATCGACACGGCGGAGATGTACGGCGAGGGCGTCGCCGAGGAGGCGATCGCCGACGCGCTGCGGGGCCGCAAGCGCGACGCGATCTACCTCGTCAGTAAGGTCTATCCGCACAACGCCTCGAAGCTGGGCACGGTGGCGGCCTGCGAGCGCAGCCTCAAGCGGCTGAAGACCGACCGCATCGACCTCTACCTGCTGCACTGGCGCGGTCAGCACGCCTTCGCCGACACGATCGAGGGCTTCGAGCGCCTGCGCCGCGACGGCAAGATCAACGATTGTGGTGTCAGCAATTTCGATCGCGACGACATGGAGGAATGGGCAGCGCTCGATGGCGGGCGCTGCGGCACCAACCAGGTCATGTACAACCTGGCGCGTCGCGGCATCGAGTACGACCTCGTGCCCTGGCAGCGCCAGCATCGCATTCCCGTCATGGCCTATTCGCCGCTCGACCAGGGCCCGCTGCTGCGCCACGCCACCCTGAAGACGATCGCCGAGCGCCACGGCGCCACGCCGGCGCAGATCGCGCTGGCCTGGCTGCTGCGCCAGGAGGGCATGGTGGCGATCCCCAAATCCGCCGATCGCGCCCGGGTCAGCGAGAACTTCGGCGCGCTGAAGGTCAGGCTCACCGAGGCCGATCTCACCGACCTCGATCGCGCCTTCCCGCCGCCCAAGCGCAAGACGTCCTTGGCGATGAGCTGATCTTTCCTTCTCCCCGCCTTCGCGGTGAGAAGGAAAGAAATCAAGCGTAAGGATCGGCGATACCCATTGTCGCCAAGAGGCGTGTCTCAAGCCTCTCCATACGTCTTGCCTGGCGCTCGCTGCGCTCGTGATCGTAGCCGAGCAGGTGCAGAGTGCCGTGCATCACGAGATGTGTGAGGTGAGCGGCCGGCCGTTTTCCCTGATCACGCGCCTCGCGCAGCACGGTCTGGCGGGCCAGCACGATGTCGCCGAGGAACGGCTCGGCACCCGGGAAGGATAGAACGTTCGTCGGCTTGTCCTTGCCGCGATAGGTGCGGTTGAGTCGACGCACGGCGGCGTCGCTGTCGAGCGCGACGACGATGGAGACACGATCGGGCAGGCGCTTGCCGCCGCCGTCGATGGCGGCCTGTGCGGCGCGGCGGCAGATCGAGCGCGCCGTGCGCAGCGACTCGAGCCAGCGCGGATCGAGCACCTCGACGTCGATGGTCACGTCGTCGGCTGGCCGGCGGCGCGGCGGCGGTCGCGCGCGTCGTAGGCGCGCACGATGCGGGCGACGAGGTCGTGGCGCACCACGTCGCGGTCGCTGAAATTGATGAAGCGCACGCCCTCGACGCCGTTCAGCGTGTCGATGGCGTCGCGCAGGCCCGACGGCACGCCCGGCGGCAGATCGATCTGGCTGAGATCGCCGGTGATCACCATGCGCGAGCCCTCGCCGAGACGCGTGAGGAACATCTTCATCTGCATCGCCGTGGTGTTCTGCGCCTCGTCGAGGATGACGAAAGCATGGGCGAGCGTGCGGCCGCGCATGAAGGCCAGCGGCGCCACCTCGATCTCGCCCGACTCCAGCCGCTTGTCGATCTGGTCGGCCGGCAGCATGTCGTGCAGCGCGTCGTAGAGCGGGCGCAGATAGGGGTCGACCTTGTCCTTCAGGTCGCCGGGCAGGAAGCCCAGCCGCTCGCCGGCTTCGACCGCCGGCCGCGACAGGATGATGCGCTCGACGCTGCCCGCCGTGAGCATCGACACCGCCATGGCGACTGCGAGGTAGGTCTTGCCGGTACCGGCGGGTCCCAGCCCGAATACCAGGTCGCGGTCGCGGATCGCCTCGACATAGTCGCGCTGCGTCGGCGTGCGCGGCTGGATCACGCGCTTGCGGGTGCGGATGGTCACGGCGTCGCCGGCCGCCGCGCCGCCGCCGACCTGGGCGAAGCGCACGGCGGCGTCGACGTCGCCGGCCTCGACCGTCTGGCCGCGACGCAGGCGTTCGTAGAGCGCGCCGATCGCCGCGCTGGCTTGCGCGACCGAGTCGCTGGCGCCGGCGATGGCCAGCTGATTACCGCGACTGTCGATGCGCACGCCCATGAGCTGCTCGACGCGCACGAGGTTGCGATCGTGCTGGCCGACCAGTGTCTGCAGCAGCGCGTTGTCGTCGAGGGTGATGCGGCGCACGTCGTTGCCGCGCTGCGGGCTGTCGTCGCTCACGCCGCCACCCCGAGGTTGGTGACCACCTCGCCAGCGAGGCTGTTGGCGTGGCCGCTGGTGACGCGCACCTCGACCAGACGGCCGATCAGCCGCTCCGGCGCCTGGGCGTGGACCGACTGTAGCCAGGGCGACTTGCCGATCAGCTGGCCCTCGCGCCGGCCGCGCTCCTGGAACAGAACCTCGAGTGTCCTGCCGGCGGTGCCCTCGTTGAACGCGGTCTGTTGCGCGCGCAGCAACGATTGCAGCGCGGCCAAGCGTGCCTCCTTGACCGTTTCGGGGATCTGGTCGGCCATCGCCGCGCCCGGCGTGCCGGGCCGCGCGCTGTACTTGAAGGAGAAGGCCGAGGCGAAGCCGACTTCCTCGATCAGCCGCATCGTGTCGTCGAAATCGGCGTCGCGCTCGCCCGGGAAGCCGACGATGAAGTCCGACGACAGCGCGATGTCGGGCCGCGCGGCGCGCAGTCTCTCAACGATGCGCAGGAACAGGTCGCGACCGTGCTGGCGATTCATCGCGTCGAGCACGCGGTCCGAGCCGGACTGCACCGGCAGATGCAGATAGGGCATCAGCGCCGGCACGTCGCGATGGGCGGCGATCAGCGCGTCGTCCATGTCGCGTGGATGCGAGGTCGTGTAGCGCAGGCGGCGCACGCCCTCGATCTCGGCCAGAGCGTGGATCAGCTGCGCGAGGTTCCAGGTCGAGCCATCGGGCGCTTCGCCGTGCCAGGCGTTGACGTTCTGGCCCAGCAGGGTGAGTTCGAGCGCGCCCGCCGCGACCAGGCCGCGCGCTTCGGTGAGGATCGCGGCGACCGGCCGCGAATACTCCGCGCCCCTGGTGTAGGGCACGACGCAGAAGGTGCAGAACTTGTCGCAACCCTCCTGGATCGACAGGAAGGCGGAACCGCCGGTCACCGCGCTGGGCGCCGGCAGGAAGTCGAATTTCGGCTCGGCCGGGAATTCGGTGTCGAGCACGCCGGCGCCACGACCGCCGCGGCGTGCGCCGGCGGCGCGCTCCGCGCGCGCCACCATCTCGGGCAGGCGGTGATAGGCCTGCGGGCCGACGACGATGTCGACCATGGGCGCGCGACGCAGGATCTCCTCGCCCTCGGCCTGCGCGACGCAGCCGGCGACGGCGACCACCAGATCGGCGCCCTCGGCGCGCCGTTCCTCGCGTCGCAGGCGCAGGCGGCCGAGCTCGGAGAACACCTTCTCCGAGGCTTTCTCGCGGATATGGCAGGTGTTGAGCACCACCATATCGGCGTCGTCCTGTGTCTCGGTCGGCGCGTAGCCGAGCGGTCGCAGCAGGTCGGCCATACGCTGCGAATCGTAGACGTTCATCTGGCACCCGTAGGTGCGGATGAAGAGCTTACGGCGCGGCGCGGCCTTGGTCGGCTGGGTGGTCTCGGTCATGCGTTCGGGTCTGGGCCGCGCACGCACCGTGCGCATCGCGGTCGGCGCCTCCTTATCACCAAGGTCGGGGGGCGTCGAGTCGGTGCCCATCACGGCATCGCGCGTCATGCCTCAGCGCTCCCCAGCGCCAAACCGGCGCGGCCGTTGATGGGGCGCCGTCCTCGCTGCTAGCGTCCGAGGCGGAGCCAGGGAAGGGGGAAACACATGGCGGCTTACTTCATCGTGCAGAGCACCATCAGCGACGAGGCCCAGTACCAGAAGTATCGGGATGCGGTCATTCCGCTGATAGCGCGATTTGGCGGGAAGAATATCGTTCGCGGCGCGAAGTTAGAGGCTCTGGAGGGACGACACGACGGGCGCAGGATGGTGATCTACGAGTTCCCCTCGATGGACGCGATTCACGCCTTCTGGGATTCGCCGGACTATGTCCCCGTGAAGAAGATCCGGGATGGCGCTGCTGTTCTCGATATATGGGCGGTCGCGGGTGTCTAGCCCTGCGCCGATCGAGCGCCCATCCATCACTCCGCGGCCTTGGCCACCGGTGCCGGCGGCTCGCCGCGGTTGATCGATTGCAGGCCTTGCGAGACGACGCGGAAGCAATGGTCGCTGAGCTTCTTGCGGTCGCCGAACATGGTGATATCGACCGGGTTGTGGAACTGGATCACCACGCTGCACTCGCCGAGCTTGCAGACGTTCCACAGATGGCCGGCCAACTCCATGTCGCCGTACCAGGTGAAGTAGGGCCGCCAGTAGCGGCCCAGTGGAATGCCGTCGAGCCTGGTGTAGGCCACCGTGAAGGGCTGCACGCGCAGCGGCTTGTCGCCTGGTTTGACCTGGGCGGCGGCGAACAGCGCGCTGCGGAACGGCAGTACACGCGTGCCGTCGCTGCTGGTGCCCTCGGGGAAGAGGATCAGGCTGTCGCCGGACTCCAGACGGCCGATGAGGCTGTCGCGGCTCGCGCGCGTGGCGCGCGTGCGGCGCTCGACGAAGACGGTGCGCTGCAGCTTGGCCAGCACGTTGAAGAAGGGCCAGGTCGACACTTCCTGCTTGGCGACGAAGGAGGCGGGGATGTTCGAGCCCAGCGTCTCGATGTCGAGATAGGAGACGTGGTTGCCGACATAGAGCGTCGGCGCCTCGGTCGAGCGCCGGCCGCGCACCTCGACCTTCAGGCCGACGATGACGCAGACGAGGCGGTGGTAGAAGTAGGGAATGCCGCGCGCCAGAAAGCCGATGCGCAGCAGCACCGCCATCAGCTGGAACGGAATCAACGTCAGCGTCAGCAGCGCGTAGGCGATGAGGCGGATGGTGGCGCGGCCGGACGAACCCAACGACGGCGCGGCCTCGCGGAAGGCGCGATTCTCGGCCGAGATCGGTGACTTCATTCAGAGTCGCGCTGGGCGCGCTCGTAGTGCTTGAAGTACTTCTCGGTCACCAGGTCGGTCTTCACCACGATGCAGACATCGACGGTGTTGAACTGGTCGTCGATCACGGCACCGTCGCCGACGAAGCCGCCCAGCCGCAGGTAGCCCTTGATCAGCGGCGGCACCATGCGCTCGGCCAGCTTCACGTCGTAGGTGCCCGGCTGCAACAGGTTCATGTCGACATAGCGTTCGGGCAGCGCGCGGGCGCGCAGCTCGGGCGGCGCCAGGTGCTTCTGGCTGAGATAGGACAGCGGCAGGGCCAGGCGCTGTAGATCGTTGCCCGGCAGGCTGGCGCATCCGAACATGATCTCGATGTCGAAGTGCGAGACAAAGGTGGCGATGCCGCGCCACAGCAGGTTCATGGTCGACCCGGTGCGCGCCGAGGCCTCGACGCAGGAGCGGCCGACCTCGAGCACCTCGCCGGGCCAGTTGGCCAAGCGGGAGATGTCGTATTCCGCCGCCGAGTAGAAGCGGCCATAGGCCGCCGCCGCGCTGCGCCGGATAAGGCGGTAGGTGCCGACGATCGACTCGGCGCCTGTACGACGTCGGTCGATCACCAGCAGGTGGTCGCAGAGCTCGTCGAAATCGTCGAAATCGCGTCGCCGCGCCCGCATCTCAGGCGTCGCATGCGCGGCCATCTCCTCGTAGAAGACTCGGTAACGCAGCGCCTGCGAGGCGTCGAGGTCGGCCTCGTCACGCGCCAAGCGCACCTCGAAATCGCCGGCGACGATCGGGGGTAGGCTGCTGTCGAACCGACGCGGCACAGGGCTGCGGTCGATGGCGGCGCTGCTCATGCGGCCATTATCGGGCGGCGTGGCCCAGCGTCCACCGGTTTTTATCGGCCGGTGGCTTTCTTTCCGCCGCCGTCCTCGGCCTCGACCGGCACGGCGTAGAGCTCCAGCCGGTGGTCGACCAGCCGATAGCCCAGCTTGCGCGCGATGGCGCGCTGCAATTCCTCGATCTCTTCATTGTTGAACTCGACCACCTTTCCAGAGTGCAGGTCGATGAGGTGGTCGTGATGCGCGTGGGTCGCTTCCTCGTAGCGCGAACGGCCATCGCGGAAATCGTGGCGCTCGAGGATCGCGGCCTCCTCGAACAGCCGCACCGTGCGATAGACGGTGGCGATCGAAATGCGCGGGTCGATCGCCGTGGCGCGCTTGTGCACGGCCTCGACATCGGGATGGTCGGCGGCCTCCGACAGCACGCGGGCGATCACCCGGCGCTGCTCGGTCATCTTCAGGCCCTTGTCGATGCAGCGCTGCTCGAGGCGCGATTTGGCCGATGTCGGCACGGCGGGGCTCCGTGGCTGGAGGTTCCAGTCCTCGGCCCCTCTATACAGCGTTCGGACCGTGCGTCGCCACCCGACTGGCGTCACCGCGTCTGATTCTCGTCATGTCCCCAGTGGACGTCAGGCTTTTCCCGCCCGCGCGAGGCGCGCGCGCATGCGCTTGGTGCCGAGGCCGACTTTCTTGGCGAGCGCGCTGCGGACCTTGGAGTAGCTCGGCGCCACCATGGGATAGTCGGCGTCCAGTCCCCACTTCGCCCGATACTGATCGGGAGTCATGCCGTAGGCGCTCATCAAATGGCGCTTCAGCATCTTGTGCTTGGAGCCGTCCTCGAGACAAACCAGGTAGTCCTTGGTGATCGACTTCTTGATCGGCACCGCCGGGTCGCGCTTCATCGCGATGGTCGGGCCGGCGCCCTGCACGCCGTTCAGGGTGGCGAAGACCTGCTCGATCAACTTCGGCACATCGCCGATCGACACCGTATTATTTGACAGGTGTGCTGAAACGATCTGCGAAGTCAGTGCAAGAATATCGGCCGAGGCCCCGGTGTTTTCCGCCATCTTGTCCTTCGCCATGATTTGTCCCAACTGGAAGCCGAGCCCCTATAGTCTGGTATTCGGCCAGGATCAATCCGACAGATGACGAACTGATGGCGATTTGACGATGCGGGTCGGCGATGAAACGGTAATCGACATCACGTCTGACGTGTGTCCGATGACTTTCGTGCGCGTCAAGCTGGCGCTGGAGCGCATGGCGCCCGACGCCACGCTGATCGTGCGGCTCAACGATGGCGAGCCGTTACGCAATGTACCGCGGTCGGCGCGCGCCGAGGGCTATCATGTCGAGGAGCTCGGGCCAGAGAGTTCCAGTGGCCGTGTCCACCGGTTGCGCATCGCTCGCCGGTAGGTTCACGCGTCACGCCAAAGATCACGCCTCATGACGCGTGCCGCCACGGCTGGCGCCGCGCCACGCGCGTAGTATGACGGGCGCGCACCTACCTCGCTGAAGCCCCGCCGCGCGTAGAAGCGCCGCGCCGGTTCGTTGTCGTCGGCGACGTCGAGGTAGAGCGCGCGCACGCCGCGCGCCGTGCACTCCACCAGCGCCCGCTCCAGCAACCGCGCGGCGCCGCCGCGACGGCGAAGTTCCGGCGCCACGCCGATCGTCAGGATCTCCGCTTCATCGGCGGCGACGCGCACCAGAATCAGCCCGCACGGCCGATCGTCTCCGCCGTCGACGAGCACATGGCCGAAGCAGCCGGGCGTCGCAAGCAACGCTGTGAACTCGGCGGGCGACCAGGGTCGCTCCCAGGGCTGTGGAAAGATCGTACGGAACAGCGTCGCGGCGTCGTCGCCGCGCGCCACCGTCAGCGCCTCGATCCGCCAATCCACCGCGACCACGCTCAGCGCACGAGGTCGGCGGTGGTGCGGGCGCCGTCGGCGAGCGTGACGTCGGCGCCGCGCAGGTAGAGCGGGCGCGGCGGGTCCCGCCGGGCCCAGAACTCGACGCCCCGATGCAGGGCGTGGGCGGCCAGTCGGGCCGGATCGATCGACGGCGATGACACGCCGACGCTCGCCTGAACACCAAGCGCCCGTAGCGCGCCGGCCAGACGCGATGCGCCGTCGCCGATGAGAATCGCGCATCGATCCCCCAGGCGCGTCGCCAGGGCCGAGGGGGTTCCGGCGAAAGGCGATGCGCCGTCGATCGCCATGAAGTAGTCGTCGCGCCCGGACTCGATGGCGGCCACGAGCGCGCCATCGGCGCCGACGCGATCCGCGGCCGCGGCGCCGAGGAACAGGGCATCGGTCGTCGTGACGCCCGCGACGGGCACGCGCAGCGTCATCGCCAAGCCGCGCGCCATGGCCACGCCGATACGCACGCCAGTGAAGCTGCCAGGGCCGATCGTCACCGCCACGAGATCGAGGTCTGGGGCCAGCCAAGCCGAGTCGTGCAAGGCTTTCTCGATCATCGGCGTCAGCGCGGCGGCGTGACCGCGCGTCATCGCTTCGGCTTCCGACGCGACCACGGTGACGGCTTCGCGTCGCTCGGCCAACGCCACCGCGCAGCGGGCGAAACAGGTGTCGATCGCCAGGACACGCCAGGCCGCGCCGGAACGTGGCTGGCGTATCGACGTTTCGCGCGGCATCTTGCCATCCATGGACATCGTAGAGATCGCCGCTCCCGCTTTCGACGTCGACATCGCGCTCGCCTACGCGACGCCGGCCAACATAACCGGACGACCGGTCTACCGGAACGCCCGCTGTTACCTCAATGGCGACGCCGCGCGGCACCTGGCGCGCGCCATTGCGCTCGCCGCGCCGCTCGGATTGCGCTTGCGCATTTTCGACGCGTTGCGGCCGGTCGAAGCGCAATGGGCGTTATGGAACGCCGATCCGAATCCGGAGTTCCTCGCCGATCCGCGCAGGGGCTCGCCACACTCGCGCGGCGCGGCGGTCGACCTGACGCTGATCGACAGTGAGGGGCGCGAACTCGACATGGGCACGACCTTCGACGCCTTCACGCCGCTGTCGCATCACGGCCGCACCGACGTGTCGGTCGCCGCGCAGCGCAATCGCTTCCTGCTGATGGGTCTGATGACCGCAGCGGGCTGGGATTTCTACCGGAACGAATGGTGGCACTACCAACTGTTTGATGCCCGCCGATATCCGCTGGTCGCTGATTCCGACCTGCCGGCGCCTATGATGCGCTGAAGCGCGCTAAAGTCCTCGCCGGGACCGCCGCCGGTCCCGGGAAGATGCTCCAGAGCGGATGGCGTTCAGCTCGGCGACAGCCGCGCGCGGTCGAAGTCCGAGAGCTGGTTCTCGCGGATGATGTTGCGCACGTAGTTGATGTATTGCATGCCGAGTTCCGAGTAGCGCAACAGCTGGCCGATCAGCCTGAAGCCGTCGGGTTGCGCGCCCTGGGCGCGCTGCTGCGCCCGCTCGGCGCGGAACGAGGCGTAGGCGAAGTGGGTGTTGAGATTGAGGAAGTAGGCCTCCACCGAATCGGCGACGGTGGCGAAGGGTTGCGGCATCGCCGGGCCAGCCTTCCATGGGACATCGACGGCGTGGCGACCGCTGACCTGGATCTGCCCGAACAGCGAGTTGCCGACACGCGCGGCGTAGGAGGTGCCCCAGCCGCTCTCAACGCCGGCCTGGGCGATCGCCATCGACGGCGGCACGATGTCGACCCGCAACAGCATCTCCGCGAGGTTGCTGGGATCGGCGCCGTAGCGCTCGGCGAGATTGGCCAGCCACATCCGTTCGGCGACGCCGGGCTCCTTGCCGGCGGCGGCCATGTCGCGCAGGCGCAACAGCTCCTTGCGCTCAGCCAGGATGCGCTCGTTGACCTCGAGGATGATCGGCAGCAGCGCCTTGATGAACAGCCACTTGCGCTCGTTGCTGTCGCGCAGCGAGCCAAGATCGGCCGGCACGCGCTCGATCTGCAGCGCCGGAATAG
Source organism: Alphaproteobacteria bacterium (assembly GCA_016869975.1). Classification (GTDB taxonomy): domain Bacteria; phylum Pseudomonadota; class Alphaproteobacteria; order Reyranellales; family Reyranellaceae; genus JAFAZJ01. The sequence goes on from VGCZ01000005.1 coordinate 97,528, forward strand.
GCTGGCCGCGACGGGCATGGTCGAGCGAATAGTCGTGCGCCTGGAAGACGCGCGCCAGCTGCTCGGTGTTGGACACGCGCATGGCGACGACGCGGCTGCGGCGCTGGCCGGTATAGGCGTGCGACAGCCAGCCGTGCATCGGCCGCGCCTCGACGACGGGTGCGTGCGGCGTGGCGACAATGCGCGCCAGCGCGGCGTCCACCGCCCGCGCGGCGCCGCGCGCCATGTCGTCGTAATCCTCGAGCACGGCGGCCAGCGCTTCGACGACGCCCGATGGCCGCGCGAGTTCGAGCGCGGACACTGGCGGCGGCGCGACGGGCTCGGGCAGCGCCGCCGCGAGCCGCACAAGCGCCTGGGCTGGACCGGACCGCTTGATGTCGTGGGAGGCCTCGTCGGTGGCCTTGGCCGGCACCAGCGCGAACGCGGCGACGGCGCAGGCGCCCAAGGCGCCGATCAACGAATATTGGCGTCCGACGTCGGACACGCGATGAATCATCATCATGGCTGACCGCCTGGTATTGCCTTTATTGCGACGAACGAACGATCCCTTCGGCTTCCGGCATGCCGGAAGCCGCCCAACGCTTCGTTGTCCGTTACGCTTGGACTACGTGACCGAGCGGACCTCGACCACCTCGGGCACGTAGTGCCTGAGGAGATTCTCGATCCCCATCTTCAGGGTAGCGGTCGAGCTGGGACAGCCCGAACACGAGCCCTGCATGTGGAGGTAGACGACGCCGTCGTCGAAGCGGTCGAACACAATGTCGCCGCCATCCTGCGCCACGGCCGGACGGATGCGGGTGTCCAACAACTCCTTGATCTGCGTCACCACCTCGTCGTCGTCCGCCGCGTCGTCCCCTCCCGACGCCGCGCCGGCCTGTTCGTAGAGCATGGGCTCGCCCGAAGTGTAGTGCTCCATGATGCCGCCCAGGATGGCCGGCTTCATGATCTGCCAATCGACGTCGTCGCCGCGCGTGACGGTGACGAAGTCGGATCCAAGGAACACCCGACGCACGCCTTCGACCTCAAACAGGCGCCGCGCCAGCGGCGAGCGCTTGGCGGCGTCGGAGTCGGCGAAGTCGGCGGTGCCGTTCGGCAGGACCACCCGACCCGGAAGAAACTTCAGGGTCGATGGATTGGGGGTCTGCTCGGTTTGGATGAACATCGCCGGTCTTGTGTCTTTCGGATATCGCGGGAGGCCCCTCTCGGCCGTCGCGATCATCGCGAGTTAGTCAGCGGTCAGATTGGCTTCAAGATTATTTTTATGAGTAATCGGTCATATGTTACGGAAAATATCTGTTTTGCACTGAGTTATCAACAGCCATTCGGCGCTCGTTTTTTATTGTGCTTTTTCAATGATTGTTCGAGTCAAGGATAAAAACTGTGGATAAATCCAACGACTTACCGCTTTGCACACAAACAATCTGCAGAAAGACTTAGGAAATCGCGTCGATCTGCGCGTCGCTCAGGCCGCCGGGCACGATGGTCAGGGCGCAACGCAGGCCGCCGGCGTACTTGCCGGCGAGCGCGGAGACCAGCGGGCCGGGGCCCTCCGAGCCGGTGCCCGCGGCCAGCACCAGGACGGAGATCGTCGCGTCCTCGGCCAGCAGCTTCAGCAACTGCTCGCGCTGGCCGCCCTCGCGCAGATGCAGGATCGGCGGCCGGCCGAGCAGGCCGGCCACCTCGTCGCCGACAGCCGCCAGGCGCGCCTCGGCCTGCTGGCGGGTTTCCTCGCGCAACAGGTCGCCGATGGCCGCCCAGCTCTGCGGCTCGGGTGGGTCCATCACGTTCAGCAGGGCGACCCGGCCGCCCACCCGCTTGGCGCGGCGGCAGGCGTAGCGCAGCGCGACGTGCAGCTCTGGCGTGTCGTCGACGACCACGAGGAAGACGCGTTCGCCCAGGGGCTCGGCGGCGCTGGTGTCGGACATGGTCACTTCCTCTCCGTGTCGGGCCCGCCGCCGGCTAGAGCCGCCGCGCCAAGGCCCCGGTCACCCAGCCTACGAGCAACGCCATGGCGATGGCGAAGCCGCCGTATAGCGGCGCCTCGTCGCGCGCCCACTCCGAGATCTCGGCGCTGAAGCCCGCCTTGCTGACGATCAGCGGCTTGGACACCGCCGTCACCGGCTGGCCGTCGCGCAGCACATAGGCGGTGATCTCGTAGTCGCCGACCGGCAGGCGCGAAGGGAATTGCAGTTCGGCGCGGAACAGCCGGCCGGCCAGCACGGTGATCGGCGCGACGCCCTCGGGATAGAGCCCGTCGCGCCTCTTGGCCTCGATCAGGCCCTGGACGAAGGACTTGAGCTCCTCGGACGAGCGTCGCCCGGCGCCCCTGGCCTGGATCGCCGCCAGACGTTCGGCCAGGGTGAGCGCCACGCCGGGTACCCCGTCGGCGGGCAGGATCTGCGCCAAGGGCTTGGTAGCGGCCACGGCGTAGTAGACCGGCACGTCGTCAAAGGTCTGCCGCGCGCCGGTGACCCACAGGCCCAGCACGCGCTCCTTGCGCAACACGGTCTGGCGCGAGGGGGCGCCGCTGACGGTCACGATCACGTCGGCCGGCGCGTCGAGCGCGCCATAGACCAGGATGTCGGTGCCGGCGAAGGCCGAGGTGATCGACACCCTGGGCCGCGACAGGTCGAACAGCAGGGTCTGGGCACCGGCCGGCAGGGCGGCGGCGAGCAGGACGATGCCGGCGAGCAGCGGGGCGAGGCGGCGGATCATGACCCGCGCCCCGGCTCGCCCAGGCTGTAGATGGCGCTGGGCCGAGCGAAGAGCTCGAACAGCAGTTCCGCCGCCATGGCCAGGATCAGGAGCGCCAGCATGCCGCGCAGCTGGAAGCTCGGCAGCTTGGCCGCCACCCGCCCCCCGATCGGCGCGCCGATCGCGCCGCCGATGATCAGCAGCAAAGCGAGTACGAAGTCGACGGTCTGGTTCTGCGTCGCCTGCAGGAAGGTGACGTTGATGGCGACGAAGACGATCTGGAACAACGAGGTACCGATCACCATCAGGGTTGGCATGCCCAGGATGTAGATCATTGCCGGCACCAGGATAAAGCCGCCGCCGATGCCCAGGATCGCCGACAGAATGCCGATGACGAAGCCCAGCCCCAGCGGCAGCAGCGCGCTGATATAGAGCCTGGACTTGTAGAACCGGATCTTCAGCGGCAGGCGGTGCACGAGATAGTGCTGGTGCAGCTTGCGTCGGGGCGCCTCGGGATTGCGCCGCCGCCGCCAGGTGCGCACGCTCTCGACCAGCATCAGCACGCCGATGCTGGTCAGCAGCAGCACGTAGCCGATGGCGATGGTCAGGTCGATCTGGCCGATGCGCTTGAGGATGCCGAAGATCCAGATGCCGGCGGTCGAGCCGAACAGGCCGCCCAGCAGCATGATCAGGCCCATGCGCACGTCGACGTTGCCGCGCTGCCATTGGGTCAGCAGGCCCGAGACCGAGGTGGCGATCACCTGGTTGGCCTGGGTCGCCACCGCCACGGCCGGCGGCACGCCGACGAAGATCAGGAGCGGGGTCAGCAGAAAGCCGCCGCCGACGCCGAACATGCCTGCGAGCACGCCCGCCACCGCGCCCAGCGCCAGCAGCAGCGGCCAGGTCAACGAGAGCTCGGCGATAGGGAGGTAGACTTCCACGACGACGCTTCCAGGGCGCGCCGGTCCATCTGCGGCGACACCGATTCCCTTGTGCGCGCTTCGACGCGCCGATGCAATGGAAGCCTTTCAAGAAGGCGTGACCACCGACCGCGATGCCGCCGCAATCCGGTGGTTGGCTATACGCGGGGAGGACTTCATGACCTTGTCACTCGTTTCGCGCCGTACCCTGCTCGTGGCTGCCGCCGCGCTGCCGTTCGCGCCCCCGGCCTTGGCACAATCCGGCTTTCCGTCGACCGAGGCCGGCGCCCGCGCTGTGGCGGCGCAGTTCCTCGCCACGTCGGGGGTCGATCAAGCCGCGGCGATGAAGAGGCTACGGCCGACCCAGGCCGATTATCTCGCCGTCTACAAGGAGCCGGTGGCCGGCGCGCTGGAGGCCGAGAACGACCGCCATTGGGAGAAGGGCGAGACCCTGCGGGTCGGCGCCCAGCGCACCGAAATCCTGATGATCGTCGTGCCGACCGACGACCTGATCGACGGCAAGCCCGTGCTGTCGGAGTTCCCCGGCGGCTACCGGCGCGTGCTGCCTTACCTCAAGCGCGGCATCCCGATCGCGCGCTTCAGGTATGTCGAGCCGGGCAAGACCACGGGGCTGGCGGTCGACGGCCTGGTCCACGTCAACGGCCGCTGGGTCTTGATGCCCAAGCCGTGGACGGTGGTGAAGGCGGAGTAGCGGGCGCTACAGCACCTCGTGGAAGCCGATCGCCACGCCGGTCGGCGCACGGGTGGCGACGCCGATGAACACCGCGTCCTGCATCCAGGTCAGCGCCGGATCGGCGGTCTCGAAGCGCGGGCTGGTGCGAAAGTAGTAGCTGGCGGGTGCCACGACCTCGCCGCGCCCCAGCGCCGCGAGGATCTCGGGCGAGGCCACCCGCACGCCGTCGTTGCGCACATAGACCAGCCCACCCGAGGCGGCCCTGATCGTGTAGCGCGCCTCGACCTGAATCGCGCCGTCCGGCCGCACGACCTGCCAGTCCGCGCCGCCCGGCAGGATCTCGCCGCTGAGCCGCGGCCCGGACACCTCGCCGCCGAGGATATCGATCACCCGGCGATGGCCGACCGAGGTGACGCCGAGGTCGATCATGGGCGCCACCTTGACCTTCACCATGAAGGCGAAGCGCAGGCGGGGGGAGGTGGAGAGGAAGGTGTCGAGGTCGGTCATGTGATGTCGTTAACGTCGGTCTGTCGTTGAAGGCGCCCGACGGAACCCTTCCGGGCAATCGCGATAACCCACTATCGACTCTTCGGTCGGAATCCACACCGTAATCTCGACACGACGATTGTCAGGGGCATGTGGGTTGCCCGGGATCAGCAGTCTCGAGGCGCCGTGGGCGACTATGGAGATGCGAGTTTCCGAAATACCCGCTGCCACCAAGGCCTTTCGTACGGCCTCCGCGCGACGCCGAGATAGATCGGCATTGACGTTTCCGCCGCCCGTGGAGTCGGTGTGCCCTTCGAGGGCAATGGTAGTCGCGTCTGGCCTGGTTGCGTACTTCAGCGCTGAGCGAATCGTTTCGTGCGCCGTCTCGGACAGCGTGGAAGACCCCGCGTCAAAGAAGACCATGAACCCTGGGCGCGGGTCCCCAAAGTGTTCGAGCAGCCCCGGCGAGCAGTCGGCCATCGGATCGCAGCCGGCCAGCACGGTAGCGGCGGCGACAAACAGGGCGGCGCGCCGAACATCCATCAATGAATCTCCGGCTCCGGCACCTTCGGCCCCGCGTCGGCGCGCAGGAAGTCGAAGTCGCAGCCTTTGTCCGCCTGCTGCACGTGCTTGGCGAAGATCCAGCCATAGCCGCGGCCATAGACCACCGGCTTCTCCTTCCAGCCGGCGCGGCGTAGCGCCAGCTCCTCGTCGCTGACCTTCATGTTCAAGGTGCGCGCGGCGACGTCGAGCTCGATGATGTCGCCGGTCTTCACCAGCGCCAGCGGGCCGCCGACATGGCTCTCGGGCGAGACGTGCAACACACAGGCGCCGTAGCTGGTGCCGCTCATGCGGCCATCGCTGATGCGCACCATGTCGCGTACGCCCTGCTTCAGCAGCTTCTGCGGGATCGGCAGCATGCCCCATTCCGGCATGCCCGGGCCGCCCAGCGGGCCGGATTGCTTGAGCACCAGCACGGTGTCGGCGGTGACGTCGAGGTCGGGATCGTCGATGCGCGCGGCCATGTCGTTGTAGTCCTCGAAGACCAGTGCCGGACCCGAGTGCTTGTGCAGGCGCGGCTCGGCGGCCGAGGGCTTGATCACCGCGCCGTCGGGGGCGAGGTTGCCCTTGACCACGGCCAGCGCGCCGTCGGCCTTCAGCGCCTTGTCGACGTCGAGAATGACGTCGGGGATCAGCGTCTCGGCGCCGGCGATGTCCTCGCCCAAGGTCTTGCCCGACACGGTGCGGGCGTCGAGGTTCAGCATCGGCCGGAGCTTCTCGAGAAAGGCGCGCAGGCCTCCGGCGTAGAAGAAGTCCTCCATCAGGTACTGGCCCGAGGGGCGGATGTTGGCGATCAGCGGCGTGCTGCGCGCGATCTCGTCGAAGCGATCGAGGGTGAGCGGAATGCCGGCGCGGCCGGCGAGCGCCACGAGATGTATGATGCCGTTGGTCGAGCCGCCCATCGCCATCAGGGCGCGGATGGCGTTGTCGAAGGACTTCGCCGTGAGGATATCGGACGGCTTCAGATCCTCCCACACCATGTCGACGACGCGCCGGCCCACCAGGCTGGCCATGCGGGCGTGATTGGAATCGGCGGCGGGGATCGACGAGGCGCCGGGCAGGGTGAAGCCGAGCGTCTCGGCCATCGACATCATCGTCGCGGCCGTGCCCATCACCATGCAGGTGCCGAAGCTGCGGGCGATTCCGTCTTCCATCTCGTCCCAGTCGGCGTCCTGGATGCCGCCGGCCTTGAGCTCCATCCAGTACTTCCAGACGTCGCTGCCCGAGCCCAGCGGTTTGCCGCGCCAGTTGCCGCGCAGCATCGGGCCGGCCGGCACGACGATGGCGGGGATGTCCATGGAGATCGCGCCCATCAGCAGGCCGGGGATGTTCTTGTCGCAGCCGCCCAGCAGCACCGCGCCGTCGATCGGATTGGAGCGCAGCAACTCCTCGGTCTCCATCGACAGCAGGTTGCGGTACATCATCGTGGTCGGCTTCATCAGCACCTCGCCCAGCGAGATGGCCGGCATCTCGATGGGATAGCCGCCGGCCTGCCACACGCCGCGCTTCACCTCCTCGGCGCGCTGGCGCAGGTGGAAGTGGCAGGAATTCGCCTCCGACCATGTGTTGATGATGCCGATCACCGGCTTGCCCGCCCAATCCTCGCGCGCGTAGCCCATCTGCTTGGTGCGCGAGCGATGGCCGAAGGAACGCAGGTCGTCGGCGCCATACCAGCGATGGCTGCGCAGCTGCTCGGGAGTCTTGCGGCGGGTGGTCATCGGCGTTTCCATGGCGCGGTTGATGTCGCGGGCCTATCGTAGGCTGTGACTCGGTCGCGATGGAAGGACACTCCCGTGCGCATCGTCTGCAGCGAGCTGACGCCTGAGCTTTGGTCCGATCTCGAGACGCTCTTCGGCCCGCGCGGTGCCGTCGGTGGCTGCTGGTGCATGTTCTGGCGCCAGAAGAAGGGCGAGAAGTGGGACGCGGTGAAAGGTGACGAGAACCGCCGCCGCTTCGAGGGCCTGGTCTGCGGCGGCCACGCGCATGGCGCGCTGGCCTATGCCGAGGGCGAGCCGGTGGGCTGGGTGTCGTTCGACAAGCGCCCCGATTTCGACAAGCTGGACCGCGCGCCGAGCTTCAAATGCGCCGACGCATCGGAGGTCTGGTCGATCCCCTGCTTCTTCATCAGGTCGGGTTTCCGAGGCAAGGGCGTGGCCTCGGCGCTATTGGGCTTCGCTATCGCCTGCCTGAAGAAGCGCGGCGCCACGATCATCGAGGGCTATCCCGTGAAGCCGGCGAAAGACGGCGCGCCGTCGCCAGCGGCCTTCGCCTGGACCGGCACGCGTCGCCTGTTCGCCGCACACGGCTTCAGGATCGTCGGCAACCGCGACGGCGGCAAGCAGCGGGTGCGGTTGACGGTTGGCAAATGACGTCGTGACCTCGTTCCCTCTCCCCGCAAGCGGCGAGAGGGAGGAGCGCTCTACTTCTGCAGTATGTCGACGATCTCGCGCAGCTGGGTGCGGGCGCGCATGACGTAGAAGCCTTGTGACGCCAGGTGGCTCGGCAGCAAGGTCGAATCGGGTCGGCCGTTGATCACGACCGGCGGCTGCAGGTAGGCGGCGGTGCGGAAGGAGTCGAGCATCTGCGCCCAGGCCGTGGTGAGCTGCCGGTCCGCGATCACCTGCTTGAAGTCCTCGCCTAGCTCGCGCAGCAGGATGAAGGTGCCGTAGAGCCGGCCCTTCACCGAATAGAAGATGTCGTCGCACCGCATGTCGAACAGGTCGCCACCGCGTTCCAGGATATGCTGGTCGATGCGCGCCGATTCCGAGCCGAGGTCGTTGGCGAAGCGTTCGAGCAGGGATTGCAGATTGTCGGCGCGGCGATCGTAGGTCGCCTGCCCGGCGCCGAGCCGTTTGTTGTAGGCGATCAGCGCGCGATAACCGGCGCGGTATTGCTGTGCCGAGGTCGCCGAGGGCCAGATCGAGATCTGCGGATCCCACACCCAGCGATCGCCGCGGAACTGGAACTGGCCGGCGGCCTCCTGCAGGTCGCGGTCGATCTGGCTGGAGCCGCGGGTGCGGCCGAGCTGATCCTTCAGCTCGGTGGTGAAGCGCGCTACCGAGGCCATGATGCCCATCTGAAAGTTGGGCATGTTGTCGAGCGGCCAGGCCGGCAGGAAGAATGGATCACTCGCCACCCAGCGATGCTGGTCGACCTCGCGCGTCACCAACGCCGCCGCCGCCGCCACCGCGCGGCTTTCGCCGGGCGGCACGTTCTGCGGCCGGAACTCCACGTTGTCGTCGATGGTGTGCACGACCAGCATGCCGATCGTGTAGTAGAGCAGCGGCACGACAGGGATCAGCAGCCACCAGCGCCAGCGCCCCTTGGGCATGGCGGCGGCGAGGCCGGCGCCGCCCAGGCGCGGTCGCCAGGCCAGCACACGACGCCACAGGGGTTGGGCTACGACGGCCGCCGCGGGGCGGGGTTCCGGATCGAACGACATGGGCGCGGGCTGTCTCGCGGTCCTTCTCGGGGGCGCCGTGGCGGGAACGCCACTGTAGCACGCCGGCCATGATCATATGGAGACGCTTTGCCGTTGCGCCAGTGCGGCGAAGATCGCCATCATCCGTGCGACGTCAGGGCTATCGCATATGGCTTTGCACAGCCTTCCTTCTCCCCGCGCAGGCGAGGAGAAGGGAAGAACGCCATATGCGTTAGCTCTGGTACCGACCTGGTTCAACGACGAAGAGGACCCGCGCGATGGCGCTCGACCCGACCATCCGTCTGCTGCTCGACGCGGCGATCGCCGCCGGCCGGCCGGCGCTGCACACGCTCTCGCCGGCCGACGCGCGCAAGATGATGCGCGACACCCGCGCGCCCATCCAGGGGCCGATCCTCGACACCGTGTCCCAGCAGGACCGCACCATCCCCGGTCCGGCCGGCCAGATCCCCGTGCGCATCTACCGCCCGAAGGCGGCGGCGACCGACGCCAAGCTGCCGGTCCTCGTGTTCTTCCATGGCGGCGGCTGGGTAATCGGCGATATCGAGACTCACCACACCGTTTGCCAGCGCTTCGCGCAGGACGGCGACCTGCTGGTGGTCTCGGTCGACTACCGCCTGGCGCCGGAGCATCGCTATCCCGCCGCGGTCGACGATTGCTGGGTGGCGACGCAGTGGGTAGCGGCCAACGCCGCCTCGATCGGTGGTGATGCCGCGAAGCTGGCGGTCGGCGGCGACAGCGCCGGCGGCAATCTCGCGGCCATCATTGCGCTCATGGCGCGCGACGCCGGCGCGCCCAAGGTCGGCTATCAGTGCCTGATTTATCCTGCCGTCGACGCGCTGGCCAACACCGGCTCGATGGCGCGCAACGCCGAGGGCTACCTGCTGACTACGGCGGCAATGACGTATTTCTACGACCACTACGCGCCGAACAAAGCCGACCGCTCGGACTGGCGCTGCTCGCCGTTGCGTGCGGCGACGCTTGCCGGTGTGGCGCCGGCGATGGTGATCACAGCGGGCTTTGATCCGCTGCGCGACGAGGGCGCCGACTACGCGCGCCGCCTGGCCGCCGATGGCGTGCGGGTCGAGTATGTCGAGTATGGCAGCCTGATCCACGGCTTCTTCGGCATGCCCGGCGTGCTGCCGCAGGCGCGTCGCGGCATCACGACGGCGGCGCAGGCCGTGCGCGAAGCGCTGGGCGGCTGAGATGGCGCTCGACCCCGAAGTCAAACGCCTGCTCGACATCGCCGCCAAGCTCAACCCGCCGGCCTGGGAAAGCGTTGGCGCGCCCGCCGCGCGCGAGATGTTCCTGAAGTCGCGCGGCGCGTCGGGTGGCAAGCGGCCTGACGGCGTGGTGTCGAGCGACCGCACGATTCCCGGCCCGGCCGGCCCGATCCCTGTGCGGCTATATCGTCCAGCGAACGCACCGGCCGACCAGGCCCTGCCGGCGCTGATCTACGTGCATGGCGGCGGCTGGGTGATCGGCGACCTGGAAAGTCACGACGTCACGGCGGCGCGCCTCTGCGTCTTTGCCGGCGTCGCGGTGATGTCGGTCGACTATCGGCTGGCGCCGGAGCATCCGTTCCCCGCCGCCTACGATGACGTGGTGGCGTCGTTGCGCTGGTTGGTCGCCAACGGCGTGTCGGTCGGCATCGACGGCGCGCGCCTGGCGATCGGCGGCGACAGCGCCGGTGCCAACATCGCCGCCGCCGTGGCGATCCTGGCGCGCGACGAGGGCATCTCGGCGCTGCGTTTCCAGTTGCTGTCCTACCCGGTGACCGACGCGGTGACGACGACCGAATCATATCAGCTCTTCGCCACCGGCTACGGGCTGACCTGCGCCAACATGCAGTGGTTCATCGACTGTTACCTGCCCAACGAGGCGGATCGCATGGACTGGCGCGCCGCGCCGCTGCACGCGCCGTCGCTGCGGGGCGTCTGCCCGGCCTTCGTCATCACCTGCGGCTACGATCCGCTGCGCGACGAGGGGCGTTCCTATGTCCACCGACTGAGCCGCGCCGGTGTGCGCGTCGATCATGTCGAGTTCGGCGGCATGAACCACGGCTTCCTCGGCAGCTACGCGCTCCTGCATACGGCGCGGCGCGCCATCGCGACCTCGGCGCTGGCGCTGCGCGAAGCGCTGGTCGAGCGGTCCGCCTGAGCGCGAGCCCATCCGCCCGCCCGGTGCCGATGGCGGTGCCGGCGCTGGTCATCGCCCTGGCGCAGATGGGCGATTCGCTGATCTACGCCGTGCTGCCGCTCTACGCCGACGCCTTCGGCGTCTCGCTATTCGTGGTCGGCATCCTGCTGTCGCTCAATCGCTGGGTCAGGCTGCTGGCGAACTCCATCGTCGCGCATTTTACCCAGCGTATCGGTGTACGGCCGATGATGATCGTCGCGGCCACCACGGCGACGCTGTCGACTCTCGCCTATGCCATCGCCACGCACGAGGCGGTGCTGATGGGCGCGCGCATGCTGTGGGGCGTGTCCTTCGCCGCGCTCAATCTCGCGGTGCTGGCCTACGCCGTCTCCGACCGCGCCAACGCGGGCAAGCGCGTCGCGGTCAATCGCACCACGCTCGGGCTGTTCCAGGTGATCTCGCTGGCCGGCGGCACGGCGCTGGTCGCCTTCGTCGGCCCGCGCGACGTGTTCCTGGTCATCGCGGCCTTCGGCCTCTTGGCGATGCTGCTGTCGCTGTGGCTGCCTGCGCTCGATATCGACGACGGCAAGGCGGCGGGCTTCACCTTGCCCAAGCCAGGACGGCTCGACCTCTGGGGCTTCGCGCTCGGCCTGATCATCGACGGCGTCTTCATCTTCACCCTGGCCCTGCTCATGAAGGACACCAAGCTGCCCGTAGCGCCGGTGGTCGCGACGGGTCTGCTGCTGGCGCTGCGCTGGGGCATGGAAGTCGTAACCGCGCCGATCGGCGGCGTGCTGGCCGACCGCTTCGGTGCCCGGCCGCTGGCGATCATCGGAGGCCTTGCCCTGATCGGCGGGCTGGCGTTGATCGCGTTGGATCACGATCTGGCCGGCAGCATCCTTGTGGTCACGATGCGCGGCCTGTTCAACACATTGGTGCCGGTCATGGTGGCGGAGCGCGCCAAGACCGGGCTACTCGCGTCACAAGCGACCTACTCGACCTGGCGCGACCTTGGCGCGGCGGTCGGGCCTCTGGTCGCCGGCGCGATATTCGCGGCCGTGCCGCAAGGCCCACTCTACGGTACCTGCGCCGCGCTGATGGCGTTCGGCCTATGGTGGTGCGTCGCGCGTACCCGTTAGGGCTCTACGCTTCCCGTCTTGTCTCCCTCTCCCCGCACGCGGGGAGAGGGAGGAAAACGTCAGTTACGGCTTCAGGAATCCCACCGTTCGGTAGACCTCGGCGAGGATCGGCTCGGCGATGGCGCGGGCACGCTCGCCGCCGTTGCGGAGCACCGAATCGACGTAAGCGGGATCCTTCATCAGCCGCTGCATCTCCGCGCCGATCGGCCCCAGCTTGGCGACCGCGACCTCGGTCAGCGCATTCTTGAAGGCGCTGAATTGCTGGCCGGCGAAGCTGGCGACGATGTCGGCCCGCTCGGCATCGATCAGGGCTGCGTAGATGTCGAGCAGATTGGCGGCCTCGGGTCGCTTCTCGGCCTCGGCCTCGCTGTCGGGCATCGGCAGCGGATCAGTCTTCGCCTTGCGGATCTTCTGCGCGATCGTGTCGGAATCGTCCGTGAGGTTGATGCGGGAGTAATCCGACGGGTCGGACTTGCTCATCTTCTTGGTGCCGTCGCGCAGGCTCATCACCCGCGTCGCCGCGCCCTGGATCAGGGGCTCGGTGATCGGGAAGAAATCCGGCACGGCGAAATCGTTGTTGAATTTGATGGCGATGTCGCGCGTCAGCTCGAGATGCTGCTTCTGGTCCTCGCCGACCGGCACGTGCGTGGCCTTGTAGGCGAGGATGTCGGCGGCCATCAGCGAGGGATAGGCGAACAGGCCCAGCGAGACGTTCTCGCGATCCTTGCCAGCCTTCTCTTTGAACTGCGTCATGCGGCTCATCCAGCCCATGCGCGCCACGCAGTTGAACACCCAGGCGAGCTGGGCGTGCGCCGGTACCAGCGACTGGTTGAAGATGATGTGCGTCTTGGCGTCGATGCCGGCGGCGAGGAATGCCGCGGTGATCTCGCGCGTCTGGTTGGTCAGCTCCTTGGGGTCCTGCCAGACCGTGATGGCGTGCTGGTCGACGACGCAGAAGATGCAGTCGTAGCTAGACTGGAAGCGCACGAAATTGCGGATCGCGCCGAGATAGTTGCCGAGGTGCAGGTTGCCGGTGGGCTGCACGCCCGAGAAGATGCGACCGGCCAAGCCACGGGCGTTGTACTGGGCCAGATGCGGATTGGCGGCGTTCGCCGCAACGGCGTCGGGCATGGATGTGGACTCCCGCATATCTGTGGGTGGGCCGCCGGAGCGACCCGCACCGCGCCGTGGAAGGCGTCGGCGGGCGGGGTTATAGCAGAACGGCGGTGGCTGCCAATCGGGACAGGGCTATCGCCCATCGATCGCCAGTGTCTTCCTTCTCCCCGCGAAGGCGGGGAGAAGGAAAAACATCCATACGCGATGGCCCTACCCTTCGGGGAAAGGTAGATCAATATCCAGATGGGATAGCCCTGCCAATTGGGGGACTCGATGTTCGGAATCCGGTATCTCAAGAGCGATCCGACCCAGCACGTCCTGCAGATGCGCGACGGCCAGGTGGTGCGCGACGGTCTGGGCCTGTCGTTCTTCTACTACGCGCCGAGTAGCTCGATCGTGCTGGTGCCGACCGCCAGCGCCGATGATCCGTTCATGGTCGAGGAGACCACGGCCGACTTCCAGACCATCTCGGTGCAGGGCCAGGTGTCCTACCGCGTCAGCGATCCCAAGCGCCTGGCGCAGATGATGAACTATAGCCTCGACGCGCGCGGCCAGTATGCCTCGGAGGACCCGCGCAAGCTGGGGCAGCGCGTGCTCGATCAGGTCCAGGTGCTGATGCGCTCGCGCATCCAGGCGCTACGGCTCGACGAGGCACTGTCGGGCGGCGACCGCCTGGGACAGGGCGTTGCCGAGGCGCTGGCGGCCAGCGCCGTCACCGCGGCGCTCGGCCTGACGGTGCTCGGGCTGTCCGTGCTGGCGGTGAAGCCCAAGCCCGAGACGGCCCGCGCGCTGGAGGCGGAGGCGCGCGAGGCTCTGCTGCGGCGTGCCGACGACGCGACTTATGCGAGACGCAACGCCGCCGTCGAGCAGGAGCGCAAGATCAAGGAGAACGAGCTCAATACCGAGATCGCCGTCGAGAACAAGCGCCGCCAGGTACGCGAGGCGCAGATGGACGCCGAGCGCTCGGTGCGCGCCAAGCAGCAGGAGATGGAAGCCGAGGCGATGGAAGGCAAGATCACCCTGGAGGAGCGTAATCGCGCGCTGGTCGCGCTGGCGGCCGAGAACGCGCGCGCCCAGGCCGACGCCAAGGCCTATGGCGTGGCGGCAGCGATGAAGGCCTTTGCCGGTGTCGAGCCGGCCGTGATCCAGGCGCTGTCGACAACCGGCATGCAGCCCGACCAGCTCGTGGCGCTGGCCTTCCGCTCGCTGGCCGAGAACGCCGGCAAGATCGGCGAGCTCAACATGTCGCCCGAGCTGCTGCGCGAGCTGATCAAACGCGACAACAAGAAGGGCTGAGCGCCAATATGGCGCGGCTGACGGAGCGGCGGCTGGTCATCGTCGTGCGGCCGACGCGGCTCGACGAGCTGCTGGCGCGCTTCAACACCCGCGAGCAGGCGCGCTTCTACGTCGAGAGCCTGGGCGGCGACTTCGCCGACTATGTCGCCGAGCACGCGCATTACGAGGCGGCTTTGACGCGCACGGAGCGGGCGCTGGAGGAGATCGGCCGCGTGCATCGGCTCAAGCGCGCGCATGTGCCGAGCTATCTGTTCGGGCCCGACGACGTGGTAATCGCGCTCGGCCAGGACGGCCTGGTGGCCAATACGCTGAAGTATCTCGATGGTCAGGCCATCGTCGGCGTCAATCCCGACCCGGCGCGTTGGGACGGCGTGCTGCTGCCGTTCGCACCCGACGATGTCGGCAATGCGGTGCGTGAGCACGTCGCCGGCGCGCGCGGTCTGCACGAGGTGGTGATGGCGCGCGCCCGGCTGAACGACGGGCAGGAGCTCTACGCGGTCAACGACCTGTTCATCGGCCCGCGCAGTCACGTCTCGGCGCGCTACACCATCGCCATCGCCGGTCGCGAGGAACGCCAGTCGTCGAGCGGAATCATCGTGTCGACCGGCCTGGGCTCGACCGGCTGGCTGCGCAGCCTCTACGCCGGCTGGGCCGGCATGAGCGCCGGGCTCGCGGGCACGAAGCCCAGCCTGCCCGGCGACGGGCGGTTCGACTGGAACACGCCGGAGCTGCGCTTCTGCGTGCGCGAGCCATATCCGAGCAAGTGGACGGGGGCCGAGCTGGTCTATGGCGTAGTCGATGGACGGCATCCGCTGCGCATCGCCTCGCTGATGCCCGAGAATGGCGTGATCTTCAGCGATGGCATCGAGGCGGATTGCCTGGCGTTCAACAGCGGCGCCGTGGCGACCATCGCTGTCGCCGATCGGCGCGGCCTGCTGGTGGTCTGAGCCGTCGCCCGCTATATCGGGGCATGGCCGACGAAGAGCATCATCCCATCGAGTTCGATTTCCCCGACATCTCCCGTTGGCGCCAGTCGGCCAGCGGCGCGGAGTACGTGCACGTGCTCGACAGCGGCGAGCCTGGGCCGGTGGTGATGGTCAACGCGCTGACCCACGGCAACGAGGTGTCCGGCGCCATCGTCGTCGACGCGCTGCTGTCAGCGGGCCTGAAGCCCAGGCGCGGCGCGCTGATCCTGAGCTTCGCCAACGTCGCGGCCTATCAGACCTTCAAGATCGAGACGCCGTTCAAGTCGCGGATGCTCGACGAGGATTTCAACCGCGTCTGGGGCCGCATCGACATGCCGCACAACGGCGAGGCGGAAACCCGGGAGATGACGCGCGCGCGGGTGCTGCTGCCCTTTGTGCGGCGTGCCGATCTACTGCTCGACCTGCATTCCATGCACGACGATTGCGTGCCGCTGATGCTGTGTGGGCCGCTCGACAAGGGAGTCGCGCTGGCGAAGCAGGTTGGCACGCCGATCGATGTGGTGCGCGATCGTGGTCACGCCGCCGGGCGGCGCATGCGCGACTATGGCGGCTTCGGCGACGCCGACAGCCCGAAGAACGCGCTGCTGATCGAAACCGGCCAGCATTGGCGCGCGTCGTCGGTGGTTGTGGCCAAGGACGTGACGGCGCGGTTCCTCGATTTGAGCGGCGTCGTCGAGGCGGGCGATCTTCCCGTGGGTTGGCGGCAGCCCGATCCGCCGGCGCAGCGCGTCGTGCAGGTGACGCAGGCGGTGGCGACCAAGCGCGGCGACTTCAAGTTCGTGCGCCGCATGCACGGGCAGGAGGTCATCGCCGCGGCCGGCACCTTGCTGGGCCATGACGAGGGTGAGCCGGTGCACACGCCCTACGATGATTGCGTGCTGGTCATGCCGGCCAACCATCGGGTGCGGCCGGGCGTGACCATCGTGCGGCTGGGCCGCATCGTGGGATAGGACGCGGCCCGTGCCCCGTCTGTTCGTCGCCCTGCCGATTCCCGAGGACGTCGCCGACCGGTTGAGCGCGCTGCAAGGCGGTGTGCCCGACGCCAACTGGGTGCCGTCGGAGAATTTCCACATCACGCTCGCATTCTTGGGCGAGGTTGATGGCGGCATGACCGAGGACATCCACGAGGCGCTGGTGACCATCGACGGGCCGATCCTCGATATCGCGCTGTCGGGCGTCGACCATTTCGTCGATGGCCAGCAGCCTCGGGCGCTCTATGCCGGCGTCGTTCAGGAGGATCGGCTGACCCGCCTGCGCGAGAAGGTCGTGCGCGTGCTGCGCGGCGAGGGCGCCAGGATCGAGCGCGGCAAGTTCCGGCCGCATGTGACCCTGGCGCATTTCAACCGCCGCGCCGAGATCGGCCATCACCTGGCGCAGTTCGTCGCCTCGCACAGCCTGTTCCGCGCCGGCCCCTTCGAGGTCGACCGTTTCGCCCTTTACTCCAGCACCCTGCGCCCCGACGGCTCCGTCTACGAGATCGAGGCAGAGTATCCGCTCGGTTACTGACTTTCGAATAGAGACACGATCACTTCGATGCGCTCACCGACCAGCGGCTCCCGTACCAGCAACGGATAGAGCTGGTACAGCGCGCACCGCGTCTCCGCGAAGCCGGGCGGCGGCGGCGCGATGTCGAGATAATGTCGCAAGAATCCGGGTCGAAACCCGCCAAGAAGCTGGCTGGAGGCGAGCTCGATCTCGGGATGGCCGTATGCGATCGCCGGGTCGATCAGCGCCACGGCCTTGCCGCCGCGGCAGAGCACGTTGGCGATCCGGAGGTCGCCGTGCAGCAGCGCCGGTCGCGGCGGCTCGTGCAGCCAGTCGCGTAGGCGCTCGCCCAGGCGCCACAGGCGTTCGTTCAGGTCGGGGGAGATGTGGCCGCGCCGCATGGCCAGCCAGGCGGCGACGTCGAGGCGCTTCCAGCGGAAGAAGTCGATCCAGCTGGCGAAGCGCTCGTTGATCTGCGGCAGGTCGCCGATCATGACGTCGTAGCCGTGGCCGTATTCCGGGGCGGTGTTGGCGTGCAGCGCGGCCAAGGTCTCGGCCAGCACGCGAGCGCCGCCGTCGCTCAACCCGGCGCCGTCGGTCTCGACGTGGTCCATGACGATGAGCCGGTCGTCGCCGTAATGGACCCGCGGCACAGGCGCGCCGGCGGCGGCGAGGTCGGCCAGCATGCGGCTCTCGCTGGCGAGGTGCGAAGGTGCCGCCTTGGCGATCAGGATCTCGCGGCCGACATTGAGCCGCCAGACCCTGGCGCCAATTCGGTCGAGGCGCTCGGGCCGGCGGCCCAGCGCCGCCTCGATGCGGTCGGCGAGAGACTCCGCGTTCACGCCGTCAGCGAGCTGGCGCGCAACTGCTCGAACAGGGCGGCGCAGCCGGCCTCGATGATATCCAGCGCGCGCTCATAGTCGGCCGCGTCGCCCATCCAGGGGTCAGCGACCTCGCGCAGGCCCAGATGCGGGGCGGTGTCGAGGAACAGGCGCGGCTTGCCGGTCAGGCCCTTAGGCGCCAGCTTGCGTAGCGCGGCCAGATGCGTGCGGTCCATGCCCAGCACATGGTCGAAGGCGACGATGTCCTCGACGGTCACCGGCCGCGCGCGCAGCGCGGTGAGATCGTAGCCGCGCTTCTTGGCGATGGCGATCGCCGGGCCACTGGGCGGCTCGCCGGCATGGCCGTCATAGGTACCGGCCGAATCGATGCGGAAGGCGCCGCCCATGCCCTCGCGCTCGACCATGGCGCGCAACACGCCCTCCGCCGTTGGCGAGCGGCAGATATTGCCGGTACAGACGAACAATACGCCGATCATGTCGTCTCCACGCTTCCGCAAGGCGGGAGGCTACCGTACACCCGCTGGGGCGGACCGGGTATGGTCGTCGCCACCACGAGTCAAGCGCCATGCATCAGGAATTCGGGCATCCCAAGATCGTCGTCCTGACCGGCGCCGGAATCTCCAAGGAATCCGGCATCGACACGTTCCGCGACGCCGATGGATTGTGGAGCAGGGTCAACCTCGAGGAGGTCGCCACCATCGAGGCCTGGCACCGCGACCCGGCCAAGGTGCTGGACTTCCACAACGCCGGCCGGGCCTTCTTCGCCGGCCGCAACATCACGCCCAACGCCGCGCACCGCGCGCTGGCCCGGCTGGAGCACGAATGGCCGGCCGAGGTGCTGGTGGTGACCCAGAACATCGACCTGCTGCACGAAGGCGGCGGCTCGAAGAACGTCCTGCACATGCACGGCCAGGCCGGCAAGCTGCGCTGCATGGCCTGCGAGACCATCGCCGACTCCGACGCCGAGCTGTCTGTGACGACGGCCTGCGCGGCCTGCGGCGTGGTCGGCCAGACACGCCCGCATGTCGTGTGGTTCGGCGAGATGCCGCTTCACATGGACGCGATCATGGCCGCGCTCGATTCCTGCGGCCTGTTCATCTCGATCGGCACATCGGGCGCGGTCTATCCCGCCGCCGGCTTCGTGCAGCACGTGCGCCGCAAGCGGCGCGCGCACACCGTCGAGCTCAACATGGAGCGCTCCGACGGCTACCAGACGTTCCATGACGGGATCTACGGCCCGGCCACGGAAGTGGTGCCGGCCTTTGTCGACGATCTGTTGAGGGGAAGGACATCGCATGCCTGACGACAGCGCCCGCTGGCGGCTCGAAACTGCCAAGCCCTTCGGCGCGCGGCACATCGCACCCGACTGCCGCGGCCAGAACTTCTATCGCGTCGATTCCAGCTTTCGCGACCTGCTCTCGCTCTACATGGACGAGGACTGGCGCACGCGCATCGAGCCGCATTTCGATCGCATGGGCGAAATCGCCGGCGGCGAGCTCGACGAGCTGGCCGACGTCGCCGACAAGCACGGCCCCGTGCTGCATCCGCGTGACCGCTTCGGCCGCGACGAGGAGTGGATCGAGTATCATCCGAGTTATCGCGCCATGGAGAAGATCGCCTTCGGCGATTTCGGCATGCACGCCATGAGCCACCGCGCCGGCGTGCTCGGCATGCCCGAGAGCGCGCCGCCGTTGGTGAAGTACGGCTTCACCTACCTCTTCGTGCAGGGCGAGTTCGGGCTGATGTGCCCGATCAGCGTCTCCGACACCTCGAACTTCGTCATCAAGAAGTACGGCTCCGCCGCGCTGAAGGCCAAGCTGCTCGACCGCCTGCTGTCGACCGACTTCGCCACGATGCTCAAGGGCACGCAGTTCATGACCGAGAAGGCCGGCGGCTCGGATGTCGGCGCGCTGGAGACCGAGGCCGAGCCGCTGGGCATGGGCGCTGACGGCGTCGAGCGCTGGAAGCTTCACGGCGACAAATGGTTCTGCAGCCACGCCGACGCCGATGTCGCGGTCATGCTGGCGCGGCCGCGCGGCGCGGCCGCTGGCACCAGAGGGCTGGGCCTGTTCGCCCTGCCGCGTCATCTCGAGGACGGGTCGCGCAACGCCTACCGGATCGTGCGCCTGAAGGACAAGCTGGGCACGCGCTCGATGGCCTCGGGCGAGATTGTGCTCAACGGCGCAACCGCCTACCTGATCGGCGACGCACGGTCCGGCTTCAAGCAGATGATGGAGCAGGTCAACCTGTCGCGCCTGTCGCATGGCGTGCGCGCCGCCTCGATGATGCGTCGCTGCCTCAACGAGGCGCTGATGGTGGCGCGCCACCGCCGCGCCTTCGGCAGCACGATCGACGCCTTCCCGCTGATGCGCCGGCAGCTGATGAAGATCATGCTGCCGACCGAGCAGGCGCTCTCCATGGCCATGTGGTCGGCCGCCACCATGGGCCGTGCCGACAAGGGCGATCACGCCGCGGCCGACCTGCTGCGTATCCTGACGCCGGTGTTCAAGTACCGCGCCTGCCGCGACAACATCCGCGTCGCCAGCCATGCGCTGGAGGTGCGCGGTGGCGTCGGCTACATCGAGGAATGGGTCAACGCCCGCCTCGTGCGCGACGCGCAGATCGGCACGATCTGGGAGGGCACCAGCAGTATCAACGCGCTCGACGTGGTGAGTCGCGCGGTGGGCAAGTCGCAGGGTCATCGCGTCATGCAGGACGCGCTCGCCGACATGCTGGGCAAGGCGTCCGACCTGCCCGGCCAGTTCCGCGGCCAGCTCAACGCCGCGATCGGCCGCGCCGCCGATTTCGCCGAACGCGTCGCCGCCGATCCCGACCTGGAGAACCGCGGCCGCGTCGCAGCCGGCGGGCTCTATCACGCCGCGACGGCGGCGCTGCTGGCGGCCGAAGGCGCGGCGCTGGGCGCGCGCGGCGGCGATGCACGGCGCCTGTTGCTGGCGCGGCTGGTGCTGGAGCATCGGCTCACGGCGCAGGATCCGTTCTCGCTGGCGAAGAACGCGTGGGAGGAGAAGGCGATCGACCTGCTGCTATCCGACTGCCCTTTAGCGCTCGCGGCGGCGCAGGCACTCGTCGTCTGACACTTGGGACGGCATACGATCAATCAAGAGGCAGAGTCGTGAGTGTATCGCGTCGTTCGATCATCGCCGCTTCGGGTGGGGTTCTCGCCGCACCGTTCGTGCTGTCTGCCGCGCGTGCGCAAGCCTGGCCGTCGCGTCCACTCAGGCTGGTGATTCCCTTCCCGCCGGGCGGCGCGCAGGACAATGTCGGTCGCCTCGCCGCCGCCAAGCTGCAGGAGCGGTTGGGCCAGCAGGTGATCGCCGACAATCGGCCCGGCGCCAGCGGCGCGCTGGCGGCCGACATCGTCAAGAACGCGCCGGCCGACGGCTACACCGTGCTGCTCGGCAACATCTCCTCGCACGCGGTCAACCCGCATACGCTGAAGATCACCTACGATCCCTTCACCGACTTCACGCCGGTGGCCATGGTCGGCTCGCAACCCAATCTTCTGTGCGCCAATCCGTCGTTCCCGCACGACACTATCGCCAAGCTGGTCGCGGCGGCCAAGGCCGAGCCAGGCAAGATCCACTACGGCGCCTCGGGCACCAGCACCTCGCCCAGCCTGTCGATGGCGCTGTTCAAGCTCAGGGCTGGCATCGACCTGACCTTGGCGGCCTATCGCGGCGCGGCGCCTGCGTCGACCGACGCCATGGCCGGTCACATCCCGCTGGTGATCGCGAATTACGACAGCCTCCGGGCCCTGGCGCAGCAGGGCAAGCTTAAGCCGATCGCGGTCACCGGCGCCAAGCGCTCGCCGACCTTGGCGGACGTGCCGACCTTCGCCGAATCGGGCTATCCCGAGATCGTGGTCGACGCCTGGGCGATGTTGTTCGTGCCGACGGGTACGCCGGCGGACATCGTGGCGAGGATGCACGGCGCGATGAACGCGGCCCTTGACGACAAGGATCTGGTCGAGCGCTTCGAAACGATGGGCGTGGTCGCGACCAAGATGAAGGCGGAGGAGCTGACGCCCTATGTCCGCGCCGAGCACAAGCGCTGGGGCGAGGTGATCCGTGCCGCGGGCATCAAGGCGGATTGAGACGCCACCCCCGCATCTCGTGCCCGACGTGCTGGCGCCGGGTCTCGATCTCGTGTTCTGCGGCACGGCGCCCAGCCCGATCTCGTTCAGGCGCCGCGCCTACTACGCCAATCCCGGCAATGCTTTCTGGTCGACGCTGCATCGAGTCGGCCTGCTGCCGGAGCGCCTCGAGCCGGAGCGCTACGCCGAGGTGCTCGGCCATGGCATAGGGCTCACCGATCTCAACAAGACCGAGTATGGCAGCGACCACGAGCTTTCGCCCGAAGCGCTCGACGCCGCGTCGGTGCGCGCCAAGCTGCGGGCGCACAGGCCGGCGGCCGTGGCTTTCACCAGCAAGAACGCCGGCGCGCTGTTCTTCGGCGTGCGCGACATCGGCTATGGCCGTCAGCCGCCAGCGCTGGTCGACACCTTGGATGCCGCGCTGCGCGACATCGCCTATTTTGTGCTCGCCTCGCCTTCGGGCCGCGCGCGCTCGTGGTGGCGCATCGAGCCCTGGCAGGAGGTCGCTGCCTTCGTCGAGGCGCGGCGGCGGGCGCGCCGGTGATCGTGCGGCGCGCGGCGCTGGCTGGCATCGCGGCCACCGCGCTGGCCCGTCCGGCGATCGGTCAATCGGGCCTGCGCGCGCTCGGCGAGCTGGCGCGCCGCGCGGCGATCTACGCGATCCCGATCCAGGAACTCTACCGACGGCGCTGGCGTGAGACCGTCGATCTCGCCAACCCACAGCCCCTTCAGCTCAACCGACTCGAACACGCCGCGGCGCCGTCCGCCGCGGCACCCGACGCGCTGCTGTCCTCGGCCTGGGTCGAGCTGACGGGCGAGCCCATGTTCCTCACCCTGCCCGACATGGGCGCGCGGTCATACTCTTTCGCCGTCGTCGACATGTTCGGCGACACCATCGACCATGTGTCGCGCCGCCACTATGGCGGCAGGCCGCCGCCGCATGTGCTGTTCGGTCCGAGCTGGGCGAATCCGCCGCCCTGGGGCGTGCGGGCGATCCACGCGACCAGCAATTTCGTCCAGCTGGCCGGCCGCATCGTCGTCGACGGGCCGCCGGACCTCGGCGCTTCGCGCGCGGTGCAGGCCAGGGTGCTGTTCGAGACGCCGGCGACGCGCAACGAGCGGCGCGTCCGGGAGGCACGCGAGCTGATGCCTTCGGGAACCGTGGCGCCGGACGAGCCGGTCGCGAGCTGGCCCGAGCCGCGCGACGGTGATCCGTGGGACCTCTTCGTCGTCGCCGCGCGTGTGCTGGGCGAAAGCCCGGTGCCGGCGCGCGACGCCGAGGAAGTGGAAGCGTTCGCCGCGCTGAAGCTGCGGCCGGGCCGGCGCTTCGACCTGCTGGGCTTCTCGCCGGGTGAGCGCGGCGCGATGCTCGAGGGCATCGCCGCCGCGCGCGCCGAGATCGGCGAGGCGACGGCGCGGTCGATCCGCCGCATCGGTGCCTGGCGTTACCCGTCGCCGCACCCCGGCGACTTCGGCGATGATCGCCTGCAACGCGCTATCGTCGCGACCAACGATCCCCTGATGCCCGCGACCGCCGAGGCGATGACCCTGGTCGCTCAAACTGATGACGGCGGCGCGCCACTCCACGGTTCGCGACGCTATGTGCTGCGTTTCTCGCCCGACGGTCCACCGCCAACCCGCGCGGCCTGGTCGCTATCCGTTCAAGGCGTGACGCTGGGCGGCGCGCGGCGCGACAGCGGCGATCCTGTCGACATTCCACCCGGTCAAGCCGACAACCTCACGATCGCGCTGCACATCGTCGAGCCGACCGGCCCACTGCTCGATGGCGCCTGGCGCCCGCCGAGCGTCGTGCCCGTCGATTGAACGTTCTTCCTTTCTATCCGCCAGCGCGGGCTTCGGCCTGGGCCTCGATGGCATCCATGTCCTCGTCGCTCAGCCCGAAATGATGGCCGATCTCGTGGATCAGCACGTGGCGTACGACGTGGACCAGGTCCTCGCCGGTCTCGCACCAGTAGTCGAGGATCGGTCGGCGATAGAGGAAGATGCGATCGAGGTCGTTGGCGACGTGATCGACGCTGCGCTCGGCCATCGACACGCCTTGATAGAGGCCGAGAATGTCGAACGGGCTTTCCAGTCCCATGGTCTTCTCGACGTCCTCCGTGGGAAAATCGTCGACATGGATGTGCACGTTGGCGGTGTGGCGGCGGAAATCCTCGGGAATCGACGCCAGCGCCTCGCCGGCGATCTCCTCGATTTCCTCGAGCGTGGGCGCCGTCGTGAAGCTGCGCGCGGGCGGTCGGGCGCGGTAGGATGCCATGCGCTTTTCCTAGCGGCGCTCCGGTCGGCGCACAAGCGCACGATGGATCACAGGCGCCGCGCGGGCTAGGCCCGCGCGGCGCTCCGGTCAAGGGAGAAGACGATGGTAGCGAAGCTCGATGGCGCGCGACGCGCGCAGGCACTGGGTGAGCTGAAGGGCTGGCGCGAGGTTGCCGGCCGTGACGCAATCTTCAAGTCGCACAAATTCGCCGACTTCAACGCCGCCTTCGCCTTCATGACGCGCGTGGCGCTGGCGGCGGAGAAAGCCGATCACCACCCCGAATGGTTCAACGTCTACAACCGCGTCGACATCACGCTCTCGACGCACGACGCTGGCGGGCTGAGCGAGCGCGATATCGCGCTCGCCAAGTTCATCGACTCGCTGGCCTAGGCGCCGTTCGGGCCGCGCCGCTGGAGCGGCGCGGCCCGACGACAACTCAGCGCGGCGCCATGCGGATGGCGCCGTCGAGGCGGATGACCTCGCCGTTGAGCATGCGGTTGGCGACGATGTGCGACGCCAGCGCCGCGTACTCCTTGGGATCGCCCAGGCGCGAGGGGAACGGCACCTGCGCGCCTAAGCTCTTTTGCGCCTCGGCCGACAGGCCCATCATCATCGGCGTCAGGAACAAGCCAGGCGCGATGGTGCAGACGCGTATGCCGACCGAGGCGAGATCGCGCGCGATCGGCAGGGTCATGCCGACTACGCCGCCCTTCGACGCCGAGTAGGCGGCCTGGCCGATCTGGCCGTCGAAGGCCGCCACCGAGGCGGTGTTGATGATCACGCCGCGCTCGCCATCGTCCCTCGGCTCGGCCTGCGACATCGCCCAGGCGGCGACGCGGATGACGTTGAAGGTACCGATCAGGTTGACGTTGATGACCTGTGCGAACATGTCGAGCGCGTGCGGCCCGGTCTTGGAGATGGTGCGCGCGGCGCGGCCGATGCCGGCGCAGTTCACCGCCACGCGCGGCGCACCCAGCTTCGCGACGACCTCGGCGACGGCGGCCTCGACGTTGGCGGCGTCGGCGACGTTGCACTTCACGTAGAGCCCGCCCAGCTCGGCCGCCTTGGCCTTGCCGGCCTCGTCCTGCACGTCGAAGATCGCGACTTTGGCGCCCGACGCGGCGAGCGCGTTCGCGGTGGCGCCGCCCAGTCCCGATGCGCCGCCGGTGACGATGACGGCCTGACCCTTGACGTCCATGGGGTTCCCCCTCCCGTTGGTTCGGATACGAAAGCGACGGCGCTTTTAGCAGAGGGTTTCGAGCGGCGCGACCTCTTGCGCTGGCGGCCGGCGGGGCCATATGCCACGTCATGGAGACCGCCCAGACCGACCAGCAGCAGCGCGACGCCGCGACCGTTCGGACCGGATTCTGGCCCAAGATCAAGCAGGTCGCCCGCCGTGTGCCGTTCGCCGAGGACGCCATCGCCGGCTGGTACGCCGCCAACGACCCGGCGACGCCGAGCTGGGTGCGCGCCATCCTGATCGGCGCGCTGGCCTATTTCGTCGTTCCGATCGACGCCGTGCCCGACGTCTTCGCGCTGCTCGGCTACGCCGACGACGCTGCGGTGATGCTGGGCGCGATCAAGGCGGTGGGCAGCCACATCACCCCGGGCCATCGCGGCCGCGCCCGCCGCTGGCTGGACTCGACCGACTTGGCCTGACGCCACGCGCATTCGGGCGGGCGATCGGGATCGCCCGAAGCGATTTGAACCGCCGGGCGTGATCTGCGATTCTGCTCCGCCGAACGGACCTCCAGAGTTCCGCCGATGCCCCCGCTCGAAATCCGCCTTCCGTCGCTCGAAGTCCTTCTGCCGATCATCGCGATCGCCGCGCTGGCCCTGGGTCTGCTGATCGGCTGGCTCGCCCGCGGCGGTCAGGTTCGCCGCCATGCCGAGGACGCGCAGGCTGTGAAGCTGCAACTCGCCACCGCCCAGGCGACAGTCGGGCGTGTGCCCGAGCTCGAACGACGCCTGGAGGACGCCGAACGCGACGGCGACGTGCTGCTGGCCGAGAAAGCCCGGCTGATGACCCTGGCCGAGCGGCTGCGGCCAGCCGAGGACGAGCTGATCCTGCTGCGCGGGCGCGTCGAGGCGCTGGCCTCGGCCAAGACCAAGCTCGAGGAGACCCAGCGCAACATGGAAGCCGCGCATGTCGAGAAGACCGCTGCGCTGACGGCGCTGCGCGAGGATATCGACGCGCGGCTAAAGGCGATGGCCGACGCCGCGCTGGGCCAGAGCCAGAGCAAGCTGATCGAGGTCGCCGAGCAGTTGCTGAAGAACCATCACGCCTCGAGCGACGCCGATCTCGCCAAGCGGCAGGTGGCGATCGACGCGCTGGTCAAGCCGGTGACCGAGACCTTGGCGGCCTATCAGAATCGGCTGGCCGAGCTGGAGCAGCGCAACGCCGAGACCTACGGCGCGATGTCGGCCGAGCTTAGGAACGTCGTCGCCGGCCAGGAATCGGTGCGCGGCGAGGCGGCGCGGCTCACTCAGGCGTTACGCGCCGCGCCCAAGACACGCGGCCGCTGGGGCGAGCAGCAATTACGGCGCGTCATGGAACTGGCCGGCATGAGCGAGCATGTCGACTTCGTGCTCGAGCACAGTGTGGCCACCGAGAGCGGCCGGCTTCGGCCCGACGCGGTGATCCGCTTGCCGGGCGGGCGCAGCATCGTGGTCGACGCCAAGACGTCGCTGTCGGCCTATCTGGAGGCGCTCGACGCGGGCGACGAGGCGCTGCGCGATGGCAAGCTCACCGAGCACGCGCGGCAGATCCGCCAGCATGTCACGTTATTGGCGGCCAAGGACTACTGGTCGCAGTTCGACGACGCGCCGGACTTCGTGGCGATGTTCGTGCCGGGCGAGAATTTCTACAGCGCCGCCGCCGAGCGCGATCCCGACCTGTTCGAGTACGCGATCGCGCGGCGCGTGCTGGTATGCACGCCGACGACCTTGGTGGCGCTGGCCAAGGCCGTCGCCTATGGCTGGGGCCAAGTGAAGGCCAACGAGAACGCCGCCGAGATCGCGCGGCTGGGCAACGAGCTCTATGGCCGCTTGGCGGTGATGGCCGAGCCGATCATGGCGTTGGGCAAGAGCCTCGAGGCCGCGGCGGGCCAGTACAACAAGTTTATCGGCAGCATGGAGGGCCGCGTCTTCCCAACGGCGCGGCAGATCCGCCAGCTCTCGCCGGGCGACAGCCCTAAGCCGCTACCCGATCTCAAGGAGATCGAGACGGCGGTGCGTCAGCCGCGCACCGACGGCGACCTGCTGCCACCGATCAATCCGGGCTGACGCGAGGCGCACCCACGCGCGGGGCGATCGCATGTGGCCTGGAGCTTCCCTTCCCCCGGGCACAGGCGTTCGGAGACTTCGCTCACACCCGAACACGTTGACCATGAGCCCCATGTCACGCCGAGATCACGGGGCTCTCGGCGCGGGCTTTCAGGGCTTCGTTCATCGCCACGAACCCGCGTCGCGTCGCGGGCATCGCACCGCCGAGAAGCCCTGACAACAAGCCGGTGAAGGTTTCGGTGTGATCCAGCCGGCAGCCGTCGGCGGATGGGCTGAGCTGGAAGACGTGTTCACCGTCGAACAGGCCGGGCATCAGCAGTCGGCCGCGCCAGCGCAACTCGACATCGGGCGTCGCCGCCAGCACCACGGGCCTGAACATCATCGCCTTGCGGCCGGGCGGTTGGATGGTGACGACCAGGCGGCCGCCGACGACGGGCACGCCGGCGATGCGTGTGATGAACGGGTTCCACTCGGGGTAGGCGGCGAAGTCGGTGAGGACCGACCAGACGCGCGACGGCGACGCCGCGATGTCGATCGAGGTGTCGATCGTCGGCATCGCGCGACAGTCAGGCCGCGATCTTGGCGCCGATGGTGAGCTTGGCCTTGGTCTTGGCTTTCACCTCGTCGACGGTGACACCGTCGGCGAGCTCCACGAGCGTGACGCCGCCCGCGCCCTTCTTGTCGACGCTGAAGACGCCGAGCTCGGTGATCACCATGTCGACGACGCGCTGGCCGGTCAGCGGCAGCGAGCACCGGGCGAGCAACTTCGACGCGCCGTCCTTGGAGACGTGCTCCATCACCACGACGACGCGGCGCACGCCGGCGACGAGATCCATCGCGCCGCCCATACCCTTGACCATCTTGCCGGGCACCATCCAGTTGGCGAGGTCGCCGTTCTCCGAAACTTCCATCGCGCCCAGGATGGAGAGGTCGATGTGCCCGCCGCGGATCATCGCGAAGGAATCGGCCGAGGAGAAATACGACGTGCCCTTGACCTCGGTGACGGTCTGCTTGCCGGCGTTGATGATGTCGGGATCCACCTCGTTCTCGAGCGGGAAAGGCCCGACACCCATCATGCCGTTCTCGCTCTGCAAGGTGACGTCCATCGTCTCCGGCACGTAGTTCGACACCAAAGTCGGAATGCCGATGCCGAGATTGACGTAGAAGCCGTCCCGCAGCTCCTTGGCGGCGCGGGCGGCGATCTGGTCGCGGGTCCAGGGCATGGTGCGCTCCTTATGCCTTGCGAATCGTGCGCTGCTCGATGCGCTTCTCGTGCGGCGAGCCGTCGATGATGCGTTTGACGAAGATGCCGGGCGTGTGGATGTGATCGGGATCGAGCGTGCCGGCGGGCACCAGATGCTCGACCTCGGCGACCGTGATCTTGGCGGCGGTGGCCATCATCGGATTGAAGTTCCGCGCGCTCTTTCGATAGATCAGATTGCCGGCGGTATCGCCCTTCCACGCCTTGACGATGGCGAGGTCGCCGACGATGCCGCGCTCCATCACGTAGCGCTCGCCGTGGAACTCGCGGATCTCCTTGCCCTCCGACACCAGCGTGCCGACGCCGGTTTTGGTGAAGAAGGCGGGGATGCCCGCACCGCCGGCGCGGATACGCTCGGCCAGGGTGCCTTGCGGGTTGAACTCAAGCTGCAGCTCGCCGGACAGATACTGCTGGGCGAAGAGCTTGTTCTCGCCGACATAGGACGAGACCATCTTGGCGATCTGCTTGGTCTCCAGCAGCAGGCCCAGGCCGAAGCCGTCGACGCCGGCGTTGTTGCTGACGCAGGTCAGGTTTTTCACGCCCGACTCGCGGATGGCGGCGATCAGTCTCTCGGGAATGCCGCACAGGCCGAAGCCGCCAGCGAGCACGGTGATGCCATCGCGCAGTAGCCCGTCGAGCGCCGACTTCGCGTCCTTGTAGACCTTGTTCGCCATGACTTTCCCAACCCGTCGATGCTGCGCTGCACAAAGATAGGCTGATATCGGCGAGATCTGGAAGCGTCAATCCCGGGCGGCTGGCCCCATGCGTAGCGAAGGCCTAGGCTCGGACGGTGGCAGAGGGAGTTTGCCGATGGATTCCTCGTACTTCCGCGTCTTCGCCGACTACAATCAGTGGGCCAATGCCCGGCTTTACGACGCCGTGGCGAAGCTGCCGGATGTGGAATATCGCAAGCCGCGCCAGTCCTTCTTCAAGTCGATCCACGGCACGCTGAACCATCTGCTGGTCGCAGATCGCATCTGGCTGAGCCGGATCGAGCCGCCGCAGGTCGCGATGCCGTTGAACTCGATCCTGTACGAGGATTTCGCCGCACTGCGTATGGCGCGCGAGGCGGAGGATCGTCGCGTCGTGTCGCTCGTCGGCGCGATGACGACCGAGACGCTGTCGGGCGATCTTGTCTACACGAACAACAGCGGTGCCGCGTTCACGACACCGATGGCGCAGGTGCTGGCTCATCTGTTCAATCACCAGACCCATCATCGAGGCCAGGCGCACGATCAGCTCAGCCAGACCGACGTCGCGCCGCCCGAGCTCGACCTGATGTACTATCTCCGCAGACGTCAGACCTAGGTGGCCGCCATGAACGCACCGTCGAACTACTCGCTCACGCCCACCGTCGGCCGCGGCATGGTCGCGGGGCGGCCCGACATCGCCGGCACGCGGCACATGGCCTCGGCCGGTCACTACCTCGCCTCGCTCGCCGCTTTCCATGTGCTGGAGGATGGCGGCAACGCGATCGACGCTGGAGTCGCGGCGGGCTTGGCGCTGGGCGTAGTGCAGAGCGATCTGGTGAACGTCGCGGGTGTCGCGCCGATCATGATCAAGCTGGGCAAGACCGGCGAGGTGGTGACGATCTCCGGTCTGGGCTGGTGGCCCAGGGCGCTCGATCCGACGCTCTTCCAGCGCGAGCACGACGGCCACGTGCCACGTGGCATCCTGCGCCAGATCATTCCCGCCGCGCCCGACGCGTGGCTGCTGGCGCTCGAGCGCTACGGCACGATGAGCTTCGGCGAGGTCGCGACCTCGGCGATCCGCCTCGCCGAGGGCTTCGTGATGTATCCGCTGATGGCCGACTACATCGCGACCTTCCAGAAGGATTATGCTGAGTGGTCGGCCAACGCCGCCGTCTACCTGCCCAAGGGCGCGCCGCCAAAAGCCGGCGAAGTGTTCACCCAGCCCGATCTCGCGCGCACCCTGCGCTACATGGCCGACGAGGAACATAAGGCCTCGGCCAAAGGCGGCCGCGTCGCCGGCCTGAAAGCGGCGCGCGCGGCGTTCTACGAAGGCGACATCGCGCGCGCGATCACCAAGCACCACGAGGCGAATGGTGGCTTGCTGCGCATGGAGGATTTCGCTGGTTACCGCAGCGCCATCGAGGCGCCGGTATCGATGAAGTTCAACCAGCATACGGTCTATGCCTGCGGCCCGTGGTGCCAGGGGCCTGCGCTGTTGCAGGCGCTGTCGGTGCTCGACCCCGACGCGTTGAAGGAGATGGGCCACAACAGCACGGCCTATCTGCACACCGTGACCGAGGCGCTGAAGCTCGCCTTCGCCGATCGCGAGCGCTTCTACGGCGATCCGCGCTTCATCGACGTGCCGATCGAGCGCTTGCTGTCACCCGAGTACGCCGCCGAGCGCAAGCGCATGATCCGGCCCGACGAGGCGTGGCAGGAGATGCCGCCGGGCGGCGCGATCGAAGGCTATCCGCGGCCGCGCGCCTCGACCGGCGATCCGCAGCTGCCGCTCGACACCAGCTACGCCTGCGTCACCGACCGCTGGGGCAACGTCTTCTCGGCCACGCCCAGCGACGTGTCGAACTCCTCGCCGATGGTGCCGGGCACCGGCCTCGTGCCGTCGTCACGCGGCTCGCAATCCTGGGGTGATCCCAGGCATCCCTCGGCCGCCGCGCCGGGCAAGCGCCCGCGCCTCACACCGAACCCCGCCATCGCCATCGGGCCCAACGGCGAGGCGATGCCCTTCGGCACGCCCGGCGGCGACGTGCAGAGCCAGGCGATGCTGCAGGTTTTCCTCAATCGCACGGTCTTCGGCATGACCTTGCAGGAGTCCGTGGAAGCCCCGCGGCTGGCCAGCTTCAGCTTCCCCGATTCCTTCGAGCCGCACACCTATCTGCCGGGCAAGCTGATGCTCGAAGGACGGTTGGCGCGCTCGGCACTGGGCCCGCTGCGCCAACTCGGCCACGACGTCGACGAATGGCAGGACGGCACCTGGCGCGCCGGCGCGGTGTGCATCATCGAGGCCGACGCGAAGAAAGGC
Organism: Alphaproteobacteria bacterium; assembly: GCA_016869975.1. Taxonomy (GTDB): domain Bacteria; phylum Pseudomonadota; class Alphaproteobacteria; order Reyranellales; family Reyranellaceae; genus JAFAZJ01. The sequence goes on from VGCZ01000005.1 coordinate 129,275, forward strand.
CTGCACGTCGGCGCCGCCGATCCCCGGCGCCCGTGCTACGCGGTGGGGTGGTAACTCCTCGTCATCCAGAGCGCAGCAGAGCATCTCGCGATATCGCGGTCACACGCCAACGCCGTGACTGGTCGCACCACCGCATGGTCCTTCGCTGCGCTTAGGACGACGCCGTGGTCAATCGCCCTTCAACCCCGCTGCCTTGATCAGCGGGCCCCACTTCGCGCGCTCGGCCTTCTCCAGGGCGACGAGCTGCGCCGGCGTCCCGCCGACCGGCTCGATGCCCATCTGCAGCAGGCGCGCGCGGGTCTCGGGCTCGGCGAGGATCTTGGTCATCGCCGCGTTCAGCGCCTCGACGATCGCCGGCGGCGTGCCCTTGGGTGCGTAGAGCGCGTTCCACGCGGTCATCTCGAAGCCCTCGACGCCCTGCTCGGCCACCGACTTCACGCCGGGCATCAGCTCGGTGCTCTTCAGCGACGTCACCGCCAGCGCCTTGAGCTTGCCGCCCGCGACCTGTCCGCGGGTCGCGGTGATGGTGTCGATGGTGAGCTGCACCTGGCCGCCGATCACCTCGGTCATCGCCGTCGCGGAGCCCTTGTAGGGCACGCCGAACAGCGGCGCGCCGGTACGCGCCTTGAGCAGCTCGTAGACCATGCGCGCGCTGGTGCTCGGCATGGCGATGTTGATCTTGTCGGGATTGGCCTTGGCCGCGGCGATCAGCTCGGGGATCGAATTGGCCGGGAAGGCCGGATGGGCGGAGATCGCCAGCGGCACGATGCCGGTCAGGATGATCGGCGCGAAGTCCTTCTCCGCGTCGAAGCCGGTCTGGGGATACATGAACTCGTTCATCGCGTGCGTCGCCACGGTGCCGACCAGCAAGGTGTAGCCGTCGGCCGGCGAGCGCGCGGCGACCTCGGTGCCGATATTGCCGCCGGCGCCCGGCTTGTTATCGACGATGAAGCGCTCGCCCATCGCGGTCGACAGCTTGTCCGCAAGATAGCGGGTGATGACGTCGGTGCCCTGGCCCGCCTGGTAGGGCACGATGATGCGCACCGGCTTGTTGGGATAGGTCTGCGCCGTCGCGGCCGTACCGAAGGCCATGCCCGCGATCAGCCCGAGGGCGATCGCCACACCTCTGCGCCTCATCGTTTCCTCCGTTGTCCCGTGCTACTGCTTCGGCAGCTCGACCACACCCGTGCCGAGGATCGACAGCTCGTTGTCCTGGTTGTGCGCCGCCTGCTCGATGGCCACCAGATGGCGGCCATTTTCGACGTACTTGCGCGTCACCTTGCCCTTGATGAAGAGCATATCGCCGGCTGGATTGTGGCGGCGGATCTTGCAGGTTGCGGCGCGCAGGAAGCCGTCGTCGCCCATCCAGTTGGTCATGTGGTGCGTCAGCCACGAGGCGCGCTCCGGGCCGTAGTCGTAGGCGCCGGGCGCGCCGACTTCGTGGGCGAACTCCTCCTCCCAGTGCACGCGCTCCGGACAGTCGGGGATGCCGAACTTGTTGGCGATGCCGAGGCCGGGATGCGCGTCGATCAGGCGCCAGGCCAGCTTGTTGGCGCGGATGTAGAGCCCGCCCCAGCCCTGCGCGTAGGCAATGAAGCCCGTCGCGGTCATCGGCCCTTTGAGCATCGTCGGTAGCGCCTCGTCTTCCTTCACGTCGTCCCAGTAGCGCGGCGTGGCGCCCTGGATCTTCTCTTCGCGATAGAGGCTGTAGGCGTCGGCCAGCTCCTTCTCGCTGTAGCGGCGCGGCGGACGTGTCTTCGCGTCGGTGTACTTGGTGCCCTTCTCGCGCGCGTGATCGCGCTCGGTGCGGAAGCACCAGCTGTCGGCCGAGGCCACCATGTCGCCATGCTGGTTGAAGAAATCGACGTGGTAGATCTGCTGGACGGCGCGGCCGGCGAACTTGGTCTGGTGCTCGACGATGTCCTTCAGCCACGACTCCGTGCTGATCTCGTCGTTGCGCCGCACTGTCTTGTGCCACTGCCAGTCCGAGCCCGACCACATCGCGTGCACGCCGGGCAGGCCGCCGACATACCCTGATATGATGCGGCTGGTGGCGAACAGGAAGCTGGGCAGCGCGACGATGCCGCCATGCCTGGTCTTCGCGGCGTACTCGGGCACGCACCACAGCGGGTTGTCGTCGCCGATGCCGTGTGCGTAGTGCCTGATGTTGTCGCGCGTGGCTTCGTGGCACCACGGCTCGGCGGTCTGGCCGATCTTCACGCCGATGCGGTCGCGCAGGACGTCAAGGCCTTGCTCGGTGATCTTGGGAAAGCTGCGTTGGGTGGCTGAAGACATCAAACCGTCTCTCTCTGTTCGCGCTCGCGCAGGACCTTGCGGTTGACCTTGCCGGCGGGCGTCTTGGGCAATTCGGGGACGAAGGCGACGAGGCGCGGGTACTCGTGCTGGCTCAGGCGGTCGCGCACGAGGTCCTGGATCTCTTGGGCGAAGCGCTCGTCGCCGGCGCGCGGCGAGACGACGAAAGCCTTCACGATCTGGCCACGCAACGCGTCGGGCACGCCGATCGCGGCGGCCTCGCGCACATCGGCGTGCTTGAGGATCGCGTCCTCGATCTCGACCGCGCTCATCGTCCAGCCGGCCGAGATGATCACGTCATCGGCGCGGCCGGCGTGGAAGAAGTAGCCGTCGGCGTCTGTACGCCCGAGATCCTTGGTCGCGATCCAGCTGTTGCGCCGCCAGACCTTCAGCTCGCCGGTGACGCCGGGCGGGCAGGGCTTGCCCTGGGCGTCGTGCACCTCGACCCGGCAACCAGGCACCGGCTTGCCAAGCGAGCCCGGCTTGACCACGAAATCCGCCGCGCCGGGATAGGAAGCGAGGATCACGCCGATCTCGGTTGTGCCGTACATGCTGCAAACGGGATGACCGAAATGCGCCTTGGCGAACGCCGCGGTCTCGCCGTCGATCGGCTCGCCGGTGAAGGAGAGCTTCTCCAGATAGCTGCGATAGCGAGGCGCGGCGCCCGACACGCGCACCATGCGGTAGTGCGTCGCCGCCGCCGACAGGTTGGTGAAGCGATGATCCTGCAGCGCTTTCAAAAGGCGCTCGGCGTCGAACCTGCCGGCATAGGCGCCGATGGTGACGCCCAGCGCCAGCGGCGCCAGGGTGCCGTGCCACAGACCATGCCCCCAGGCTGGCGAGGAGGGGCAGAAGAACCGGTCGCCCGGGCGGATGCCGGTGCCGTACAGCGCCGCGACCATCAAAGTGACCACGGCGCGGTGCGTGTGCTTCACCGCCTCCGGCAGCTCGCGCGTGGTGCCCGATGTGTACTGGAAGATCGCCATGTCGTCGGCGCGTGTATTTGGTGTGAAGCGCGGCTCGAAGCGTTCGAGGTCGGCGATGAAGGCGTCGTCGGCGACGACGCTGCCCGCCACCATCGGTGCCTTCTCCGCATTGGTGACGAACAGGCTGGGCTTGCAGTCGTCGATCCGCAATCGCACGCCGTCGGGACCGAACAGCGTGAACAGCGGCACGGCGATGGCGCCTGTCTTCATCGCGCCGAACACCGCCATGTAGAAGGCGCGTGACGGCTCCAGCATGATCGCCACGCGATCGCCCGCGCCCACGCCACGCGCTTTGAGATAGTGGGCGAAGCGCGCCGAGTCCTCGGCGATCTGCCGGAAGCTCAGCACCTCCTCGCCGCCGCCGGCCTGCGCGACGATCACCGCCGTGCGTTCACCTGCGACATGCCGGTCAATGCACTCGTGCGCGATGTTGAGCGTCCGCCGATCGCCGTCGAATAGCTCCCACAGCTTCTCGCTGGAGAACTGCGCCTGGGCGTCGGCATAACGCGTGTACTCGGTGAGCATGGCCATCGCCGCCAAGGCTAGAGGCTCGGCTGGGGAAATGCAAAAATGGTGACAATGGCGACTGCTTTCAGCGGCCCGGCCGCAAGCGCGCCGCCATCAGCCAAATCGACGCCGCGCCGATGATCGCCGCGCCGGCCCATTCGCCCCGGGACATCGTGGGCGCCTGGGTCCAGCCGAAACCGGCGCCAGCGAACTCGAAAGCGATGGTGAAGATCGGCATCAGGGTGAGCGCGATCAGGTAGCCTTGCGTGCCGGCGACGCGCAGCGCGTAGAAGCTGAACCACTGGCCCGGGCCGCGGAAGACGAGGCCGACGCCGATGCCCCAGACCCACAGCATGGGGTCGCCGAACGCCCGCGCGCCGGCGTCCCAGGGCGAGCGTGTGACGCCGATCAGGCCGGCGACGCTCCAGGCGAGGATCAGCACCAGCGAGGTGACGATCAGCGTGTCGCCGGCGAAGCGGCTGCGCTCGGCGATGTCCTCGCCGCGGTTGCGGGGGTGGCGCTCGACGGCCAACGCGGCGACCACCACGCCGCTTTCCGACGCCAACAGCCACAGCGCGCCAGCGTAGGCGGTGGTGGGCGACAGGAAGATTGTCATCACCGCCAACCCGGTTGCCAGCAGGACCAGCGCCACGCGCTCGTTCTTCGGCGCCGCGACGCGATGGACGAACCACGCCGCGGCCGCGCCCAGCAGCACGTTCATGGTCGACAACAGCGTGCTCTGGGTGGCGACGAGGTAGACCAGCGCGGCTGAGGACATGCCGGTGATCCACACGCGCAGCATGCCGTAGCCGATCATCCAGGGCGTCAGCAGGCCACGCCAATCGGCCGGCGCGCGCCGGCCGAGCCACAGCAGCACCAGGCCGCCGACTAGCACCTGCACCAGGGTGTAGGCCCACGGATCGAAGCCGGCGGCGCCCACGATATGACGCGTGATCACCAGGTACAGCGCCCAGAGGACGGAGGTGCCGAGCGCGATGGCGAAGCCGACGGACATCAGCTCATCCTACCTTCCCCGGAGGGGGAAGGTGCTCGCAGGGCGGTTGGAGGATGTCGAAGACGGACACCGCTGACGTTGGAGCATCCCCCATCCGTCGCTCCGCGCCACCTTCCCTCTCCGGGGGAAGGCAAGACCTAGCGGCCGGGCCGGAACCGCAGCAGGATGTGGTTGATGCCGTTGAGCACGACGTAGAGCTGCTCGAACTGGTCGCGGAAATCGTCCCACAGCGGCTGCGAGCCGGAAGCGCCCATCGCGGTATAGATCTCGGCGATGGTGCGGCGGCCGTCGATCAGCGCGACGATCTGGTTGGCCAGCGGCGGCAGGGTGGCGCGCCACGGGAAGCCATCGAGATTCGCCACCAGCGGCATGCCCGGCCGCAGCCCCTGGGCCAGCTGCGCCGCGTCCAGCTCGCGCAGGACGGGGATGGCCAAGGTGTCTTCGGGTCGTGCCACCGTGTCGTAGCCCGCCTTGGTGGCGTAGAAGACATGCGTGCGCAGATTGCTGGCGAGGCGCTCGGCGAAGGCGGCGCGCTCGAGGAAGGGCATGTCGGCGAAGCGGCGCGAGATCTGCGGGTCGCTCATGTAGGTCGCGGGCTCGTAGCGCAGCGGCTCGGCGAAGCCGACCAGGCGCAGCCCGGCGTGGCGTGTCATCTCGGCGATCTGCGGCACGGTGTAGGCGCGGTCGCGGCTGTGCAGCAGCAGGTCGTAGAGCGCGCCGTCATTGCCCGAGACGTGGTCGCTGAGGAACGGGTTGCGGCGGAACAAATTGGTCGGCGGCAGGAAGCGGATCAGCCGCTTGGCCATGGCGACACGCTCGGCCGGATCGGACTCCTCCGGCACCAGCGCGCGCAGCATATCCTGCATGGGATAGACGCCGGCGCGACCATACTCACCATAGAGCATCACGCCCATGCCGCCTTCCGGCTGCAGAGCGTTGGCCAAGGTCTTCATACCGGCGGCGGGATCGTCGAGATGGTGTAGCACGCCGGTGCAGTCGATGTAGTCGAACTGGCCCAGGCCCAGCGACGGCAGGTCCATCAGCGAGCCGGTCACGCAGCGTACATTGCGCAGGCCGCGCGCCGCCAGCCGCGACTCGCACACCGCGCGCGAAGCGGTGGAGATGTCGAGATAGACGATCTCGGCCGGGCAACGTTGGTCCTGCAGCTGCTGGCTCAGCATGACGCAGGCGTCGCCGGTGCCGCCGCCGGCGATCAGGGCGCGCAACGGCATGCGGAAGTCGCGCCGGCCGGCGAACAGATAGTGGTTGATCTCCAGCCAGTGGCTTGGCGAGCCGACGACCAGCCGGCGCGCCTCGTCGGCGGGATCGCGCGGCGGGTAGGGCATCGCCTCGTATTGCGCGCGCACGCGCGCGTCTGCCGCCGCGGTCGAACCGTCGGTTGGGGGCGGAATGTCGCTCATGGCGCGGGGAGGCGGGCAGGGGGCAAGGGCGGCGGCGCGACTGTCGCGCGTGCCCAGGACATGCTAAGCGCCGCGCTGCGGGAATGTATGGGTTGTTGTGCCCCAACTCGGGTGGCGATGAAAGGCTATTTCGGCATCGGTGTGGACGGCGTGAGCAAGGCGATGAACGTCGGGACCCTGTTCCGCACGGCGCATGCCTTCGGCGCCAGCTTCGTCTTCACCGTCAACGCCCAGTACCGCCGCCGCGAGGGCGCGCTGTCGGATACCTCCGACACGCCCGCGACGGTGCCGACCTATCACTTCGCCGATGCCCGGGCGCTGGCCCTGCCACAGGGCTGCGCCCTGGTCGGTATCGAGATCACCGACGAGGCGGTGGAGCTCCCGAGCTTCCGCCACCCGCGCCAGGCGGCCTATGTGCTGGGCTCCGAACGCGATGGCCTGTCGCCGGACGTCCAGGCGCTGTGCGATCACATGGTGCGCATTCCCAGCCGGTTCTCGATCAATCTCGGCATCGCCGGCGCCATCGTCATGTATGACCGCATGCTGACCCTGGGCCGCTTCGCGCAGCGGCCGGTGGCGCCCGGCGGCCCCTCGGCGCCGCTGCCGGTCCCCGTCTTCGGCGAACCAATGTGGAAAAAGAAGGAACGCCGCCGGCAGGCCAAGGCCGACGCTGGCGTGGCGCGCTGACGGCGGTGCCTGTAGATTGATCGCGATGAGGAAATCGGCTCTGACGGGTGCCTTGCTGGCCGCCCTGCTGACGGGTGCGGGGACCATGAGCGCGTGGGCCCAGGCCGACCAGCCGCGCCAGATCGCGGCGATCGTGCAATGGCGCGCTCTGGCGGCGGGCCCGCCGGACAACCCGGTCTGCTACGTCACCCACCAGCCCGGGGCGGTCCTGCAAGCCGGCCAGCGCGTCGGGCCGCGGCCGATGCTGATGGTCGCGTGGCGACCGGCCAAAGCCAGCGCCAACGTCGTGACGGTCTTCGCCGCCTACCGTTTCAAGGCGGGATCCGAAGCGATCCTCGAGTTCTCGCCCCGGCTGTCTTACAAGCTGTTCACCAACCGCGACACCGCCTGGGCGACGAGCGCCGAGGACGACGCCGCGATCGTCGAGGGCATGCGCGGGGCCCAATTCGTCGTCGTGCGCGGCACTAACGAGGCCGGCGCGCCGATGGCCGACACGTACTCCCTGATCGGCTTCACCGCCGCCGCGGCGAGCGCCATCCAGACCTGCCCGCCGCGCTGAGGTTGCGCGCCGGGCCGGCCGAGACTATCTCACCGCCCATGTCCGTCCTGCCCACCGAGCCGCTGCAGATCGTCGAGCCCCTGCGCCGCAACGACACGCGTCGCAACCTCGTCGGCTTGAGCCGCGCCGAGCTCAAGGCGCTGCTCGCCGAGCACGGGCTGGAGGCCTTCCGCGCCGGGCAGATCTGGCACTGGATCTACTGGCACGGCGCGCGCGACTTCACCGCCATGAGCACCATCGCGCGCAAGACGCGTGAGCGACTGGAGGAGCTCTTCGTCATCGACCGACCTCAGATCGCCACCGAGCAGCGCTCGAGCGACGGCACGCGCAAGTGGCTGCTGCGCCTGGTCGACGGCAACGAGGTCGAGTGCGTCAATATCCCGGAGGAGGATCGCGGCTCGGTCTGCGTGTCTAGCCAGGTCGGCTGCACCTTGACCTGCAGCTTCTGCCACACCGGCACGCAGCCCCTGGTGCGCAACCTCTCGGCGGCGGAAATCGTCGGCCAGTTCATGGTGGCGCGCGACAGCTACGGCGAATGGCCGACGCCGACCGAGACCACGCGCATGCTCAGCAATATCGTCATGATGGGCATGGGCGAGCCGCTGTACAATTTCGACAACGTCGCGGCGGCGTTGAAGATCGTCATGGACGACCAGGGCATCGCGCTCAGCCGCCGGCGCATCACGCTGTCGACCTCGGGCGTCGTGCCGATGATCCCGAAGGTCGCCCAGGAGCTCGACGTCAACCTCGCAGTCTCGCTGCACGCCGTGAGCGACGAGGTGCGCGACCTGCTGGTGCCGCTCAATCGCAAATGGCCGATCGCCGAGCTGCTCAAGGCCTGCCGCGAATTCCCCAGCGCCAAGAACAGCCGGCGCATTACCTTCGAATACGTGATGCTCAAGGGCGTCAACGACAGCGACGCCGACGCGCGCGAGTTGGTGCGCCTGCTCAAGCCGATCCACGCCAAGGTGAACCTGATCCCGTTCAACCCGTGGCCCGGCGCGCCCTACGAGTGCTCGTCCAATAACCGCATCCACCGCTTCGCCGAGATCGTCAACGACGGCGGCCTGTCGGCGCCGGTGCGCACGCCGCGCGGCCGCGATATCCTCGCCGCCTGCGGCCAGCTCAAGAGCGCTAGCGAACGCGACCGCAAGACCAAGGTGCGCGATCTCGAAGTACAGGCCGGTGCCCGCTAACAGATGGCCGTTAGCCCTGTAGTCGGCCGGAGCTTAGGGCACGACTTCGAATGTCCCAGCGGCTGGGCCACGTCCGTTCGCCGCAATGTGAATGTCGTTTCCGGACGACAGCGAGCTCACAACCATTGACTGTCCCATTTGAAGCGTAAACTTCGCTGTCGAAGTGATCTCAATAGGGCCCGGGCCATTGTTCGTCACGACCATTCGAACTGAACCCCCGCCACCGGCGACGGTCTGCCCTTGTCCCTGTGCTAGCGCCCATGGACGTATCGCCATCACTGCCTCCTGCTTGGTCACCTGCGCATTTTTTGCACCAGATGAACCGATACACGATCTGGTTGCAAGTGTCGATTAATCGACGCACCAGCAGGAGTGGCGGTTCCCTCACGAGGCCAATTGGACAACACGATGCGGGCATTCGCCCACATCGTGTTGTCGCAGTTGGTGGAGTTCAGACGCCGAGCTGGGTGATGAACTTGGTGTTGAGGTACGCCTCGATCGCCTCGCTGCCGCCTTCGGAGCCGTAGCCCGAATCCTTCACGCCGCCGAAGGGCACTTCGGGCAGCGCCAGGCCGTGGTGGTTGATCGACACCATGCCGCTTTCGAACGCCGCGCCGATCGCCGCTGCCGTCTTGGCCGACTTGGTGTAGGCGTAGGCGGCGAGGCCCCAGGGCAGGCGGTTGGCTTCCTCGACCACCGCGTCGAAATCGCGGAACGACGCGATGGGCGCCAGCGGGCCGAACGGCTCCTCGTTCATGATGCGCGCGCTCATCGGCACGTCGGTCAGCACGGTGGGCTCGTAGAAATAGCCCTTGTTGCCCTGGCGCTTGCCGCCGGTGCGCACCTTGGCGCCCTTGGCCACGGCATCGCCGACGAAGGCGTCCATCGCCTGCAGGCGGCGGTCGTTGGCCAGCGGTCCCATGCGGGTCTCGGGATCCAAGCCGTCGCCGACCTTCACCGCCTTGGCCGCCTCGGTGAAGCCGTCGACGAAGCGTGCATAGTGCTTTTCGTGCACGAGGAAACGCGTCGGCGAGACGCAGACCTGGCCGGCGTTGCGGAACTTGTTGGCGCTGAGCAGCTTGATTGCGCTCTCGACATCGGCGTCCTCGAAGACGATGGCCGGCGCGTGGCCGCCCAGCTCCATGGTGACGCGCTTCATGTGCTGACCAGCCAGCATCGCCAGGTGCTTGCCCACGGGCGTCGAGCCGGTGAAGGTCACCTTCTTGATGATGGGATGCGGGATCAGATATTCACTGATCTCCGACGGCACGCCGTAGACTAGGTTGATCACGCCCGCCGGCACGCCGGCGTCGACGAAGGCCTGTAAGAGCGCGGCGCAGGAAGCCGGCGTCTCCTCCGGACCCTTGACGATGATCGAGCAGCCCGCGGCCAAAGCCGCCGATGTCTTGCGCACCACCTGGTTGATCGGGAAGTTCCAGGGCGTGAAGGCGGCGACCGGGCCGACCGGCTCCTTGACCACGAGCTGGTAGACGCCCTCGGCGCGCGCCGGCACGACGCGGCCATAGGCGCGCCGCGCCTCCTCGGCGAACCAGTCGATGATGTCGGCGCCGGCCAAGGTCTCGCCCTTGGCCTCGATCAGCGGCTTGCCCTGCTCGGCAGTCATGATCGGGCCGATCACGTCGACGCGGCTGCGCAGGATGTCGGCGGCCTTGCGCATGATCTTGTAGCGATCGAAGGGCGAGACCTTGCGCCACTGCTTGAAGCCCTTGTCGGCCGCCGCCAGCGCGCGATCGAGATCGGCCTTCTCGGCGTGGGCCACCTGGCCGATGACCTCCTCGGTCGCCGGGTTGAGCACGGGGATGGTCTTGCCGCCAGCGGCCTTCGACCACGCGCCGTCGATCAGCAAGTCGGTGTTGGGGTACATGGCTCTCTCCCGGTCCTGCGAAAACGCGGCGCAACCTAGCCGTTCCCGCACGCCAAGAGAACAGCGTCGCTGTTGGGGTTTTGTCTCGAATGTCGTAGCGAAAGATCGTGTTCGGCCTCGCGCCGCGGGTCCCGCTTGTCAGGAGGCCCGTGAGGCCGCAGGATCAATGGGGCGTCTGTCTCTTGCCGGGAGGCGGTCATGGATATCCGATCGAGTGTCATCCGGGATCGTCGTGCTGCCGCCAGTGACGAGTCGATATCTGTAGCGGGGAGCCAGATATTCGGGCGTGGCAGCCACGCGCGCGGCCGGGGAGCGGCGGGCGCCACCGGCGATCGCCCGGCGCAGCAGATCACGACCATCGTGCTGCATCAGACGGCGGGCGCGATGATTCGGGGCGATTCAATCGTGTCGGTGGACTCGGCAATCACCAGCCATCACCGCGTCGACCGCATCGCGGCTCATTTCGTCATCACGGTCGATGGCCAGGCGATCTACCTACGCGACGTCGAGTTCATCATGAACAATGCCGGCGGGCGCCGGGGAATCGACATCGAGTTCTGTGGGCGCTACCGGAACAGCCCGACGCCCGAAGGCAATCGCCTGACGCCCGAAGCGATTCGCGCGGGCCGGCAACTTGTCGCCGACCTCGTGGCCGCGATTCCGACGATCCGCCACATCCATCCGCACGGCCAGGTGCAGTCTACTCCAGCGAGCCACGACGAGGAGCCAGGGCCGAAGTACCACTCCTGCTGTGGTCCCGACGTCTGGGTGAATGTCGGCATGTGGGCCGAGAGCAGCCTTCGCCTGCTGACGGCGGATACAGCGCCGGGGTATCCCAATCACGGCATCTCGCCGCGCCAGTCGAACGTGGCGTGGCGCCAAGAGGTTTGAGCGGTGGCGATTTAGCCCCGCTCGAACACCATCACGCGCGATAGGAACGCGACCTCGGTCTCGAGGTGCCGCATGCCGCCCTTGGCGAACAGCGCCTCGGGGTCGCTGGCGACCCAGTCGGCGAAATAGGGTTCGTGGAAATAGTAGGGGAAGACGTCGAGCAGGCCCTTCCATTCCGGTCGGTCGGCCTCGGTGATCGAGTCGACAACGATGGCGCGGCCGCCGGGCTTCAGCACGCGCGCCATCTCGGCGATGACTTCCGCGCGCACCTTCTTTGGCAGCTCGTGGAACAGGAAGACCGCCGTGACGATGTCGAGCGAGGCGTCGGTGAAGGGCAGCCGTTCGGCCGCGCCCTCGAGCCATTTCAGGCGTTTCGACGCGCCGATGTGGCGGCGCGCGTGGTCGAGATAGGTCGGGCTGAGATCGAGGCCGCTCAGCCGCATGCCCGGCCAGGCATGCGAGACGAAGCCCAGCAGTCGGCCGGTGCCGCAGGCGATGTCGAGCAGGCGCACCTCGCGCTGGTTCCGGCCTTCCAGGTAGGTTGCGACGGGTTTGAGCGCGCGGCGGCGCATGACGTCGGCGGCGCCGGTGAACAGCGTCTCGACCTGGGTGTCGTAGAGCTTGGCCGATTCCTCGGTTAGCCATCCGCCGGACTGGTAGTGGAAGTTCTGGCGGTAGTAGCGCGGCAGGCCATCATGCGCCGGGTCCTGGAACGGCTCGTCGTTGACCCCGGCGTGGCGGCGCGCATCGACCTGCGGCAGGTCGCGGAAATATGCGACGCTGCGGTCGATCAGGTCGAGGGGATCGGCGTCGAGAGAGGGGGGCGTGGGGTACAGACCGGCCTCGATCTCCGCCCATTCGCGCTGGAAGAGCGCGCGCATCTCGCGCATGAGCTCGGCGCGGTCGGGGAAGCGGCCGACCGGGAATTCCGGGTCGGGCATCGGCTTGAGCCGCCGCCGCCCGGCGACGTAATGCGCCATGTACCAGCCGACCCGCGCGGTCTGCTGGGTGGCATAGGCGATGCGGTCAAGGGCGCTGGGCATGGGCGCGATGATACGCCTGCCATTGTGGCGGTCACGCGGCCTCTCGACGCGGGCAAACGCCGCTTGCCGGGCGGGGGGCGGCGCCTATACTCCGCGCGCTTTGCCGGACCCCCGATTTTTCGGTCTGGCGTCCGAACGAGGCTTCGATGGCTGTCTCCGTGCAATACACAGGGCCGCACAAGCGCGGCGACATCAAGAAGGTGGTGCTGGCCTATTCCGGCGGCCTCGACACCTCGGTGATCCTGAAGTGGCTGCAGACGACCTATGGCTGCGAGGTCGTCACCTTCACCGCCGATCTCGGCCAGGGCGAGGAGCTCGGGCCGGCGCGCGCCAAGGCGATCAACCTCGGCATCAAGCCCGAGAACATCCACATGGACGACGTGCGCGAGGAGTTCGTGCGCGACTTCGTGTTCCCGATGTTCCGCGCCAACGCGCTCTACGAGGGCCAGTACCTGCTCGGCACCTCGATCGCCCGCCCGCTGATCGCCAAGCGCCAGATCGAGATCGCGCGCAACTGCGGCGCCGACGCCGTCTGTCACGGCGCCACCGGCAAGGGCAACGACCAGGTGCGCTTCGAGTTGACCTATTACGCGCTGCAACCCGACATCAAGGTGATCGCGCCATGGCGCGAGTGGGAGCTGACCTCGCGCACCAAGCTGCTGGAGTTCGCCGAGCAGCACCAGATCCCGATCGCCAAGGACAAACGCGGCGAGGCGCCGTTCTCGGTCGACGCCAACCTTCTGCACTCCTCCAGCGAGGGCAAGATCCTCGAGGATCCCTGGGAGGAGGCCGACGAGATGGTTTACCAGCGCACCATTTCTCCGGAAGCCGCGCCCGACAAGGTGACCTACATCACCATTGATTTCGAGAAGGGCGACGCCGTCGCCATCGACGGCGTGCGCATGTCGCCGGCGACTCTGCTCACGAAGCTCAACGAGCTGGGCAAGGCCAACGGCATCGGCCGCCTCGATCTCGTCGAGAACCGCTTCGTCGGTATGAAGAGCCGCGGCATCTACGAGACGCCCGGCGGCACCATCCTGCACGCCGCGCATCGCGGCATCGAGTCGATCACCTTGGATCGCGGCGCCGGGCATCTCAAGGACGAGCTGATGCCGCGCTACGCCGAGCTGATCTATTACGGCTTCTGGTACAGCCCGGAGCGCGAGATGCTGCAGGCGGCGATCGACCGTAGCCAGGAGAACGTCACCGGCACGGTGCGCCTGAAGCTGTACAAGGGCCACGCGCTGGTCGTCGGCCGCAAGTCGCCGAAGTCGCTGTACTCGATGCAGCATGTCACCTTCGAGGAGGACGCTGGCGCCTATAACCAGCGCGACGCCGAGGGCTTCATCAAGCTCAACGCCCTGCGCCTGCGGCTGCGCGGCGTCGGCCAGGGCGGGCCGAAGGTCTGACCGAGGAACGCGGCGGCAAGCGCGATATGCCCTTCGATCATCGCGACTTTCCCGACGCGCCGCCACCTCGGCGCGAGCCGGCGATCAACCTGCCGCCTGTCACGCTGGGGCTGATCGTCTTCCTGCTGGTGCTGCACGGGCTGCGCCAGCTCCTGTCGGCTGATCTCGACGAGGCGCTGGTCTTCACCTTCTCGGTGATCCCGGCGCGCTTCACCGGCGCGGTGCCCAGCGATATCGAATCGGTGGTGCTGGCGCCGCTCACCCACATGCTGCTCCACGCCGACTGGCTGCATGTCGGCGTCAACGCCGCCACGCTCGCTGCCTTCGGCTCGCCGGTCGAGCGGCTGCTGGGCGCCTGGCGCTATCTGCTCCTCTTCGTGCTGGCCGGCCTGGCCGGCGCGGCGTTGCACGTCGCGTTGTATCCCAACGATCAGTCGGCGATGCTGGGTGCGTCGGGCGCGATCAGCGGCCTGTTCGGCGCGTTGCTGATCGTGCTACGCGCCACCGGCCGGCTCACCGCGATGGTGCCGTTCACCATCCTCTGGCTGGCGCTGCAGGTCGGCATCGGCCTGTTCACCACCACGCCCGGGGGCGATTCCATCGCCTGGGCCGGGCATATCGGCGGCTTTGTCGCCGGCCTCGCGTTGTTCGTGCCGATCGCGCGCCTGCGAGCCTGAGACTCGATCACAACGGCAAGGCGCTGCGGCCGATGAACCAGCCGTGGCCGAATAGCAGCACGACATAGACGACGATGGCGATCGCCAGCCGGCGCAGGCCGAGCTTCGCGAAGTTGAAGCGTGTGCGGCCGTCGAGCATGGCGGCGAAGGGGATGTTCGAGGTGTGCGCGACGAAGGCCGGATAGGTCTCGGGGAAGTCGCGGCTCTTGCGCGCGTCGATGCCGACCATGCCGCCGAAGGCGAGCAATGCGATACCGCCGGTGAGGATCACGGTCGCGGCATCGCCGTTGGCGATCATGTGGCCCAGCGCCCACAAGGCGAAGCCCCACAGCCCGGGATGGCGCACGATAGCGTGGATACCCAGGCCGTCGGCGTAGTCGAACGGCTTCTTCTCGGCACCCGCGGTGCCGGGGCTGGGCGTGCCGTTGCCGATCACCACCAGCAGGGTCGAGGGGATCATGATCAGCAGCAGCAGGTGACGCGCCCAGATCGGATCGCCCCATAAAGCGACATAGGGCGCGCGGCTATGGGCGAAGATCATCCAGGCCAGGCCGATGCCGACGATCACCGCGTAGACGCCGGGGAAGGCCTTGGCGCCGACAAGGCGCTGCAGCGGGCCGCGCAGGGGATGCGACATCAGGAAGTGCCCGCAGACGAAGAGGGTCGTCGCCAGGGCCATGGCCAGGACGGAGCCCGCCAAGAGGGTCATCGCTGTTTCTCCTGCGCTTTTCATCAGTGAACATCGTTAATATAACATGACCAGCGCCGGCCGCACGACTTGGCGTAGGCTCGGACCAGCTACCGCGGAGGAGGCCTCGATGCAGATGCGCACGCTGGGCAGGACGGGCCTGAAGACGTCGGTGCTGGGCTTCGGCTGCGGCGCGGTCGGCGGCCTGATGACCAAGGGCGACCCGGCCGACCAGGAGCGCGCCGTGGCGCGCGCGCTGGAGGCTGGCATCAACTATTTCGACACGGCGGCGATCTACGGCAACGGCGAATCCGAGAAGAATCTTGGCCGCGTGCTGGCCAGGCTGAAGCCCGATGTCGTGGTCGGCACCAAGGTGCGGCTGCTGCCCGAGCAGATGTCGACGATCGGCGCGGCGATCGTGGAGGCGCTGGAGGCCAGCCTCAGGCGGCTGGGCCTGGAGTCGGTCGACCTGTTCCAACTGCACAACCCGATCGAGACCAGCGGCCGGCCCGGCTCGATCAGGGTCGAGGCGGTGCTCGACGAGGTCGTGCCGGCCTTCGAGCGGCTGCGCCGCGCCGGCAAGATCCGCTTCGCCGGCATCACCGCCACCGGCGAGTCCGGCGCGTTGCGCCGCGTCGTCGACGCCCAGGCCTTCGACACCGCGCAGGTGATGTACAACATGCTCAATCCCAGCGCCGGTGGGCCGATGCCGACGCACGCGCCGGGACAGGATTACGGCCGCCTGCTGGAGCACACCAAGAAGGCGCGCATGGGCGTGATCGGCATCCGCGCGCTGGCCGGCGGAGCGCTGAGCGGCAGCGAGGCGCGCCATCCGCTGGCCATGCAGGTAGTCGATCCGATCGGCTCGGGCCGTGATTTCCGCGCCGATGTCGAGCGCGCCAGGCGGTTCGAGGCGCTGATCCGCGAGGGCATCGCCTCGAGCCTCACCGAGGCGGCGATGCGCTTCGCCATCGCCCATGACGGCATGACGACGATGATCATCGGTTACTCGACTATGGATCATCTCGAGCAGGCGATCGCCGCGGCCGAGAAAGGGCCGCTGCCGCGCGCCGCGCTCGATCGCGTAGCCGCCCTCGCCGCGCAGCGATGAGCTTCAAGCTTCCGGAATCGGTGCTGGTGGTGATCCACACGCCCGATCTAAAGGTCTTGATGATGGAGCGGCGCGATTGGCCGGGCTGGTGGCAGTCGGTCACCGGCTCGCGCGAGGCGGCCGACGCGTCGCTCGCCGATACCGCCCGCCGCGAGGTGCTGGAGGAGACCGGCCTGGACGTCGGCGCGGCGCTGAGCGATTGGCGCCTGGTCAACCGCTACGCCATCTACGGCCGCTGGCGGCCACGCTACGCCCCCGACGTGACCCACAACATCGAGCACACTTTCGGCGTCGAGGTCGCGACTCCGTTCGCCGCGACACTGCATCCCGAAGAGCATGTCCGTTACCTGTGGCTGACCTGGCGCGACGCGCTGGGGCGCTGCTACTCCGGCACCAATCGCGCGGCGTTGGCCAGGCTCGCCGAGCGCGCGCGCGCGATCTGAAGGTTGACCAGTACCTGCCCCTGGAGGGGGAAAGGTGGTGTCTTGGCGCTCAAGCCGGCCGGCGCACGCGGCGCGACCACAGCAGGCTGACGATGATCAGCAGGGCACCGCCGCCGATCATGCCCAGCGCGATCTGCCCGCCGTAGTCGGCGAAGAAATCCTCCGCGTCGGGGTCGCGCGGCTTGAACACCGCTGGCGGCTTGCGCGGCTTGGGGGCGGGCTCGGTGAGGATCGGCGGACGGGCGCTGTCAAAGCGCCGCGCGCGCTCGCCATTGGCCGACAGCAGCCGGTCGACATGGTCGCGCTGGTCGGTCTGCATCCAGTCGAACGCCGCGCCGTCGCCCTCGTAGGGCACGACGACCTCGATCAGGATCGAGCGGCCGGCGGCGATGGTCCAGGCTCGCAGCGACGCCATCTCATGCTGCTGGCCGTCGATCACCACGACCACCGCGTCGGCCGATATTACAAAGCGGTCGGTGCGCTCCATCAGCGCGATGTGGCCGTAGCGATATTCACCGGCGCTGGCGGGCGGACCGTCGGCCGCCTTCTTCAGGGTCGCGTCGCGTCCGGCGATCGGTCGGCCAGCGACGATGCCGGCGACATAGGCGGCGCGGCCGCGATCGGCCGGGCCGGCGGCCGGATCGTGCAGCATCTGCACGATTTCGATCGGATCGGTGTCCTTGTCCTTGCGCCAGCTCTTCAGCTCCTCGCACGGCGCCAGGCGGCGCAGCACCTGACGACCGGCCGCCAGCTTGTCGAGCGCGTCGATCAGCTGCGCGTCGCGCTCCTCGGTCGCGTCGAGGTCGCAATACTGGAACGGCGCCGGGATGGATACGTCGCGACCGTCGACCGGCACGCGCTCGGTCTTGGGCGAATCCTGCTGCGCGAGCGCGGGCGTGCTCCACAGCGCGCCAAGCAGAAGGAATGCGCAGAGGCGATGAAGGACGCGGCCGACCATGACGCCAATATAGGCGCAGGCTCAGCGTAGCGCGATCTCGATGTAGTCCTGGACCCACAAGCGCAGCCCGAAGATATGGTCATCGACACGGTTAACCCGCTGATAGCGGTAGCCAATGCCAAGCTTGAGCCAGTCGGTGAGGTCGCGGTCCAGCGAGACGGCGAACAGCCGATCACGGACATCGGCCGAGCCGGGTACAGCCGTTGTGTCGCGCAGCGTGCCCGATAGCCACAAGGCCCAGGGGCCGTGCTCGAGGCCGACACCGAGGGTGAGGTAGTTGGTAACCCCGGGATTGCCGCCGGGATTGCGCAGATGCACCCACTCGGCCAGCGGCAAGACCCTGGTCTCGGCTCCCCATGCCGTCGTCGCGAATCTGTAGTCGATGGCGACGCTGTAGCCGGTCTCGTCGCGAGTCTCGCTCCCCGCGGCCAGGCCGGCGGGGCTAGCGCGCAACAGACGGAAGCCCAGCGCGTAGCCAAGGTTGGGCAGCACATCGAAGCCGCGCCCCGCCAGCGCCAACGCGACACTGTCGGGACGGTTGGTGTTGGCTAGCCCGCCGTCGGCCAGTCTCCGGTTTCCCAGTCGGCTGAACGACGTATCGGTGGATCCCGGCGTGGTGATGATCGAGTGGTTGAGGAATGTCGTATCGACCGAGAACAGGTGCACGGCGAACGCATGCTTGCCCAGGCCGTACCGCGTCAGATCCGGCCGAAGGATCATGCCAAAGCCCAGCATTTCGGTGAGCTCGTAGGCCACGTTCAGGCCGACCGCGCCCATCCCCCGCAGGAATTTCTCGTTGTGGGCGACGGCGAAGGTCGGATTGAGCTTGCCGATACGGAAGCTTGCCTCGTCGATATGGGCCTCGACGAACAGCTCTTCCATGTACATCCCGAAGCCGCGGAACCAAGCATTGCGACCCGGCAGGGGCGGGCGCACCGCGCCGGCCGCGATATGCGCGCGCAAGGTCAGCCAGTCCGTCCCGTGCAGGCCGAACTCGAGATCGCCATGCTCTATGAAGAGCTGTTTGATGCGGTTGCCGGCTCTGTCCGAGGCGACGGTCCAGTCGAAACGCAACTGGAGCGACGCATCGATCGAGATCCACGGCGCCACCAGCTCTTGCTTCTTCTCCTGGGCGTAAGGCTCGTGCGCTCCGAGCACGAGCACGAACGCGAGCGCAATGCCCGCCCGTATCCTCGACATGCCCGCTCTCCCCATCCTTCATTGAGGATGGTGGTAGCAGGCAAACCTCACGCCTCCATGACGACGCTAGTTCTTTGCCATGCCGGCGACCAGTGCCGTGACGTTGTGGCGGAGCATCTTCTCGTAGCTGTCCGCCGGTCCGCCCGGCGCCGACAGCGCGTCGACATACAGGGTCGGGCCGACCACGCCGCCAGCCTCGCGGGCGATCTGCTCGATCAGTTTCGGGCTCGACATGTTCTCGATGAAGATCGCGCGGATGCCCTCGCGGCGGATCTGCTGGATCAGGGTGGCGACGTCCTTGGCGGAGGCCTCCTGCGCCGTGCTCAGCCCCTGCGGCGCGCGGAAGGTCACGCCGTAGGCGCGCGCGAAATAGCGGAAGGCGTCGTGGCCGGTGATGACCCGTCGCTTGGCCGCCGGCACCGTCGCGATCTGCTCGCGCACCCAGGCGTCGAGCTCGGCCAGCCGCTTGTCGTACGTCGCGGCGCGCTGGCGGAAGGAGTCGGCGCTGGCGGGATCGGCTTGCGCTAGTCCCTCGGCGATAGCGCCGACATAGCGGCGCGCCAGCGCCACGTCCTGCCACATGTGCGGATCGCTGCCGCCGGGCTTGCCGTGGCTGTGGCCGTGGCCGTGGCCATGACTGTGGCCGTGGTCCGCGAGGTGGCGCTCGCGCGGCACCGCCGACGTCGCGACGATTCGGCGACCCTTGAACGGCGCGGCACCGGCCAGCCGGTCGGCCCAGGACTCGAAGCCCAAGCCGTTGGTCACCAGGACCTGGGCGCCCGCGACGGTGCGGCTGTCGCCGGCCGTCGGCTGGTAGGTGTGCGCGTCCTTGTCGGGGCCGACCAGGGTGGCGAGTTCGATGCGTTCGCCGCCGACCGTGGCGACGAAGTCGGCGACGATGGAGAAGCTGGCCACGACCTTCAGCTTCTGCTGGCCAAAGGCTGGCAACGCTGTCCACGCGCCGCCGATCGTCAGAGCGGCGCAGAGTCGCCGCCGGGAGATTTGGTTCATCAGGCGACGGTAAGGTTACATTATAACATCAGTCAAGCGCCAGAATCATCGGCGCGTGGCCGGTATGGGCGAAGAAGCGGCCGAGATCGTCGCCGCTCAGCCCCGTGGTCATGGTGTTGACCAGCGGATGCGCCCAGGCCCGCGGCGCCTCGAGGATCACGCGGTCGACCGCCAGACGCACGGCGTGCGCGCTGTCGTTGATCAGCGCGAAGGGTGTCACCGAGCCCGGCCGCACGCCGAGATACTTCATCAAGCGCTCGGCGCTGCCGAACGAGGCGCGGCCCAGGCCGATGCGCTCGCCGAGCTTCTTCAGATCGATCGGCCGGTGCGCCTCGGCCACCACCAGCCACATCTCCTCACGCTTGTTGCGCAGGAAGAGGTTCTTGATGTGCACGCCCGACGTCAGCGCCGGATGCAGCGCGTTGACGCGGCTCGACTGCTCGACGGTGAACACCGCCTCGTGCCGCACCGTCTCGTGCGGTATGCCGAGCGTGGTGAGCAGCGCCAGCAATGTCTCGGGCGTGGTCGGCAGGTCGTGGCCGTCGGGCGGCGTTTCGGTGTCCATGGGCGGCTGCTTAGCAAGCTTGCCAAGCCGGTGGAAAGCCGCTATCTCCCGCCCCCGTCGTGCGATTTCGGTCGCGCGGCACCGCGAGGAGCGCGGGCGTAGCTCAGGGGTAGAGCACGACCTTGCCAAGGTCGGGGTCGAGGGTTCGAATCCCTTCGCCCGCTCCAAACTTTCGTTCGGGATCGAATGTCGCTGACGATCACCAAGACCACGCCGAAACCGACCACCTCCGGTGGGGCGGTGAAGGTGCGCGCGCGGTAAACGATACGACAGCGAGCAACACTTCCAAGGCCCCGCCGATCGACGGGGCCTTTGTCGTTCAAGGACGCCCGTCTCCGGCTCACTCAAGGAGAAGCGTCCATGTCTTATGCGGTTGGAATTGTCGGCGCGACCGGATTGGTCGGCGGGCTGATGCGGTCGATCCTCGAGGAGCGGAACTTTCCGGTCTCCGCGTTGCGCTTGTTTGCCTCGTCCCGCTCGGCCGGCACCGCCATCCACTGGAAGGGCCGCGACATCGTCGTCGAGAACGCCGAGACGGCCGACTACGCCGGCCTCGACATCGTCTTCTTCTCGGCCGGCGGCTCGACCTCGAAGCAACTGGCGCCGAAGGTCGCGGCGGCGGGTGCCATCGTCATCGACAATTCCTCGGCCTGGCGGGGCGACCCCGACGTGCCGCTGGTGGTGTCGGAAGTCAATCCGCACGCGCTGAACTCGATCCCCAAGGGCATCGTCGCCAATCCCAACTGCACGACCATGGCGGCGATGCCGGTGCTCAAGCCGTTGCACGAGGCGGCCGGGCTGCGCCGCCTGATCGCCAGCACCTATCAGGCCGTGTCGGGCGGCGGCATCGCCGGCGTGCGCGAGCTGGAGGAGCAGGTCAGCGGCACCAGCGAGGGCTCCGACGCGCTGGCGCATGACGGCCGCGCGCTGGCGTTCCCCGCGCCGCAAAAGTGGGCCGTGCCCATCGCGCACAACGTCGTGCCGCTGAACTACCGCATCGTCGAGGACGGCTACACCGAGGAGGAGATCAAGCTGCGCGACGAGAGCCGCAAGATCCTCGAGATCCCCGATCTGCTGGTCTCGGGCACCTGCGTGCGCGTGCCGGTCTATACCGGCCACTCGCTGTCGATGAATGTCGAGTTCGAGCGGCCGATCTCGGTTGAGCAGGCGGCGGCGCTGCTGGGCTGCGCGCCGGGCGTCGTGTTGAGCGACGTGCCCAATCCGCTGGAGGCGACGGGCCGCGATCCGGTTTACGTCGGCCGTATCCGCCGCGATCCGACGGTGGCGCACGGGCTGGTGCTGTTCTGCACCGGCGACAATCTGCGCAAGGGCGCGGCGCTCAACGCGGTGCAGATCGCCGAGGTGCTCACGCAAGCCGCGGCTTGGCGGCCGGCGGCGCGGCGCGCAGCGGGCGGAAGGTAAGCGCGATCGCTACCGCGCCCAGGCCGACGCCGAAGGAGCCGATATAGAGCCAGTTGTAGCTCTGGAAGGTGTCGAACGCCCAACCGCCGGCCACCGGTCCCAGCGCCATGCCGAGGCTGGCCATGGCCGACACGCCGCCGAACAAGGTGCCCATGATGCGCGGCCCAAAATAGTCGCGCACCAGCACCGCGTAGAGCGGCATGACGCCGCCATAGGCGATGCCGAAGACAACGCTGAGCGCGTAGAACTCGCCTAGCGCGCCGACGAAGAGGTAGGTGCCGGCGGCCGCCGCCTGCACCAGCAGGCCGGCGACCAGCACGGGCTTGGCGCCGATGCGGTCGGCGGTGACGCCCAGCAGCACGCGACCGCCGAGGCCTGAGAGGCCGGCGAGACTGTAGACCGTGACCGCCGTCATGGCGCCGATACCGCAGGCGGTGGCGTAGCTCACCATGTGGAAGATCGGGCCCGAATGCGCCGCGCAGCAGCAGAAATGCGTGAGCGCGATGGCGATGAACTGCGGCGTACGCAATGCCTGGCCAGCGCTCAGTGTGTAGCCGTCCGACGGCGCGACGAGTCCAGGCGCGGTTGGCGCGGCCGAGGGCGGCCGGCGGATCACCATCGCGGCCGGGATCAACAGCACCCACAGGCCGATGCCGATGACCAGCATCGCTGTGCGCCAGTCATAGGCGTCGAGCAGCGCGCGCGTGGTCGGCGCCACGATCAGCGGCGAGGCGCCCATGCCGGCCGAGATCAGCGCCACGGCGAGGCTGCGGTTGTTCTCGAACCAGCCCGAGGCGGTGGCCATCAGCGGCGCGTAGAAGGCGCCGGCGGCGACGCCGACGATCACGCCGAACATGATCTGGAACTCGAGCAGCGAGGTGGCGCGGCTCGCCAGCACCAGGCCGAGGCCCTGCAGGACGCTGCCCGCCAGCACCACGGCGCGCGTGCCGAAGCGGTCCGACAGCGCACCCCAGACGAAGGCGGAGAAGCCCATGCACAGGAAGTCGATCGTCATCGCCGCCGACACGCCGGTCTGCGACCAGCCGGTGGCGGCCGACAACGGATCCTTGAACACCGCCAGCGAGAACATCGAGCCGACGCTGAGGCAGGTCAGCAGCATGCCGGCGCCGACCACCGCCCAGCCGTAGGACAAACGCATCGCCCGCACTCCGTTCCCTCGCTTCTTGGCGGTGACTAGGGTCGAGACTCATAAAATCCACCAGACGATAGCAGCGACGAGGCAGACAG
>VGCZ01000006.1 GCA_016869975.1 Alphaproteobacteria bacterium
GCCCAAGGTACCTGCACCATCGTCGCGCCGCGCGCGGAATAACTGGCGGCGCGGATCGCTCGCCGCTCGGTGCCGCAGGGCTATCGCACACGGATTTTCTCCCTCTCCCCGCGTGCGGGGAGAGGGTCGGGGTGAGGGGGATTCGCAAGTTGCGCACGTCAGTGGTGCGCCACCTGATGCAGCCCCTCACCCCGACCCTCTCCCCGCACGCGGGGAGAGGGAGTCAGATGCGAACGCACGGTCACTCCACCACGAACGTCATCGCGTCGCTCAGCCAGCGGGAGTGGCCGTACTCGATCGGCACGCCGTCGGGGTCGATGTTGATCGCCTCGGTGACCAGCACGGCGCGGCCGCGGCCGACCTCGAGCAGGCGCGCGTCGGAAGCGGTGATCAGCGCCGCCGACACGCGTGTCCAGCGCCGCGAATAATCGTTCACGCCGCAGCGCCGTAACGCCGCGGTCACCGAGCGCTCGGCGCGCCAGGCGTCGCCCAGGCGCGGGAAGCGCGCGGCGGGGAAGTAGTGGCTGCCGATGCCGGCGGGCTTGCCGTCGACCAGGGCGCGCGCGTCGAGACGCAGCAGCGGAGTCTCGGTCGGCACCGACAAGGCCTGCGCGATCTCCGGCGTGGCGCGCACATTGTGCACGCTCACCTGATCGCGCGCGCCGACGCGTCGGGAGCGCTCGATGGTCTCGCTGAAGCGCGCGCGCTTGCCCAGCGCGTAGTCGAGCGGCGGATCGGGCACGAAGATGCCGCGACCCTGCTCGGCGCGGAGCACACCCTGGCCCTCGAGATGCTCGATCGCCTGGCGCAAGGTGTGGCGGTTGACACCGAAGCGCTCGGCCAGCGCGTATTCGCCCGGCAACCGCGCGCCCGGCTTCCAGTCGCCGGCCTTGACCTCGGCGCGCAACGTGTCGGCGATGCGCCGCCACAGCGGTCTGGGATCGTCATCCACGGCCATGTCACGCAACCTTCATCGGGATCTGGGTAAGAGTCCGCATCGTCCTGTCATCCCGAGCGCAGCGAGAGATCTCGGAAAGTCACCTGGATCCCTCGCTGCGTTCGGGATGACAGATGTGGCCGGCGATAGACCTTGCGGGCGTCGACCCATCCCCCTATACTTGTATAGACAAGTAAGGACTTTGTCGAGATGGAAAGCATCGACGCGCGCAAATCCTGGCTGGCCGTGCTGGCGAGAGCCGAACGGGCGACGCTGGAGGCGGCGGTGATCGGGCTGTCGCCGCGGCCGAGCTGGCGCGTCGTCAAGCCGGCCGAGTCGGGGCTGGCGATGGTGCGCGGGCGCGCCGGCGGCACCGGCCAGCAATTCAACATCGGCGAGATGAGCGTCGCGCGCTGCGTCGTGCAGGTCGAAGGCGGCGCTGTCGGTGTCGGCTACGTCGCCGGCCGCGACAAGCGCAAGGCGGAGCTGGTGGCGGTGCTCGACGCGCTGCTGCAGGACGGGCCGTTTGCCGAGCGGCTGCGCCGCGACCTGGTGGCGCCGCTCGCGCAGGGCCAGGAGGCCGCGCGCCAGCGCGTGCTGTCGAAGGCGGCGGCGACCAAGGTCGATTTCTTCACCATGGTGCGCGGCTCATGAGCGGGATCGTCACGCCGACCCAGGCGGCGTTGTCGCCGGGCTTCGTCGAGCCGGTGCTCGACGCGCAGGCCGCCTTCCGCGCGACACTCGCTGCGCTGTCGCATCCCGGCCGCATCGAAGAACTCACGCTGCGCCTGAACCCGCCCGCCGGCGTCGATGCCGCGACGGCGGCGGCCTGCCTGACCTTGCTCGACGGCGACACGCCGGTCTGGCTGGCGCCACATGCGGCGGCCGACGGCGCGGCGGCGTGGATCGCCTTTCACACCGGTGCGCCTGTTGTGAGCGTGGCCGGCAAGGCGGCCTTCGCCGTCATGCTCGACGCCGCGTCCCTGCCGGCGCTCGAGGACTTCGACTGGGGCAGCGACGAGGAGCCGCAACGCGGCGCGACGCTGATCGTCCAGGTGCCTGATTTGAACGCGCAGGGCGGTTGGAGCTTGCGTGGTCCCGGCATCGCCACGCGCGCGGTGTTGCGTATCGACGGGCTGCCGGACTCGTTCCTCGCCGCGCGTCGTGCCATGAGCGGCGCGTTTCCGCGTGGCCTCGACATCCTGTTCGCATCGGGCGCGCGCCTCGCGGCGTTGCCGCGCACCACCATCCTGGAGGCCTGACATGTACGTTGCCGTCAAGGGTGGTGAACGCGCGATCGCCAACGCGCATGCCTGGCTGGCCGAGTCGCGGCGCGGCGACCCTGCGATCCCCGAGCTCAGCGTTGCGCAGATCCGCGAGCAGCAGAAGCTCGCGGTCGATCGCGTGATGACCGAAGGTTCGCTCTACGATCCTGATCTCGCCGCGCTGGCGTTGAAGCAGGCCTGTGGCGATCAGGTCGAGGCGATCTTCTTGCTGCGCGCCTACCGCACGACCCTGCCGCGCTTCGGCGCCACCTTGCCGATCGACACATCGGCGATGACGGTGCGGCGGCGCGTGTCGGCGGTGTTCAAGGATATTCCGGGAGGCCAGATCCTCGGCTCGACCTTCGACTACACGCACCGCCTGCTCGATTTCGCGCTGATGGCCGAGGGTGAGCCGGCGCCTGCGCCCGTGGCTGCGCCGGCGGAAGAGGCGCGCGTGCCCGGCGTGATCGACGTGCTCAATCGCGAAAACATCATCGAGGTCGAGCGGCCCGCGTCTGGCGATCCGGCGCCGCCCGACCTGACGCGCGAGCCGCTGCGTTTCCCGGCGCCGCGCGCCATGCGGCTGCAGAACCTGGCGCGCGGCGACGAGGGCTTCGTGCTGGCGATGGGTTACGCCACGCAGCGCGGCTATGGCCGCACGCATCCTTTCGCCGGCGAGATCCGCCACGGCACCGTGGCGGTGGAGATGGTGCCGCCCGAGCTGGGCTTCGCCGTCGATATCGGCGACATCGAGCTGACGGAGTGCCAGATGGTCAATCAGTTCGCCGGGTCGAAGAGCGAGCCGCCGCAATTCACCCGCGGCTACGGCGTGAGCTTCGGCCACGGCGAGCGCAAGGCGATGGGCATGGCGCTGGTCGACCGCGCGTTGCGCGCCGAGGAACTCGGCGAGGCGACCGACGCGCCGCCCAACGACATCGAGTTCGTGCTCTATCACAGCGACAACGTCGAGGCGCAGGGCTTCGTGCAGCACCTCAAGCTGCCGCACTATGTCGACTTCCAGTCCGAGCTCAACGTCGTGCGCGCCATGCGCCGCGACGCCGAGGCGGCGAGGCAAGCCGCGCTGAAGGAGGCTGCGGAATGACTGCCGCCCACACGACTACCTTCCCCCGCCAGCGGGGGAAGGTATCGGGAACCCACACATGACCGCCGGGCCAAGCAACGCCACGGTCGACGAGGGCTACAACTTCGCCTTCCTCGACGAGCAGACCAAGCGGATGCTGCGGCGCGCGATTCTGAAGGCGGTGGCGATTCCCGGTCACCAGATCCCGTTCGGCAGCCGCGAGATGCCGCTGAGCTATGGCTGGGGTACCGGCGGCATCCAGATCACCGCCGCGGTGATCGGCCCGGCCGACACCTTGAAGGTGATTGACCAAGGCGCCGACGACACGACCAACGCCGTCAGCATCCGCTCGTTCTTCCGCCGCATGACCGGCGTGGCGACCACCGAGCGCACGCCGGACGCCACCATCGTGCAGACGCGGCACCGCATCCCGGAGACGAAGCTCGTCGAAGGCCAGATCCTGGTCTACCAGGTACCGATCCCCGAGCCGCTGCGCTGGCTCGAGCCGCGCGAGTCCGAGACGCGCAAGATGCACGCGCTTGCCGAGTACGGCGCCATGCATGTGAAGCTCTTCGAGGACATCGTGCGCTTCGGCCGCATCGAGACCGCCTACGACTATCCCGTGATGGTCAATGGCCGCTACCTGATGCGCCCCTCGCCGATTCCGAAATTCGACAATCCGAAGATGGACCAGATGCCGGCGCTGCAGCTCTTCGGCGCCGGTCGCGAGAAGCGCATCTACGCCGTGCCACCCTACACCGCGGTGAAGTCGCTCGATTTCGAGGATTACCCGTTCCAGATCGAGAAATGGGACCAGCCCTGCGCGCTGTGCGGCGCCGACGACACCTTCCTCGACGAGATCATCACCGACGACAAGGGCGGGCGCATGTTCGTGTGCTCCGACACCGACCACTGCGAACAGCGGCGCGCCGCGGGCCATCGCGGTACTGGCGCGCCGCAGTCGTATGTCGCGGCCGTGGAGGGCGGCGAATGAGCGAGACGCCGATCCTCGAGGTGCGCGGCCTCACCAAGCGCTTCGGTGCGCGCGCCGCGGTGCGCGACGTCTCGCTCGAGCTGTGGCCGGGCGAGGTGCTGGGCATCGTCGGCGAATCCGGCTCGGGCAAGACCACCTTGCTCAATTGCCTCGGCGGGCGCATGCCGGCCGATGCCGGCGAAGTGCTCTATCACACCGGCGATGGCCGCGAGGTCGACATGCTGGCGCTGAGCGAGGCCGATCGGCGGCGCCTGCTGCGCACCGAGTGGGGCTTCGTGCACCAGAATCCGCGCGACGGGCTGCGGCCCGACGTCAGCGCCGGCGGCAATGTCGGCGAGCGGCTGATGGCGCTGGGCCAGCGCCACTACGGCAATCTACGGGACACGGCGCTGGACTGGCTCAAGCAGGTCGAGATCGACGCCGATCGCGTCGACGACAAGCCGCGCGCCTTCTCCGGCGGCATGCAGCAGCGCCTGCAGATCGCGCGCAACCTGGTGACGCATCCCCGCGTCGTGCTGATGGACGAGCCGACCGGCGGTCTCGACGTCTCGGTGCAGGCGCGACTGCTCGACCTGCTGCGCCGGCTGGTGCGCGACGTCGGCGTGTCGGTGATCATCGTGACCCACGATCTGGGTGTCGCGCGCCTGCTGGCCGATCGGCTGATCGTGATGCGCGAGGGCGGCCTGGTCGAAAGCGGGCTCACCGATCGTCTGCTCGACGATCCCAGAGAGCCGTACACGCAGCTCCTCGTATCCTCGGTGCTGACGGTATGACGATGACGGGGCCACTTTCCTTCTCCCCGCGAAGGCGGGCAGAAGGTGCCCGAAGGGCGGATGAGGGGCTTCGCGGAGTCCCAACGGTGACGGCGCTAGTCGTTGCGCGAGGAAGCCCCTCATCCGCCTCGCTGCGCTCGGCATCTTCTCCCCGCCCTCGCGGGGAGAAGGAACAGGAGTAGCTATGTCCCCCGCCATCTCAATCCGCGGCCTGCGCAAGAGCTTCACCTTGCATCTGCGCGGCGGCGTGCGGCTCGATGCGTTGCGGGGCGTCGATCTCGACGTGCAGGCCGGCGAGTGCGTCGTGCTGCGCGGGCCCTCGGGCGCGGGCAAGAGCAGCCTGATGCGCTGCGTCTATGGCAACTACGGCGCAGACTCGGGAAGCCTGTTGATCCGCGATAGCGGCGCCGAGATCGACATGGCGAGCGCATCGCCACGCCAGGTCACGGCCCTGCGGCGCGACACCATCGGTTATGTCAGCCAGTTCCTGCGCGTGATCCCGCGCGTCTCGACGCGCGACGTGGTGGCCGAGCCGATGCTGGCGCGCGGCGTCGCGCCCGATACGGCGCGCGGCCGGGCTGAGGCGATGCTGGCGCGGCTCAACATTCCGTCGCGCCTGTTCGACCTGCCGCCGGCGACTTTCTCCGGCGGCGAGCAGCAGCGCGTGAACATCGCCCGCGTCTTCGCCGCCGGCTTCCCGATCCTGTTGCTCGACGAGCCGACCGCCTCGCTCGACGACGCCAATCGCGCCGTGGTGATCGCCCTGATCCGCGAAGCGCGCGATAGCGGCGCGGCGATTCTCGCCATCCTGCACGATCCGGTGGCGCGCGAGGCGGTGGCGAGCCGGGTGTTCGAGCTCGAGCCCGGTACGTCCCTGCCGGAGGCCGCGTGATGGCCGAGATGATCCTCGGCGGCGCCCGGATCGTCGGCCCCGACGCGGTGATCGACGGCGCCGTCGTCGTGCGCGACGGGCGCATCGCCGAGGTCGCGGCGGGCGCAGCGCGGCGCGGCGAGGATTTCGCCGGCGACTACCTGCTGCCCGGCCTCGTCGAGCTGCACACCGACAACATGGAGCGCCACTTTGCGCCGCGGCCGGGCGTGCGCTGGCCCGGCATGTCGGCGGTGCTGGCGCATGACGGCCAGATCGCGGCCGCCGGCATCACCACGGTGTTCGACGCCGTCGGCATGGGCACGGTGCGCGGCGACGACGATATCCGCATCGCCGCGCTCGACGAAATGCTGGCGGCGGTGAAGACGGCGCGCGCGCGCGACATGTTCCGCGCCGAGCACCTGTTCCACCTGCGCTGCGAGACCAGCTATCCCACGGTGCTCGATCGCATCGCCCGGCTGATCGACGATCCGGCGGTCAAGCTCGCCTCGGTCATGGACCACACGCCGGGCCAGCGCCAGTTCACGCGCGAGGACAAGTTCCGCGAATACTACAAGGGCAAGTTCCAGTTCACCGACGCCGAGCTCGACACCTACATCGCCGCGCAGAAGGAACGTTGCGCGCGTTGGAGCGCGCCCAACCGGCGCGGCATGGTCGAGATGTGCCGGGCGCGCGGCATTCCGCTCGCCAGCCACGACGACGCCACGGCCGCCCACGTCGCCGAGGCGGTCGCCGACGGCATGGTGGTGGCCGAGTTCCCGACCACGGTCGAGGCGGCGCGGCTGTCGCGCGAGGGCGGCATGAAGGTGGTGATGGGCGGACCCAATCTGATGCGCGGCGGCTCGCACTCCGGCAATATCTCGGCCGGCGCGCTGGCGGCGCAGGGGCTGCTCGACATCGTCTCGTCGGACTACGTGCCGGTGAGCCTGCTCGAATCCGCCTTCCGGCTGGCGCGCGACATTCCCGAGATGGACTTGCCCCGGGCGGTGCGCGCGGTGGCGCAGACGCCGGCCGAGGCGGTCGGGCTGGACGATCGCGGCGCCATCGTCGCGGGGCGGCGCGCTGATCTGC
This sequence comes from Alphaproteobacteria bacterium, assembly GCA_016869975.1. Taxonomy (GTDB): domain Bacteria; phylum Pseudomonadota; class Alphaproteobacteria; order Reyranellales; family Reyranellaceae; genus JAFAZJ01. The sequence continues at coordinate 7,011 of VGCZ01000006.1, forward strand.
TGCGCGTGGCGCTGATCGAGGGCCAACCGGTGGTGCGCGCGGTGTGGCGCGAAGGACGGAGGATCGCATGAGGTACACGGTCGACGGGCTGTTCCGGCTGCTCGAGGAGAAGGGCGGCGCGGCCTATGGCGGTGAGCGCGTCACACAGCTCGCCCATGCCCTGCAATCGGCCGAGCTCGCGGTCGAGGCGGGCGATCCGGACTCGCTGGTGATCGCCGCCCTGATGCACGACATCGGCCATCTCGTCGGCAAGGGCGACGAGGGCCTGGCCGCGAAGGGCATCGACGCGCGGCACGAGGCCTCGGGCGCCCTGGTGCTCGAGCAGGTGTTCGGCAAGGCGGTGGCCGAGCCGGTGCGCCTGCATGTCGACGCCAAGCGCTACCTATGCTTCGCCGAGGCCGGCTACTGGGAGGCGCTCTCGCAGGGCTCGAAAACTTCACTGCAAGTGCAAGGAGGCCCCTTCACTGCCGCCGAAGCCGACTCATTCATCAAATGCCCCCATGCCGCCGAGGCGGTGACGCTGCGCCGCTACGACGACCTCGCCAAGATCATCGGCAAGAAGACGCCCGACCTCGCCGCCTTCCGCGACCGGGCCCGGCGCCTTCAGGCGCATGCCTGACGGCCGCCGGCTCGTGCTCGTCGTGGGCGCGAGCGGGGTCGGCAAGGACAGCTTGCTCGACGGCGCGCGGGCGGTCTTTCGCGCCGACCCGAACGTCGCCTTCGTGCGCCGCGTGATCACCCGGCCGGCCGGCTCCGGCGGCGAGGGCCATGTTGCAGCCTCGGCCGACGCGTTCGCGGCGATGTGCGCGGCGGGAGCCTTCGCCATACACTGGCCGGCCAACGGCCTGCGCTACGGCCTGCCGCGGCGGATGGACGACGACCTCGCGGCCGGCCGCGTCGTCGTCGCCAACGTCTCGCGCCAGGTGCTCGATGCGGCGCGGCGGCGCTACCCCGGCCTGACGGTCTGCGAGGTAACCGCCTCGACCGACACGCTGCGCGCGCGGCTGGCGGCGCGCGGCCGCGAGAGCCCGGCCGAGATCGAGGCGCGGCTGGCGCGGGTCGGTGCTCCCACAACGGGACACGATGTCGTGGCCATCGCCAATGACGGCGACCTCGCCCTCGCCGTCGCCGCCTTCGCCCGGCTAATCGATCAGCTCTTGCCGGCGAGCGCGAAGCCCGCGACCTGACGGAACGGCGCGCCGGGCGCCGGCTCGACGAACAGCCAGAGCGTGTCGAGGATGAACGGCGCCGACAGGGCCGGATCGAAGTAGCGTTGGAGCCAGGCGATCAGCGGCGCGCGCTCGGCCGCCGGCAGCCGGCTGGTCAGGGTGAAGTGCAGCCGGAACTCGTCCATCACGTAGGGGTAACCCCAGCGCGCCAGGTTGGCCTCCTGCGCCGGCGTCAGCCCATGGACGCGGCGGCGCGCCAGCTCCGCCGCGTCGGGCGGCCGGCGGAAGCCGTCGAAGGCTTCGACGACGTCGGCCGCCAGGGCGGCCAGGGCCGGCGGGCTGACGACCGGCCGCAGCGCGATGAAGCCCGAGAGGTCCTGCACCGACAGCGGACCCAGATCGACCGGCGCGGTACGCGCGGCGTATGCCGCCAATGCGTCGAGCAGCGCGGCCTCGTCGCGACCCTCGGCGAGCTGGAAGGGCGGCTTGAGCGTGCCGTGGAAGCCGTAGCGGTCGGCCTCGCGGGTGATCGGCATCGTCTGGGGCAGTGGCTGCGCCCGCGGCAGGTCGGTCAGCGCGTCGCGACCCAGCCAGGCGGCGGCGTGCCGGGCGAGGGCGGAGCCGGGGGCGGGGGCGGCGTAGATGGCGTAGCGGTAGGTCACGGCGGTTCCTGACTGTAACAAGGCGTTTCCGCCCGTCGCAGCGGCTTTTGCCAAGCCCCGGGAGAGGCTAGGACACACGCATTGTGACCACATGCGACACTGACAACATCGCCGCGACCTGTTAATAGATCGTTTCAACCTCTCTAAACGGACAACCGGACGCCATGCTTCAGGCAGGCCTTGCCCTATCCGGACTGATCGTCGGTTTCGTGCTCGGCACCTTGGGCGAGTACTGGATCCATCGTGGCATGCACCATCGATGGGTCGGCCGTTTTCTGGTCAAGCGCCACGGCGACCACCACATGGACGGCCTGGGCCAGGGCGTGCTGCAGGAATTCCGGGACTACGCCGCGGGCGCGCTGGCCGCCGCCGTGCTCCTGCTGCCGCTCGACTATTACTTCGTCACCGGCGGCTGGTTCGCCGGCGCCGGCATCGCCGGCGCGCTGATCCACGCGATCTTCGCCGCCTGGTGTCACCAAGCCCAGCACGAGGACCCGCGCCTGTTGCCGTGGCAGTCGGCCACCCCGGTGCACTTCGTCCACCACAAGCGCAACCAGCCCGGGCACAATTACGGCATCAGCGTCGACTGGTGGGACAAGGCCTTCGGCACCTACAAGCCCGAGCCGGGCTGGCGGGCCCTGATGGAACCCAACGCGCCGCGTCGGCCGTGGTGGCGGCTCGACTGGGCCGACCATCGTCCGGTCTCGATCCGCGGCCGTCGCGCCTGAGGCCGCGCCACCACACCGCTGACCGCTCTCGATCGCCCTATGACCGCCACCGGCCTCAGCGTGACGATCGCCGCCATCCTGTGGTGCGTCGCGACCGGTTGGCATGTCGTGACCCACGTGTTGGCTTTGGTACGCCACCGCAAGCCCGCAGGCGAGCCACCACCGGCCTCCGCCTTTACGGTGGTCGCGCCGATGGTCGGCGACGGCGACGCGTCGCCGGCCTATGTCGCGGCGCTGGTGGATTTGGCGAAGGCGGGCGCGGAAGTCCTTATTTGCGTTGAGGAATATGACGATCCGGCAGCTGAGCGGGTGACTCTACACTGGACCTACCTGACCGGCGAGTTGCCGCCACTGCTGATCGGCCGGGCCACGATTTCTTTCAATCCCAAAGTCAATAATATCGCCAAAGGCCTTGAAACAGCGAGCAGATCTCTGATCGTTGTCATGGATAGCGGCAGCCTCCTGCGGGTCGACGAGCTGCGTGCCATGGGCGCCATGATCAACGAGCGCACGGGCCTCGTGCAGGGCCTGAAACCGCCGCGCGGCGCGCGCAACTGGGCGGCCGAGGCGGAATGCACGATGCTCAACGGCTATAGCGCCCGCATGATCTTCGCGTTGGACAAGATCGGCTTCCAGGCTGCGTGCGGCGGAATCCTGCTGTTCTCGCGCGCGGCTTTCGAGAAGATCGGCGGGGTCGAGGCCTTCTCGATCGAGATTGCTGAGGATCAGTCGTTGCTCGCGGCCATGCGCGACGCCGGCTTGCGCACCACCGTGGCCGACATCGTGCCGGCCTTCCCGCGGCCCTATCGCCGTTGGAGCGATATCTGGGGGCGCCAGGTGCGCTGGGCCCGCCTGCGCTGGCTGATGGCGCCGGTCACGGTGTTCCTTGAGCCGCTGTTGAGCGGCGCGGTCTCGATGGTCGCCGCCTTGATGGCCGGCCCGGCGCTGCTGCCGGCCTGGCTCGACTGGACCTCGGCCGCCGGCATCGCGCTCATCGTCGTGGCTCATTGGGCGATCTGGATCGGCTTCGAGATGCTGTTCTTGAAGGGCCGAGGCCTGCATTGGTCGTGGCGGCAGATCCCGTGCATCGTGCTGCGCGAGACGCTGATGCTGCCGATCGCGATCCATGCGCTGAGCGGCCGCGACATCAAGTGGCGCGATGTCGATGTCGTCGGCGGCTGGCGCGAGCAGCGGGCGCGGGCGGCCAGTCGCGGCGGGGCGGCGGCGTGAGCGCGCCGGCGGTCGAGGTCGTGGTGACGGCCCTGGATGGCGGCGCCAGCCTGGCGGTCGTGTCGGGCCGGCTCGATTCGGCCACGGTCCCGGCCATCGAGGGCGCGCTTCTGGCGCCCATCCAGCGTGGCCACGGCGTCATATACGACCTCGCCGACCTCACCTACATCAGCGCCGCGGGCGTGCGGCTGATCGTGGCGGCCGTACGGCGGGCCGAGGCGGCGCAGGCGCTGGTCGCCTTCGCCCGCGTGCCGGCCGAAGTCGCAGAGACGCTATCGGTGAGTGGCTTCGCGATGTTTCTGCACATGTTCGACTCGCGCGAGGAGGCCGTGGCGCATGTGCGCGGCAGCGGCGGCTGATGCGCCCGAACAAACAAGTTCCGGGATCGCGATTTTTTTGGTTGCTATGCGGCGGCGGTCGGTCTGAATACGCGCTGGATCAGGGGAGAAACCGGGTGCCGTCGACAGGATCAGGAAGCCGGACCAGTCGTATCGTCGCCTTGGCGTTGGCCGCCTTGCTGGCGGCCTGCGGCGACGACACGATTCCGGCCGCCGGTCCCGATATGAACGCAGTGGTGCCGGGCAACCCGAACAACCTGCCTTTCGACATCGTCGACCTCTCGCCGCAGACCATCGGCGCCATCTCCAGCGCTCCGGCGGCCCCGGCGGTGAGCGCCGCGCGACCGGCGCGCGGCACGGCGCCCTCCATTGTCGTGGCGCCGGGCGACGTGCTGCGCGTCCGCATCTTCGAGCCCTTCGACGGCAGCATCTTCGCGCCGTTGCAGAAGGGCGGCTCGGAGGTCGGCCTGTTGCGCGTGTCCGAGAACGGCACCATCACCGTGCCCTTCGCTGGAAGCGTGCCGGTCGCCGGCGCCAGCCTGCAGGCCGTCGAGGAGCGCATCGTCGCCCGGCTCACCGGTCGCGCGTTCCAACCCCAGGTCGTCGTCGAACTCGCGGTCGACCGCAGCAACACTTACGCGGTGTCCGGCGACGTCAAGCAGCCCGGCCGCTACTCGCTGCTCGAGGGCGCCAGGACGCTGGCCGACGCGATCAACCGCGCAGGCGGCACGGCGCGCGCGCCCAACCAGCACGACGTGATCCTCAAGCGGCGCGGCGTCGAGTATCGCATCCCGATGAGCGATCTGCTGGCCGGCGGCGATATCATGCTGCAACGGGACGACACCTTGGTGGTGACGACCAACATCAAGGCCTTCACGGCGCTGGGGGCGGTGCTCAAGAGCGGTAACATCGAGATCAACCGCACCAAGGTGTCGCTGCTCGAGGCGCTGGGCGAGGTCGGCGGGCTGAGCGACGAACGTGCCAACAAGACCGGCGTGTTCGTCTTTCGCCCGCAGGACTCCACGGCGTTCGCCAAGCCGAGCGACCGGCCGGTTGTCTATCGCCTCGATTTCGCCAAGCCGACCTCGGTCTTCGTCGCGCAGCAGTTTGCCATGCACCCGCGCGACGTGGTCTACGTCTCGAATTCGCCGCTTTATGAGGCCAACAAGGTGATCACCGTGTTCGGTACGTTGTTCAACCTCGGCTTCCCACGCGCGGCCGTACGATAACAGGCCGGCGGTTCTCCGCCGGATCCCGCCATGACGACTCGTCTATCCACGCTCGCCGTCGCCTGGCTCGCCCTCGCCCTCGCCGGCGTGTCGTCGGCTGCGCTCGCCCAGAACAAGGCTGACGCCGGCGAGCGGTCGCCGCTCATCGTGCGCGGCTACACCGATGTGCCGAGCGCCACGGTGCGCGTTGGCACCGCGGGCGACGTCCTGATCGAGCTTCGCGTGCAGGACGGCCAGACCGTGAAGGCCGGCGACGTGGTGGCGGTGCTGCGCAATTACGAGATCGTCGGTCGTTCGCTGCGGATCTCCGAAGCCCGCCGCGATCTGGCGCGACAGAAGTTCGAATCGCTGAAGAACGGCCCGCGCACCAAGGAACTCGCCAGCCAGGAGCAGGCGGTGCGGCTCGCCGAGCTCGAGAACAGGAAGACCCAGATCGAGATGCAGAGCAGCGCGCTGCGACCCGAGATCAAGCAGATCAACCTCGAGGCCGCCCAGGCCAAGGTCGAGCAGGAGCAGCGCAAGCTCGTGACCATGCGCGCGGCGCTGGACATCGACGTGCAAACGGCGGCCGCCGAGCTGGCGATCGCCGAGGCCGAGGTCGAGCAGCTGCGCAGCAACCGCGAGAACTCGCTGGTCCGCTCGCCGATCAACGGGATCGTCCTGCAGCTCTATGCCCGCCAGGGCGAGGTCGTGGGCGGCCAAGGCGTCGCCAAGATCGTCGACCTCTCGCAGCTGCGCGTGCTGGCCGACGTCGACGAGGTGCAGCTCGACCGGGTGCAGGTCGGCGGCCGCGCCGAGATCAGGCTGCGGGGCCGTGACGAGCCGTACAAAGGCCGGGTCTCGCGCGTGGTGCCGTCGGTCAATCGCCTGCGCCGGCCCGATCCGGAAGGCGCCACGCCGATGGACGCGCGCGTCGTGCAGGTCGAGATCGAGTTCGTCGACACCGATCGCATCCCGCAGGTCATCGGCCGCGAAGTGCGCGTCACGCTCTACTGATGGTCGCGATACCTTCCTTCCGGCCTCCGCCCGACCTCGCCGACCGGTTGCGCTCGTTTTGGGTCGGCCTGCCATCGCGCGCGCGCCGGGTATGGTCGGAGTTCCGCCGCGCCGTCCTGATCTCGGCCAAGCTGCCGCTCGGCGTGCAGCAGCTGCGCCGTCAGCGCACCAGCGCGATCCTGGCGCTGTGCGGCGTCACCGCCAGCATCATCGTGATCTTCGCCCAGCTCGGCATCGAGAACGCCATCTACGAATCCTCGGTGCGCGTGCATCGCGCGGTGAAGGGCGATCTGGTGGTCGCCTCGGCGGGCTTCCAATCGCTGCAGCTCTTCACCTACGTGCCGGTCGACGTCGTCGACATGGTGGGGGCGCATCCCAAGGTACGCGCCACCAAGATGTTTCATTTTGGCAATATGTCGATCCTGCACGACGGCATGCGCGGGCCGCGCCAGATCCTGTATTACGGCCTGGACGTCGAGCAGCCGGCGATCGACGTTCCTGGCCTGGCCGAGAACCTGCCCAAGCTGCGCATTCCGCGCCGCGTTCTGTACGATCGCAACTCGCGGCCGGTCTATGGCAACCTGATCGATCGCATCGCGCGCAGCGACGAGACCGTGGTGCTCGGCCCGCGCGACCACCTGCAGCTCTACCGCCAGCTCTTCGCCGTCGGCACCTATTCGCTGGGCCCCAACATCCTCAACGATGGCTCGCTGATCACGTCGGATCTCACGCTCGCCGAGATATTCGGCTATCAGATCGACCGACCGGCTTTCATCGCCGTCGATCTGGCGCCGGGCGCCGACATCGGCGAGGTCGTGCGCGACCTGCGCGGCACCCTGGGCCGACGCGCCGACGTCTTCCTCAAGCACGAGTTCGTCGCGCGTGAGCGCGCCTTCTGGTCGCGCGACACGCCGATCGGCTATGTCACCAATCTCGGCTTCTTCCTCGGCGTCGCCATCGGCATGGTGTTCATCTACTACGCCAAGTACCAGATCATCCGCTCCTACCTGCCGGAGTACGCAATCCTGAAATGCTTTGGCTATGATCGTTGGTTCTTCCTGTCGGTCGTCATCCAGATCGGCGTCTGCGTCATCCTGCCGTCGCTGATCCTGGGCGCGGCGATCTCGTGGGGTATCTACGCTGCGGCCGAGAGCGCCACGCATCTGGGCCTCTCGCTGGGCATCCGCGAGCTGGCGCTGGCCCTGGTCGCCGCCATCATCATGACGCTCGCCTCCAGCGTCTTCGCGCTGCGCCGGCTCGGCAAGGTCGATCCCGTCATGCTGTTCGACTGAGCGCCATGGCGAGTTCCACGATATCCGGCGAGGGCCGCGCCGTCGTGGTCGAGGCCCGCGGTCTCAACCACTCCTACGGCACTGGCCAGCGCAAGGTCGACGTGCTGTTCGATATCGACATGGAGGTGCGCGAAGGCGAGATCGTCATCGTGACCGGCCCGTCGGGCTCGGGCAAGACGACCCTGCTGACCATCCTCGGCACCATGCGGCGGCCGACCGAGGGGCATGTGCGTATCCTCGGCTACGACATGCTCAACGCCACGCCGTCAGACATCGAGGTGATTCGCGGCCGGCTGCGCTTCCTGTTCCAGCGTCGCAATCTGCTCACCTCCCTCAATGTGCTGCAGAACGTGGTGGCGGGCGTCGCGATGACGCCGCTCACTAATCCGGCGTGGGACGAGATCCGCGGCCGCCATCTGCTGTCTCTGCTGGGCCTGGGCGACAAGGCCGAGGCGTGGCCGGATGAGCTGTCGGGAGGCCAGCAGCAGCGCGTCGCGGTGGCGCGCATGCTGATCGGCCTGCCGGACCTGATCATCGCCGACGAGCCCACCTCGGCGCTCGACCGCATCGCCGGGCGCATCGTCGTCGATCAGTTGCGCGAGCTGGCGCTGAAGGTGCGCTGCGCCGTGCTGCTGTCGACCCACGACGAACGCATCTTCGACGTCGCCACCCGCCGCCTGCACATCGAGGACGGGCGAATCCACCAGATCGGCTAGGCCGAGCTTCCCGCCAGCCTGGCGATTTCCTCGCCGACATCGTGCCAGGTCCGAGGCTGGTAGCGCTCGGCGATCAGCGCGGTGCACTCGCGACGGTACTGGGCGTCGAGCGCGAGGCGCTTGATCGCCGCCAGCCAACCCGGCCCATCGAGTTCGTCGACATGCGTGGCGAGGCCTTGCCCGGCCTCGCGCAGAGAGGTGTTGTCGCCGGCGACGCAGGGTTTGCCGAACGACAGAGATTCGGTGATCGGCAGGCCCCAACCCTCGTGATGGGAAGGGAACACGGTGAACGCGCATTGCCGGTAGAGATGGACGAGCTCGGCGTCCGACGGGCCGTCGACGAACCTTATGTGCCGCCCCCACATCTCGCGGTCGCGCGACATCAGATCGAAGACATCGCGGTCGTTCCAGCCGCGCTGGCCGGCCAGCACGAGGGGCGGCGTGGCGTCGCCCAGCTCCTCGAAGAGGCGGCGCCACAACCAGTACAGGCCGGTGTGGTTCTTGCGCGGATTGAGCGTCGAGACATAGAGGACGTAACCGTCAGCTGGCAACCCGAGCGCGCGCAGGCGCGGCGAGGCGTCTGCTTCCACCCGCTCCTTGAGGTCCGAGCAGAGCGGCACATGGTGCACCGGAATGTCACGCTTGGCGGTTTGCTTGATATAGGCGGTCAGATCCTTCTCGACGAAGCGCGAGCTGACACACATCCAGTCGGCGCAATCGATCATCGCGTCGATGAAGCGGCGGAAATCCGCGGCGCCACTCTCGTTGCTGACAAGCTCTGGCCGGCGTATCGGCATGATGTCGTGGACATAGACGCCGATGCGGATCTTCTTGGCGCGCCGTTTGCGGGCGAGGTCGTCGATCTGGCGCTGACGCCAGAAGATCGCCGGCACGACGATGGTATCGCCCGCGCGCATCGGCGCCGCCTTGACGCCGGGTTGCGGGTTGCGCCCGGCCTGTAGGGCGCCAACGCGGAAGCGGCCGAGCAGGCGATCATGGCGCAGGACATGACCACCGCGCGCGACCAGCTCGCGGGCGATCTCGTACTCGACCCGGGGAATGCCTGTGAGGCGCTCTTGCGGCCGGCTCACGCGCGTCGAGACCGTGACGTAGAGCGAACTCATGCGATCTTCTTAGTGAGGAGGTAGCGACCGGTCAATCGACGCGCGCCCGGTCCCAATGCGCAAATTGCTCGGCTTCGAGCTCGTGCGGCCGGGGCCGGCCGTGGAACACGCAGAGACGCGCCGAGGGCGGGATCGTGCCGCCGGCACCGAGATCGGCGTAGTCTACAAGCGAGCCCGGCAGTGTCTTCTCGATCGTGCGCCAGGCCACACCGGCCCGCCGCAGACCGCTCTCGATGTAGCCGCGATGACCGGTCGCGCGGTGGCGATGGTTCCAGTATTCGGGCATCCAGGCGTAGCGCCGGTAGAGGAATGAGCAATCGACGCGCCAGGCCATCACTGCCGCGTCGAGGCCGCCCGCGCGGTGCGTGGCGGCCGCGAACTCTCCATCCAGCGCCAAGCCGGCCAACTCGTCGAGCCCGCCCAGCACGACGGTGTCGAGATCGAGGTAGAGCACCGGCCCATCGAACAGGCCGCGGCGGAACAGCTCGAGCTTCGCCCACGCGCCGGGCCACAGCCAATGCAGCGGGAGGTGCTCGCACGGTACCGCGATGTCGGACAGACAGACGAAGCGATGCGGCAGGCTGAGATGCGCGGCGACGCTTTCGCGCAGGATTCGGACGTACTTGGCGAAGAACGGTCCCTCGCGCGTGCCCATGTGCTGACCGCCGCGGCGCAGGACGCAGGCGACGGTGAGCGGGGCGCCGCCCAGGCTGGAACGGGCCACGCTCAGTACCAGTGCCGCGCCACCCAGCCCTCGACCTCGTGCGGCTTGGGGCGGGTCATCATCATGCAGATACGCGCGTCCTGGACCGGCACGCCGTACTCGCCGATGTCGAAATGGTTGATCACCTGGCCCGGCAGCAGGCGGTTGACGTACTCGATGGCCACGTCACGCTCGCGCAGCCGGCGCTCGGTGAAGCCCTGGTCGCCATAGCTGCTACCGCCGCGGCGGTGGACGCGCTGGTAGTGCTCGGGCCGCGACGCGAATTCGTCGTAGATGAAGGAGCAGTCCATGGTGAAGGCCATGATGCTGCTGTTGAAGTGGCCGTACCAGGGATCGGAGACGGCGGCGAAGCCGACCTCGCCGGCGAGCCGCGCGATATCGCGCAGATCGCCGCAGATCACCGTGTCGAGGTCGAGATAGAGTACCGGTCCGTCGAACAGGCCGGGCCGGAACAGCTCGATCTTGCTGTAGAAGCTCGGCCAGCCATGGACCAGCGGGATGCGTTCGCAGGCGACCTCGACGTCGGTCAGGCAGACGAAACGATGCTCGATCGGCAGGTGGCGACGCACCGCGTCACGCAGCACGCGCACATACTTGGGGAAGTAGTCGCCACCGGACCTGAAAACGCTGGCGACGGTCAGCATGGCACCCATCGCGCGGGGCTCAGTGCCAGTGCCGGGGAACCCAGCCGGCGGAGATCTCGTGCGGCTTGGGTCGGCCCATCATCAGGCAAACGCTGCCGGTCGGCTCGCCAGTGGCTCCGCCGTCGTAGTTGTAAACCGAGATCGCGCCCGGCAGCGCGGCGTCGAGATGGACGATCGGCACGCCGTGCCGCCGTAGAGACGCCTCGGTGAAGCCCTGATCGCCGTAACTGCTGCCCAGCGCGATCAGGCCGTCGAGCCCGACGCGGCGCAGCGTGAACCAGACATGATGGTGCCATTTCTGGATCCACGCGCCGGTCTGGCTGAACTCCTCGAACACCCTCGAGCAGTCGACGGTGAAGGAGACCACGCTGCTGTTGAAGTGGCCGCCCTTCGGATCGCTGGTGCAGCCGAACGCCGATCGCATCGCGGTTCGCGCCAGCTCGTCGATGTTGCCGTGGATCACCGTGTCGAGGTCGAAGTACAGCACCGGACCCTTGAAGAGGCCGGGCCGATAGAGCTCGATCTTGCTGTAGAAGCCCGGCCAGTTGGCGACCAGCGGGATGCGTTCGCAGGGCACGTCCGCGACGTCGGTCAGGCAGACGAATCGATGCGGCAACGTGAGGTTGCGCTGGACCATGTTGCGCAGCACCTCGACGTAACGTGACGAATAGTGCCGCCCCCCGGAGCGGTAGACGCAGGCGACGGTAAGGGGCTCGTCGCCCAGGCGGGGCGGATCGGTTTTGGCGGACATTGCCTGACGGGATGGGGCGCGGACGGACCGCGCGCTTGTAGCGGAAATCCGCCTTTCCTGCCAACGGCCGAGCGCGACCAAGGGTCTCAGGGCCAACGCGATGTTACGCGATGTTACGACATCGACGATGGCCGATCGGGCTTCATGTCCCGGGCGATATCTGTTAGGCGACCGCGATGCGTATCGCCATCTCGACGGATTGCTGGTTCCCACAACTCAACGGCATCGCCCGGACCCTGGATGCCACGGTTCGCGAATTGCGTGCCATGGGCCACGAGGTCCTACTGTTGACACCCGATGAGTTCGGCAGCGTGCCGCTGCCGTGGTACCGCGAGGATCCCATCGTCTTCGCCTGGTATCCCAGGCTTGCGCGGCTGATGCGCGAGTTCAAACCGGAGTTCGTCCATATCGCCACGCAGGGTCTGCTCGGCCTGTCCACGCGGCTGTGGTGCTGGCGGCACGACATGCGCTTCGCCACCGCCTTCCACACGCGCTTTCCTGAATACGCCCGCATTCGCCACGGTATTCCCGAGGGTCTGCTCTACCGCTACATGCGGCTGTTCCATGGCCGCAGCGCGCCGGTGCTGGTGCCCTCGCAGTCGCTCGCCGACGAACTCGGAAAGCACGGCTTCCGCAACCTTCGCATCTGGCAGCGCGGCGTCGACAGCGACACCTACCACCCGCGGCCGAAGACGTGGACCCAGTATCCGCGCCCAATCCACATGTATGTCGGCCGCGTCGCCGACGAGAAGAACATCGAAGCGTTCCTCAAGGTGAAGACCGAGGGCACCAAGATGATCGTCGGCGACGGGCCGCAACTAAACACGCTGCGCGAGCGTTTCCCCGGCGCGGTGTATCTCGGCAACAAGCAAGGCGAGGAGCTGTCGCGCTGCTACGCCGAGGCCGACGTCTTCGTCTTTCCCAGCCTGCTCGATACCTTCGGCCTGGTCGTGCTGGAGGCCTTGGCCTCGGGCGTGCCGGTCGCGGCGCTGCCCTCGCCGCATCTGGTGGAGATCTTCGGGCCGCACGAGGTTGTCGTGTTCGACGACGATCTGGCGGCGGCCTGCCGCAAGGCGCTGACCATCGCGCCGGAGCGCTGCCGCGAGGTGGCGCTGAAATTCTCCTGGCGCGCCTGCACCGAGCAGTTCCTGCATATCATCGAGGAGGCGCAGCACGCGGCTTAGCCGCGCGCGTCTCAGCCCGGTAGGCGCAGGGTGGCTTCGCCCATCGCCGCGATGGCGCCGTCGGCGTCGCGCGCCAGCAGGCGCAGGATGACGCGGTGACCGTCGGCCAGCGCGTCGACCTTGGCGACGCGACCATCGCCGGTCAGCGCCGCGCCGGCCGGCACGGGGCGGGTGAAACGGCACTCGAAGGCCTCGAGGACCGCGTCGGAACGCCAGCCGAGCGCGAGGCGCGATAGACGGCCCATCACCAGCATGCCGTGGGCGATCCGATCTGGCAGACCGATGGCGCCCGCGGCAGCGGGATCGAGATGCACCGGGTTATCGTCGCCGGACGCGCGGGCATAGCGCTCGATAGCGGCGCCATCGAGCGGGCCGATCGGCACGGCGGCCAGCTTCTCACCGGGACGCGGCGGGTTCATTTCAGCTTGTCCCAGGTGAAGCCGGGCGCGGCGATGGCGATCTCACTTTCGGCCTGGCAGACCGCCGCGCCTGTCCCGTCGCTCACGTCGAGGCGCACCAGCGCGAAGGGTCGGGCGCCGCCGGGCGGCGTGGCGCTGACGGCGCAGGTCAGTGTTTCACCGGCGGTCAGCGGTCGATGATAGCGGAAGCGCTGACCGACATGGATCGGCAGCGAGCCATCGGCGGGCAGGAACATCGCGAGTGCCGCGCGGATTTCAGGATGGAAGAGGAAACGGATCGGGAAGGTCGGCGGCACGGGCGATGCCGGCATGCCGAGTGTCTCCGCGAAGGCGTCGATCTCGGCGGCGTCGACGCGCAGGGTGACCGTGGCCAGCGGCCCGGCGGCCGCGTCGCTCATCGCGCGCTCAACTCGCGCGCTTGACCGCCAGCACGGCGTTCAGCCCGCCGAAGGCGAATGAGTTCGACACCGCGGCGCGGATCGGCATGGCGCGCGCCTGATTGGGCACGTAGTCGAGGTCGCACTTGGGGTCGCGCTCGAGCCAGTTCGCGGTCGGCGGCGCCACTTGATGCTTCAGCGCCAGGATCGTGGCCACCATCTCGATGGCGCCGGCGGCCCCCAAGCCGTGGCCATGCATCGACTTGGTTGACGACACTGCCAGCTTGTCGGCGTGCGCGCCGAAGGCAGCGCGGATCGCGGCCGTCTCGACCGGGTCGTTGAGCAGGGTGCCGGTGCCGTGCGCGTTGACGTAGTCGACGTCCTCGGGCGCCAGTCCGCCGTCGGCCAATGCGTTGCGGATCGCCGCCGCGGCGCCGTTGGCGTCGGGACGCAGCAGATCGCCGGCGTCGGCCGAGCAGCCCGCACCGGCCATCTCGGCGTGGATCTGGGCGCCGCGCGCCTTCGCCAGATCCATCCGCTCCAGCACGATGATGCCGGCGCCGTCGCCCAGCGACATGCCGTTGCGGCCGCGCGAGAACGGGCGGCAGGCGTTGGGCGTCAGGACCTTCAGCGCCTCCCAGGCGTTGATGTTGCCGTAGTTGAGATTGGCTTCGCTGCCGCCGGTGATCGCGCGGTCGACAACGCCGGCGCGCACCAGCCCCAGGGCGATGCCCATGGCATGGTTGGCCGAGGAGCAGGCGCTGCACACGGCGAAGGCAGGGCCGTTGACGCCGAATTCCATCGAAATGTGACTCGCGGCGGCGTTGGGCATCGCCTTGGGGATGGTCGCGGCGTCGATGCGCCGCTTACCCAGCCCGTAGCGCTGGTAGAACGCGTCATTGAGCGTGCTGATGCCGCCGATGCCCGTGCCGACGATGACGGCGGTACGCGGCCCGGCGATGTCACTGGCGGACAGGCCGGCATTGGCGACCGCCTCGCGCGCCGCGACCAGGGCGAACTGAGAAAAAGCGTCCAACGCCGCCAGCTTGGCTGACGCGAAATGGGCGGTCGGATCGAAGCCCTTGACCTGGCCACCGATCTTGACGTGCAGATCCTCGATGCCCGGCAGATCGAGCGGACCGATGCCGCAGCGGCCGTTGCTGAGGCCGTCCCAGAACGCGACGACGTCCGGACCCAGCGCGGAGATGCACCCGAGTCCGGTAACAGCTACTTTATGGGTCAAGCCGATTGTCCTTGCTTGCCGCTCGCCTGGACGAGGCCCGACACTACGTCGACGACGTCGCCGACATTGGCGATTTTCTGGATGGATTCGTCCATCGGCACGTAGATGTCGAACTTTTCCTCGATGCCGTTGAGGATCATCACCATGTCGATCGATTGCAGGCCGAGGTCCTCGAGGGTGGCCTCGGCCGTGATCTTCGCGCGATCGACCATCCCCTCACGCGCGATCACATCAATGATCTGCTGCGCCAGGGGCGTCCCCATGTCGACGGTGGTGCTCATAACGAGTGCATCCTCACAACGGATCATTACCTAGACCGGTCGTCCCGCTAAGTCTACCCCGACATGGGGTGGGAAAACCGCGGTTCACACGCCGATTCGAGCCCTTTAGGCGAGCACGCGTTCGAATATCCGGTAGGTCTTGACCTTCACACCCCCAATCCGTTCGATGATTCGGCGCATAGGTTTGTTGGTCTCGAGGATCCATCCAAGCTCTACCGTCTTGAGCCCAAGCCCCTTGTTGCGGCGGTGCAGTTCCTCGATCGCCAGCATGGCTAGGCCGGCGCCGATGGCGGATTGCTGGTAGGTGGTCTTGACGCCCATCAACGGGATGCGCGCCGTCCGCAGCCGCAGGCGCAGCAGGTTCACCGCCAGCTTCAGCCACCCGAAGGCCAGTAGCCGCCCATCGAAATCGGCGATCCATTCCAACAGGTTGGGGAGCGCGATGATGAAGGCCGCGGGCTCTCCGTCGACCTCGACGACCACGCCCGACTGCTTGCGCACGACCGGCCGCATCTCGGAGGCCATGTTGTCCATCTCCGCCTCGGTGAAGGGCACGAAGCCCCAATTGTGCTGCCAGGCGTCGTTGAACAGACCCAGCACGACCCTGACCTCGGCGCGCAAGTCGTTGGTGCGCAGTGGGCGGGTGACGATGCGATTGGCGAGGTCGCTGCGCCGGATGAGCGCGGTGCCATAGCCGGTGGGCTCGCCATCGACCGGATAGTCGTAGTCGAGCGTGTCGATCGCCTTGGTGTATCCGGCGGCGTCGACATGGCCGGGCAGGTAGGGCGGGTTCCAGGGCACCAGGAACATCGGGCGGTGCGTGAAGCCCTCGATCAGCATGCCCATCTCGGCGTTGATCGAGGGATTGAACGGGCCGGTGATACGCTTCATGCCGCGCGCTGCCGCCCAGCTCTCGGCGGCGCGCAGCAGGGCTTCGACCACCTCCGCGTCGTCGATGGCGTCGAGGCAGCCGAAATGGCCGGTGGCATCCTGGTAGCGTTCCAGGTGCAGGCGGTCGATCTGCGCCAGGATGCGGCCTACCGGCCGGCCGTCACGCCAGGCCAGAAAGCGCTCGCTGTCGGCGTGCCGGAAGAACGGATTCTTCTTCGGATCGAAAGTCGTGCGGCGGTCGAGGTCGAGCGGCGCCACCCAGCCGGGCAGGCCGCGGTAGAGCTTGCGCGGAAGCTGGATGAAGGTGGTGAAATCGGCGGCGCCGGAAAGCGGCCGCACCTCGATCGGGCCGGTCATGCGCCGCCGAACTGGCCGGTCCGCCCCGCGATTGTCAAGCCGCTCGGAACGTTGACGCCCGCGCGGCCGCTCCCGACACTGCGGGCCGGCAGCGGAGGACAGCCGATGAAGCAGCGCAAGAAGGCGATGATCGTGGCGGCGCAGCCCGAGCCGACCGAGGCCGGCGCCGAGATCCTGCGCGCCGGCGGCAACGCCGTCGACGCCGCCATCGCCTGCGCCCTGGTGCAGGGCGTGGTCGATCCGCTGATGTGCGGCATCGCCGGCTTCGGCAGCTGCGGCATCTACATGCCGGGCAAGAAGTTCCACGGCTATATCGACGCCCACGCGCCGGCGCCTCTCGCTGCCAAGCCCGACATGTGGGAGCACCTGATCGAGGGCGAGGCGCGCGACGGCTACGGCTTCATCCTCAAGGGCCGCGTCAACGATATCGGCTACCAGTCGATCTGCGCGCCCGCCAACCTGCGCCTGTACCACGACGCCCAGCGCGAGCACGGCGCGCTGCCCTGGGAGCAGGTCGTCGAACCGGCGATCCACTGGGCCGAGACCGGCTGGAACGTGCGTCCGCACGTGCACTACTGGTGGTCGGACGAGGGCGCCATGGGCCGCGCGCCCAACCACGAGCGGATCACCTACACGCCGGCGGCGCGCGCGCTCTATTGCCGTGACGACGGCTCGCCCAAGCGGGTGGGTGACTTCGTGCGCAACCGCGATTACGGCCGCACCTTGCGCGCCATCGCCAAAGGCGGCGCCGACGCCTTCTATGTCGGCGAGATCGCCGAGGCGATCGTCGCCGACATGCGCAAGCACGGCGGGCTGATCACGCGCGAGGATTTGCGGAGCTGGACGACCAGCCGCACCGAGCCGCTCTGGGGCAAGTACCGCGGCTACGACGTCTCGACCAATCGCCCGCCTGGCGGCGGCGTGATGTTGATCGAGATGCTCAACATCCTGGAGCAATTCGATCTCGCGTCGATGGAGCACAATTCGCCGGAGTATCTGCGGGTCGTCAGCGAGGCGATGAAGCGCGCGACCATCGACAAGGATCTCTATGTCGGCGACCCCAAGTTCGTCGACGTGCCGATCGACCGGCTGAACGCCAAGGAATACGCCAAGGCCATGGCCGACGAGATCCGCCGGGGCGTGAAGGCCTCGGTGCCGCGCTTCAACTCGGGCGGCCCGCGCAAGGACACCACGCAGGTCTCGGTGATCGACAAGGACGGCAATTGCGTGACCATGACCCATTCGCTGGGCATGCCCTCGGGCGTCGTCACCGACGGGCTGGGGTTCATGTACAACGGCTGCATGGGCGTGTTCGACCCCAGGCCCGGCCGCGCCGGCTCGATCGCGCCGGGCAAGGCGCGCTTCAGCTCGGTGGTGCCCTCGATCTTCTTCAAGGACGGAAGACCGAACCTGATCATCGGCGCGCCCGGGGCGACGCAGATCGCCATGGGCGTGCTGCAGGTCTCGCTCAACGCGCTCGACTTCGGCATGACCATGGTCGAGGCGGTGAGCGCGCCGCGCTTTTCCGCCACCAGCGACGCCATCGACGTCTCCAACCGCATTCCGCGCGGCACGCAGAAGGCGCTGGAAGGCATGGGCTACGAGGTGATCCGCAACGCCTACACCTTCGGCTTCGCCGCCGTGCACGCGATCCGCGTCCATCCCGACGGGCTCGATGGCGGCGCCGATCCCGGCCACGACGGTATCGTCATGGCGGTCTGACGGCGACTATTGCAACGCTTTGCGCATGTTGATCGAGGTCGGCTCGCTGAAGCCAGGGTGCGCTTCGCGCGAGATCTCGACATAGCCCAGGCGGGCGAACAGGCGCTGGTTGCCGGTGAGCGCGATGCGCACGCCCAGCAGCACGCCGGATGCGCCACGGGCGCGTGCCTCGTCCTCGACGGCCGCCACCAGCGCCTCGGCCACGCCGGCGCGTCGATGCTCCGGCAGCACCGACAGCCGGCCGAAGTACAGATCCTCGCCTTCGTCGCGAAAGAGCACGCAGCCCACCGCCTCGCCGTCGCGCTCGGCGATCAGCGCGCCCTGGCGGCCGACGAGCTGCGCCGCGAGTCCCTCGGGCGTCTCGCCGTAGGCGCCCGACTCGGGCTTCAGCTTGCCGCGGTACTCGGCGAAAGCCGCCTGAATCAGATCGAGGACGAGGCGCGCGTCGGACGGCGCGGCGCGGCGCAGAATGATATCGGCCATCAGCGCAGGACCGTCCCGCCGTCGATATAGGCTGTCGAACCGGCGTGCGACAGGCTCAGACGCTGGGCATAGCCGCCTGCGCGCGTTTCGATCGCGCGCGAGTCGTACCGTGGCGGCAGCCCGTCGCGCAGCGCCTCGGCCAGCACGCGGCCATGGCAACCGCCTTGTGGCAGGCCCAGCAGGTCGAGGATGGTCGGCGCGACATCGGTGATGCCGGCGGGGCAGGGCGAGGTGTAGCCCTCGCGGAACGCCGCGCCGCCGGCGGCCAGCCAGTTGTTGAGCTCGCGTGGGTGCAACCCGCCATGCATGCTGCCGCCTTCAGGGATGTCGTGGTCGTGATGCGTGCGGCCAGGCCAACCGCCGGAGCCTGGCTCGTCGTCGGTAGCCAGCGTGAACACCAGATCGGCCGAGCGCGGGTGCGTGACACCGAGCAGCGCGCGGTCGAGCGTGCCGTCGATCGGTCCGTGCGTACCATCGCCGCCCGAGGCGAAGATCAGCCCGCACCAGGGTTGCTCGCGCAGGAAGGCGACGAGGTCGCGCGCCAGCCCGGCGTCCCGGCGACGCAGGGTGATCAGCGAGGGCGAGCCCGAAACCACGGCGAGGTCGCTGTCGCCCACGGCGCGCGCATCGGCCCGAAAGCCCACGGCGGTGAATCGGTCGACGACACCGATGCGCTCGTGCGTCGTGACGTGGCCATGGTCGGACAGCGTGATGATCGAGCGGCGATCGTGGTCCGGCGCTGCCTTCCACGCCGCGACGATCTCGCCGAACGCCGCGTCCACCGTTTTCAGCGCCACCAGGGTCTCGGGCGAGCCGATGCCGCGATAGTGGTAGGTTGTGTCCGGCTCGGCGAACCACAGGATCGCCACGTCGGGGTCGATCACCGGCCAGACATGCTCGAGATAAACGCGCTTGGCGTGCTCGACGCGCGCGCTCAGCGGAATCGCGGCCGGCGGCGGCTCGCCGAAACGGTCCGCGAGCTCCCGCCAGCTGTCGAGACTGGGTGCGGAGTAGGCGGAACCGTGCGAGGACCAGCGCAGCAAGCCAAGTTGCTCAGCCCGGTGGTTCAGCAGCCAGCTCGATCCGGTCGACGCGGTCGACACCGTCGCCAACGTCTTGCCCTGCGCATGCAGCCGCTCGCCGAGGCTGGGTGCCGTCAGCAGGGCACCGTTCCAGGCGCGGTCGGCGGCGACGAGATGCTCCATCTTCGATGTGTTGATAGCGTGGTCGGCGAAGACCTCGGCGGCGTGGAAGGCGTTGGCCACGAGGCCATGCATGTCGGGTCGCTGGCCGGTGACCAGCGCAGCGGCGTTGACGCGGGTTTCGGTGGGAAACACCGCGCGGCTGCGGGGGAAAACGCTGTGCTGATCGGCGAAGCGGCGCAGGTTCGGCATCAACTCGGCTGTCACCATGTCCGGCCGCAGCCCGTCGAAGACGACGACGAGAACCTTGTTGTCGGCCATCACCACCTCGTTCCGCCAGCCGGACGGTGGCGATGATACTACACGTACGCGCTTCGCCTCGCGTATCGGGATCGCTATGGTTCCGCAATACAGGAGGATCGCATGGCCCTGATCACGTACCTCACCCGTATCCAGTTCGACTTCGGCGCCATCAAGCTTCTGGAGGCCGAGCTACAATTGCTCGGTATGCGCCGGCCGCTGATCGTCACGGACAAAGGCATTGTCGCCGCCGGCATCTGGGACAGGGTGAAGGCCAACCTGCCCGGCAACATGCCGATTTCGATGTATGACCAGACGCCGGAGAACCCCACCGAGGCGGCGATGCGCGAGGCGCTGGCGGTCTACAGGGAGCAGAAATGCGACGGCATCATCGCCGTCGGCGGCGGCTCGTCGATGGACCTCGCCAAGGCCGTCGGTCTGATGGCGACGCATCCCGGCCCCTCGCTGCTGCCCTATGCGACGGTCGAAGGCGGTGCACCGAAGATCACGCCGGCCGTCGCGCCGATCGTGGCGATCCCGACGACATCGGGGACCGGCAGCGAAGTCAGCCGCGGCGGCGTCATCATCATGGACAATGGCCGCAAGCTGGCGATCGGCAGCCCGAACCTTATCCCGAAGCTGGCGCTGTGCGACCCCGAGCTGACGCTCGGCCTGCCCAGCCATCTCACCGCCGGCACCGGCATGGACGCCATCGCGCACTGCGCCGAGACGTTCATGTCGGCGGCGATCAACCCGCCGGCCGAGGCGATCGCGCTCGACGGGCTGGAGAAGGCGTGGCGCCACCTGGAGCGAGCCGTGAAGGACGGCCAGGACCGCGAGGCGCGCTGGAACATGATGATGGCCTCGATGCAGGGCGCGATGTGCTTCCAGAAGGGGCTGGGCGCGGTGCACTCGCTGTCGCATCCGACCGGCGGGCTCAAGGGCCTGCGCCTGCACCACGGCACGCTCAACGCCCTCTATATGCCGGGCGTGGTGCGCTTCAACGGGCCGGCGCTGAGCAGCGGCAAGATCGAGAAGATGGCGGCGATCATGGGCACCAAGCCCAGCGCCGAGGCGCTGGCCGACGCCATATCGGGCATGAACGAGCGCATCGGCATTCCCAAGGGGCTGAAGGCGATGGGCGTGACCGAGGATCGCTTCGAGGCGATCGCCGACGGCGCGCTGATCGATCACTGCCACATGACGACCCCGCGCCAACCGACCAAGGCGCAGTATCTCGAGCTGATCGAAGGCGCATACGGCGCCTGATGGAGGGAATGTCATGAAGGTCAACGGCAAGGTCTGCGTCGTCACCGGCGCGGCGGGTGGTATCGGCGAGGCGATCGCGCGCCGCTACGCGGCCGAGGGCGCGAAGGGCGTCGTCGTCGCGGATCGGCCCGGCGACAACCTGCAGCGTGTGGCAAAGGAGATCGGTGGCCTCGCCGTTGCCTGTGACGTCGCGGTCGAGGGCGATATCAAGAGACTGGTGAACGAGGCCGAGCGCGCCTATGGGCCGGTCGATGTGTTCTTCTCCAACGCCGGCATCGCGCGCGCTGGCCACGAAGCGGCCTCGGACAAGGACTGGGCAGACAGCTGGGCGATCCACGTGATGAGCCACGTCTACGCCGCGCGCGCCCTGGTGCCGGGCATGCTGGCGCGCAAGTCGGGCTACCTGCTCAACACCGCCTCGGCCGCCGGCCTGCTGGCCTCGATGGGCTCGGCGCCCTACGGCGTCACCAAGCACGCCGCCGTGGCCTTCGCCGAGCACCTCTCGATCCAGTACGGTGACAAGGGCATTCTCGTCTCCTGCCTCTGCCCGCAGGCGGTCGACACCAACATGTTCCGCGGTACCGAGACCAGCGCCGCCGGCATCGACGGCATCATGAGGCCCGCCGACGTCGCCGATGCGGTGATCAAGGCGATGGACGCCGAGCGCTTCCTGATCCTCTCGCACCCCGTTGTCCACGAGTACATGCAGCGCAAGACCGCGGACATGGATCGCTGGCTCGGCGGCATGCGCCGCCTGCGCGCCAAGACGGTGAAGTGAAGTGCCCACGTTGATACCGCTATGGCTCGACTGCCGTAGCCCGTACTCCTATCTCGCGGTGAAGGTGATCGACGCGCTGGAGCGGGACTTCGACGTGAGGATCGAGCCGCGTCCGTACTCGCTCGACATAAAGGGCGTAGCAGGCGCGGCGATGCTGGATCCAGCCGCCGCGGCGCGCGGCCTGCGACGCATCAAGTACCTCTATATGGACGTGCGCCGCTTCGCGACGCCGCTGGGCCTTACCATCCTTGGCCCCAAGAAGGTCTTCGACGGGGTGCTGGCGCACATCGCCTTCCTGTACGCGACGGATTGCGGCAAGGCGCGCGCCTTTCTTGACGCGATCTATTCGCGTTTCTTCGAGCGGCGCATCGACATCGAGAGCAGCGCCGAGATCGAGGCGCTGCTTGGCGAGATCGGCCTCGATCCCGCGGGTTACGTCGCCTTGCGTGACGGAGAGGGGCGCGCCCGGCTGGCGGCGCTGGACGCGGCGGCCGAGTCGGCGGGAGTCTTTGCCGTGCCGACCTTTGTGCTCGACGGTGAATTGTTCTGGGGCCAGGACCGGGTCGATCTGCTGCGCGCTACGCTGGCGAAGAAGGGCTTGAAGACGTGAGCACGCCACCGACCGCGAGCCAGGCCTCGCCCGAGATCGTCGCGGCCATCAACGGCTACATCGACGCCCTCAACCGGCGCGATCTCGATGGCGTACGCGCGACGTTCCACTTCCCGCATGTGCTGTTCGGCTCCGGCATGGTGACGCACTACCCGACGCCAGCCGATCTCTCCTTCACCGCCTTCGACGCGCGCACGGCGCAGCACGGCTGGGCGCGCAGCACCTGGGACGGCCACTGTGTGCTGCTCGCCGGGCCCGACAAGGTGCATATCGACGTGTGGTTCACGCGCTGGCGCGCCGACGGCTCGAAGATCGGCACGCACCATTCGATGTACATCGTCACCAAGCTCGACGGGCGCTGGGGCATCCAGGCCCGCTCAAGCTACGGGTGATCAAGCGTAGCCCGGCGGCGGCACGAACGCCTGGTACTCGCGCTCCAGCAGCTTGGCGAAGGCGATGGTGGTGCGATCACCATATTGCGGGCCGACGATCTGCACGCCGACCGGCAGGCCGCGCGGCGTGAAGCCGATCGGCGCCACGGTGCCCGGCAGGTAGCAGACGCTGGCGATGCCGGCCCAGAAGAGCTGGTCCGTGGTCGGCACGCGCCGACCGTCGACCTCGATCGTGCGCTCGTGCCGCTCGCCCACCTGGTCGTGCGGGAAGGCGGCCGAAGCGGCCGCCGGGCACAGCAGCAAGTCGTACTCCTTGAAGAATTCGGCCCAGCGCAGACGTAACTGGTGGCGCCGCTCGTTGATCGCCAGCCAGTCGCGATGGCCCAGCACATTGGAGCGCGTCATCTCGGCGAAGTAGCTGTGATCGTCACGCGCCAGCCCGCGCGCCGTCTCCTGGTTGCGCGCGTAGTCGCTGTCGCTTTGGCGACCCGAGGTCGCGCTGCGCAGCAACGCCACGTAGACGCGATGCAGCTCGGTGGTGTCGAGCTCGGGCCGCGCCGTCATGCTGACCTTGGCTTTCGACTTGCCGAGGAACTCCGCCAGTCGCGAGAGCAGGCTCTGTACTTCCTGATCGACGGCCGAATTCGGGTCGTCGAGCATGACCGCGACCTTGAACTCCTTGAGCTTCGTCTTCGCCGGCTTGGGCAGCTTCAGCTGCCAGCCCGCGCCGTCGACGTCGTCGGGCCCGGCCATCGCCTGGAATGCGGTATCGAGATCCTCGGCGCCGCGCGCCAGCGGACCGATCACCGAGATATCGCTTTGCGCCACGCGACCGGGTAGAGCGTGGCCGCGCGGGCTGACGATGCCCCAGGTCGGCTTGTGGCCGTAGACGCCGCAGTAGTGCGCGGGATTGCGGATCGAGGCGCCGATGTCGCTGCCGGCCTCGATGCCGGTCAGCCCGGCCGCTAGCGCCGCCGCCGAGCCGCCCGAGGAACCGCCGGGCGAGCGCGCGAGATCCCACGGATTGCCTGTCGTGCCGTAGATCGCGTTGTAGCTCTGCCAGTCCGCCAGCATCAGTGGCACGTTGGTCTTGCCGAACAGAGTCACGCCCGCCGCGCGCAGCCGCGTCACCGACAGCGCGTCGGCGCTCGCCACGTTGGCGCGCAGCGCCGGATCGCCCCATGTCGTCGGCAGGCCGGTGACGTCGTAGCTCTCCTTGATAGTCATCGGCACGCCGTGCAGCGGCGGCAGGTCCTCGCCGCGCGCCACCTTCTTGTCGGCCGCCTTGGCCGCCTTGCGCGCGTTTCCGGTATCGAGCGCGATCACCGCGTTGAGCTTGGGGTTGTAGGTCTCGATGCGCTTGAGATAGAGCTCGAGAAGCTCGACGCAGCCGATCTTCTTCTTGCGGATCGCGCGGGCGAGGTCCGTGGCCGTGCGGAACGGCATGTCGGGCGAGGCCATGGGTCTGTCTCCTGGATCGGCGGCGGGCGGATCATAGCGGGCGCTACGCGGCGTTCAACGAGGGCATAACCTTTCTCCCATCGCGCTACGCGCGACGGGGCCCGCCCTGTCCACGCAAGCGGGAATTCATCGCGGCCGCGGTCTGACCCGCGCGGTTGGCTCGGCGATCAGGGGATCGTCGGGCCAGTAGTGCTTGGGGTAGCGGCCCTTCAGCTCCGCCTTTACCTCCCGGTAGCCGTTGGTCCAGAAGCTGGCGAGGTCGCGCGTCACCTGCACCGGGCGACGTGCCGGCGACAGCAGGTGGATCAGCAGCGCCACCTTGCCGCCGGCGATGCGCGGCGTCTGGGCCAGGCCGAACATCTCCTGCAGGCGTACCGCGAGCACGGGCTCGGCGGGATTTGTGTAGTCGATCGGCAGATGCGAGCCGCTGGGCACGTCGATATGCGTCGGCGCCAGCCGGTCGAGATCGCGGCGCGCGCTCGACGGCAACAGGCCGCCAAGCGCCGAGGCAAGATCGACCTGCGCCAGATGCGTACGCCGCGTAGCGCCCGCGAGATAGGGGCCGAGCCAGTCCGGGAGATCCGCCATCAGGCGCGCGTCGGAGAGGTCCGGCCAGTCCTCACCGAGGTGATGGCGCAGGAAGGCGACGCGCTGGCGTAGGGATACCAGGTTGTCGCTCCACGGCAGGCTGTCGAGACCCATGGCGCCTACGCCCTCGATCATTGCCAGGCGAAGGGCTTCAGGGTCGGGATTGGCGAGCGGCCGGTCTTCGAGCACCAGCGCGCCCAGCCGGAGCTGCGCGCGTGCCGCGACCGCCTGTTCGCGCGCATCCCAGCGTAGCACCTCGCGGCGCGCGAGGCGGTCGGCGAAGAGATCCTCGATATCGCCCATCGTCAGCGGCGCGGCGAGGAAGACGCGGCCATCCTGCTGGGCGCCGTCGAGATCGGCGATCGCCAGCCATTCCTCGGTACCCAGCGGATCGCCAGACGGCAGTTGCGCGCCGCGCCCGCCGCTCAGCGCATAGCGGCCATCGCCGTTGGCACGTCGACGCGCGATGCGGTCTGGATAGGCCAGGGCCACCAGTCGGCCGGTATCGCGACTGTCGATCTCCTCGTCGCGCACGTTCAGGCGACGGCGGAACTCGCGCGCAGACTGGCGCACGGCGGCCAGGGTACCGCGATCGATCGAGGCGCCGCGCACCGGCCGCTCGGCGTTGAGTACGACGTCGACACGGTGGCGCAGGTCGGGGTCGCGCTGGCCCGGCGTGAAGCGCAGCAGGTCGCGTTCGCCCATCAGCGCCGCCAGCAGGCAGGCAAGCGCGCCGCGGCCGCGCAGCAGCATGTGGGCGATGCGGGGATGCGCGCCGAGCCCGGCCATCTCGCGGCCATGCGCGGTGATGCCGCCATCATCGTCGATCGCGCCGAGATCGCGCAGCAGGGCGCGTGCCTGCTCGAGCGCAGCCGTGGGCGGTGGCGTCAGCCAAGGTAACGCCAGCGGATCGCGCGCGCCCCAGGCGGCGAGTTCCAGCGCCAGTGGCGCCAGATCGGCCTCGAGGATCTCCGGCGTACCGAAGGCCTTCAGTCCGCGCTGCGTCGCCTCGCTCCACAGGCGATAGCAGACGCCCGGCTCGAGACGGCCGGCGCGGCCGCGGCGCTGGTCGGCCGAGGCTTGCGTGACTCGCACGGTCTCTAGTCGTTCCATGCCTGACCGCGGCGAGAATCGTGGCACGCGCATGTAGCCACCATCGACGACGATCCGTACGCCATCGATAGTCAGGCTGGTCTCGGCGATGGCGGTGGCGAGCACGATCTTGCGCCGGCCCGACGGTGAGGGGCGGATCGCGCGGTCCTGCTCGGCGGCCGCCAGGTCGCCGTAGAGCGGCACGAGGTCGGTGTCCGGTGGCAGCGCGTCGCGCAGGCGTTCCTCGACGCGGCGGATCTCGCCGACTCCGGGCAGAAAGACCAGCGCGCTGCCGCTCTCCTCGGCGATGGCGCGGCGCGTGGTCGCGGCGACGATGTCCTCCAGTCGTCCCTCGGGGTCCCGGTCGAGATAGCGCGTGCGCACCGGGAACATGCGGCCGGCGCTTTCGATCACCGGCGCGTCGCCCAGGAGTTTCGCCACGGCCGCGCCGTCGAGTGTCGCCGACATGGCGAGGATGCGCAGATCCTCGCGCAGCGCCATCTGCGCCTCGCGCACCAGGGCCAGCGACAGGTCGGTCTCCAGCCCGCGTTCGTGCAGCTCGTCGAAGATTACCAAGCCGACGCCGTCGAGCGACGGATCGGCCTGCAGGCGGCGCAGGAAGAGGCCGTCGGTGACCACCTCGAGGCGCGTGCTCGGACCGACCCGGGAGTCGAGCCGTACGCGATAGCCCACCGTGCCGCCGACCTCCTCGCCCAACGTCTGCGCCATGCGCCGCGCCGCGGCCCGCGCGGCGACGCGGCGCGGCTCCTGCATCACGATCTTGCGCCCGGCCAGCCAGTCCTCGCCGAGCAGCGCCAACGGCACGGCGGTGGTCTTGCCGGCGCCGGGCGGCGCCAGCAGCACGGCGGCGCTACCGCGCGCTAGGGCGTCCTTCAGCGCCGGCAGGGCGTCGACGATGGGCAAGTCAGCCATGGCGGACCTTTGAGCAGGCGGCGTAGTTCGGCGCAACCGTGCTAAGGAATGGGCCAGGCGAGGGGACGGCTATCGCATCTGGCTCCCTCTCCCCGCAAGCGGGGAGAGAGGGAGGAAAACGCCACATGCGATCGCCCTGAGATGAAGGGATGGACGCGCGATGCCTGCCGTGAAGCTGACGTTCTGCCTGCGCCGCCTTCCGCATCTGACGCGCGCGCAGTTCCAGGATTACTGGCTCAACAGCCATGGCCCGCTGGTGCACAGCCACGCCAGGGCGTTGGGCATCAGTCGCTACGTCCAGACGCACGCCACCGAGACGCCCTTCGACGCCGGGCTGCGCGGCGTGCGTGGCGCGCCGGAGCCTTATGACGGCATCGCCGAATTGTGGTGGGACGACGAGGCCGCCTTCGACCGCTCGATGCGCGATCCGGCGGCGCGGGAGGCGGGAAAAATCCTCGTCGCCGACGAGAAGACTTTCATTGACCTCGCGCGCTCGCCACTATGGGTCAATCGCGAGAACGAGATCGTCAAACGGGGAGACTGATCGCATGGATCCGCGTGCGGTGAAGACAGCGGCCGATGTCCGCAAGATCGTGAAAGAGCGCAAGCTCACGCATGTGAAGGTCGGCGTGCACGACATGGATGGCGTGCTGCGTGGCAAGTACCTGCATGTCGACAAGTTCCTCGGCGCCCTCGACGGTGGCTTCGGCTTCTGCGACGTGGTGCTGGGCTGGGACAGCAACGACCAGCTCTACGACAATGTCACCTATACCGGCTGGCACACCGCCTATCCCGACGCGCTGGTACGCATCATCCCCGAGAGCTGCCGCGAGATCGCCACCGAGCCGGGCAATCTGTTCTTCCTCTGCGAGTTCATCGGCAAGGCCGAGGCGCTCTGCCCGCGCGGCATCCTGCGACGTGTACTCGATCGCGCCCGCGGGATGGGCTTCGATGTCTGGGCCGGATTCGAGTACGAGTTCTTCGTCTTCGCCGAGACGGCGTTTACGGTGCGCGAGAAGGGCTTCAAGAACCTCAAGCCGATCTCGCCCGGCTTCTTCGGCTATTCGATGCTGCGCAACTCCGTGCACGCGGAGTGGTACGCCGACATGCTGAAGCTCGGCGAGACGATGGATTTTCCGATCGAGGGCCTGCACACCGAGACCGGCGCCGGCGTGCTCGAGGCGGCGCTGCGCGTCACCGGCGGACTGGAGGCGGCCGACCGCGCCGCTCTGTTCAAGACCTTCACCAAGGTGCTGGCGCAACGGCGCGACTGGATGGCGACCTTCATGGCCAAATGGTCGAAGGACTGGCCGGGCTGCGGCGGTCACATGCACATGTCGCTGTGGCACAAGGGCAAGGACGTCTCGGCCTTCCACGACGAGAAGGCCCCGCATCGCATGAGCGAGACCATGCGCCACTTCGTCGCCGGCCAGAGGGCGCTGATGCCCGAATTCCTCGCCATGGCGGCGCCGACGGTGAACTCGTTCCGCCGCCTGATCCCCGGCTTCTGGGCGCCGACTGCCGCGAGCTGGGGTGTCGAGAACCGCACCTGTGCGCTGCGCGTGATCCCCGGCTCGAGGAAGTCGACACGCGTCGAGTACCGGGTGGCCGCCGCCGACGGCAACCCGTATCTGGCGCTGGCCGCCGCCATCGCGTCGGGCTTGTGGGGCATCGAGCAGAAGCTCGATCCAGGCGAGCCGGTCGACGGCAACTCCTACGCCAAGGCGCATCCCGCGAAGGCACAATTGCCGCGCACGCTGACCGAAGCGGCGGAGCGCTTCCACAAATCCAAGGCGGCGCGCGCGATGTTCGGCGACGCCTTCGTCGATCACTACGCCGCCACCCGCGAATGGGAGGAGCGCGAGTTCCGCAAGCACATCAGCGATTGGGAACTCGATCGCTATTTCGAGATCATCTGATGTGGGAGCGCCGGCGCTGCCAAAACGCTTGAAAGACCGAAGACATGACAACGTTTGATGTTCGTTCGCCGATCGACGGTTCCATCGTCGCTACGCGGCCATTGTCGGGCGCTTCCGAGATCGCCGCTGCGCTGTCGGCGGCGCGCGTCGCGCAACGTGCGTGGCGCGGCGTGCCCGTGGCCGACCGTGCCGCGCTGGTGCGCCGCTTCGTCGAGGCGATGCGGGCGCGCACGGACGGCATCGCGCAGGAACTCACGCGCCAGATGGGCCGGCCGATCCGTTACACGCCGGGCGAGGTCAACGGCCTGTCGGAGCGCGCCACGACGATGGCCGGGCTGGCACCCGAGGCGCTGGCCGACATCGCCACGTCACAGAAGGCGGGCTTCACCCGTTTCATCCGCAAGGATCCGCTGGGTCTGGTCTTCGTCATCGCGCCCTGGAACTACCCGTACCTCACCGCGGTCAACGCGGTGGTGCCGGCGCTGCTCGCCGGCAACGCGGTGCTGCTCAAGCACTCCAGCCAGACGCCGCTGGTGGCGGAGCGCTTCGCCGAGGGCTTCAAGGCGGCCAGGTTGCCCGACGGGCTATTGCAGGTGATGCACCTCTCGCACGCCGACACCGAGAAGCTGATCGGCTCGCCGGATATCGACTTCGTGTGCTTCACCGGTTCGGTCGAGGGCGGCCATTCGGTGACGCGCGCGGCGGCTGGGCGTTTCATCGGCCTGGGCCTGGAGCTGGGTGGCAAGGATCCGGCCTATGTCCGGCCTGACTGCGATTTCGATCACGCGGTCGAGAACCTGGTCGACGGCGCGTTCTTCAACTCCGGCCAAAGCTGCTGCGGCATCGAGCGCATCTATGTCCACGAGCGGCTCTACCCGCGCTTCGTCGATGCCTTCGTCGCGTTGACCAAGCAGTACAGGCTGGGCGATCCGCTCGATCCCGAGACCACGCTCGGACCGATGGTACGCGCGTCGGCGGCGAGCTTCGTGCGCGGCCAGATCGCCGAGGCGGTGGGCAAGGGCGCGCGCTCGCTGGTCGATGCCAAGGGCTTCGCCGCTGATCGCGAGGGCACACCGTACATGGCGCCGCATGTGCTGGTCGATGTCGACCATTCGATGCGGGTGATGACCGAGGAGAGCTTCGGCCCGGTGGTTGGCATCATGAAGGTCGGCTCCGACGAGGAAG
This sequence comes from Alphaproteobacteria bacterium, assembly GCA_016869975.1. Taxonomy (GTDB): domain Bacteria; phylum Pseudomonadota; class Alphaproteobacteria; order Reyranellales; family Reyranellaceae; genus JAFAZJ01. Next base: position 37,240 of record VGCZ01000006.1, read on the forward strand.
CGGTCCGGCTGATGAACGATAGCCCGTACGGGCTCACTGCCGCGATCTGGACGCGCGACGAGGCCGCCGCCATCCGCATCGGCGATCAGGTCGAGACCGGTACGTGGTTCATGAACCGCTGCGACTACCTCGATCCTGAATTGGCCTGGACCGGCGTCAAGGACACCGGCCGCGGCTGTACCTTGTCGCGGCTGGGCTTTGACTATCTGACGCGGCCGAAATCGTTCCATCTCAGGCACGCGACCGGCTAAGGTCGCGGCGGATCACCATTGCATTCGAGGCCCTATGACAGAGTCGCCCGTCGGCAACTGGAGCTACCCTACGACCGTGAAGTTCGGCGCGGGGCGCATCAAGGAACTGGCCGATCACTGCAAGGCCGTGGGCATCTTCAAGCCGCTGCTGGTGACCGATCCCGGCCTGGCCGGCCTGCCGATGATCGCCGATGCCTTCGTGTCGCTGGAGAAGGCCGGCGTGCCGGCGGTGATCTTCTCCAAGCTGAAGTCCAACCCGGTGGCGCAGAATGTCGAGGACGGCGTCGCCGCCCTGCGATCAGGCAAGCATGACGGCGTGATCGCCTGGGGTGGCGGCAGCGGGCTGGATACCGGCAAGGTGATCGCCTTCATGGCCGGCCAGAAGCGGCCGATGTGGGATTTCGAGGACATCGGCGACTGGTGGACGCGCGCCGATCCCGACGGGATCGCGCCGGTGATCGCCGTGCCGACCACCGCGGGCACCGGCTCGGAGACCGGCCGCGCCGGCGTCATCACCGACGAGACCACGCACACCAAGAAGGTGATCTTCCATCCCAAGATGATGCCCCGGATCGTCATCGCCGATCCCGAGCTCACGGTCGGCCTGCCGCCGCACCTGACGGCGGCGACCGGCATGGACGCCTTCGCGCATTGCCTCGAAGCGTACTGCGCGCCGGGCTATCACCCCTATGCCGATGGCATCGCCGTTGAGGGCATGCGGCTGGTGAAGGAGTATCTCGAGCGCGCCGTCGCCGATGGCAAGGACATCGAGGCGCGCGCGCACATGCTGGCGGCGTCGCAAATGGGCTCGACCGCGTTCCAGAAGGGCCTTGGCGCCATCCACTCGCTGTCGCATCCCGTCGGCGCCGTGCTCGACACGCATCACGGGCTGACCAACGCCGTGGCCATGCCCTATGTGCTGAAGTTCAACCGCGACGCCATCGCCGAGCGCATCGCGCGGCTGGCGCGCTATCTCGGCCTGGCGCGCGCCGATTTCGACGGTTTCCTCGACTGGGTACTGCAACTGCGCCAGCGGCTGCAGATCCCCCAGACCTTCGCCGATCTCGGTGTGAAAGAGGACATGCTCGACCGCTTTGCCGAGATGGCGGCCGTCGATCCCACCGCTGGTGGCAATCCGGTGAAAGCCGGCGTCCCCGAGATGCGCAAGATGTACGACGCGGCGCTCAATGGGCGGCTGTGACTCTTTCTACCTCTCCCCGCAGGCGGGGAGAGGGAGTCGAACTGGAAATCAAAAGGCATGACTGACACTCCCCCCGCATTCCCCACGCAGGCGCGCGTCGTCATCATCGGCGGTGGTATCGTCGGCTGCTCGGTGGCCTATCACCTGACGCAGCTCGGCTGGAAAGACGTCGTGCTGATCGAGAAGGGCCGGCTGTCGAGCGGCACGACCTGGCACGCCGCGGGCCTCGTCGGCCAGCTGCGCACGCATCCCAGCATGACCCGTTTGATCCGCTACTCGACGGATCTCTACGCGCGGCTGGAGGAAGAGACCGGGCTGGCGACGGGCTGGAAGCAATGCGGCAGCCTCACCGTGGCGCGCACGCCCGAGCGCATGACGTTGCTCAAGCGCGTCGCGGCGATGGCCAAGGCGCAGAACGTGACCTGCGATCTGCTGACGCCTGACGAAGCCGGCAAGCTCTACCCGATCATTCGGACCGACGATCTGGTCGGCGCCGCCTGGCTGCCGGGCGATGGCAAGGCCAACCCCGCCGACATCACCCAGGCGCTGGCGCGCGGCGCGCGACGCGGCGGCACGCGCATCTTCGAGCAAACGAAGGTGACGTCGATCCACGTGAAGGACGGCCGTGCGACGGGCGTGTCGACCGCCAAGGGCGACATCGCCGCCGAGGTCGTCGTGAACTGCGGCGGACAATGGGCGCGCGAGATTGGCCGCATGGTCGGCGTCACCGTGCCGCTGTTCTCCTGCGAGCACATGTACATCGTCACGGAGCGCATGGAGGGCGTGCAGCCGAACCTGCCCTGCCTGCGCGATCCCGACGGTTACATCTACTTCAAGGAGGAGGTTGGCGGCCTGCTGATGGGCGGCTTCGAGCCCGAGGCCAAGCCATGGGCACAGGCCTTCAACATTCCCGAGCCGTTCGAATTCCAGCTGCTGCCCGACGACTGGGACCAGTTCCAGATCCTGATGGAGAACGCGCTGATCCGCGTGCCCCAGCTGGAGAAGACCGGCACCAAGCGCTTCATCAACGGGCCGGAGAGCTTCACCGCCGACAACAACTACATCCTGGGCGAAGCGCCGGAGCTGAAGAACTTCTTCGTCGCCGCCGGCTTCAACTCCATGGGCATCGCCAGCGCCGGCGGCGCCGGCAAGGCGCTGGCGGAGTGGATTGTCAACGGCGATCCGACTCTCGATCTGTGGCCGGTCGACATTCGCCGCTTCGCGCGCTTCAACGCCAACGAGCAGTGGCTCAAGGCGCGCGTCGCAGAGGTGCTGGGCCTGCACTACAAGATGCCGTGGCCCAACCGCGAGCTGGAGACGGCGCGCCCGCTGCGCCGTTCGCCGCTCTACGACCGGTTGAAGGCGAGGGGTGCCTCGTTCGGCTCGAAGATGGGCTGGGAGCGGCCCAACTGGTTCGCGACGCAGGGCCAGTCGACCGCGCTTGAATATAGTTGGCAGCGACAGAACTGGTTCGCCGCCAATGCGCGCGAGCATCGCGCCTGCCGCGAGGGCGTGGCGATCTTCGACCAGAGCTCGTTCTCCAAGCTGCTGTTGCAGGGCCGCGACGCCGAGGCGGCGCTGCAGCATTTGTGTGCCAACGACATGGCCGTGCCGGTGGGCACGTCGGTCTATACAGGTGTGCTCAATGTGCGCGGCGGCTTCGAGTCCGATCTCACGGTGCAGCGCCTGGCGCGCGATCGCTTCATGCTGGTCACCGGTTCGTCGCAGACCACGCGCGACGCCGACTGGCTGGTCAAGCACATGCCCGAGAACGCGCACGCGGTTCTCACCGACGTCACCGGCGCCTGGGCCGTGATCTCCGTGATGGGCCCGAAGGCGCGCGATCTGCTGACGCGTGTCAGCCGCGCCGATCTCAGTGATGCCGGCTTCCCGTTCGGTACCTGTCGCGACATCGATGTCGGTCTGGCGACGGTGCTGGCGGTGCGCCGCACCTATGTCGGCGAGCTGGGCTGGGAGCTCTACACGCCGGTCGAGATGGCCGCCTCGGTCTACGACACCTTGCGCGAGGCGGGCGAGGCGCTGGGCCTGATCGACGCCGGCTACTACACGATCGAGTCGCTGCGGCTGGAGAAAGGCTATCGCGCCTGGGGCCGCGAGCTGACACCCGAGCACACGCCCTACGAAGCGGGGTTGGGCTTCGCGGTGAAGCTTGACAAAGCCACGCCGTTCATCGGCCAGGAGGCGTTGCGCGGCCTGCGTGGCAAGCCGCTCAGCCGCCGCTGCGTGTCGATCACCCTGGCCGATGGCGGACCGATCGCGCAAAGCGGCGAGTTGCTGTTGCGTGACGGCAAGCCGGCCGGCGAGACGACGTCGGCCGCCTATGGTCACACCCTGGGCCGCACCGCGCTGCTGGGCTACGCCCACAACAACGGTCAGCCGGTCGACGCGGCGTTCCTGTCGTCGGGCACGTGGGAAGTCGACATCGCCGGCGACCGCTGCGCCTGCACGGTCTCACTGAAGGCGCCCTACGACCCCGACAACAAGCGCACACGGATGTAGCGTCCCTCCGCCATCCTGAGCGCAGCGAAGGATCTGGCGGTATCGCGGTCAGCCACCCGCGTTGTGTCCGTTCGCACCGCCGCGAGGTCCTTCGCTGCGCTCAGGACGACGGTGTGGCCTCGGCGACCTCGAAGAACTGCCGCACCGGATCGAGGCGCCGCCGCTCGGCGAGGCAGACTGCGAACTCGCCGACCGCCATGTCGGCGCCGGCGATGTCCAGCGCGCGGAAGCGGGAATCGGCACCGAACTCGCTTTCGAACACCACGCCGATGCCGAAGCCCGCGGCCACCGCCTCGCGCACGCCCTCGCGGCTCTCGACCTCGACCAGCACGCCCGGCCGCACATCGGCCTCGGCGAGGCGCTGCTCGAAGACCTCGCGCGTGATCGAGCCGCGCTCGCGCAGCACGAGGTCCTGCGCCGCGAGGCGCGAGAGCTCGACGCGCCGTAGCTTGGCCCAGGCGTGGCGGCGCGGCACGAACAGGATCAGCCGGTCCTGGCGGATGCGGTGGCAGACGAGACGCGGGTCCGATGTCGGTCGCGCCATCACGCCGACATCGGTCTCGTGGTTGATCACCTGGCGCAACACCTCGTCGGAGTTGCCGATGCGCAGCGCGAAGGTGAAGCCCGGCCGCGCGCGGCGGATCGCCGCCAGCGCCGGCATCACGTGGTAGGCCGAGTCGGCGCCGACGCGCAGGTGTCCGCCGGCAAGCGCCGCGCCGCCGGCGATGGTCGCGGCCGCTTCGTCGTAGACGGCGAAGAGCCGGCGGGTGACGTCGTGCAGCCGGCGGCCGGCCTCGGTCAACTCGACGCGCCGGCCAACGCGACGGAACAGCGCCACGCCCGACTCGCTCTCCAGCCCGCGCACCTGCGCCGACAGGGTGGGCTGGCTGATGCGCTGGGCCCGGGCGGCGGGGGAATAGCCGCCGGCGTCGGCCACCAGATGGAAGGCGCGGAGCTGGGTGAAGTTCATTTATCGTTACTATCTATATGACAGATATAAAATATATAGTGGACCGATAGATGTCACGCCGCCATTCTGCCCTCGACCCAATCGAGAGGATGTCCATGGCTCCGCGCGGCGCTTCCGAAACCGGCGATCCCCTGCTGCTTACCCCCGGCCCGCTCACCACCTCGGCGGCGGTGAAGCAGGCGATGGTGCACGACTGGGGCTCGCGCGACGCCGAATTCATCCGCATCAACAAGATGGTGCTCGACAGTATCGTCCATCTCGCCGGCGCCGAGGGCACGCATGTCACCGTGCCGGTGCAGGGCAGCGGCACTTTCGCCGTCGAGGCGATGATCACGACCTTCGTGCCCAGGACCGGCAAGCTCTTGGTGCTGATCAACGGTGCCTACGGCCAGCGTGCGAAGAAGATCGCCGAGATCGCCGGCCGCGTCGTCGTCACCCACGAGACGCCGGAGGACACGCCGCCCGATCTCGCCGCGATCGAGAAACTGCTGGCCGGCGACAAGGCGATCACCCACGTCTTCGCCGTTCATTGCGAGACGACGTCGGGCATCCTCAACCCCATCGGCGAGATCGCCGCGCTGGTGGCGCGGCAGGGTCGCCGGCTGCTGGTCGATTCGATGAGCGCGTTCGGCGCGATCGAGATCGACGCGCACAAGGTGCCATACGACGCGCTGGCCGCCTCGTCGAACAAGTGCCTGGAGGGCGTGCCGGGCCTGGGCTTCGTCGTCTGCCGCAAGGACGCGCTGGCGCAGTGCAAGGGCAACGCCACCACCCTGGTGCTCGACCTGCACGACCAGGCCGAGGGTTTTGCCAAGACTGGCCAATACCGTTTCACGCCGCCGATCCATGTCATCGTGGCGCTGGGCAAGGCGATCGAGGAGCACGCGGCCGAGGGCGGCGTCGCCGGACGCGGCGGGCGCTATCGGTCAAACGCCAAGATCCTGATCGACGGCATGCGCGGCATGGGCTTCCGCACCCTGCTGCCCGACGCGCTGCAGGCGCCGATCATCATCACCTTCCACATGCCGACCGATCCGCGCTTCGTCTTCCAGCGCTTCTACGACGGGCTGAAGGATCGCGGCTATGTGATCTATCCCGGCAAGCTCACGGTGGCGGATTCGTTTCGCATGGGCTGCATTGGTCGCCTGAATTCGGAGCACATGAACGGCGCGCTGGCCGCGGTGCGCGAGGTGCTCGACGAGATGCGCGTGAGCAACGGCGGCCCGGCATTGGCGGCAGAGTAGGAGACAGACCGATGGCACCTGACTCCCTGACTCCCGGCGGCACCGCGACCATTGAGGTCAACGGCCGGTCCTATCGCCTGCCGCGGCAGCCCACAGTGGTCGTCTGCGTCGACGGCTCCGAGCCCGGCTATATCGAGCGCGCGGTCGAGGCGGGCGTGGCGCCGTGGTTCGCGCGCATCCTGCGCGAGGGCACCAATCTGCTCGCCGATTGCGTGGTGCCGAGTTTCACCAATCCCAACAACCTCTCCATCGTCACCGGCCGGCCGCCGTCCGTGCACGGCATCAGCGGCAACTATTTCCTCGATCCCGAGAGCGGGAACGAGGTGATGATGAACGATCCCAAGTTCCTGCGCGTGGAGACGCTGTTCCCGGCCTTCCAGCGCGCCGGCCTGCGCATCGCCGTGATCACGGCGAAGGACAAATTGCGCGGCTTGCTGGGCAAGGGGCTGGAACTGGCTCCGGGCAAGGCCTGCAGCTTCTCCTCCGAGAAGGCCGACCAGGCGAGCCTCGCCACCAATGGCATCGACAACGTGCTGTCGCTCGTCGGCAAGCCGGTGCCCGATGTCTATAGCGCGGGCTTGAGCGAGTTCGTCTTCGCTGCCGGCGTGGAACTGATGCGGCGCGACCGGCCCGACGTGATGTACCTGTCGACCACCGACTACATCCAGCACAAGCACGCGCCGGGCACGCCGGTCGCCAATGCGTTCTACGCCATGATGGACGGCTACCTGAACGAGCTCGACGCCATGGGCTGCACCATCGTGCTGACCGCCGATCACGGCATGAACGCCAAGCACGACGCCTCGGGGCAGCCCGACGTGGTCTATCTTCAGGACCTGCTCGACGGCTGGCTGGGCGCGGCCAAGGCTCGGGTGATCCTGCCGATCACCGATCCCTACGTCGTGCATCACGGCGCGCTGGGTTCGTACGCGGTGGTCTATCTGCCGCGTGAAGCCAACGCCGCCGACGTGATGGCCAAGCTGCGCGCGACGCCGGGCGTCGAATCGGCACTGAGCCGAGAGCAGGCCGCTGCTCGCTTCGAGCTTCCGCCTGAGCTGCTGGGCGACGTCATCGTCGTCTCGAACCGTCACAAGGTGCTGGGCACCAGCGCCGCGCGCCACGACCTATCCGGCCTGACCGAGCCGCTGCGCAGCCATGGCGGCGTGTCGGAGCAGGGCGTGCCGCTGATCTGCAACCGCAAGCTCGGCGCCGGCCCGACACGGCACTGGCGCAACTTCGATGCCTTCGACCTGGCGCTGAATCTGGTTGCCTGAGTCTCTACCTTCCCCCGCCAGCGGGGGAAGGTAAGAAATGGAGAACCCCATGAACGTCCAGACGAAGCTCGGCGGCATCCAGGCGCCCATCACTGGTCTGCGCGAAAGCATGCGTATCGCCGGCAAGCGGGTCGACGGCGAGGCCGCGCTCGAGGTGTTCAACCCCTGGAACAACAGCGTCGTCGGCACGGTGCCGCGCGCCAAGCCGGCGCAGGTCGCCGAGGCGTTCCAGATCGCCTACGACTACAGGCCCAAGCTCAGCCGGTACGACCGGCAGAAGATCCTGATGAAGACCGCCGAGCTTCTGGTGGCGCGCAAGGACGAGATCGCGCGGCTGATCACCTCGGAGAGCGGGCTCTGCCTGAAGGATTCGCTCTATGAGGTCGGCCGCGCCTTCGATGTCTTCTCGCTCGCCGGCCAGCTCTGCATCATCGACGATTCGCAGACCTTCTCCTGCGATCTGACCCCGCACGGCAAGCAGCGCAAGATCTTCACCCTGCGCGAGCCGCTCAACGCCATCAGCGCGATCACGCCGTTCAACCACCCCCTGAACATGGTGGCGCACAAGCTGGCGCCGGCGATCGCCACCAACAACTGCGTCGTACTGAAGCCCACCGAGCAGACGCCGTTCACGGCGCTGATGCTGGCTGACACGCTGTACGAAGCGGGCCTGCCGCCGGAGATGCTGTCGGTCGTCACCGGCGGCCCGGCCGACATTGGCGACGCGATGATCACCGATCCACGGATCGATCTGATCACCTTCACCGGCTCCGTGCGGGTGGGCAAGTACATCGCCGAGAAGGCTGGCTACAAGCGCATCGTGCTGGAGCTCGGTGGCAACGACCCGCTGATCGTCATGGAGGACGCCGACCTCGACAAGGCGGCCGAGCTGGCGGTGCAGGGCGCGACCAAGAACTCGGGCCAGCGCTGCACGGCGGTCAAGCGCATCCTCGTGGTCGAGAAGATCGCCGAGGAGTTCGCCGCGCTTGTTCTCGCCAAGGCCAAGAAGTTGCGCGCGGGTGACCCGATGGATCCCGCCACCGATGTCGGCACGGTGATCAACGAGCGTTCCGCAACGCTGTTCCAGAACCGCGTGATAGACGCCGTGTCCAAGGGCGCCAAGCTGCTGCACGGCAACGATCGCAAAGGCGCGCTGTTCCCGCCCACGGTGGTCGACCGAGTCCCCTACGATTGCGAGCTGGTGCGCGAGGAGACCTTCGGCCCGGCGATCCCGATGATCCGCGTCAAGGACATCGACGACGCCATCCGCGCCTCGAACTCGACCGCCTACGGCCTGTCATCGGGCGTCTGCACCAACCGCCTCGACTATATCACGCGCTTCGTCAATGAGCTGCGCGTCGGCACGGTCAACATCTGGGAAGTGCCGGGCTACCGCATCGAGATGTCGCCCTTCGGCGGCATCAAGGATTCGGGCCTCGGCTACAAGGAAGGCGTGCTGGAGGCGATGAAGAGCTTCACCAACGTGAAGACATACTCGCTGCCCTGGGCGATCTGATGCGTGCCGCCGCGGCAATGCTGATCGTGTGCTTCGCGGTACCCGCAGGCGCGCAGGACTCGACCTTCACGGTCAAGCAGATGACGCCGGAAACAGCCCTGAAGGCCGCCCAAGCCGCGCTGGCGTCCTGCCGCAAGCAGGGTTTCCAGATCGCCGTGGCGGTCACGGATCGAGCCGGCGTCGCGCAAGTCGTCCTGCGCGACCGCTTCGCCGGCCCGCACACGGTGGAGACAGCGATCAACAAGGCCTGGACGGCGGTATCGTTCCGTCAGGACACGCTGGGCTTCGCCGCCTCGACCGCCGATCCGCGCCATGCGGGCGTGCGTTCCATCCCGCGCGTCGTCGCCGTCGGGGGCGGCGTGCCGGTCGAGGCCGCCGGCTCGATCCTGGGCGCGATCGGCGTTTCCGGCGCTCCGGGCGGTGAGGCCGACGACGCCTGCGCCAAAGCCGGCATCGAGGCGATCCGCGACGACATCAGCTTCTGAAACGCTATGCGAGGATCTTCTTGCGCTCCGGATCGTAAGCCGAGCCGTCGATGCGCTTGGCCGGCACGCGTTGTGTAAACGCTTCGATCTCGTAGTCGGCGTGTGTGGTTTCCTCGGTCGGCAGATAGCCGAAGGCGATCCACTTGCCCACGGTGTGGCCGTAGCCAGCGCTCGACGTGACACCCACGACTTTGCCGTCACGCAGTATGGCCTCGCTGCCGTATACCGGTTTGTCGCCTTCGAGCAGGAAGACGCAGAGCTTGCGTTTGGCGCCCGCGGCGCGGCGCGCTTCGAGTGCCGGGCGGCCGATGAAGTCGCCCTTCTTCATTGCCACGGCGAAGCCCAGGCCGGCCTCCCAGGGCGTGTAGTCGGGGCCGATGTCGCTGCCCCAGTAGAGGTAGCGCTTCTCCAGGCGGCAGGATTCGATCGCGCGGTAGCCGGCGTTGGCGACGCCGAGATCCTGGCCTTCGCGCCACAGCAGGTCGTAGACGTGCGCGGCGTATTCGACTGGTATGTGCAGCTCGTAGCCGAGCTCGCCCACGTAGGTGACGCGGGCGATGCGGCACGGGGCGTAGCCCAGACGGATCTCGCGCATCGCCATGTAAGGCAGGGCGGTGTTCGAGACGTCGGCGTCGGCGAGGCGTTCAAGCAGCCCGCGGCTCTTTGGGCCGCAGCAATTGATGACCGCCCAGGCGTTGGTGACGTCGGTGAGAGTCACCGAGCCGTCGGCGGGCATGTGGCGCCGGATCCACGAGGCGTCGTGGATGCCGAAGGCGCTGCCGGTGACGACGTAGAAGCGGTCCTCGGCGAGCCGCATGAAGGTGAGGTCGGCCTCGATGCCGCCCTTCTCGTTGCACAGCTGGGTGTAGATCAGCGCGCCCGCCGGCTTGTCGACGTTGCCGGCGGCGAGGCGTTGCAGGAAGGTGGCGGCGCCGGGGCCGGCGAGCTCGAACTTGGAGAACGAGCTCTGATCGATTAGCGCGACATGTTCGCGAATGGCGCGGCACTCGCGGCCGACGGCGGCGAACCAGCTCGGCTTGCCTTCGAAAGAGGGGTGATCCTCGCGCGCGTCGCCGTTGGTGGCGAACCAGTTGGGCCGCTCCCAGCCGAAGCGCGAGCCGAACACGGCGCCGGCCTGGTCGAGCACGCCGTAGAGCGGCGAGCGGCGCCCACCGCGGCCGGTGCTCATCTCCTCGCCCGGCCAGTGGATCAGGTAGTAGCGGTGATAGGCCTCGACCGCGCGCTCGTGCAGGTACTTGGCGCCGACATGGTGCGGGCCGAAGCGCTGCACGTCGAAGCTCCAGAGGTCGAACTCAGTCGCACCTTCGACGATCCATTGCGCGAGCTGCTTGCCCGCTCCGCCGGCACCGGCGATCCCTGACGTGAAGCCGCCGGCGACGAAGACGTTCTTAAGCTCCGGCGCCTTGCCGAGGATCGGCTCGCCATCGGGCGTGATCGGGATCGGTCCGTTGATCAGCTGGCGGATGCCGAGATCGTTGAGCATCGGCAGGCGGCTGGCTGCCGGCGTGGCGATCGCCTCGAAGCGGTCGTAGTTCCCCTGGAACAGCTCGCGGCCGAAATCGAAGGGCACGCCGCGCTCGCCGAAGGGGCGCGTGTTGGCTTCCCAGCCGCCGATGGCGAAGCCGCCGACCTCGGGCTTGAGATAGAAATTGTTGTCGGGATCGCGCAGCGACGTCAGCGTCTTGGGCAGATCAGGGAGCTTCTCGGTCACCATGTACTGGTGCTCGACGGCGGCAACCGGCATGCGCACGCCCATCATCTTCGCGACATCGCGCGCCCAGATGCCAGCGGCGTTGACCAGCGTGTCGCAGGCGATGGTGCCGTGGTCGGTGACAACTGCTGTCGCGCGGCCATTCTTGACCACGATGTCGGTGACGCGCACGCCTTCGACGATCTTCGCGCCGCCCTGCCGCGCCAGTCGCGCCAAGCCCTGCGTCAGGCTGCTGGGATCGATATAGCCGTCGGAGGGGATGAACGCGGCGCCCTCGACGCCCTCGGTCGAGATGTACGGGAAGATCTGCTTGGCCTCGCTGGCCGACATCAGGTGCAGCTCGAAGCCGAAGCTGCGCGCCGTCGTCGCCGTGCGCTTGATCTCGCTCCAGCGATCCGGCGAGGAGGCCAGCCGTAGCGAGCCCACCGGGTGCCAGTCGATGCCGTAGCCGAGCTGCTTCTCCATCGAGCCGTAGAGCTCGACGGATTGCTGCATCATGCGGGTGAGGTTGCGCTTGGAGCGGAGCTGGCCGACGAGGCCGGCGGCATGCCAGGTCGAGCCGTGGGTGATGCCGCTCTTCTCGACCACCAGGACATCGCGCTCGCCCATCCCAGCGAGGTGATAGGCGATCGAGCAGCCGACAGCGCCGGCCCCGATGATGACGATGCGCGCCTGCGAGGGGATTTGAGTCATGGCCAGTCATGCTCCCTCTCCCCGCGAGCGGGGAGAGGGTTGGGGTGAGGGGGAGTCGCAAGTTGCGTACGATGGCGGTGCGCCACCTGATACAGCCCCTCACCCCGACCCTCTCCCCGCTTGCGGGGAGAGGGAGGGAGATGAGTGGTGATCATTCGGCGGCCTGTGCTTTCGGCGAACCACCGGCCATCTCACCGAGATACCAGTCGACGAAATGCTGCACGTTGCCTTCCTGCGTGCGCGAGTAGGGACCCGGCACGTAGCGCGGCGAGGTCACGCCCTGCTGGTTGGCCTCGCAGATGAACCAGTCCTGCTCCGAGGTGCGTTCCCAGAACGGGGTGAGCTTGGCCGGGTCGTAGTCGCGACCCTCGACGGCGTCCTTGTGCACGAACCACCAGACCACGATCTCGCAGGTGGCGGCGTCGATCGGCGTGATGCGGGTGGAGACGGCGTGATCGTCGCTGGCGTGCTGCCAGAAGTTCGGGAACACCGTGGTGCGCAGTGTGCCGTCGCTCCAGGTGTTCCTGTCCCGGAAGTGGCCCATCAGCGGCGCCACCGGCGTGCCGCCGAGGCTCTGGGTCTTCCAGCCCTCCATCAGGGGCGTCCGGTGGGAGCGCCAGAAGGCGCCCGTCATCGCGGAGAAGGCGTCGCCGGTGTCGATGCCCAGGGCGCGAAAGCGGGCATTGGCCAGCTCCGTCTGCTTCACCACGCCCTCGGCCAGCCCGGGCATGACTCGGGCCACGTCGTAGGTGCCACTCGTGTATTCGGGATGGGCGACGGGGCAGTGCAGGCACTCGCGATTGTTCTCGAAGACCAGCTTCCAGTTGGCCTTCACCGTATAGCGGCGCTCGACCGCGACCTTGGCGTCGTACAGGCCCTGGTGCTTCAGCCGGCTGGCGAGGTCCTCATGCGCGCCGTCGAAGGGGACGGGATCGTCCGAGAGATTGATCCACAGGATCCCCGACGTGTCGCGCAGGCGTACCGGGTGCAGGCCCAGCGTCGATTCGGGCACGCCGAATTCCGCCATGGTGCGCGTCGTGAGCTTGCCTTCGAGGTCGTAGGCCCAGCCGTGATAGGGGCAGCGGAAGCCGCGGGAATTGCCGGTCTCTTCGTTGCAGACGCGCGCGCCCCTGTGGCGGCAGGTATTGTGGAAGGCGCGGATCTGGCCGTCGCGACCCCGTACGACGACGATCGAGGACAGCCCGATCTTCCACGTCATCCAGTCGCCTGGGTTGGGCAGCATGCAGGCGTGCCCGACATAGAGCCAGTAGCGCGACCAGATGCGATCCATGTCAGCCTGGAAGACCTCGGCGTCGATGTAGAAGTCGCGCGGCAGCGGCCCGCCATGGCGGTAGGTCGCGATCAGCCCGGCGATTCGCTCCTGGTCGAAGCGGTATCCGCTGGGTCGGTCGGTGGGCATCGGATTCATCCTTGCGCGGTTTCTTCGCCCAGTCCCATCTATCGTGCAGGGTTGCGGTTGTCAGGACCGGGTATCTGCGTTGTAATAAATCTGAAACCGTCGCGGTTTTCAAATGCGGCTCGGCGGCGGAATGGGCAGAGGGGGTCAGAAGGATGATGGACAAGATGATGCGGGGCGGTGTCGCCGCGCTGGCGGCTCTTGCTGTGATGGCGGGCGGCACGGCGCTGGCCCAGAAGGTCAAGCTCACCGCCTATACGGCGCTGGAGAACGACCAGCTCAAGATTTTCAAGGATACCATCGAGAAGGCCGTTCCGACGGTCGAGATCTCGTGGGTGCGCGATTCCACGGGCGTCATCACCGCGCGCTTCCTGGCCGAGAAGGCCAATCCGCAGGCCGATATCGTGCTCGGCCTGTCGGGCTCCAGCGTCGCCGCTTTCGCCAAGCAGGGCCTGCTTGAGCCGTACACGCCCAAGGGCGCGGCCGACCTGAAGCCGGTGTTCCGCAGTGGTGCCAATCCCGAGACCTGGATCGGCATGGACGCCTACCTCTCGGTGGTCTGCTTCAACACCGTCGAGGGCGGCAAGAAGAACGCGCCCAAGCCGATGTCGTGGAAGGACCTGACCAACCCGGCCTATGCCGGCTCGATCGTCATGCCCAACCCGGCCTCGTCGGGCACAGGCTATCTGACCGTCGCCGCCTGGCTGCAGATCATGGGCGAGGAAGCCGGTTGGAAGTTCATGGACGACCTGCACAAGAACGTCGCGGTCTACACCCACTCCGGCTCGGCGCCCTGCGTGCAGGCCGCCAAGGGCGAGCGCATGATCGGCATCGGCGTCGACATGCGCGGCGCGCGCGAGAAGACCGCCGGCGCGCCGATCGACCTGATCCTGCCCAAGGAAGGCGCGGGCTGGGAGATGGAGGTCTCGGGCATCGTCAAGGGCCGCCCCAACGTCGCCGCCGCCAAGCTGGTGCAGGACTGGGTCGCCTCGCAGGGCGCCAACGAGCTCTACGGCAAGTACTACGCCATCGTCGCCCACCCGGCGGTGAAGGCAGCGCCGCCGAACTATCCGGAGGGCGCCGACAAGGCGATGGTCAAGAACGACCTCGACTGGATGGCGACCAACCGCGATCGCATCCTGGCGGAGTGGAACAAGCGCTACGACGGCAAGTCGGCGCCGAAAAACTAGGCTGACGGCCGGACCACGGACATGCCGTATCTCGAGGTCGACCGCGTCACCAAGAGGTTCGGCATGTTCACCGCCCTGGAGGCGGTATCCCTGTCGATCGAGCGCGGCGAGTTCGTCTGCTTCCTCGGCCCTTCGGGCTGCGGCAAGACGACTTTGCTGCGTGCCATCGCCGGTCTGGATCCGCAAACCAGCGGCACGATCCGGCAGGACGGCCGCGACGTCTCGGCGTTGCCGCCGTCGGAGCGCGATTTCGGCATCGTATTCCAGTCCTACGCGCTCTTTCCCAATCTTAGCGTCGCCGACAATGTCGGCTACGGCCTGAAGAGTCGCCGCAAGCCGGCGGCGGAGATCAAGGCGCGCGTGAGTGAGCTGCTGGCGCTGGTCGGCCTGCCGACCCAGGGCGAGAAGTATCCGGCGCAGCTATCCGGCGGCCAGCAGCAGCGCGTGGCGCTGGCGCGGGCACTTGCGACATCGCCCGGCCTGCTGCTGCTCGACGAGCCGCTCTCGGCGCTCGACGCGCGCGTGCGTGCCCGGTTGCGTGGCGAGATCCGCGGCCTGCAGCGCCGCCTGGGCGTCACCACCATCATGGTGACGCACGACCAGGAGGAAGCGTTGACCATGGCCGACCGGATCGTGGTGATGAACCACGGCCGCATCGACCAGATCGGCACGCCGGAGGAGATCTACGGCAAGCCGGCCAGCGCGTTCGTCGCCGACTTCGTGGGCTCGATGAATTTCCTGACCGGCCGCGTCGCCGGCCCCGGCCGCATCACGCTGGGCGACGGTCTGGCGATCGACTGCAGTCACACCATGACGCCCGGCAGCGAGATCCGGGTCTGCCTGCGGCCCGAGGACGTGCAGGTGCGTGGCATCACCGAGAACACCGCCAATCGCTTCCCGGTAACCATCGCGGAGCTGGAGTTCCTGGGTTCGTTCTGCCGCGCCACGCTGCGCGCATCGGCGCCCGAGGTCACGCTGACGGCGGATTTCTCGATCAACCTGATGCGCGACCTCAATGTCGGCGTCGGTAAGACGCTCGACATCGCGCTGCCCGCCGACCGGCTGCGTGTGTTCGCCGGCGAGGCGGCGGGTTAGGGCATGGCCTTGGCGGAAGCGACGCTGGTCAAGCCCAAGGCGTCGAGCGACGACATCGTCATGCGCGCCGGCATCGCCGTCGTGCTGATCCTGCTGGCGCTGTTCGTCGCCGCGCCGCTATGGACCCTGCTGTCCAAGAGCTTCCACAACGCCGACGACAAGTGGGTCGGCCTCGACAACTACATCCGCTACGTCTCGACACCGGCGCTGATGCAGTCGCTGTGGAACAGCCTGTGGATCTCGCTGCTGACCACGGCGATCGTCGTGCCGCTGGCCTTCGTCTACGCCTACGCGCTGACCCGCGCGATGCTGCCGGGCAAGGCGCTGTTCCAGGCGGTGGCGCTGATTCCGATCCTGGCGCCGTCGCTGCTGCCGGCGATGTCGATGATCTACCTGTTCGGCAACCAAGGCATGCTCAAGCAGCTGCTGGGCGGCGGCGAGATCTATGGCGCTGGCGGCATCGTCGCCTCGCAGGTCTTCTACTGCTTCCCGCATGTGCTGATGATCCTGGTTACGGCGCTATCGATGGCCGATCAGCGGCTCTACGAGGCGGCCGAGGCGCTGGGCGCCTCGCGCTGGCGCATCTTCTGGACCGTCACGCTGCCGGGCGCGCGCTACGGCCTGATCAGCGCGATCTTCGTCTGCTTCACCCTGGTGCTGACCGATTTCGGCATCGCCAAGGTGATCGGTGGCCAATTCAACGTGCTCGCCACCGACGTCTACAAGCAGGTGATCGGCCAGCAGAATTTCGAGATGGGCGCGGTGGTCGGCCTGATCCTGCTGGCGCCGGCCGTACTGTCGTTCTTCGCCGACCGCTACGCGCAGAAGCGCCAGGTCTCGCTGCTCTCGGCGCGCGCCGTGCCCTATGCGCCGAAACGCCAGCGCGGCCGCGACGCGCTGCTGTTCGTCTTCTGCCTGGTGATCGCCGGCCTGATCCTGGTGATCATCGGCATCGCCGGCTGGGCCTCGCTGATCAAGCGCTGGCCCTACAACCTCTCGCTGACGCTGGCCAACTACGATTTCGAGAACTTCGACCCCACCGGCTGGGGTCCGCTGTGGACGTCGCTGAAGATGGCGGCGCTGGCGGCGGCGATCGGCGCGATCGCCATCTTCACCGCCGCTTGGCTGCTGGAAAAGAGCCGCGGCTTCCACCTGGTCCGCAATCTGGTGCAGTTCCTCGCCACCCTGCCGATGGCGGTGCCCGGCCTGGTGCTGGGCCTGGGCTACATCTTCTTCTTCAACAGCCCGTCGAATCCGCTGAACTTCCTCTACGGCACGCTGGCGATCCTGGTGATCAACACCATGGCGCATTTCTACACCGTAGCGCATGTCACGGCGGTCACGGCGCTGAAGCAGCTCGACGCCGAGTTCGAGGCGGTCTCGGCGTCGCTGAAGGTGCCGCTGCCGGTGACCTTCGTGCGCGTCACCGTGCCGATCTGCCTGCCGGCGATCCTCGACATCTTTGTCTATCTCTTCGCCAACGCGATGACGACGGTATCGGCGGTGATCTTCCTCTACGCCGCCGAGACCAAGCTGGCCTCGATCGCGGTGATCAGCATGGATGAGTCTGGCTTCAACGCCGCGGCGGCGGCGATGGCGATGTGCATCGTCTTCGTCTCGCTGGCGACGCGCCTGCTGCACCTGCTGCTGGAGCGCACAGTGCTGGCGAAGCTGCAGCGCTGGCGCAAGCGGTAGCGCAGGATTCGACCTTTCCCTGGAGGGGGAAGGTAGTCGGGATGTTAGTTCGGCTGGTACCGGCGATAGAATTCCCGCGTGCGTTTCTCGCCGATATCGCAGCCCAGCTCGTAGCGGCGGTGGCCGCCCGGCCCGGGGGCGTTTGGATCGCGCCGGATGCCCTCGGCGCTGTCGCGGCTCTGTGCGAACTGCAGCCCGGCGCGTGGCTCCGGCGCGAAGTCGGCGATCTCCTGCAAGAGCTTCTTGCGGATCGCCTCGGCGAAATTCTGGAAGTCGTTGGCGACGATCAAGAAGGAGCGCGGCCCGCCGATGACGCAGCCCTCGAAGTAGCGGTCGAGATCGGGGTCGTTGGGGAAGCCGGTCGGGTTGGGCCGGTTGTTGAAGATCGGCAGGCCGTTGATGGTGATGCCGCGGGCGATGGCGTCGTCGCGCGCCTCCGTCACCATGCCGCCGTCGTTGTTCGAGCCGTCACCGGAGATGTCGAGCACCTTGCGCTCCGGCACCCAGCGCAGGCGGTCGAACATCGGGATCGAATAGCGGATCGCGCCGGTGATCGAGGTGCGCATCATGCGCGCGATCGGCATGGTCTCGAGCCTGTGGGTGAAGGCGTCGATCGCCTGCTCGCTATCGAGCAGCGTCCAGTCGATGATCAGGTTCTGCCGCCAGGCGTCCGACCACTCGAAATATGACACCGCGATGCGGCCGTGGTAGCCGCCGAGGATGGCGCGGCGGATCGCCGGGTCGCGGAAGGCCTTGACGTAACCGTCGCGCTGCAGCCGGCCCTCCTCGACGTCGACGCTGCCCGAGACGTCGATCGCCAGCGCCAGCGCCAGGTCGATCTCGCGGTCGGGCGTGTGGCTCCTGGCGCTTTGCGCCCAGGCCGGGACGCTGGCGGCGAGCGACAGCGCCGTGAGCGTGGCCAGGAGCAACGCCAGGGGCCGCCGTCGGGCGGGTACGTCAGGCATACTCTGCCTCCATTCCGGTCCGCGGCCAGAAGCGTACGCCTGTCGAAACGGCCTGGGAAGCGGCGCGTCGGCGGGCTGGCGCGTATCCGCGGAACATGTTTGCTTTGGGCATCACGCAAACGCCGTGCCGGCCTAAGGTCGCACCACGCGCTGGAGGATGCCCATGGATCTGTCGCTCAGCCCCGAAGATCGCGCCTTTCAGGACGAGGTGCGTCAGTTCTTCGCCGAGAACCTGACGCCTGACCTGCGCGAGGCGGGCGCGCGCACCGGCGGCGTCTTCGCCGAGTTCGATGCCGGCCTGCGCTGGCACCGCAAGCTGGCGAAGAAGGGCTGGTCGGCGACGACATGGCCCAAGGAGTATGGCGGTCCCGGCTGGACGGCGACGCAGCGCTATATCTATTCGCGCGAAGCCACCGCCGCCGACGCGCCGCGCATCTTCAGCATGGGCGTACGCATGGTCGGCCCGGTGATCATGAAATTCGGCACGCCGGAGCAGAAGGCGAAGTACCTGCCGGGCATCATTTCGGGCGACATCGTCTTCTGCCAAGGCTACTCCGAGCCCGGATCGGGCTCAGATCTCGCCTCGCTCAAGACGCGCGCCGATTCCGACGGCGACGACTATGTCATCAACGGCACCAAGATCTGGACCACCGGCGCGCACATCGCCAACCGCATGTTCTGCCTGGTGCGCACGTCGAGCGAGGGCAAGCCGCAGGACGGCATCTCCTTCGTGCTGATCGACTCGATGCGGACACCAGGCCTCACAGTGAAGCCAATCATCACCCTGGCCGGCGATCACGAGGTCAACCAGGTGTTCTTCGACAATGTGCGCGTGCCCAAGGCCAACCGCATCGGGCCGGAGAACGCCGGCTGGACGGTCGCCAAGCACCTGCTGGAATACGAGCGCGGCGGCGAGGCCTACACCCCCAACCTCTACGCCCGCATCGAGGACGTGCGCCGTATCGCGCGCGAGGAAGCGGCCAACAATGGCGGCCGCCTGATCGACCAGCCGGAATTCGCGCGCAAGCTGGCCGAGACCGAGATCGCGATCCAGGCCCTGGAGACCATTGAGCTGCAGGTGCTGTCCGACCTCAGCCAGGGCAAGAACCCCGGCGCGATCTCCTCGGCGATGAAGGTGCGCGGCTCCGAGACCTTGCAGACGCTCGACGAGCTGGGCATCGAGGCGCTGGCGCACTACGCCGCGCCCTTCGAGCCCGAGGCCCGCGCGCTGGGCCGCAACGAGCCCACGGTGACGCCGGACTACGCGCTCACCGCCATGCCGCTCTACCTCAACAACCGCGCCGCCACGATCTACGCGGGCTCGAGCGAGGTGCAGCGCAACATCCTGGCGAAGGCCGTTCTGGGTCTCTGATGTACGTCCTGCACGGCTTCAACCCTTCACCCTACTCGGTGAAGATGCGCGCGATCCTGCGCTATCGACGGCTGCCGTTCGTCTGGAAGGGGACCGGCAATCCGCGCGACGAAGCCATCGCGGCGGGGTTGCCGCCGGTGATCCCGGTGCTGCGCTTTCCCGATGGCCGGGCGATGAACGATTCGACGCCGCTGGCCTATGCGCTGGAGCGCGAGCATCCTGGCGAGCGCTCGATCACCCCCGACGATCCGATGCTCGCCTATCTCAGCGACCTGCTCGAGGACTTTGGCGACGAGTGGGTCACCAAGATGATGTTCCATTACCGCTGGTACTACGCGGCGGATCGCGACTTCGCGCAGACCTGGATCATCACCTCGCGCGATCCCGTGATGGCAGCGGACGCGCGGCGCGCCGGCATGAAGGCGTTCAACGACCGCCAGGTCGGGCGCATGGCGCTGGTCGGCTGCACCGAGCAGAACCGGCCGGTGATCGAGGACAGCTATCGCGTCGTGCTCGACACGCTCGACCGTCATGTGCGTGCGATCCCCTTTCTGTTCGGCTCGCGGCCGTCGCTGGCGGATTTCGGCCTGTATGGCCAGTTGCAGATCCTGTCGGTTGATCCGACGCCGATGGCGGAGATGCGGGCGCGGGCGGCCGACGTCTATTGCTGGCTGATGCGGCTCGACGATGCCTCGGGCGTCGAGGGTGAGTGGCTCGATGGCAAAGCGGCGCTGCCGGACACGCTGACGGCACTGCTCAAGCATTGCGGCGACACGTACCTGCCGTTTCTCGCCGCCAACATGAAAGCGCTACGCGACGAGGCGGCCGAGTTCGAGCTCGAGATCCTCGGCCGTCGCTACAGCCAGGCGCCGTTCCGCTATCAGGGCAAGTGCTACGACGCGCTGCGCAAGAAGCTCGCGGCGTTACCGCGCGATGTGCGGGCGCGGCTCGATCCGGTGCTCGACAAGACCGGCTGTCTATCGTGGCTGGCCTGACCGGGCGGCCGGCTGTGGAGGACCGAGTTTTGGCCGGCGAAGACCTGCTCAATCTCTTCTCCTATGGCACGTTGCAGCTTCCCCGAGTGCAGATCGCGACGTTCGGTCGTCTTCTCACCGGATCGCCGGATGCGATGCAGGGATACCGCAACGAACTCGTCGAGATCACGGATCCCGATGTCCTTGCGACGAGCGGCGAGCGCTTCCATCCCGCCATGGTGCCCACCGGCGATCCGGCCGACGAGGTCGCGGGAACGGTATTCAAGGTCAGCGCGGCGGAGATCGCGGCGGCGGATGCCTATGAGGTGTCGGATTACGCCCGCACGCGCGTGCGCCTGAAGTCGGGCATAGACGCCTGGGTCTATATCCTGGCGAAGTATGTGAAGCCAGAGGTCTAGGCCAGCCGCGGCACGGCGCGGCCGCGCTGCGCCAGGAAGAGGATCGTCAGCAGCGCGAGGTTGATCACGTTGGCGAGCAGCGCCAGGCGGAAGGCCCAGGCGTAGGAGCCGGTGTTGTCGAAGATCACGCCACCGAGCCAGCCGCCCACCGCCATGCCGCACATGGCGAGGAACAGCACCACGCCCAGGCGCCAGCCGCCGATGCCCGGTCCGTAGAGCGCGCGCAGATTGAGCGCGTAGCCCTGCACGATGGCGATGAACGGGATGCCGTGGATCGCCGACAGTGTATAGATGCCCCACAGCGAGGCGACGAACAGGAATCCGACCAGCGCCACGATCTGGATCACCGAGCAGATCAGGCTGGTGGGCAGCGGGCCGATCTTGTCGGCCAGCCTGCCCATGACGAAGGTGCTGGCGATCGCCGACAGCAGGATCAGCGACACGGCCTCGGCACCTCGATTGGCGGCGAAGCCGAGATCGCCGCAGAACGCCACCATGTGCGCGAAGGGCATCGCCATGGCGAGGCAGCAGCAGAACGAGGCCGCCGAGAGCAGCGCCATGATCGCCGGCGACGACATCGGCAAGGCCGCGAGGTTCTCGCGCGCCGGCGCGCCGCTCGATCCGCGCGGGACGGGTGCCCGGCGCACGTAGAGCGCGCCGAGCGCCACGATCGTCGCGGCGATCACGCCAAAGATCACCAGTGTGTCGCGCCAGCCGTGGTCGGGCAGGAGCGCGCGGTAGATCTGCGGCCAGACGAAGCCGCCCACCGCCGGGCCGACCGAGACGATGGCGACGGCGACGCCGCGACGGCTCTCGAACCAACCCTGGATATTGTTGAGCATCGGCGTGAAGGTCGCGGAGTTGCCGAGGAAGCCCATCAGCAAGCCATAGCCGGCGTATAGCGCGAACGCGCCGCCGCTGGAGGCCAGCCAGGCGCCCAGCGCGATGCATGTGGCGGCGAGCAGCAACGGCGGGCGCGGCCCGAGCTTGTCGGACAGCCAGCCCATCATGATACCGCCGGCGCCGCCGCCGATATAGGCCAGCGTGTAGGCGAGCGACGGTACTTGCCGCTGGCCGCCGAACTCCTGGGCCATCTGCGACATGGCGACGATGGGCAGGAATGCCGAGCCACCGCTGGCGGCGATGCAGATCATCGACACCACGGCCAGCCGCCAAGCGTAGCCGCTCTCGATACCGGGCGATGATGGCGACACGGTGCTCACTCTTCCCTTACCCCGCCCGCGCCGGGCGAAGGAC
This sequence comes from Alphaproteobacteria bacterium, assembly GCA_016869975.1. Taxonomy (GTDB): domain Bacteria; phylum Pseudomonadota; class Alphaproteobacteria; order Reyranellales; family Reyranellaceae; genus JAFAZJ01. The sequence continues at coordinate 59,510 of VGCZ01000006.1, forward strand.
TATGCCATCATTGGGGCTTGTAGCCGATACCGTCGATGATGCCCTTCCAGTGCGCGAGATCCTTGGCCATACGCTCGCGTACGTATTCCGGCGTCGAGGTTTGGACATCGAGGCCGAGCTCGGTCAGCCGCTTGCGCAGGTCAGGCAGAGCGAGGATCGCGCCCAGCTCCTTGTTCCAGGCCTGGACGATGGCCGGCGGTGTCTTCGCGGCGGCGAGGAAGATGTACCAGCCCAGGATGTTGAGCTTGGGATAGCCGAGGTCGGTCGCGGTCGGCAGGTCGGGCGCGGCGTCGGTGCGCTTGAGCCCCGAGGTGAACAGCACCCTGACCTTTCCGGCGCGGTGATGCTCGAGGAAATCGGTGATGCCGCCGCAGCCCGCCGCGATATGGCCGCCCTGCAGGTCGGCGGCCAGCGGCGCGGCGCCGCGATAGGGCACCGGCTCCAGCGGCACGCCGATCTCGCGGCCGACCATCACGCCGAAGAAGTGCGTGAAGGAGCCCAGCGCCGTGGTGCCGAAGCTGTGGCGGGTCGGGTTCTTCTTCAGCCAGTCAATGTACTCGGCCAGCGTGTTGACGCCGATGCTCGGCGAGACAACGAAGGCGGTCTGCACCGTGCCCGCCAAGGTCAGCGGCGCGAAGTCGGTCATCGGATCGAACGGCACCGCTGCCATGGTGAGCTTCTGCACGATGGTGGCGCTGGGGATGTAGATGATCGTGCTGCCGTCAGGCGGCGAGTTCTTGACTGCTTCGGCGGCGATGGTGCCGCTGGCGCCGGCCTTGTTCTCGATCAGCACGTTGCGGCCGGTGCGCTGCTTCAGCGGCTCAGCCATCAGCCGCGCCATCACGTCGGTACCGCCGCCAGCGGGGAAGCCGACCAGGATCTTCAGCTTGCCCTCGGGCAAACCGGTCTGCGCTGCCGAGATGCTGGGCAGCAGGGGCGCGGTCAGCGCGCCACCCACGAGCGGCAGGGCGCGGCGGCGCGTCAGTCTGGTGGTCATGTGCGTCTTCCTCGATTTGAGCTGTCATCCCGAGCGCAGCGAGGATCCCGGGGGCGCTCGGGATGACAGCGGTGCTGCGTGTATCAACCGACCAGGCTCCAGGCCAGCTCGGCGCGTTCGCGGGCGGCGTTGCTCATCTTGATCGACTCGGCGTTGGCCGCGTTGCCGCCCAGCCCGCGGCGATAGACACCCTGGGCGATCGCGGCGAGGCGGTAGAGCGAGAAGGCGAGATAGAAGTTCCAGTTGTCGATGCGCCGGCGCCCGGTACGCCGGCAATAGGCTTCGATGTACTCGGCTTCGGTGGGAATGCCGGTCACCTTGGAGTCCACATGGGCGTAGCCGTGCGGCGGATCGGGCAGGTGATAGCCGAGGCAGTTGTAGGCGAGGTCGCAGAGCGGATGCCCCAGGGTCGAGAGTTCCCAATCGAGCACGGCCGCGACACGCGGCTCGCTCGGATGGATGATGATGTTGCCCAGCCGGTAGTCGCCATGGACGATCGAGGTCGGGTCCTCAGCGGGGATGTGCGCCGGCAGCCACGCCGTGAGTTTCTCCATCGCCTCGATATGCTCGGTCTTGAGCTCGGCGTACTGCTTGCTCCAGCGCGCGATCTGGCGGGCAACGTACTGGCCTGTGCGGCCGTAGTCTCCAAGGCCGGCGGCGGCGAAATCGACCTGGTGCAGGCGCGCCAGCACCTCGTTCATCGAATCGAAGATCGCCGCGCGCTCGGCCTTCGACTGATCCGCCATCGCCGGGTCGTTGAAGATGCGGCCCTCGACGGCGTCCATGACGTAGAACATCTGGCCGATCACCGACTCATCGGCGCACAGCACATGGGTGCGCGCCACCGGCACGCCGGTCTTTGCCAGCGCGGTGATCACCCGGTACTCGCGATCGACCTGGTGCGCCGAGGCGACGAGCTGGCCCGGCGGCTTCTTGCGCAGCACGAAGGCGCGGCGCTGGCGGCCGTCCATCTCGGCGGAGAGGAAGAAGGTCGGGTTAGAATGGCCGCTGTCGAACTGCCGGACCTCGAGACCGCCGCGATAGCCGGCGATATGGCGGGCGAGATAGGCATCGAGCGTGGCGGTGTCGAAGCGATGCCGCTCCATCACCGGGATCATGCTTGAATAGGTGGGCATCGCCTCGACCGTATGGCCGCCCATTGACCGACGCAAATGGCCGTCCTGCGCGCCTCCCATGCGCGTTCGCCGGATCGCGCTACGAAAGATCGGCTCGGAGGGAGGCGGCCATCTTCTCGCCGATCATGACGGTTGTCAGATGCGTATTGGCGCGGCAATCGGCGGGCATCACCGAGGCGTCGACGACCCGGAGGTTCTCCAGGCCCTGGACGCGGCATCGCGTGTCGACCACGCGGTCCGGATCGCCGATGCGGCCCATGCGGCAGGTGCCGGCGGCGTGTTGCGCGTCGGTAGTCTCGGCCACCAGCAGGGCATCGAGATCGCCGCCCTGGAGCCTCGCGGCGTCTTCCAGCTTCGTCTGTGTCATGCCGAAGGCGATGCCGTCGGCGACGCCGGCGAAAGCGGATTGGCGCAGCATCGCCACTTGCCGAGCGAACCCGTCGCGCATGCGCAGGAGGTCGCGCTCGTCGGAGAGCATGTTCTCCTCGACGAAGGGATCGACATGCGGATCGGCCGAGCGCAGCTGCACGGCGCCGCGCGAGAAGGCCTCGAAGATCGAGCAAGACAGGCTGCCGGGCAGGGCCTGGCCGTCGTCGCCGAAGCCGCGATGGTTCATCGCCAGGAAGATCATGTCGCGATGGCCGGCGCCGCCCAGGCCCGAGCTCCAGGTCACGCAGACATTGGTGTGGCGGAAATCGACATCGGTAGGACGGTGCTCGGGCTTCAGCCGCACTTCGGCGCGCACCACGGGATGATCCATGAAGTGGTGGCCGACCGCCGGCAGCGCGTGGCGCACGGCGATGCCGTGCTCGGCCAGCGACGCCGGATCGCCGATGCCGGAACGCATCAGGATGATGGGCGAATGCACGGCGCCGGCGCTGATGACGATCTCGTGGCCGCGATACGTCACGCGCTCGCCGCCGCGCAGCACCTCGACACCCACGGCGCGGCGTCCTTCGAAGACGATACGATCGATCAGCGCCTCGCCGAAGATGGCGAGGTTGTTGCGGCTGCGCGCGCGTTCGAGATAACCGTCATTGGTCGAGACGCGCCGGCGTCCGGCGGCGCAGGTGATCGGATAGTGCGCGACGCCGTCGCCCATCGGCGCGTTGAGATCGTCGTGCCAGGGATAGCCGAGCGCCAATGCCGCGTCGGCCGCCGCCTTGTCGATCGCCCCCCATTGCGAACGCGGCGTGCGCCAGACCGGCAGCGGGCCGTCGCCGCCGTGCCAGGGCGAGCCGCTGAAAAGCTCGTCGGCTTCGGCCTTGCGGAAGAAGGGTAGGACGTCGTTGAACGACCAGCCGTCGCAGCCCAGCGCTTCCCAGTGATCGAACGCCGCGGCGACGCCACGGATCGCGATCAGGGCGTAGACCGAGGACGAGCCGCCCATGCCACGGCCGCGCCAATAGAGGCGCGGCTGCTGGCCCGCCGCGCGGCGGGCCAGCAGGCCGGGCCACTGGTACAGCGCCTGCAAGCGTGGCGAGGCGATGATGCGCAGCGGGTTGATGCTGGCCATCTCGGGCGGCGTCTCGGCCGAGCGGAAATCCTTGCCGGCTTCGAGCAGCAGAACGCGACGGTTTCCGTCCTCACTCAACCGCGCCGCCAGGGTGGCACCGGCCGAGCCGGCGCCAACGATGATCACGTCATAGATGTCTGTCATCGATTGGCCAGGCGCCAGACGCGCTCCGGTGTGAGAGGAAGCTCGATGCGTTCGTCGGCATGAGTACCGAGCGCATCCATCACGGCGTTGAGCACGGCGGCGGGCGCGCCGTTGGTCGGCAGCTCACCGACGCCCTTGATGCCCAGGATGTTGAACGGCGCGGGCGTCGAGACCGTGACCTGCTCGAACGCCGGCACGTCATCGGCGCGCGGCAAGGCGTAGTCCATCAGCGAGCCCGCCAGCAGCTGGCCGCTCTCGCGGTCATAGGCGGCGTCTTCCAGCAGCGCGCCGCCGATGCCTGCGGCGTAGCCGCCATGCAGCTGCCCGTCGAGCAGCAGCGGGTTGACCACCGTGCCGACATCGACCGCCGAAGAGAAACGCTCGATGACGACACGGCCGCTCTCAGGATCGACCTCGACCTCGCAGATCGAGATTCCGGTGGGCCAGCTCTCGATCTTGTCGGCGAAATCGGCGCGACCTTCGATCGCGCCCTTGTGCTGAGCGATCTCGAACAGGCCGATGCGCTTGTCCGTGCCGACGATGGTGAAGGCACCTTCGGCGTATTCGAGGTCGGCGGGCGCCGCCTCGAGCAGGTCGGAGGCCTGCTCGCGCGCCTTTTCGATCACCACGTCGGCGGCGCGCTTCATCGTCGCGCCGGAAATGATCGTGGACGACGAGCCGCCGGTGCCGCCGCCACGCGGCGCCTTCAGCGTATCGCCCTGCACGACACGGATGCGGTCGGGCGCGACGCCCAGGGCGGCCGCGATCACCTGGGCGTAGACGGTGGCGTGACCCTGGCCCTGGCTCTGCGTGCCGGTGATCGCCTCGATGGAGCCGTCGGCGTTCACGGTGATGATCGAGGTCTCGTCGCCCCAGCCGCCGGTGCCATGGATATGGGCGGCGTAGCCGACGCCGCGTCGGCGTCCCCGCGCCTCGCTGGCGCGCCGACGCGCCAGCAGACCCGTGATATCGGCTTTCTTGTTCACCGCGTCGAGCAGCGCGGCGTAGTCGCCGCTGTCGTAGGTGAAGCCCAGCGGCGTGCGGTAGGGGAACTTGTCCGAAGCGATGAAGTTCAGTCGGCGCAGCTCGGCGGGATCGCGGCCGAGCCTGTGTGCGGCGAGATCGACGAGACGCTCGACCATCACCAGGGTTTCGGGCTTGCCGGCGCCGCGAAAGGCGTCGACGGGCGCGGTGTTGGAGACCGCGCATTTCATCGCGATGTAGGCGGCCGGAATGTCGTAGAGGCCGGTCAGCACCTTGGCCATGCCACCGGTAGGAATCGTCGGATTGACCGTCGAGACATAGGCGCCGAAATTCGCCACCGCATCGACGCGGATGGCGAGGAACTTGCCGTCGGCGCCGACGGCAAGTTCAGCCGTGGCGATCAGGTCGCGCGCATGCGTGTCTGCGAGGTGATGTTCGCCGCGCTCCTGCATCCAGCGCACGTCGCGCTTGAGATGCAGGGCGGCAAAGCTCACCAGGATCTGCTCAGGGTAGGGCGGCAGCTTGGGGCCGAAGCCGCCGCCGACATCGTGCGTCACCACCCGTAGGCGATCACGCGGGATCTTCAGGATGCCGGCGATCATGCGCTGCAGGACGTGCACGCCCTGCGACGGCGTCACCAGCGTGATGGTGTCGTTCCCCGAGTCGTAGCGGGCCAACGCCGCACGCGTCTCGAGGTAGCTCGCGAGGATACGGTTGGCGCGCTGCTCGACGCGCACTACATGCGCCGCTTTGGCGAAGGCCGCGTTGGTGGCCGCCTCCTCGCCGCGGCGCCAGTCGCACAGCAGGTTGCCGGGCGCCTCGTCGTGCACCACAGGCGCGCCGGGCTTCAGTGCGTCGTCGCCGGCGACCACGGCGGCGAGCGGCTCGTAATCGATCTCGACCAGCTCCGCGCCGTCGCGGGCCTGTTCCAGCGTGTCGGCCACGACCATGGCGACGATCTCGCCGACATGGCGCGCCTTGTCGGGCGCAATCGGCAAGCGTGTCGGCTCGATATGACGCTTGCCGTCGACGCCCTTGATCTCGACCACGGCGGGGTTGTGGCCCAGGCCCGCGGCGGCGATATCCGCGCCGGTAATGACCGCCCGCACGCCGGGCGACGCCTTCGCCGCCGTGGTGTCCGCGCCGTTGATCCGCGCATGCGCATGCGGCGAGCGCATGAACACCACGTGCAACGCGCCAGGCGCCGCGACGTTGAGCGTGTAGCGGCCACCACCGGTCAACAGACGTGGATCCTCCAGCCGTCGCAGCGGCTGGCCGAGTCCGGGGAGCGTATCGTAGGGCATCGTTCCTCAGTCAGGCCGTCAGCAATTCGCCGAAGGTCACCAGTGTCGTGTCGATCTCAACGGCATTGGCTCTCGTCCACGCAGAATCGCCCCAGCGCGCGCCGGCTTCGACTTCGTCGGGGATTACAGGTGCGTCAGCCACTGGATCTGTCCCTCGCGCTGCGACGCAACTGCAACGCCATCAGCCCGGCGATGATCAGCCCAGAAATGGCACTCTCGCGATAATGTGGAATTCCTTCGATCAGGTACGAAACCAGACTGCCCACCAAGAAAGCGGCACCGAAAACCGCGGTGCAAAGGCCAGCGATCTTGAGATTGCTCACCGGTCACACTCCCAGAACACGACGTCGAGGGCACCGACAATCGCGGTTGTAACGGCCAACATGCGGCGCACCCGGCGCGACACGTTGATCTTATAGCGTCCATCGCCGGTCAGCAGGCGTGGGCCTTCCAGGCGCCGCAGCGGCTGGCCGAGCCCGACAAGCGTGTCGTAGAGCATGACCTGTCTTCAGGCCGCCAGCACCTTGCTGAAGGTCTTCAGCGCGGTGTCGATGTCGTCCGATGTCACGTCGAGATGGGTGACGACGCGGACCGTCTTGGGGCCGAAGGCGCCGATGCCGACGCCGTGCTCCTTCATCGCCGCCATCAGCTTGGGCGCGGTCCAGCCCGGCTTGGTGACATCGAAAAACACCAGGTTGGTCGGCATCGCGTCGGGATCGATCTCGATACCCCTGATGTTGGCCAGGCCCTCGCTGAGCTTGCGCGCGTTGGCGTGGTCCTCGGCCAGCCGGTCCCAGTGATGCTCGATGGCGTAGAGGCCGGCGGCCGCGATGATGCCGGACTGGCGCATCGAGCCGCCCAGCTGCTGCTTCACGCGCCAGGACTGGTGGATGAAATCCTTGGGGCCGGCGAGCACGGCACCGACCGGCGCGCCCAGACCCTTGGTGAAGTCGATCCAGAGCGTGTCGCAGGGCGCGGCGTAGGCCGACGCCTTGATGCCGCTCTTGACGCAGGCGTTGGGCAGGCGCGCGCCGTCCATGTGCAGCTTCAGCCCGCGCCTTTTGGCGACCTCGCCGACCGCCTGGATCGTCTCCAGCGGCCACAGCGAGCCGCCGCCGCGATTCGAGGTCTGCTCAATCTCCAGCAGGCGGCTGAGCGGCGAATAGCGATTGTTGGGATCCTTGATCGCCGCCTCGGCCATGGCGGCGGTGTAGATGCCGTTGAGCCCGTCGAGCGGGTGGAACATCACGCCCGAGTTGGCGCCCGGCCCGCCGCCCTCGGAGGTGATGATATGCGCGGTGCGGTCGCAGATGATCTCCTCGCCAGGCCGGCAATGCACGCGGATCGCGATCTGGTTGGCCATGGTGCCCGAGGGCAGGAACACGGCGTCCTCCTTGCCCAGGAGCGCGCAGACCTTCTCGCGCAGGCGGTTGACGGTGGGGTCCTCGAATTTCTGCTCGTCGCCGACCTCGGCCTCGGCCATCGCCTTGCGCATGCCAGGCGTCGGCTTGGTCTTGGTGTCGCTGTAGAGGTCGATGAAGCGGTTGGACATCGTCAGGGTTCCGATCTGCGGTCAGTCTCGCGGGCCGGCATTGAACGGGTCGGGCCGGCGACGAACAATAGCCGGACCAGCGAGGAGTCGCCATGACCAGCACCGCCGCCAGACCCGCGTCCGAAGCGACAGAGGTGCTCCACGCCACCGACGGGCCGATCGCCACCGTCACGCTGAACGCGCCCCAGCGCATGAACACCATCTCGCGGCCGATGCTGGAGGCGCTATCGATGGCGCTGCTCGACGCCCAGGCCGATCCCGAGGTGCGGGTGATCATCCTCACCGCCGCGGGAGACCGCGCCTTCTGTGCCGGACTGAACCTGGAGGCGCAGAGGAGCGGCAGCGACAGCATCGGGACCAACCGCGACGTCGTGCGCACCACCATCGACCTGCGCGATACGCCGCCCACGGTGCTGCACAACCTCGACAAGCCGGTGGTCTGCGCGCTCAACGGCTCGGCCGCCGGCTACGGGCTCGATCTCGCGCTGGGCGCCGATATCCGCGTCATGTCGTCGAGCGCCAAGCTCGCCGCGTCCTACGCCAAGCGCGCCGTATTGCCGGAGTCCGGCGGCACCTGGTACCTGCCGCGGCTGATCGGCTGGTCGAAGGCGGCCGAACTGGTCTTCACCGGCCGCACGCTCAGCGCCGAGGACAGCCTGAAGCTCGGCCTCGTGTCGCAGGTCGTGCCGGCGGGCGAGGTCATGGGCGTCGCCCGCGCCATCGCCGCCGAGATCGCCGCCAACGCGCCGCTCGCCGTGCAGGCTGCCAAGCGCATGATGCGCATGGCCTGGAACGAGCCCTTCGGCGAGCACGTGCACCACGTCTTCCTGCAGCTGCTGCCGCTGTTCGGCACGCAGGACTTCAAGGAAGGCATCTCAGCCTTCATGGAAAAGCGCTCGCCGGACTTCAAGGGGCGCTGAGCGTCAATCCATCACGATGGCGACGCGGCCGGCGACCTCGCGGTTGAGGATCGCGCGCAGCGCCTGCGGCGTTTCCTCCAGCCTGAAGATGCGATCGATATGGGGGCGTAGGCGGCCCGCCTCGATATGTTGGTGGATCCAGCGCCACGTCGCCCGCATGCGCTCGGCTTCCTCGAAGCGCGCATCGTGCGGGCTCCAGCCGACATAGTAGCCGAGATTGACGCCCACAACGGTGATGTTCTTCACCAGCAGGATGTTGGCGGGGATCGTCGGAATCGTGCCCGACGCGAAGCCGATCGGGCAGATGCGGCTCTGCGGCGCCATGCAGCGCAGCGACTCGGTGAAGACATCGCCGCCGACGGGATCGTAGACGGCATCGACGCCACGTCCGCCGGTCAGTCGCAGCACCTCCTCGCGGAACGGGCCGGCGCGGTAGTCGATGACATGATCTGCGCCATGCTCCTTGGCGAAGGCGCATTTTGCTGGGCCGCCTGCGGTGGCGATCACCTTGGCGCCCAAGATCTTGCCGATCTCGACCGCAGCCATGCCGACGCCGCCAGCCGCGCCATGCACCAGCAGCCATTCACCGGCCTTCAGGTCGATGAAGCAGGGCCAGGTCAGCGTCGCGGCCGAGGTCGCGTAGGAAATCGGCAGCGGCACCGTGCGGACGAAGTCCAGGGACGGTGGCTTGGGCGAAACATTGACCTCCCACGCCACCGCTTCCTCGGCACAGCCGCCCCAGTCGAGCACGGCCATCACGGCGTCGCCCGGCTTGAAGCGCGTCACCTCGGGCGTGACCTCGATGACTTCGCCGGCGACTTCAGTGCCTGGCGAGAATGGGAAGGGCGGGCGACGCTGGTATTTGCCGGCGATCACCAGCGAGGTGGCGAAGCTCACGGCGCTCGCCCTGATGCGGATCCGCAACTGGCCGGGCTTGAGCGGCGGGCACTCGACCTCCTCGGGCCGTAGCGACTCCGGCGGTCCCCATTCGCGACAGATGATGGCACGCATCGGCAACCTCTACGACAAAGCCACAGGTAGCACCTTGACGCCGCGCAGGATCAGCGAATCGTGCCTGTCCGGATCGCCGCCGCTACGCGCCGATGGCGCCCACGATCGCGACCGAGCAGACGTTGCGCTGGGGAAAGCCGCCGAGATTGTGCGTGAGGCCCAGGCGCACGTCGGGGCGCTGGCGCGCGCCGGCGCGGCCCTGCAATTGCAGGTACATCTCGTACAGCATGCGGATACCTGACGCGCCGATCGGATGGCCGAAGCACTTTAGGCCGCCATCGATCTGGCACGGGATCTTGCCGTCGAAATCGTAGAAGCCGTCGAGCACGTCCTTCACCGCGCCGCCCTCGGGCGAGATGTGCAGGTCCTCCATGGTGACCAGCTCGGTGACGGAGAAGCAGTCGTGGCACTCGACCAGGCTGAGCTGCGTGCGGGGGTCGGTGATGCCGGCTTCGCGGTAGGCCCGCGTCGCGGCGTGCCGGGCGGTCGCGAAGTACGAACCGTCCCAGGTGTTGTAGCGCTCCTCGACGCCGTTCGAGGCGGCGATCTGCAGCGCCTTCACCGTCACGAGGTCGCGCTTGCCCAGCGCGCCGGCGATCTCCGGCGTCGTGACGATGGCGCAGGCCGCCCCGTCGCTGACTCCGCAGCAATCGTAAAGCCCGAGCGGATCGGCGATCAGCGGCGCGTTGAGCACGTCGGCCTCGGTGATCGGCCGTTGCAGGTGCGCCTTAGGATTGCGCGCGCCATTGGCGTGACTCTTCACCGAGATATGCGCCATCGCGCGCTTGAGATCGTCGCGGCTGATGCCGTGCTTGGCGCGATAGGCCGAAGCGAGCTGCGCGAAGCTGCCCGGCGCCGTGAGGTTGGCCCACCACAGCGGCGGCGCGAGGCCGGCGTTGAGACCCGGCAGGCCGCCGAATCCGGTGTCCTTGAGCTTTTCCACGCCCATGGCCAAGGCGACGTCCACCGCGCCGGCGGCCACGGCATAGACCGCCGAGCGAAAAGCGTCCGACCCCGAGGCGCAGTAGTTCTCGACACGGCTGACCGGGATGTAGTCGAAACGCAAGGTCTCCGACAGCGGCAGGCCGGACTTGCCGACGCTGACTTCGTCGAGGCAGGTCGAGAGCCACGCCGCCTCGATACGGCCGCGCTCCATGCCCGAGTCGGCCAGCGCCTCCTGGAAGGCGTCGACCATGAGCTCCTCGGCGCCCTTGTCCCAGTGCTCGCCGAAGCGCGTGCAGCCCATGCCGACGATCGCCACCTTGTCGCGGATACCGGATGCCATCGCAGATCTCCTCGCGGTGGGAGTGACGTCAGGAGAGGCTGACCGGCAGCGCCTTGACGCCGCGCAAGATCAGCGAATCGTGCCAGTCGGGCGCGCGACAGGCGAGCCCGATGTCGGGGAAACGCTCCGCCAGCCGGGTGGCGGCGATCTGCGCCTCCAGCCGCGCGAGCGGCGCGCCGAGGCAGAAATGGATGCCGTGGCCGAAGGTGAGATGCGGATTGGGATCGCGGCCGATGTCGAAGCGCTCGGCCTCGGCGAAGGCCCGCGGATCGCGGTTGGCCGCGTTCATGAAGGCGAAGACGCGCTGGCCGCTCCTGATCGTGCGTCCGCCGAATTCCATGTCGCCTGAGGCGACGCGCGCCAGCGCCCCCGACGGGCCGTCGTAGCGCAGCCATTCCTCGACGGCACGTTGCGCCAGCGACGGATCGGCCTTCAGCCGCTCCCACTGGTCGCGGAAGCGCATGGTGTAGAGGAAGCCGTTGCCGATCAGGTTGGTCGTGGTCTCGTGGCCGGCGAAGAGCAGGAGGATCGCCGTACCGATCACCTCGTCGGTCGAGAGCGCGTCCTTCTCGTCGCGCGCCATCACGAGCTGGCTCAGCATGTCGCCGGTGGGCGACGCGGTTCGCGCCTCGACCAGTTCACGGAAATAGCCAGCCATCTGTCGCGCGCCGTCCTCGGCACGCAGGTATTTGTTGCCCGCGATCTGAGCCGTGCCGATGAACAGCGCGATATCGTCGGACCACAGCTTGACCTGCCGCAGGTCGGCGCGCGGCACGCCCAGCATGTCCATGATCACGCTGGCCGGCAGCGGGTAGGCGAAGTCGGCGATGTAGTCGATCGCCTCGCCGCGCCTGGCCTTCGCCGCCATGCCATCGAGCAGGTGTGCCACGATGCTCTCGATGTTGGGCCGCAGGTTCTCGACCGCGGTGGGCGTGAAGACCTTGTTGAACAGCCGGCGCAGGCGGGTGTGGTCCGGCGGGTCCTTGAACACCATCCAGTGATTGAGATAGCGCGCCAGGTTCTCGATGCCGCCACGCTGGTATTCGGGATTGCTCTTGAAGAACGGCGTCAGCCGGTCGGCCGAGATCTCCTTGTTGTTCAGCGCCACGCGCTTGACGTCGTCGTAGCGCGTGACGATCCACGCCTTCATCGCCGGCGACCAATGCACCGGATCCTCGTCGCGCAGGCGCGCGAACTCGGGAAACGGATCGGCGTTGGTTTCGGCGCGGCCGAGGTCGAAGACATAGCTCATGCGGCCATGCTAGCGCCGACGCTTTTACCAAACAAGTGTTTGGTATAGGGTGGGCCCATGGCGCGTGGCGCGACAATCCATGCCGACAACCGTCGAGACGAGCTGCTGCGCGCGGCCGCCCGCCTGTTCGCCCGGGGCGGTTTCGAGGCGACGTCGATGCGCGACATCGCGGGCGAGGTCGGCATGATAGCCGGCTCGATGTACTATCACTTCCCGTCGAAGGAGGACCTGATCGCCGCGGTCTATGCGCGCGGTGTGACGCAGATCACCGAGGCGGTGCGGACCGCCATCGACGGCGTCCGGGCGCCGTGGGAGCGGCTGGAGGCGGCCTGTGTCGCGCATCTGCGGGCGTTACTCGCCGAGGACACTCTGGCGCGCGTGTTGACGGCGGACCTGTCACGTCTGCCGCCCGGGTTGAGACGGCGGCTGGTGGCGCGACGCGACGCCTACGAGGCGCTCTTCGTCGAGCTCCTCGACGCCCTGCCGCTGCCAGCCGGCACGGACCGCCGGCTGTTGCGTCTTCATGTCCTGGGCGCGCTCAACTGGACGCCGACCTGGTACCGCGCCGGCGGCCAGCCGCCGGCCGCGATCGCGCGCGCGTTGGTGGCGTCCCTGCGCCGCGGCTAGAGTGTCGAGCGTTTGATCGGACGCATCTGTCATCCCGGGCGCAGCGAGGGATGATGGGGTGACGCCGAGTTCAGGCTCGATGCTCCCGGTCGAGGCTATGTCGCCGGGCCGGCGAAGAGCAGCAGATTGCCATCCGGGTCGCGTACGATGAAGGTGCGCGCGCCCCAGGGTTCCTGCCGCAATGTCTGGAAGAAATCGACACCGGCCGCCTGGAACTCGAGGAACAGCGCCTTGGTGTCCGCCGCTGTGCCGACAGTGAACGACGCGCCAAGGATTTCCTCACGCTCACGGATGCCCTCGACGAAGACCGGATCGCAAACGAGGCGCAGGTTGACCAGCGCCGATCCCCTGCGGAACTGGCCGTAGTAGGGCGGCTCGCCATAGGCGAAGACGGTCTCGAAACCGAGCGTGTCCACGAAAAAGGCGCGGCTGGTAGCGAAGTCGCGGACCACGAGGTTGGGCTCGGCGGATCGCAGGGGCGGCTTGGCTGCCGGTGCATCGGCTGTCTCGGTCATGGTATGCATTCCTGACTTGAGCGCCTGCCAAGTCTAGAACCCTTGCTGGCGCGCGACCAGCTCCTGGGCATCGGCCAGACGGAAGCTGTGGGCCAGCACCTCGCGGTCGCTCAGACCGTGGAAGCGCGGCAGCACGGCTCGGATCTGCGCCGCGACGGCGTGATGGCCGTCGCGGTACCAACGCAAATAGAGCTTGGCTTGCTTGCGGAGGTTCTCGAGGTTCGGCATGGGCGCGATGACGGGACAAAGGAGTAGGTGGGCATAGCCCCTCCGGCATTGCGCCGTTGCGCCCTACAGCAGCGTCCCGAGGACGCTGCGACGCGCCCGTTCTGTCAATTCGTCGCCTACCCAGCTGGCAGGTGACGAACCGACTCGATGCGCTGGCGATCGCGATCGAGGAAGCGGGCGCTCTGGTTGCTCGCGGAACATCGCGGTTCCTGCCGAGCGCCCGATCACGGAATGGCGTCGATCGCCATGAGACGACGTCCACCGGTCGTCGCACGGTATCCCCGTCGGCCTCGGGGCGGTCGCCATGCCGGCGCGGGACGCCTTTGTCGCTGCCTCCCGGCAACGCGGCTGCGACTCCGCCATCCGGCTGATTAGGTCAACGTGCGCATCGCTGTGCGGCCATACGTGCGATACGGTCAAATTCGCCAGGTGCGCCGCTGGTTTGCACGAACGACACGACGAGCGCGCCGTTGCCGGCCGGGCGAATGTAGAAGACGCCAACGGGATCTTCCGCCTGGTCTTGGCCCCGAAAGTACATGTTCACAACCGCGTCTTCGTTGGGCGGTGGCGACACACGCGGCCACGCGCGCAGAGCGGGCGGCATCTGCCACATCAGGCACTGCGCCACGACGTCGTGCGTGCGGCCCTGGACGGTGGCGAGGATGGTTCCCTGGGCAAGCACCGGCTGCGCCACGAGGAGACCGAGTAACCCAATCAGCCCGCGAAACTGCATGGCGACCTCGATGAGATGATCTTTCATCGGGCAGGTAGCCATCGAAGCTGCGTTCGCGCCTTGATCGAGCGCAAATCCCGTCGTAGCCCGATCGAAATATCGCTCGGCTCCTGAACTTAGTCCGCCTTATGCCATGGCCCGAAGGGCGGCATGTCCTGGCTGGGCTTCATCGGGAAGGCGGGTGGCCGCTTCTCCATGAAGGAGCGCACGCCTTCCTGGGCGTCGCCCTTGGCCATGTGGGCGATGCAGGAAATGTCGATGCCCAGCGCGTCCTGCGGATCCTGCGCGCCCAGCATGCTCCACATCAGCTGGCGGTTCATCGCGGCGGCGACCGGCGAGGTGTCGGTGACGAACTTTCGCGCCAGGGCCTTGGCCGCTGGCAGCAGCTCCTCGGGCGCGTGCACCGAGCGCACCAGGCCGCCCTTCAATGCCTCCTCGGCGCCGAAGATCTCGGCCGACATCACCCATTCCTGGGCGCGCTGCATGCCGACCAGGCGCGGCAGGTACCACGAGCTGCCGGCCTCCATCACCATGCCGCGCTTGTTGAAGACGAAGCCGATCCGCGCCGCGCTCGACATCAGGCGGATGTCCATCGGCAGGCACATGGTGATGCCGACGCCGACTGCCGCGCCGTTGATGGCGGCGATCACCGGCTTGAGTGAGCCGGCGATTGCCGTGGTGATCGAATCGCCCTGGCGGCGCTGCTGCGGCTTCTCGCGGCCTTCGCCCCAGACCTGGAAGCTCGTGCTGCCGCCGGAGATGTCGGCGCCGGCACAAAAGGCGCGGCCGGAGCCGGTGACGATCACCGCGCGAATCGAATCGTCGGCGTTGATGCGGCCGAAGATGTCGAGCATGTCGCGCGACATCGCCGGGTTGAAGGCGTTGAGCTTGTCCGGCCGGTTCAGCGTGATGGTCAGCACGCCGGCGTCGATCTCGGTCAACAAGGTCTCGTAGGTCTGCATCGTCGTTCCTCCGCTGGGCCGCGAGTGTCGACGCGCCGTCGCGGCGGAGCAAGCATGGGTGTTTCGACAGGCGAGGCGCGATTGGCGTTGCCACGGTGCGGACCATCGGGGACGATGCGCGGCATCGAATTTCGGAGGGAAGAAATGGCCGAGCTGATCGAGACGATCGAGGATGGCGTCGCCACCTTGACCATGAACAGGCCCGAGGCCATGAACGCGCTGTCGGGCGCGATCATGGGCGGGCTGTTCGACGCGCTGCCGCGCCTGGCGGCCGATCCCAAGGTCGGCTGCGTCGTCCTGCGCGGCGCCGGCAACAAGGCGTTCTGCGCCGGCGGCGACGTCAAGTCGATGGCCTCACGCAACACCCACGAGCAGAGCTACGAGGAAAAGGTCAACCACCTGCGCTCGCGCATGGAGGTCTCCGAGATCCTGCACGAAATGCCCAAGCCGACCATCGCCATGGTCAACGGCGTGGCGGCGGGCGCCGGGCTCTCGCTCGCGCTGGCCTGCGACATGCGCTTCGCCGCCAGGAGCGCACGCATGACCACCGCCTTCGCCAAGGTCGGCTTCTCTGGCGATTTCGGCTCGCACTACTTCCTGCACAAGCTGGTCGGCACCGCCAAGGCGCGCGAGCTTTACTTCACTGCCGAGATTCTCAACGCCGAGAAGATCGAGAAGCTCGGCCTTGCCAACTGGATCGTCGACGACGACAAGCTGGAGGCGGAGTGCATGAGCTTCGCCAAGAAACTGGCGGCGGGGCCGCGTGTCGCCTGGTGGCACGTGAAGCACAACATGAAGGTCGCCGAGGAGGGCTCGCTCTCGGCCGCGCTCGACAGCGAGGCGTCGCGCATGATCCGTACCGGCGAGACCGAAGACCACAAGGAAGCCGCCCGCGCCTTCGTCGAGAAGCGCTCGCCGCAGTTCAAGGGGCGTTAGGCGCCCCAACCTTCCCCATCCGGGGGAAGGCAAAAGAAAACCACCCAAGGAAAACACCATGCCCGATCTTCTCACGCGCAACGAGGACGGCGTCCTCGTCCTGACCATGAACCGGCCCGACGCGATGAACGCGCTGACGTCGGAGATGACCACGCTGATGCTCGATGCGCTGCGCGGCGCCGTCGACAACGATGATGTCGGCTGCGTGCTGGTCACCGGCGCCGGCCCGCGCGCCTTCTGCAGCGGCGGCGACGTCAAGGCGATGGCCAGCGGCACCAAGAACGCCGGCACGTTCGAGTCCAAGGTCAACGACTTGCGCGGCCGCATGGAGGTCTCGCGCCTGCTGCACGAAATGCCGCTGCCCACCGTCGCGATGGTCAACGGCGTCGCGGCGGGCGCCGGCCTTTCGATCGCGCTGGCCTGCGACATGCGCTATGTCGGCCGCTCGGCGCGCATGACCACGGCCTTCGCCAAGGTCGGCTTCTCCGGCGACTTCGGCGGTCACTACTTCCTGCATCGCTTGATCGGCACCGCCAAGGCGCGCGAGCTCTATTTCACCGCCGATATCCTCGACAGCGCGAAGATCGACGCGCTGGGTCTCGCGAACCGCGTCGTCGACGACGCGCAGCTCGAGGCCGAGACTATGGCCTTCTGCAAGAAGCTCGCGGCGGGCCCACGCGTTGCGCACGCGCTGATGAAGGGCAACATGAAGATCGCCGAGGAAGGCACCCTGGTCGAGGCGCTCGAAGGCGAGGCCTGGCGGCTGACCCGCGCGCGCGACACCGAGGACCACAAGGAAGCCGCCCGCGCCTTCGTCGAGAAGCGCAAGCCGGTGTTCAAGGGGCGCTGACCGAAAATTTTGGAGGGAACCATGCGTTTCCGTCAGGGCGTGTTCGTGGCGCGCGATCTCGAGAAGAGCACCGCCGAACTCTGCGACATCCTCGGCATCGATGTCGCCTATCGCGATCCTGGTGTGGGCAAGTGGGGCCTCGCCAACGTCGTCTGCCCGACCGGTATCGATTTCCTAGAGATCGTCGCGCCGACGCGCGACGGCACCTCGGCCGGGCGCTACCTCGACCGTCGCAACGGCGATGGCGGCTACATGGTGATCCTGCAGGTGCCGGATGCGATCCCGCATCGCGAGCGCGTCACCGCCTTGGGAGTGCGTGCGGTCGAACAGAAGAACTTGCCCGAGTATCGCTACACGCACTTCCATCCCAGCGACACCTCAGGCGTTCTGCTATCGATCGACTCGGTGCATGCGCCTGATGGCGCCGATACGGCCAGGTTCTGGCCGCCTGCCAGCGGTGGTTGGACGAAGCACGAGCGCGGTGACGTCACCAAAGGCCTGGCCGGCGTCGAGATCCAGCACGTCGATCCCGCTGGCGCGGCGGCGACTTGGTCACGGATCCTCGACAGGCCGGTGACCAAGCGCGGCGGCACATCGGTGATCGCCATCGACGGCGGCGAGATCCGCTTCGTCGCGGTGGGCGACGGCCGCGGTCCCGGCGTCTCGGCATACGACGTGAAGGTGGCCGACAAGGCGCGTGTGCTGGCGGCCGCCGAAAAGCGCGGCAAGCGGCGCGGCGACTCACAAGTCGAGGTCTGCGGCTGCCGCATCAATCTCGTGTGACGCGGTGTTGATCGTCGGCGATCTGGTGCTGACCGACTCGTCGGTGATCTGCCAGTACCTGGAGGATCTGAGGCCGTCGCCGCCGTTGCTGCCCGCCGATATCCGCGACCGCGCGCGGGCGCGCTGGCTGGAGGAGTTCGCCGACACGCGCATGGGCGACGTCTTCATCTGGCGGCTGTTCTATCGCGTCGCGGTGGGGCCGGCGATCTGGGGCGACAAGCGCGATGCGGAGCAGGTTACGCGCACCTTGACCGAGGATGTTCCCCCGGTGCTCGATTATCTGGAGGCCGAGGCGCCGGCCGAAGGCTTCCGCTTCGGCGCCCCGGCCTTGGCCGACATTGCGCCGGCCTGCTTCATCCGTAACGCCCATCTCTCGCGTTTCCGGATCGACGCGACACGCTGGCCGCGCACGGCGGCGTGGATGGCCCGCACGCTGGCGCTGCCCGTGTTCGAGAAGCTTGCCATGCTGGAGAACGCCACCCTGCGCCGGCCGATCCCCGAGCACCGCGACGCCTTGCGCGCGGCGGGCGCACCGCTCAGTGCGGAGACCTACGGTACGGTGACGCTGCGCCGCGGCGTGATGCCGATCTAGCGATGCGCGCGTTCGACATCGCGCATGCCGTGACCATGGCTTTGGTAGCCATCGTGCCGTCGCTGATCGTCATCGGCGCCGGTGACATCGTCGCGGTGCTGCCGGGCATGCTGGCTGGCGCAGTGGCCGCGACCATCGCCGGGTTGATCTGTCGTTGGTGGCCCGGCCTCGCCGCTTCCTGGTGGCGTCTGTTCCTGGCGGCCTGGCTGTTCAATCCGGTCGTGCCGCTGTGCCTGCTCTACATCCTGTCCCAGTACGATTGCCTCGTGGGGCAGCAACGCGGCTGGTCGTGCATGGGGCTGGCGCTGGCCGTGATGGCGATGCCCCTGACGCTGATCGCACCGGCCGTCGCCGTGATCGTCCACGTGATCGCCCGGAAGGCGGGACCGCCGGCCGTCGGCCAAGACCCGCGGCCGCCGCCCCCGTCCTGATCCGCGCGCTTACGCCACCATCATCTTTGCGAACTTGCTCTTCATGATGTCCTCCGCCTCGCGCACGATGCGCTCGACCAGATCCTTGCACGAGGGGATGTCGCTGATCAGGCCCATGCAGGTGCCGGCCGACCACACGCCGTGCTCAAGGTCGCCGGTCTCGTAGACCACGCGGCCCTTGGCCCCCGACACGATCGGGCCGATCTCCTGGATGGTCTTGCCCTCAGCCTCCATCTCGATCGCCTTCTTGGCCACCGAGTTGCCGTAGACGCGGCTGGTGTTGCGCATGGTGCGGAAGATCAGCGCGGTCGAGCGCTCGTCGGAGCCGACGATCTTCTCCTTCACGTTCTGGTGGATCGGCGCTTCCTTGGTCGCCATGAAGCGCGTGCCCATATTGATGCCGTCGCAGCCCAGCGCCAGCGCCGCCACCAGGCCGCGCGCGTCGGCGAAGCCGCCCGAGGCCAGCATCGGGATCTTGATCACGTTGGCCGCCGCCGGCAGCAGCACCAGGTTCGGCACGTCGTCCTCGCCGGGATGGCCGGCGCACTCGAAGCCGTCCATCGAGATCGCGTCGACGCCGGCCTTCTCGGCCGACACGCCGTGGCGCACCGAGGTGCATTTGTGGATCACCTTGATGCCGTTTTCCTTGAACTTGGGCAGGAACGGCTTGGGGTTGTTGCCGGCGGTCTCGACGATCTTCACGCCGGACGCGCAGATGGCGTCGATGTACTCGCCATAGGGGCGCGGCACGAGCGTCGGCAGGATGGTGAGGTTCACGCCGAAGGGCTTGTCGGTCATCTCGCGGCAGCGCTTGATCTCCTTGGAGAGATCCTCCGGCGTCGGCTGAGTCAGTCCGGTGATGATGCCCAGCGCGCCGGCGTTGGAGACCGCCGAGGCGAGCTCGGCACGGCCGACCCATTGCATGCCGCCCTGCACGATCGGGTGCTTGATGCCGAACATCTCGGTGAAGCGCGTCTTGATCATGGACCCTGTTCCTCGCCCCGGTTTCGCCGCGCGGAAGCCTCGCCTGTCGACGGCCGCCGCCTTGGCGCGTACCTTGTACCCAAGCTGCGTTCGAGGAAACGACCATGAGCTATCAGCGTATCGCTGTGCGACGCATGACTGGCGGCTGCGGCGCCGAGATCGACGGGCCGGATCTGCGCAAGCCGCTCGACGAGCAGACCGTGGCCGAGATCCGCAAGGCGCTGATCGAGAACTGTTGTGTCTTCCTGCGCGGCCAGGAAGGCATGACCGACCTCGACCAGGCGCGCTTCGCCGGCTACTTCGGCACCTTCGGCCGCGATCCCTTCGTCGAGGGCGAGGAAACGCATCCCAGCGTGCTCAAGGTCGCCAAGGAGGCGGACGAGGGCAGGAATCCGACCTTCGGCGGCAACTGGCATTCGGACTGGAGCTTTCTCGAGACGCCGCCAGCCTTCACCTTCCTGCACGCGCGCGAGCTGCCGCCCTATGGCGGCGACACCATGTTCGCCAACCAGTACCTCGCCTACGAGACCCTGTCGGAGGGCCTGCGCAAGACGCTCGACGGCCTGCGCGCGGTGTACTGGGCCAAGGCCTATGCCAAAGGCGCCGCGTTCTACGACAACCGCAATGCGCGCAGCATGAAGGTGCGGCACGACGAGAGCGCTATGGCCGAGATGACGCATCCCATCGTGCGCGTGCATCCCGAGTCGGGTCGCCGCGCGCTGTTCGCTAACGTCGCCTACACCGTGCGCTTCGAGGGCATGACCGAGGCCGAGAGCCTGCCGCTGCTGAAGTATCTCTATGAGCATTCGGCGCGGCCGGAATTCGTCTGCCGCTTCACCTGGTCGCCGGGCGCGATGGCGATCTGGGACAATCGCTGCCTCGTTCATTTCGCCATCAACGACTATGCCGGCTATCGCCGCGAGCTGCGCCGCACCACCATCCGCGGCGAGAAGCCGATCGCGGTGGGTGAAGACACCAACCTGCGCGCGGCGGAGTAGGCGCCCTCTGTCGTTCAGAGCGCAGCGAGGAATCTTTCGCCGACGCCGAGATCCCTCGCTACGCTCAGGATGACAATGGTGCCCAACTGAGGTCACCGACCATGGATCTGCAGCTTGCCGGAAGAGTGGCGCTGGTCACCGGATCGAGTCGCGGTACCGGCGCCGGCATCGCCCGCGTGCTGGCACGCGAGGGCGCGCATGTCGTGGTCAGCGGCGCCGACGAGATCGCCTGCGAGCGCGTCGCCGGCGAGATCGCCAAGGCTGGCGGCAAGGCCTCGATCGCGTCGGGCGATGTCGCCAGCGCCGCGGGCGCGGAGGCGGTGATCGCCGCCCTGGTCGCGGCGCGGCTCGAGGTCGACGTGCTGGTCAACAACTACGGCACGGCGGAGCGCGGCTTCTGGTCGACCGCGACCGACGCCGATTGGCTCACGATCTACGAGAAGAACGTGGTCTCCGGCGTACGGCTGGTGCGCGCGCTGGTGCCCGGCATGAAGGCGCGCGGCCATGGCCGCGTCGTCTTCGTCGGCACCATCGGCAGCACGCGGCCCAACGCGCGCATGCCGCACTACTACGCCGCCAAGGGCGCGCTGCCGGTCATGACAGTCGGGCTGGCCAAGGAGCTGGCCGGCACGGGAATCACGGTGAACCTGGTGAGCCCCGGCCTGATCGCCACCGCCGAAGTGGTCGAGAACGCGCGCCGTCGAGCCGCAAAGGAGAATTGGCCGGAGATCGATGACACCGAGGCGCTGCTGCGCCGGCTGGCAGCGCACGACATGCCCAACCCGGTGGGCCGCATCGCCACCACCGAGGAGGTCGGCGAGCTGGTGGCCTTCCTCGCCGGCAGCCGCGCCGCCTTCATCAACGGCCAGAATATCCGCATCGATGGCGGCGCGGTCGACGTGACGGTGTAAGTCCCATCGTCAAAACGGCGGCCGATCCCTTGCCAGCGGTCTGGCGGTCGGTGAGAGTGTCAGAGTTTCTGAACGCAACGCCGGACCGCCGATCGCCCGATGGCCGACGAGTCAGAAAACCTCACGCGAGCGCCAGAGTCGGCCGAGGATGAACTCGGCCCGCTGCCGGCGGGCTTCCGAATCAGCCGATATATCGTCGAGGAGACGCTGGGCAAAGGTGGCTTCGGTATCACCTACCGGGCGCGCGACACCCAGATCGGCCGTGCCGTCGCAATCAAGGAGTACATGCCGGTCCACCTCGCGGCGCGGCGCGGCGACTGGGTGGTGATGCCGCGCTCGACGCGGACGGCAGAGGAGTTCGTGCAGGGCAGCGCCCGCTTCCTCGCCGAGGCGCGCACGCTGGCCCAGTTGGAGGGCGTCGCCGGCGTCGTCAATGTCTTCGATTTCCTGGCCGCCAACGGTACCGCCTACCTCGTCATGGAATTCGTGCGTGGCGAGACGCTGGATCGGCTGCTGGCGCGCGTCGGGACGCTGGACGAGCAAGAGCTGCAGCGGTTGCTCGATCCGCTGCTTGACGGTCTGGAGCGGGTGCACGCGGCGGGTTTCCTGCATCGCGACATCAAACCGTCCAACATCCTCATCGATGAGACCGGAAAGCCGAAGCTCATCGACTTCGGCGCCGCACGTGAGTCGGCGAGCGGTCGCACCGGACAGATGACGGCGATCCACACGCCGGGCTACGCGCCGCTGGAGCAGCTGACGTCGAGTCGCCAAGGGCCCTGGACGGACATCTACGCCCTGGCAGCAACCTTGCACCATTGCATCGGCGGCAAGCCGCCACCCGACGTGCTGGAGCGCATGGTCGAGGATCAACTGGTGCCCGCAGTCGAGGTGGGGCGTGGCCGGTACGACAAGGCGTTCCTGGCCGCGGTCGACGCCGGCCTGGCGATCAAGGTTGAAAGCCGGCCCCACTCGATCGCCGACTGGACCGCGATCCGGAGGGGCGACGCGCGGCCGGCGCCCTCGCCCGCGCCGTTGCCGGCGCCAAGGCCGCCAGCGCGGCGAAAGCTCTGGGTGATTGGCGGGGCGGGCGCCGTCGCGATCGGCATCGTGGCCGTCGCCGCGTGGTTGGCGATGGCTCCGCCGGCTGGCCCGCCCGCACGCGATGGCGCCATCGCGAACCGTGAGCGGGATATGGCCGAAGAGAAGGCACGGCAGGAGGCGGTGGCACGAGAGCGCTCGGAGGCCGAGGCGAAGGCGCGGCGTGAGGCGGACGAGAGAGCGCGGCAGGAGGCGGCGGTACGGGAACGTGCGGAGGCCGAGGCCAAAGCACGGCGTGAGGCGGACGAGAAGGCACGACAGGAAGCGGTGGTGAGGGAACGCGCGGAGGCTGAGGCGAAAGCACGGCGTGAGGCGGACGAGACGGCGCGGCAGGAAGCCGCTGATCAAACGCGCCAGGACGCGGAGGCCATCGAAAAGACCCTGCGCCTGACTGAAGCGCAGCGGCGGCGGGTGCAAGCGGCATTGACGATCAGGGGCTTCGACACCGGCAGCAGCGATGGCGTGTTCGGCCCCCGGACGCGGCAGATGATCGCCGCTTACCAGCGCAGCCGCAACGAGCCGCAGACAGGCTACCTGACCGCCGACCAGTACAGCCAGCTGATCCGCGAAACCGAGGAGGCC
This sequence comes from Alphaproteobacteria bacterium, assembly GCA_016869975.1. Classification (GTDB taxonomy): domain Bacteria; phylum Pseudomonadota; class Alphaproteobacteria; order Reyranellales; family Reyranellaceae; genus JAFAZJ01. The sequence goes on from VGCZ01000006.1 coordinate 82,844, forward strand.
TACGCACGGCAGGAGGAGGACAGACGACGAGAGGCGGCCGAAAAGACAATGCCGGCCCAGCCAGCCAAGCCACCCGCACCCGCCAAGCCATCTGAAGCTGCGAAGCCGACCGAGTCAGCGAGTGCCGCGGGGCCGCCGCGCAAACGTGACCCCTTACCTCTTGGCTCGTTCGACGGACAGTACACGAAGAATCTGTCCTCTACCTGCTCGGCGTTTAGAGGCTGGACGTTTGAAGGCATCACAGTTGTCAACAATCTGTTTGATATGACCTGGGACACGACCGCAGGCCGCAGTTTTCGATGCCAGGTGAAGATCGAGTCGGATGGCGTCTTCCGTAATGACGAGTGCCGGCTCAAGCCCTCGGGCCGTGTCTCCGGCGACAAGCTCACGATGACGTTCCTGGCTGGCGGCGTCCTTTGGTGTTCGGCGAGTGCTCAGCGGTAGCAGCACTCACGTCGACAGTCGGCGTCAACACCGACGCCGCGCCGCGTCGGCGCTCGGCGTAACGGCGAACGAAACGCGATGGAACGCCGTCTCACCGTCATCCTCCACGCCGACATCGTCGGTCATAGCCGGCTGATGGACTCGAACGAGGCCACGGCGATCCGCCAGGTGCGGATGGATCTCGGGAAGCGAGGGAAACCGTCGATCGAGGCGCATCGCGGCCGGCTGAACAACGCCGCCAGCGAAGTGGTGCTTGCCGCTTTCGGCGCCGTCGCGGACGCCGTCGCCTGTGGCGTGGCGTTCCAATCGCTCATCCTGATTGAAAGGCGGAACAGTCCCGACACCGACGGCCTTTGGCGGATTGGAATCGATCTCGATGATGTGTCGTTCGCCACCGCCGATGCCTACGGCGCGGGCATCAATGTCGCGGCCCGAACGGTGCTTTCATCCGGCCAGCACGCATGGCACCATAGAGCTCACCAAAATCCCGGAGGCCCGCCATGGACACAACGATGAGCGCCCTGGGCACCACGGCCCGCGAGACCGGCCATGCCGCCCGCCTGAAGATCCGCGCCGGTGCGCATCGCCGCCCGACGGCGGGCATGGCGCCGGGCTATGTTCAGGCCAACCTCGCCATCCTGCCGGCGGCCCTGGCGGCCGATTTCCATCGCTTCTGTCATCTCAACCCCAAGCCCTGTCCGCTGCTGGCGGCGTCGGAGCCGGGCGATCCGCGCCTGCCGGCGCTGGGCGCCGATCTCGACATCCGCACCGATATCCCGCGCTATCGCGTGTGGAAGAAGGGCGAACTGGTCGACGAGGTCGACGACATCCGCGCGGTGTGGCGCGACGATCTGGTGTCCTTCGCGCTGGGCTGCTCGTTCAGCTTCGAGGAGGCGCTGGTCGAGAACGGCCTCGACATCCGCCACATCACCTGCGGCAGCAACGTACCGATGTACAGGACCAACATCGCCACCGCGCCGGCCGGCCCGTTCCACGGCCCGATGGTGGTGTCGATGCGCCCGTTCCGGCCGGCCGACGCGATCCGCGCCGTGCAGGTCACGACGCGCTTTCCCACGGTGCACGGCGCCCCCGTCCATCTGGGCAAGCCCGAGATGATCGGCATCAAGGATATCGCCAAGCCGGATTACGGCGATCCGGTCGAGGTACGCGACGACGAGCTGCCGGTGTTCTGGGCCTGTGGCGTCACCCCGCAATCGGTGATCGCCACGGTGAAGCCGGAGTTCTGCATCACCCACGCGCCCGGCTACATGCTGGTGACCGACCTGCTCAACGCGCGTTTGGCGATCCTCTGACCTTGAAATGACCGTCACGCTCGTCTTCGAGGGCCACGCCAAGGGTGTGGTCGAGCCGGTGCGCGCCGAGATCGCCAATCTCGTCGTCGCTGGCTGGACCGGCCGCGACAGTGCAGCGCTGGAGCACCACATCGAGGAACTGCAGGCGATCGGCGTACCGCGTCCCAGCACCGTGCCGCTGTTCTACCGCATGTCCGTGGACCGGCTGATGCAGGCCGAGCGCATCCAGGTCGTCGGCCCCGACACCTCGGGCGAGGTCGAGCCGATGCTGATCAGCACGCATGACCGCCTCTGGGTCACCGTCGCTTCCGACCACACCGACCGCAAGGCCGAGGTCTACTCGGTGGCGCTCAGCAAGCAGCTCTGCCCCAAGATCTGCGGCCGCGTGGCGTGGCGCTACGAGGAGGTCGAGGCCCATTGGGACCGGCTGATGCTGCGCGCCTGGATCAGCGAGGACGGCAGGCGCACGCTCTATCAGCAAGGCCCGGTCGGCACTATCCGCGCCCCGCGCGACCTGATCACCCGCTACACCGGCGGCTCGAAGTACCTGCCGGCTGGCACCGCGATGTCCTGCGGCACCTTCAACGCCATCGGCGGCATCCGCCCGTCGTCGCGCTTCGAGATGGAGCTCGACGATCCGGTGCTCGGTCGCAAGATCACGCACGCCTACGATGTCGAGGTCGTGCCCCTGGTGAGCTAAGGCCCGAACACCCACCGCGGCAGCCACAACGCCATGTCCTGCCAGTGGATCAGCAACAGGGTCATCAGCAGCATGGTAACGAAGAACGGCACGGTGCCGCGGAAGACGTCGCCGATCGAGCCTTCGCCGCGCACCGCCTGGATGACGTAGAGCGTCATGCCCACTGGCGGGCTGATCAGCGAGATCTCGCACATCAGCACCAGGAAGACGCCGAACCACACCGGGTCGATGCCCGCCGCCGTCGTCAGCGGAAAGACCAGCGGCAGGGTGCCGACCATCATCGGCAGGGTCTCGAAGAACGTGCCGAGGATGACGTAGAACACGAACAGCGCGTAGATCAGCGCGATGCCGCTCAGTTGCAGGCCGCCGACATAGGAGGACAGCGCCCGGGTCGCGCCGAGCAGGCCGAGCACGAAGTTCAGCGCGAAGGCGCCGGCCAGGATCAGCATGCTGAGCGCGGTGAGCTTCACCGTGGCGAGGAACGCCTCGTGCAGCATGGCGATCGAGAGCTTGCGGTAGAGCGCCGCGATCGGCAGCGACACCACGACAGCCAGCGCGGCGGCTTCCGTCGGCGTCGCCCAGCCAGCGTAGATCGAGCCCATGATGACGGCGAAAATGAACAGCGGCGCGGCGAGGCCGCTCAAGTCGCGGATGCGCTGCGCCAGCGGCGGCGGCGCGGCCTCGCGCGGCGCGATCGACGGGCGATAGAGCGCCATCGCCACGATGGCGATCATGAACATCGCTGTGAGCACGATGCCGGGCACGGTGGCGGCGGCATAGAGGCGGGCGACCGAGGTGTTGGTCAGCACGCCGTAGATGATCAGCGCGATGCCGGGCGGGATCAGATTGCCCAGCGAGCCGCCGGCGGCGATCGAGCCCAGCACCATGCGCTGGTCGTATTGGCGGCGCTTGAAGGTCGGCAAGGCCACCGTGGCGATGGTCGCGGCGGTGGCGACCGACGAGCCTGAAACGGCGGAGAACACCGCAGAGGAGGCGATGTTGGTGTGCAGCAGGCCGCCGGGCAGCGGGTTGAGCCATTGCGAGAGCGCCTTGTACATGTCGTCGGTGGCGCCGCAGCGCACCAGGATCTCGCCGACCAGGATGAACAGCGGCAGCGCCAGCAAGAGCTCGTCGTTCATCGACTCGAAGTAGACGACGCCCAGCGCGTTGACCGCCGGCATACCGAGGAACATCGCCGCGCCGATCACGCCGATGGCGAACATCACGGTCGCGATGTGCAGCCCCGCGGCCATCAGCGCCAGCATCAGCAGGAAGCCGATGGCGACCGTGCCGGCGTCGGCCGTCATCATGGCCGCTCTCCCTTGCTCGCCAGCCGCGAATCGAGATCGCTGACCTCGGCGCTGACCTCTTCCTCGAGCGTCTGCGGTCCGTAGAGCCGCTCCAGCCGCGCGCCGTCGACAAACAGCAGCCACGCGGCGTGGATCGCCGCCAGCGCCGCGCACAGCGCGAACAGCGCCAGCCCGGCGAACCACACCGCCTGCGGCATCCATAGCGGCGTCTGCATCGGCGTGTTCGAGGGCCGACCGCTCATCAGGTTGGTCGAGAACTCGGCGTAGCCGCGCGCGGCGCAGAACACCGCCATGGCAGCGAGCGACAGCATCGCCACCGCGTCAAGCAGGCGGCGCGCCGGGCGTGGCAGCCAGTTCACCACGATCGTGACGCGCATATGCGCGCGCGTCACCAGCGCCCAGGAGAAGCCGATGGCGCTGGTCGCGGCCAGCACGTAGCCGCCGAGCTCGTCGATGCTCTTGAGCGAATAGCCGAGCTTGCGGGCGACGATCTCGAACACCGTGGCGAAGGAGATCGCCATCAACGCCCAGCCGCTGGCGATTGCCGCCGCGCGCACCACAGGTGTCATCAGCCCGAGGGGGCCTCGCTCCATGGCGCGCGCGGTTACGCTAGAGGTCGCCGATCAGGGCGCCGCCGTCACGCCGGCCATCTTGCCGACTGTGTCGTTCCACATCGCCACGCACTCCGCGCCGCAGCGCTTGGCCCAGCGCTTCAGCACGGTTTCCGTCAACGCCTTCTCGCGCAGCTTCAGGTCGTCGGCCGAGGGCTGGACCTTGATCACCTTCCCCGGCTTGCCCTCGCTGCAGGTGCCGCCCTGGCCGGTGGTGCAGATCAGGCCCATCGCCACTTCGTCGGCGATGGTCTTCCAGCCCTTGTCCTCGAAGGCCTTCATCTGCGCCGTCAGGAAGTCGCGCGACTTGCCGTCGAGCCGGCGCCACGTCGTCATGCTGACGGCGGTGTAGATGATGGTGAAGCCCACCGGCATCTCGATGACTTGCGTCACGACCTCGTGCCAGCCCGCTTTGTAGGCCGGCATGGTGCCGGTGATGCCGCAATCGACCGTGCCGCGCTGCAGCGCCGGCACGACCTCGCCGAACGGAATGGTGACGGCCGTGCCGCCCAGGCCCTCGATGATGTCGCCCTGCGACACGCCCTGCACGCGCACCTTCTTGCCCTTCAGGTCGGCGAGCGACTTGATGGGCGCGTTGCAGTAGATCATCTGCGTCGGGAAGGTGTACCAGTTCAGGATCTTGGCGTTGTAGTTCTTCTCCATCAGTGCGTCGAGGCGCGGGCCCCACACGGTGGTGATCTTGCGCGCCATGTCCATGTCGCGCGCCACGCCGGCGATGTCGATCGCCTCGAGCCAGGCGTCCTCGGCGACGTAGATCGGCAGTGCGTGGGCGAAGTCGAACAGGCCGAGCTTCAGCAGGCGCATCACCTCGGTGCCCTTCAGACCCAGCTCGGAGGTCGACTGCGCGGTGGCGGTGAAAGCGCCGCCGGAGAGCTTGGGCAGGTCCTCGGTCCAGAACGGCTTCTCGACTTTCTGCCAGTTGGTGAGATTGCCGAACGAGCCCACGACCTTGAACTGCGTCTTGGGCAGGTCCTGCGCCTGCGCCGCAGCCGTGATGCCCACCGCGAGCGCCGCCGCGCCCAGCAACGACCTGATCATCCGCATCGTCTGTCCCCTTGGTTCCGTCTCCCTGGTGACTGCGTAACCCGGCCGGGAGCGGTGATCAATGGCCGCGCAGGAACGAGACTGTGTCCGCCAAGGTCGGCGCCCGATTACGCAGCAGATCGGAGAAGGCCGAGATGATCGAGATATGGGCGACGCCGCGATAGACCTTCACCTCGGCCGCGTTGCCGGCCGCCTGCCAGGCCGCGCCCAACCGCTGGCTGTTACGCAGGAACACGGTCTCGTCGGCGTCGCCATGCAGCAGCAGGGCGGGCGGCAGGCCTCGACCGACGAAGTTGATCGGCTGGGTCGCGGCTGGATCGCTGCCGGCGAAAACGTCGCGCACGCTATTTGACGAGAAGGGTAGGAAATCATAGGGACCGGCGATGCCGATCACGCCGCGCAGCCGCGCGCGGTCGAAGCCCGCGGCGCGCAGATACGGCGTGTCGACGGCCAGCAACAGCGAGATATGGGCGCCGGCAGAATGGCCTGACATGAACAGCCGCGTCGCGTCGCCGCCGTGGATGGCGGCGTTGTCCTGGACCCAGCGCATGGCGCGGGCGCCATCTTCGACGAAGCCGGGAAAGCGCGGATTGGGCGACAGCCGATAGTCCGGTATCGCGACCAGGAAGCCGGCCGCCGCCATGGCCTGGCCGACGAACAGGTAGTCCTCTTTGCGGCCGCTGGTCCACGCGCCGCCGTAGAAGAAGGTCAACACGCGGCGCGCGGGGTCCGGTGTCTCGGGAAGGTAAAGATCGAGACGTTGCCGCGGATCGTCGCCATAGGCGATGTCGGCGATCTTACGAAAGCCGCCGCTCGGGACCGTCGTATTCAGCAGGCTGGCGGGCGAGCAGCCGGACAAAAGAGCGAGCGGAGCGAGGAGCGCGCGGCGGGCGATCATGCTCCTTCTACGTCGCGCTCAGGTCGCGGGATCATGCCCTGGTCATCGCGAGCACGTGATCGCCGATCGCCAGCGAGGCCGTCAGCCCCGGCGATTCGATGCCGAAGAGGTGGATCAGGCCGGGAATGCGATGGGTTTCCGGCCCGTGGAAGGTGAAATCCTGCGCCGGCGCGCCCGCCGGCACGATCTTGGGCCTGATGCCGGAATAGTCGGGCTGCAGCGCGCCGTCCTTCAGGCCGGGCCAGTAGCGGCGCACGGCGGCGTAGAACTTGTCGCCGCGCGAGGGATCGACTTCGTAGTCGATCTCTTCGATCCATTCAACGTCGGGGCCGAAGCGCGCCTGGCCGCCCAGGTCGACGGTGATGTGCACGCCCAGCCCGCCCGGCACCGGCACGGGATAGATCAGGCGCGAGAAGGGCGCCTTGCCGCTCAGCCGGAAGTAATTGCCCTTGGCGTAGTAGGCGGTGGGCAGCGTGTTGTAGAGCGCGCCCTCGATCTTGCGCGCTAGATGGGGTGCGTGCAGTCCGGCACTGGTCACCAACAGCCGCGCGCGAAGCGTCATCGGCTGCTCGCCGCCGACATCGATCTCGACGCCGCCATCGACGACCCGGCCGCGTTCCATCGGGCTGTGATAGGCGATCATGGCGCCGGCTGCCTCGGCGTCGCCCTGCAGCGCCACCATAAAGCGGTGGCTGTCGATGATGCCGGTGGTCGGCGAAAGCAGCGCGCCGGTGCAATGCAGCTGCGGCTCGATGGCCATGGCCTCGGCGGCACTGAGGAACGCCATGCCTTCGACGCCGTTGGCCTCGGCCCGCGCCTTGATCGAGGCCAGCGTCTCGCGCTCAGACTCTGAGGTGGCAACGATGAACTTGCCGCAATTGTTGTAGGGCACGCCGTGCGCGTCGCAGTAGGGATAGAGCATGCGCCGGCCCTGCACGCACAGCCGGGCGATGTTGCTGCCCTTGGGGTAGTAGATGCCGGCGTGGATCACCTCGCTGTTGCGCGAGGAGGTCTCGGTGCCGATGCCCTCGCGGGCCTCCAGCACGATCACTTCGCGCCCGGCCATCGCCAGCGCCCGCGCCACCGCCAAGCCGACGACCCCCGCGCCGACCACCACGCAATCAACTGTCTCGTAGCTCATGGCGCGCACTCTACCGTCGCCGCTGAGGCGATCGATCTGGACAAACTGATCTTTTGCTCATATTTTCCCGAAGTCACGGTGGGAGGGGGAGACATCGATGGGCTGGTTCTCTCGATTCACGCGCTTCGGCGACGCGCACATGGTCTATGGCCAGGAGCGCGACAATTCCTGCGGCTTGGCCTCGATCATGATGGTCGTGTTCAAGATCAACAAGCTGAAGCCGGGCGCGCAGGCGCTGCACACCGAAAACGCCGTCATCAAGACCTTCACCGACACCCTGGGCTACGCGCCGCAGGTCGGCACCAATCAGGCCGGCACGACAGGCAGTGAGCTGGTCAAGGTGCTGAACAAGCTCAATGTCGGCAAATGGGAATATCACGTGTGTGGTGATGCCGGCGTCGCCGGCAAGATCATCGACTCGGTTGGTACCGACATCTTCTCGTTCGGCTCAGCGGCGATTGCGAACGCCATCGGCCGCGGCGCGCCGATCATCTGCGGCACGGACTGGGATGTCGCAGGCGGCCATTGGGTCGTGGTCGATACCGTCAACAATTTCTTCGGCTCACTCTATGCCAGCGTCAACGATCCCTGGGACGCCGACGTGCACATCACGCCGATCAAGCGCGGCAGCACCGTGCGCTATATCGCCGAGAAGGCAAAAACCTCGTGGGATGCGGGCGGCCTGCGCCACGAATATGCGGCCAAGCCGTCCGGCGGCAAGATGAGCGACGTGGTCGTGAAGGTGGGCTGACCGGCCTCGTTTTTTCACTGGCAAGCGGGTCGCGCCGGGCCTAGGTAAGGCCGCATGCTCCGGGCGGCGCGGGTTTTCATCGGCCAGATCATGGGGGCGCCGCGTGCGGTGGGCGCGGTGCTGCCCAGCTCGCGCGCGCTGGGCGAGGCGATGGTCGAGCCGATCGACTTCACCAAGGCCAAGGTGATCGTCGAGTTCGGCGCCGGCACCGGCGCGCTGACCCACGCGATCGTGCCGCATCTGACTCCGGCGCACCGCTATCTCGGCATCGAGCTCAATCAAGCATTCGTCGAGCATCTGCGCCGCGAATTCCCCAAGCTGACTTTTGTCGCCGCCAGCGTCGAGGACCTCGACAGGATCCTGGCCGAGCACGGCATCGAGTCGATCGACGCCATCGTCTGCGGCCTGCCGTGGGCGTCGCTGCCGCTTGGCGTGCAGGAGCGCGCCTTCGGTCATGTCGGTCGCTTCCTGGTGAAGGGCGGCCTGTTCATCACCTTCGCCTATCTCCAGGGCTTGCCGCTGCCGACCGCGCGCGCCCTGCGCCAACGACTCGGCGCGATGTTCAGCGAGGTCTCGCGCACGCGCATCGTCTGGGGCAACGTGCCGCCCGCCTTCGCCTATGTCTGCCGAAAATAGATGTCCCCGAGCCCCATGAAAGCTGCCCTGGTCACCGGCGCCGGCAAGCGCATCGGCCGCGCTTTCGCGCTGGCGTTGGCGCGCGACGGCTGGTTCGTGTTCGTGCACTACAACGCCTCGGCGGAGGAGGCGAGGGCGACGGTGGCCGAGATCGTCGCGGCGGGCGGCAAGGCGAAAGCGGTACGCGCCGACCTGTCCTCGGTGCGGCAGACCGAGGCGCTGATCGACAATTGCCAAGTCAAAGGCGTGGCGCTGACCTGCCTGGTCAACAGCGCCTCGCTGTTCGCCTTCGACGCCGCGCCGCACGCCGACGCCCGGCTGTTCGACCAGCACATGGCGGTGAACCTGCGCGCGCCGATGCTGCTGGCGCAGGCGCTGGCGCGGCAGCTGCCGGATGATGAGACCGGCGTGATCGTCAATCTCCTCGACCAGAAGCTCTGGAACCTGAATCCCGATTTCCTGAGCTATTCGCTGAGCAAGATCGGCCTGCAGGGCTTGACCACCATGCTGGCCCAGGCCTTCGCGCCGCGTCTGCGGGTGGCCGGCATCGCGCCCGGCCTGACCCTGCGCAGCGGCAAGCAGACCGACGAGCGCTTCCGCCAGCAGCACACCGCCAATCCGCTGGGCGTCGGCGTCGAGCCCGAGGATCTGGTTCGTGCCCTGCGCTTCATCCTGGCGACGCCATCCTTCACCGGCGACACGCTGATCGTCGACAGCGGCGAGCACCTCACCGGCCGTCCCCGCGACATAGCCTTCGATCCCCGGGCGAAGAGGATCGGCAGCAAATGAATGGCGACGCCATCACCGTCGACTTGCTGCGCCGCGACGGCGAGACGCGTCGCATCTTTTTGCGCGATCTGCGGGTGATGGCCGATATCGGCATCCACGATTTCGAGAAGACCGCGCCGCAGCCGCTGCTGATCAACATCGAGCTGTGGGTGGGGGTGCCCAAGGGCGATCTCGCCGACGACATCGCCAACGTGCTCGACTACGACTTCGTACGCGATGGCGTGGTGGCGCTGGTGAAGGGCCAGCGTTTCAACCTGCAGGAGACGTTGGTGCACGCGATCCTCGACCTGTGCCTGACCCGGCCGCAAGTGCTGGTGGCGCGGGTGTCGAGCGCCAAGACCGACGTGTACCCCGATGTCGCCGCCGCCGGCTACGAAGCCACGCGCGTGCGGCGATGATGACTCATTACCTTCCCCCTCCGGGGGAAGGTAGTAGAGTTGCGCCATCAATTCGGAGAGAGAGATGAAAACGCGCGCCGCCGTGCTGTTCGAGGTCAACAAGCCGTTGCAGGTGGTCGAGCTTGATCTGGCGCCACCGAAGGCGGGCGAGGCGCGGGTGAAGATGAGGGCGGCCGGCGTCTGCCAGAGCGACTGGCACGTGATGAACGGTGACTGGCCGACGGCGCTGCCGGTGGTGCCGGGTCACGAGGCAGCCGGCATCGTCGAGGAGGTCGCGCCCGACGTCACCTCGGTGAAGCCGGGCGATCATGTGGTCTTCTCCTTCCGGCCGCATTGCGGGCGCTGCCGCTACTGCACGGCGGGCCGCACGGTGTTGTGCATCGGCCGGCTGAACTCGCCGCCGTCGGCGCTGTTCGATGGCACTTTGCGGCTCTCGCAGGGCGCCACCGGCGTCAACCAGATGGCGCGCATCGGCACCTTCAGCGAGCAGGTTGTGGTGCCGGCGGAGATGCTGGTGCCGATCCGCAAGGACATGCCCTGGCCGCAGGCCGCGCTGGTCGGCTGCTGCGTCGCCACCGGCGTCGGTGCCGTCACACGCCACGCCAAGATCGAGGCCGGCTCGACCGTGCTGGTGATCGGCTGCGGCGGCGTGGGGCTGAACGCCATTCAGGGCGCGATGCTGTCAGGCGCGCGCAAGATCATCGCCTGCGACCTGCTCGACAACAAGCTGGCGATGGCCAGGACATTCGGCGCGACGGATACCGTCAACAGCACCAAGGAAGACGCGGTCAAGCGCATCAAGGAGCTGACCGGCGGGCTGGGCGTCGACTATGCCTTCGACGCGGTGAGTATCGACAAGACCCAGGCGCTGGCCTTCGACTCGCTGGCGCCGGCGGGCCACGCGGTCACGGTCGGCGTGCCAGCCGCCACCATGCGCGCTGCCTATTCGCCGCTCAACATGGTGTTCACGGAGAAGACCATCTCCGGCACGTTCTACGGCTCGGTGCGACCCAACGTCGATTTCCCCGTGCTGGTCGACCACTACATGAACAGGCGGCTGAACATCGACGGGCTGATCAGCCGCACCTACAAGCTCGACGAGATCAACGAGGGCTTCCGTGCCATGATGGGCGGCGAGGTGGCACGCGGCGTCGTGGTGTTCGACTGATGCTCGACCGCCTGCCCCAGCTCGTGAACGCGGACGCGGTGCTGCGTTATCGCGGTCGCGGCCTGAACACGACCTTCCTGGTCGCCGTCGGCGCGCAGGAGTGGCTGCTGCACATCGACGACGGCAAGGTCGCGCGCGTCGAGAAGGGACCCTTCCGCATGCCCACCTACAGCTTCGCCCTGCGCGGCGGCGAGGAAGGCTGGATGCGCTTCTGGCAGGCCGTGCCGCCGCCGTACTACCAGGACCTGTTCGGCCTGATGCGCCAGGGCGAATTGCGCGCCGAAGGTGATCTGCGGCAGTTCTGGGCACGGGTCATGTATGTGAAGGGCGTGCTGGGCGCGCTGCGCGGGCAGGCGGGCGCGGCATGAGCGTCGATTTCGAGCCCATCGTCGGCCGCTACCTGCGCTTTCCCTTCAAGGGCCGCGACTACCGGCTTTATGTCGAGGAAGCGGGGCAGGGCATCCCGCTGCTCTGCCTGCACACCGCCGGGTCGGACGGCCGGCAGTACCGCGCGCTGATGAACGATCCGGCGATCACCGCGAAGTACCGCGTGATCGCCTTCGACCTGCCGTGGCATGGCAAGTCCTCACCGCCCGAGGGCTTCCACCTCGAGGAATACAAGCTCACGCGCGAATTCTACATCGACATCATTGTCGCCGTGGCCCAGGCGCTGGAGCTCGACAGGCCTGTCGTGATGGGCTGCTCGATCGGCGGGCGCGTGGTGCTGGGGCTGGCGGCCGATCACGCGCATGTCTTTCGCGCCATCATTGGCCTTCAATCCTCGGCGACGCCCAGTGCCTACTACGACATCGGCTGGCTCAACCATCCCGAGGCCGATCACAGCGAGCTGGCCCTGGGCGCGGTGTCTGGCCTGATGGCGCCGACCGGGCCGGAGTCCGAGCGCTGGGAAACGCTGTGGCACTACATGCAGGGCGGGCCGGGCATCTTCTACGGCGACCTGCATTTCTATACGGTCGATGGCGACTTGCGGGATCGCCTGCACCGCATCGACACGACCAAGTGCCCGCTCTACCTGCTGACCGGCGAGTACGACTATTCATGCAAACCCGAATACACGCTGGAGGTCGGCAAGGCCGTGCACGGCGCGAAGATCACCATCATGAAGGGCCTCGGCCACTTCCCGATGAGCGAGAACCCGCCGCTGTTCCGCGACTTCATCCTGCCGGTGCTCGAGGAGATCGCGGGCCGGTAACCTGCCTTCCACCGGAGGGTAGGGCTATCACATCTGGCCGGCTTGACTCGGTCATACCTTCCCCCTCCGGGGGAAGGTAAAGGACCAGCGATGAATCGCGGCGCGATGCTCGCGGCGTCAGCCGGCCTGATGGGGTGCGCCCTCATCTGGGGCTCGATGACGCCGATCCTCAAGGAACTGACGACGAGCATCGACCTGTGGCTTCTGTCGTCAATGCGCTACCTGCCGGGCCTGCCGGTGCTGTGGCTGGCGTGGTGGCTGGTGCGGCGGCCGAGCGGCGCCAAGCGTCCGGCGCGCGTCGGCGAGCTGGCCTCGCTTGGCCTGGCGATGGCCGGGTTCTCGGTGCTCTACACCTTCGGCGTGCGCCATTCGCACCCCGTGACTGCGGCGATCGTGCTCAACACCGGGCCGGTGATCGCGGCCGCGATGGCGTGGCTACTGCTGCGCGCCAAGCCCGTGCGCGGCTTCTGGGTCGCGGTGGCGCTCAGCCTCTCCGGCGCGGCGCTGGTGATCGCTGGCGCGCCCGGCTTCCGCGAGCGCGGCCTGGGGTTCGAGGGCGGCGAACCGTTGCTGATCCTGGCCCAGATCGGCTGGCAGTGGTACTCGATCCGCGCCCAGCAATGGTTGGGCGATCGCGGCCAGATCGGGCTGAGCGCGATCACCACCACCGTCGGCGGCCTGTGGATGGTGGTGCTCTATAGCGGCATCGTCGCCGCCGGCGCCGGCGGCGCGCTGCCGACCGCGGTGACCCCGGTGCAGGTGGGCTACCTGGTCTGGGTATCGGTCTTCGGCGTCGCCATCGCCACTCTGCTGTGGAACTTCGGCGTCAGCCGGCTGTCGGTGCCGGTGGCGTCGCTGCACATGACGGCCTCGCCCGTCGTGGCGGTGGTGACGGCCTGGATCGTCGGCTATCCGCCGACGGCGCTGCAGGTCGTGGGCGGCGCGGTGGTGCTGTCGGGCATCGTCTACCTCCAGACCCGTCAGCTGATGAAGGCGCGCACGTGAACGGCTCGCCCTCGGCGCGGGGCGCGTGGATCGGGCTGTCGGCGTTCTTCGTCACGGCCGTGTTCTGGGGCGCCAATGTGCCGGTGACGGCGGTGCTGTTCGGCGCCTTCGATCCCTACTACATGTCGATCTGGCGGGTGGCGGTCGCGACGGTGGCGCTGGCCGCGATGCTGGTCGCGACCCAGGGCTGGTCGGCGCTGGCGATCCCGATCGGCTGGACCCGCTTCGCGCTGCTCGGGCTCAGCATGAGCGCGTTCTTCGTGATCTATAATGTCGGCCTGCTCTACACCAACGCCATCACCGCCGCCGCCGTCATGGTCGGCTCACCGATCTACGCCGCGCTGTTCCTGCGGGCGACGACCGGCGCGCCCTTCGACAAGGGCTTCTGGGTGGCGGCGCCGCTCACCCTGATCGGGGGCGCTATCGCCGTGCTGGGCAGGGCCGAGGCCGGCGGTCAAACGCTCAGCCTGCAGGGCGGCGAGCCGCTGATCGCGCTCTGCATCGTGGCCTGGACGCTCTACTCGATGGCCGCCCAGCGCTGGTTTCGCCCCGAGGAAAGCCAGCTCAGGCGCACCTATGTCGGATGCTTCTCGGCGATCTTCTGGTCGAGCGTGATCTGGCTGGTCTGCCGCGTTGTCGGCATCGCCGGGCCGCCCAATCTGGATCCGCCGGCCGAGGCGGTCCTGTTGCTGGTCGGCATCGCGGTCCTGGCCACGGCCGTGGCCGGGGTGAGCTGGAATGTCGGGGTCAGCCGGCTGGGTATCGCCGCCGGCTCGCTGTGGCAGAACGCCGTGCCGGTCTTCGCCGTGCTGATCTCGATGGCCTTCGGCATCCATCCGACCGGCCAGCAGATCGTCGGCGGGGTGATCGTCATGGCCGGGGTGGCCTATATGCAGTGGCTGAAGTTCCGCTGACGATGGCGCCGCAATTGCGCCGCCTGCCTGTGCTACAGGTGTGCTTTCCGCCGCCCGGTGCGTGAGCGTGCGGCGGTTTCCGGGGGAAGGCATGAAGGGCGTCATTCTGGCCGGCGGCAAGGGCACCAGGCTGTATCCGCTGACCAAAGCCACCAACAAGCATCTGCTGCCGGTCGGCCGCGAGCCGATGATCTACCATCCGATCCGTCACATGGTGGCGGCCGGCATCACCGACATCCTGGTGGTCACGTCGGTCGACCACATGGGCGAGATGGTGAACTGCCTGGGCTCCGGCGTCGAGCTGGGCTGCGGGCTGACCTACCGCGTGCAGGACGGCGCGCTGGGCATCGCCAACGCGCTGTCGCTGGCCGAGGGCTTCGCCGGCGGCGGCAAGATCTGCGTCTTCCTCGGCGACAACGTCTTCCAGAGCTCGATCGCGCCGATCGTCGAGTCCTTCCGCAGGCAGGACAAGGGCGCGCGCGTGGTGATCAAGAGCGTGCACGATCCCGAGCGCTACGGTGTGGCCGCGCTCGACGAGCAGCATATCGTCGAGATCGAAGAGAAGCCGGCCAAGCCCAAGACCTCCTTCGCGGTGGTCGGCCTGTACTTCTACGACGGCCAGGTCTTCGACATCATCCGCGGCATCAAGCCCTCGGCGCGCGGCGAGTACGAGATCACCTCGGTCAACAACGCCTATATCGCGCGCCGCCAGCTGCAATACGAGATCTATCCCGGCGCCTGGACCGACGCCGGCACCTTCGAGTCGCTGATCGAGGCCAACAAGCTGCTGCACGACACCGCCAACGAGATCGCGCGATGAGGAGCGTCGACAGCCACCCCCATCCGGCGCTTCGCGCCACCTTCCCCCGCCAACGGGGGATGGGAGAAGGGACCGCGTCATGAAGGTCCGTGGCTGCCGCTGGGTGGATGTGCGGGGTTCGTCCGATCCGCGCGGCACAGTGAGCTTCATCGAGACTGGCATCGATCTCGACTTCACCATCCGCCGCGCCTTCTGGATCCACGGCGTGCCGGTGGGCAAGCCGCGCGGCCATCACGCGCATCGCGAGGTGCGGCTGGCGATGATCGCGGTAGCCGGCGGCGCGGACCTGGTCCTCGACGACGGCACCCATCGCGAGACCGTGCGGCTCGACCGGCCGGATCGCGCCATGCTGGTCGAGCCCTGGGTCTGGCACGAGCTGGTGGATTTCGCCGCCTCGACGGTCGTGCTGGTCCTCGCCTCGGCCAACTATGCCGAATCCGACTATATCAGGGACTACGACACGTTCCGCCGCGAGGTCAAAGCGCGATGATTCCGTTCCTCGACCTGCGCGCCGTCTATCTCGAGCTCAAGCCGGAGATCGACGCAGCGATGGCGCGCGTCGCTGATTCCGGCTGGTACATCCTCGGCAAGGAGGTCGCAGCCTTCGAGGAGGAGTTCGCGTCGTACTGTGGCGTGAAGCATTGCGTCGGGCTCGGCAACGGGCTGGAAGCGCTGGAGCTCGTACTGCGCGCCTGGGACATCGGTCCGGGCGACGAGGTGATCGTGCCATCGAGCACCTACATCGCGACCTGGCTCGCCGCGACGGCGTGTGGCGCCAAGCCGGTGCCGGTCGAGCCCGACATCCGCACCGCCAATCTCGATCCCGAGCGTGTCGCCCAGGCGATCACCCCCCGGACCAAGGCGATCGTCCCGGTGCATCTCTACGGCCAGACCAGCGACATGGACCCGCTGATGGCGCTGGGCCGGAGGCACGGCGTCAAGGTGCTGGAGGACGTCGCCCAGGCGCAGGGCGCGCGCTACAAGGGTCGCCGCGCCGGCTGCCTCGCCGACGCCGGCGCCTTCAGCTTCTTTCCCAGCAAGAACCTCGGCGCCATGGGCGACGCCGGCGCCGTCACCACCGACGACGACCGGTTGGCCGACCGGTTGCGCACCCTGCGCAACTACGGCTCGAAGGTGAAATACGTGAACCTCGAGACCGGCGTGAACTCTCGGCTCGACGAGATGCAGGCGGCGATCTTGCGCGCCAAGCTGCCGAGCCTCGACACTTTCAATGAACGTCGCCGCGCGCTGGCGGCGCGCTATCTCGAGAAGATGCGTGGCATTGCGGGCGTCGAGTTGCCCTACGTGCCGCAATGGGCCGAGCCGATCTGGCATCTCTTCACGGTGCGCTGCGCCGACCGCAAGCGGATCACCGACGCGCTCGACGCGGCCAAGATCGGCTGGCTGATCCACTATCCGATTCCGCCGCATCTGCAGGAGGCCTATCGCGGGCTGGGCATGAAGAAGGGCGACTTCCCGCTCGCCGAACGCATCGCCGAGACCACGCTCAGCCTGCCGATCGGCCCGCACGCCACGCTCGATCAGATCGACCGCGTCGCCAATGTCGTTCGATCGGCGGCGTAGCGGCATGGTCGTATCGTATTCGCACCGTCCTCCTTCTCTCCACGAGCGGGGAGCGGAGATGAGTGACATCCGATGCTGAAGCTCTTCAAGGCGATGGTGACGACGGGCGGCGCCGGCATCGCCGGGCTGTTCTTCGGCCTGATCGCCAACAAGATCTTCGCCGTGACCCTGGGGCCGGCGGGTGTCGGCTTGCTGGCGACCTATCGCCAGGTCCACGACATAGCGACGGGGCTCGGCATCTTTGGCGCAGGCGCCGGCCAGATCCAGGCGTTGAGCTCGGTCGAGGGCGAGGTGCGGCGACGGCGCGTCGTGGCGTCTATCTGGCTGTCGTTGTGCGGCGCCGTACTCACGGCGCTGACCTTACTGTTGACCGCGCCGCTGATCGCCGAGCACATCTTTCGCGACCGCTCGCCCGACATCGTGCTGGGCGTGCGCTGCCTCGCGCTCACCGTCGGCATCGCCATCGTCGGCGTCACGCTGCAGGGCCTGATCAACGTCTCGCGCGCCATCGGCCGGCTGGCGATCGTGCAGGTGCTGGGCTCGCTGACGCTCGCGCTGATCGCCTGGCCGCTGGCCCAGCTCGCCGCGGGCGGACATCAACTCGCCTTCATCGGCTTCGTGCTGCTGCCCATCGTGGCGCAGTTCGCGGCGGCGAGCTGGTATATCCACCGGCTCGGCTGGATGGCGCCGGTGCTCGAGGCCTTTACGCGGCGGCCCGAGCGCGCCGACATGGCGCACCAGCTGCGTTTCTTCGCCGCCGGGTTGAGCGCTGGCGCGCTGTCGGCGCTCTGCTTCATGGCGATGCGCGCCCTGCTGGTCGAGACCGGCGGCCAGGAGCTGCACGGCCTGTTCCAGGCGGCCTGGACCCTGGCGCTGCAGAATGTCGGCCTGCTGATGACGGCGGCGACCACCTACCTGCTGCCGACCATGGCCAGCGCCGCGAGCGCGGAGGAGCGCAGCCGCACGGTCAACGACGCCGTCGAGATGCTGGCGCTGTGCTCGATCCCGCTGATCGGCGGCGCGCTCCTGTTCCAGCCGCTGATCCTCGAGTTGCTGTTCTCGAGCCGCTTCCTGCCGGCGCTCGACGCGCTGACCTGGATGCTGATCGGCAATTACTTCCGCGTCTTCCAGGCGCTCTTCTTCAATGTCGTGGTCTCGGCGGCGCGGGTGCGGGTGATGATGATCACGGAGATCGCCTGGTATGGCGGCTTCTCCGGGTTGGTGGTCCTCGCGCTCAGCCCGCACGCGCCGCCGTGGCTCACCGACCTGAACGGCATCGGCATCGCCTTCGCCGTCGTGCAGATCGCCACCATGCTCGGCGGCCTGTGGTACATTCGCACGGCGCTGGGCGTGAGCCTGACGGCGCGGACTCAGGCGATTTGGCTCGGCGGGCTTGCCATGATCGTGATCTGCGCCGCCGCCACCTGGCACGATCGCTCGACCAACTGGCAGGTCTCGGTCCCGTTGGCGCTGCTCGCGCTCGTGGCGCCGATCGCCTTCGCCGGCCCGCGGCGCTGGAACGAGGTGCGCGCCGTCGTCAGCGGCTGGCGGGGCCGCGATTGAGCGCGGGATCGCCCAGGCGTTCGCCGCGATAGGCGCCGCTCATCACCCGCTCCCACCAGCTCCGGTTGTCGAGGAACCAGCGCACGGTCTGGCTCAGGCCCTCGTCGAAAGAGCGGCTCGGCCGCCAGCCGAGCTCCCGGGCGATCTTGCCGGCGTCGATGGCGTAGCGCTGGTCGTGGCCCGGCCGGTCGGCGACGAAGCGGATCAGCGTGTCGTGCGGGCGATGGGCCGAGTCGGGCAGGAATTCGTCCAGCGCGCGGCAGATGGCGCGCACGACGTCGATGTTGCGTCGCTCCTCGTTGCCGCCGACGTTGTAGGTCTCGCCGATGCGGCCCTTGCGCAGCACGGTCAGCAGCGCCTCGGCGTGATCCTCGACATGCAGCCAGTCGCGCACGTTCTCGCCTTTGCCGTAGACCGGCAGGCTCTCGCCGCGCAGGCCGCGGATGATCACTAGCGGAATGAGCTTCTCGGGAAAATGGTAGGGGCCGTAGTTGTTGGAGCAGTTGGTGGCCAAGGTCGGCAGGCCATGGGTGTGGTGCCAGGCGCGCACCAGGTGATCGGAGCCAGCCTTGCTGGCGGAGTAGGGCGAGTTCGGCTGATAGGGCGTGTCCTCGCGGAATTTGCCTTCGGGTCCGAGCGAGCCGAAGACCTCGTCGGTTGAGATGTGCTGGAAGCGGAAGGCGGCGCGGCGATCCTCGGGCAGCGCGCGCCAATAGGCGGTGGCGGCCTCGAGCAAAGTCCAGGTGCCGACGACGTTGGTCTGGATGAAGGGCGCGGCGCCGTCGATCGAGCGGTCGACATGGCTCTCGGCGGCGAGATGCAGGATGGCGTCGGGCCGCTCCTCGGCGAGGATACGATCCATCGCGGCGCGGTCGCAGATATCGGCGCGGTGGAAGCGATGCCTGGGGTGCTCGCGCGCTTCGGCCAGCGACTCCAGATTGCCGGCATAGGTCAGCTTGTCGATGGTCGCGACGTGCCAGTCGGTCTGGCGCACGATGCGGCGGACCACTGCCGAGCCGATGAATCCGGCCCCGCCCGTGACGACGACCTTCATAGTGGGAGGGCTCTCATGGCGAACACTGACATCCTCGCAAGCTCGTGCTAGGAAAACAACTTGGACCTTCGACTCGATGGCCGATCTTGATGACGGGGCCAACCCGCCGCTTCCACGAAAGCCTGTTCGGCCACATCAAGCGGCCCCCGCTCGACCCGTCCTGGCCCGACTCCTGGCGCTACTCCCACGGGCACGACGTCGACTCGGTGTGGCCCGGCGTCACGGCGCGCGGCTATCGTGTTGCCTATCGCCATCGCTTCGCGCGCGCCGTCGACTACGTGCTGGAAGCCAAGCCCGATGGCGGACGCGTCCTCGACCTCGCCGCCGGACAGGGCAATTTTTCGATCGTGCTGGCCGAGCTCGGTTACCACGTGACATGGAACGACCTGCGCGACGAACTCGTGGGCTATGTCAGGCTGAAGACCGACCGCCAGGACATCCGCTTCCTGCCCGGTAACCTCTTCGAGCTGCCGCCGGAGCGGGTCGGCCGCTTCGACGCCGTCGTCGCCACTGAGATCATCGAGCACGTCGCGCACCCCGACGACTTCCTGCGCAAGCTCGCGGGCTTCCTCGAGCCCGGCGGCGTCATCGTGCTGACCACGCCCAACGGCCGCTACTTCCGCAACACCTTGCCGCGCTTCTCCGACTGCCCAGACCCCTCGCAATTCGAAGCGCTGCAGTTCAAGCCCGATGCCGACGGCCACATCTTCCTGCTCTACCCCGACGAGATCGTCACGCTCGCCGCCAAGGCCGGGCTGAAGGTCGACAAGTTCTCGGTCTTCAACAATCCGCTGACTGCCGAGAACCTCAAGACACGCTACCTCTCGCCGATCCTGCCCTACGGCCTGGTCGACGCCATCGAGCGCGGCACGCAAGCGCTGCCGGCGGCTCTGTCGCAGCGCCTGCACATGCAGTGGGCGGCGCTGCTGAGCCGCGCCTAGCGATACTTCCACTGCACTAGGGTGAACGGCGGCTTGGCGTCGTCGTGCGGTTCGAACACCGCCTCGACCTCGGCGCCGATACGCACCTGCTGCTTGGGATCGCCCAGCAGGTTACCCAGCATGCGGATGTTGCCGGCGTGCGGCAGCTCGACCAGCACGACGATGTAGGGTCCCTGGTCTTTCAGCGCCGGATGCACGGGATGCCAGGGGCGCTCCCAGCTGTAGATCTTCCCGCGACCCTCGACCTGCACCCAGCCGATGTCGAAGGACAGACACTTGTGGCAGATCCACTCCGGGCCCCATTGCCACGTGCCACAGGACTTGCAGCGCTGGACCATCAATTCGCCGCGCCGCGTGCCTTCCCAGTAAGGCGCGTCGAGGCCGTCATTCTCGGCGACGGGGGCCGGCAGGCCGGGCTTGAGGTAGGACATCACAGCGTCTCCACCGAACCGAGGATCATGCTCGACACCGGCGTCACCATCGGGCCGGCGATCACCATCGAGACGTGCGGGTCCTTGACCTGCGCCGTCGACTCGCCGCGCAGCTGGCGCACGGCCTCGACCTGCAGCTCGAGGCCGTGCATGTAGCACTCCGCGAGATTGCCGCCGCTGGTGTTGAGCGGCAGCTTGCCACCGGGCGCCATCAGGTTGTCGGGCACCAGGAAGTCGTTGGCCTCCTCGGCCTTGAAGAAGCCGTGCTCGACCAGGCTCATCAGCACGCCACCGGTGAAGTTCTCGTAGCTCTGCAGCACGTCGACGTCCTTGGGCTTCACGCCGGCCATGGCGTAGAGGTGCGGCGCAACGGTGGTGAAGCTCGACGTGGCGTAGAGCGGCGCGTTGTGGCCGCGCGCGCCGTTGCGGTACTCCGAGCCCAGCGCCGCACCCAGCAGATAGGCGGGCTTCTTTGCGAAGTCCTTGGCTTGCTCCGCGGGCACGATGATCAGTGCGGCGGCGCCATCGTTTTCCATGCAGCAATCGAACAGCCGCCAAGGCTCGACGATCCAGCGCGAGGCGTCGTAGGCCTCGGCCGTCAGCGGCTTGCCATTCATCACCGCGCGGGGGTTCTTCTGGGCGTGGGCGTAGGAGGCCAGCGCGATGGCGCGCTGCGCGCCGTCGCCGATCTTGTTCTCGTGGAGAAAGCGCATGGCGCGCATGGCGTAGCGCTGCGCCGGCGACATCACGCCGTAGGGCGCGTTGAGCGCCGCCTCGCCGGTCGCGACGCCACCTGGTGGCGCGGCGCCAAAACGCTGGAACTGGCCTTGGGCCAGCGAGCGGAAGACCACGACGCAATCCGCCAGGCCGCCGGCGACCGCCGCCGCCGCGTTGGCCACCGCGCCCGCGCCGCCGCCGCCACCACCGCCCCATTGCATGTTGGAGAAGCGCAGCTCGGGCAGGCCCAGTGCCGCGGCCAGCCGCGAGGGATCGTTGCGGTCGTTGCTGTAGGAGGCGAAGCCGTCGATGCGGCGCGGGTCGATGCCGGCGTCCTTGGCGGCGGCGAGGATCGCCTTGAGCGCGAGAACGAACTCGGGATCGGGCGACTTGCCGTGCTTGTAGTAGGCCGTCTCGCCGATGCCGACGATGGCCACCCTGCCGCGCAACGTGCGGTCGGTCATGGGGACTCCTGGTGATGATGGAGATCTGTCATCCCGAGCAACGCGAGGGATCTAGTGGCTGCCTAGATCCCTCGCTGCGCTCGGGATGACAGGTGAGGTTACGCCCTGTACTTCGCCGGCACTTCGAGGTTCAGGAAGCGGGCGGCGTTGAGCCCGAGGATGTCGGCGCGGGTGGCGTCGGACAGATGGCCCATGGTGCGCTCGATCGCTTCGGCGGAGTGCGGCCAGGTGCCTTCGTGATGCGGGTAGTCGTTGGCCCACATGAAGCTCTTCGACAGGCCATGCTTCTCGCACAGCGCCAAGCCGGCCGGGTCTTCCTGGAACGAGGCGTAGCCATGCGCCTTGAAGTAGTCGCTGGGCAGGCCCTGCAGCTTGGGCCGCACCCAGAAGTGATGCTTGCGATAGGCCTCGTCCATGGCGTCGAGCAGCCACGGGATCCAGCCGATGCCGGCCTCGATGGTGGCGAAGCGCAATTTGGGGAAGCGCTCGAGCACGCCCGACGCGCACATATTGGCGACCGGCTCGATGGTCGGCGACAGCGAGTGGGTGACGTAGTTGATCACCGCGCCGCCATTGCCGCGCGAGGCGCGCGGGTCGCGGCCGGTCGAGATGTGATAGGTGATCGGCAGGTTCACGTCCTGGATCGCCGCCCACAGCCGGTCGAAATGCGGCAGGTTGTAGTTCGGGTGGTCGATGTCGTGATGGCCCCATACCGGCTTGCACGGCAGGGTGAGGCAGCGGAAGCCGAGCTTGGCCAGACGCTGCACCTCGGCGATCGAACCCTCGAGATCGGCGGTGGCGATCGCGCCGGCGATCACCACGCGATCCTGGTGGGCCGAGTACTGCTCCCACGCCCAGTCGTTCCACACCCGGCACTGCGCCTGCGCGAACTCGGCGTCCTGCGTCGCCCACATCGACAGGCCCTTGTTGGGGAAGAAGAGCTCGACGTCGATGCCGTCGCCGTCATGGTCGGCGATGCGCAGCTTGGGATCGGCGCCGGCCTTGTTGCGCGCGTCGTCCTCGCCCTCCATCTCGTGGATGCGCAGGCGGTCGGGACGATGGCCCTCCGACACGCGCCACTTCACGCCGTCCTTGTCGGTGATGACGCGCGGCAGGCGATCGCGATACTTCGCGTCGATACGTTCGGCCCACAGATTGGCCGGCTCGTTCGCGTGGCAGTCGGCCGACACCATGAAGTACTTCTTCGCGGCACCAGGCCGCGGGCTGCGCTGCCATCCCGCCGAGCCCGGGGTTTCCAGGCGCCACTTGTTGGGCTCGTTGACGACGATGTGGTTCATGGCGTTCCTCCCGCCTTGACAGTTATTCCGATATCGGAACATTGTTCCGGTAGAGGAATTTTGACCCCGCCATGCCGCGCGACGCAACAGGGATATCGGCTGGCCCGCCGCGCGCGCCGACCCGCGCTATGCGGGTGATCGAGGCGCTGGCGACGCGGCCCGACGGCCTGGCGCTGGCCGAGCTGGGCCGAATCCTTGATCTGCCCAAGACCAGCCTGTTCAGCATGCTGCGCGCGCTGGAAAGCGAGGCCTATGTCGAGACCGTCGGCGGCGTCTATCGTCTGGGCGCGGCGGCGCTGCGGCAGGGCGCGCTGATCGGCGGTGGCGACACCTTGGAACGCAAGCTCTCGCCGCTGCTGGCGCCGATCGTCGCCAAGGCGGAAGAGACGGTGCTGCTCGCGGTGCCGACCGAGGATCATCGGGAGGTGCGTTACGTCGCCATCGCCGACGGGCCGCAGGCGGTGCGCTACGCCGCCACGATCGGCCTGCGCCGGCCGCTCTACTGCACGGCGTCGGGCCGCGCCGTGCTCGCGTTCAGCGAGCCCGACATCATTCGCGACTACCTCGCGCGCGCGCCGCGTCCGCAGCTCACGCCGCACACCACGACCGCGAAAGCAGCGCTGCTCGACATCATCGCCGAGGCGCGCCGCGCCGGCGTGGTCGAAACGCGCGACCAGATGTTCGTCGGTCTGTGGGGCTTCGCCTCGCCGGTGTTCGACGCCCGGCGCGCCGTCGTCGCTTCGCTGATGATCGCCGCGCCCGCCGACCGCGCGCGCCGCAAGCGCGCGGCGCTGGTGGCGGCGGTGCGCGAAGGCGCCGAGGAGATGTCGCGCGTGCTGGGGCTCAGCGGCGAGTACATCGCGGCGCGCTGACATCGTCACCATCCCGGGAACCGGCTGTGGCGGATGATGTCGTGCTAGGTCGGGCCGGGCGGTGGCCCGCGCGTGGTGTTCCAGAAGATCGTCCCGTTTCCGGCGCCGGCGACATGCGGCGGTGGCGCCGCCAGCCGCTTGCCTTCCGGCATCTCGACGACTACACGGCGCTCCTGATGCGGGAGTTTGAATGGCTGGAGAGATCAGGACTCGCGCCTTCATAAGGCTCTGGCTCGGCGGTACCGCCTCAGGTCTTGCGACATGGGCTCTGCCCTTCGTGTTGGGTATCGCCGTTCTCGATCGATCGATTACGGCGGCGCAATTGGGAATTGCGCTGGCTGCGCGGACGGTGGGGTTTCTTGTGGCCCTGCCGATCAGCGGCGTATTGGCTGATCGCTCCGCGCGGCGCAAAGTCGTGTGGGGTGCGAGCCTGATTGCCGCTGCGGGCATCGCGCTCATCGTCATCGGGCTTGGGCATTCGGCGTTTGGCACCGCTCTGCTGATGCTGGGTGCGGCCGTGGCTGGAATTGGCCAAGGGGCGTGTCGCCCGGCCTACAACGCGCTGGTCCCGATCGTGGTCGGCGTGGATGGGTTGCAGCCAGCCAATGCCGCGATGAGCATATCGGTGCGGGTCGCGACCCTCGTTGGCCCCACTCTCGCCACGGCTCTCGCGCTTGGACTGGGAGTCTGGGCCACCCTGATCGCGATCGCGCTTCTCTGGTTGGTGAGTGGCTTCGTGCCGCCACACCCGGTCGAGCCGGGCCGACCCGATGGCGCCGATGCACGCCTCACACTCAAGTCGTTCCATCAAGAGCTCATTGAAGGTGTGAGGGAAGCGGGCCGTCACCCGTGGTTCGTCGCCGGACTTGCCGCGCTGACGATCGTGATCGCCTTGGGCTACTCCGTGACCAACGTGATCCTTCCCATCGTGAGCCGTGACGACTATGGCGGTGCTGTTCTTCTCGTCGCCGGGACAACCGCCTACACGATAGGAGCGCTCTTGGGCGCTGCGGTGATGGCGTACTGGCGTCCACGCAATCAGGGGTGGACCGCGCTCGGCGCTCTTGCGCTTTATGGCCTGGTTCCCTTCAGCCTGATCGCACCCATCCACATCGCCATTCCAATCGCGGCCCTCTTTCTTGCCGGCCTCGGCGTCCAGTTGTTCAACGTGCCATGGTTCAGCGCCACACAACGTGAGGTGCCATCGGACAAGCTCGCGCGCGTGTCGTCGGTCGATTTCTTGTTTTCATACGGCTTGGCACCTCTGGGCCTCGCCCTGATCGCACCGCTCAGCCAGGCGCTCGGACCAACGCCTGTGCTCGTTATCTGCGGCTGCGCCTGCTTTGTGGCACCGGCTCTTGCCATGTTGCCAAAGAGCAGCCGCACGTTCACGAGCGCTTGAGCGCCAGCTCGGGTTCGCAATATCAGTCATGTTCGGCAATCGCTTCTGTTGCGTTCGCGGACGCGGGCTTTACCGGCGTGATGAGGCCAATCCGAACAGGAGACAGCGCGTTGGCGCCGGTCTAGAGGGTCGCCCCGTCGGGCCGCTCACCGGCGAGCAGCGACAACAGCCGTGCGGTCTTGTCGAGGTGGGCGGCGACGAGATGCGCGGTCGTCGGATCGCGCGCCTCCTCGATCACCGCGATCAGCAACGCGTCGAGCACCGCGTCGCGCGGCAGCCACTCGTCGTCGCAGGCGGCGCGGGCGCGACGGAAATGGGCCAACGCCCGCTCGATGTCGGCCTTGCGCACCGCCTCGATCGCCGGCGCTAGCTTGGCCGCCGCCTCAGACACGCGACGCGCTCCCCAGCCGCGAGTGGTCGACCGCGTCGGCGTCGAGGCACAGCAGCACGCGGCGATGGCCACCCTCCGGCTTCGGTGGGGAGCGATGCACGATGCCGCGCCCCTCATTGCCGGGCCATGCCTCTCCCTTGAACAGGCCGACATCGCCGCATGCCATCGACTGAACCGACGCCGGATCGTCGACGATATCGTCGTTGTCGCCCACGGTCAGCATGTCGCGTCGCACCGCGGCGTCGGGCAGCCATTGGGTCCCGGCGCCGTCGTAGGTACAGAGCAGGCGCAGGCCGATCCAGTCGACGTGGAACTTGCGGCAAGCCGAACCGGTCACCGTTTCGAGCGTGGCGCGCACGACATGCGCCGCGCTCAGGCGCGCGAATTCATCGAGCAATGGCGCGATGTCGGCGCGCCACAGCGCTTGATCGGCCGGCGACACGTCGCGCAGCAGCGCCGCGAAGTGGCCATCGGTCAGTGCCGCCGAATCGCAGGCGTCGAACCACGCCTCGCCGACGATCGGGCGCGTTCGATGCGCCTCGATGCTGGCCTCCAGCGCGCGGGGCAGCCGGCGTTGCCACAGCGCGAGGTTGACGGCCTGCGATGTGATCGCCGAGAGCGCCTCCGGCTTGTCACCGCGCGCGACGTGCGGACGTGTCGCCAATATCGTCGCGTTCACGACTGGGACTCCTCGGTCCAGGCCGGGAACGGGTCGGGCATGTACTTCCACACCGCCGGGCCGGCGGCGATCTCGCTCGGGCTGAGCAAGCAAGCATCGAACGCGGCGGTAAGCGCGCCGCGGTCCATGTCCTTGCCGATGATCACGATCTCCTGCCGGCGATCGCCGAACGGCTCCTTCCAGTTATCCATGATCATGCGCCGCTCGACCCGGTCGCTCGGCCAGTGGTTGCGCGGCACGCTGGCCCACCAGCGGCCGCCCTTCTCGTGGCGTGTCACCGCACCGGCCTGCGACCAGACGCCGACAAAGGCGGGCCGCGTCGCCAGCCAGAAGAATCCCTTGGACCGGATCACGCCGGGCCACTCGCGTTGCAGCCAGGCCATCAACCGCGCCGGGTGAAACGGCGACTGCGCGCGGTAGATGAAGCTCGAGATGCCATACTCCTCGGTCTCCGGCAGCGGGTTGCCGAGCAACGCCTGCTGCCAGCCCGGCGCCATCGACGCCTCCTGCATGTCGAACAGGCCTGTGTCGAGGATGTCGTCGAGCGCCACGTCGCCATTCACGCTGCGCACAAAGCGCGCACGCGTGTTGAAGGTGCGAATGATGCCCTCGAGCATGCCGAGGTCGTCGGACGAGACGAGGTCCGCCTTGTTGAGGACGATGACATCGGCGAACTCGACCTGCTCGACGAGCAGGTCGACGATGGTGCGATCGTCGCCCTCGCCGGCGGTCTGGCCGCGATCGCGCAGGAAGCCGGTGCTGGCGTAGTCGCGCAGGAAGTTGAAGGCGTCGACCACCGTGACCATGGTGTCGAGGCGCGCCACGTCGGCGAGGCTGTCGCCGTCCTCGTCGCGGAAGTCGAAGGTCGCGGCCACCGGCAGCGGTTCCGAGATACCGGTCGATTCGATCAGCAGGTAGTCGAAGCGGCCCTGCGTCGCGAGACTGCGCACCTCGCGGAGCAGATCGTCGCGCAGGGTGCAGCAGATGCAGCCGTTGGACATCTCCACCAGCTTCTCGTCGGTCCGGCTGAGCCCGGCGCCGCCGTCGCGCACCAGCGCGGCGTCGATGTTGACCTCGCTCATGTCGTTGACGATCACCGCTACGCGCTTGCCCTGGCGATTGTGCAGGACATGGTTGAGCAGCGTCGTCTTGCCGGCACCGAGGAAGCCGGACAGCACCGTGACGGGCAATCGAAGGCCGGGAGAGGGTGACATCAGGTGTCATCCGCGCTGGATGGAGAGGAAGCGAACGGCACAGGCCGTCTGGCAGCTAGGTAATGTTATAGTATAACATTTGCAAGGCAACAAAATCGCCGCGATCCCCCCGCCACCGTCCCCTAGATGCGAATCACCTTGCCGGGGTTCATCAGGTTCTGCGGATCGAGCGCGCGCTTGATCGAGCGCATGACGTCGAGCTCGACCGGCGAGCGGTAGTGCTCGAGCTCCTCGAGCTTGAAGCGGCCGATGCCGTGCTCGGCGGAGATCGAGCCCGCCACCTCGCGCACGATGTCGTAGACCGCGCGGTTGATGGCGCCGTAATGGGCGAAGAATTCGTCCTTGCCCATGCCCTCGGGCGCCTGGGCGTTGAAGTGCAGGTTGCCGTCGCCGACGTGGCCGAAGGGCACCGGGCGCAGATCGGGCACGACCTGCTTCATCGCCGCGATACCGCGCTCGATGAAGGACGGGATCTCGCTCACCGACACCGAGATGTCGTGCTTGATCGAGGGGCCTTCGATCTTCTGCGCCTCGGAGTGGCTCTCGCGGATCTTCCAGAAGGCCTGCGCCTGCGTCGTCGACTGCGCCAGGGTGGCGTCGAGCACCAGACCTTCCTCCATCAGCGCGCCGAGGAAGGCCTCCATGCGTTCCGTCATCCCCGTGCCGCCCTCTGGCACGGCACGCGTCGAGGACCATTCGAGCAGCACGTACCAGTCGTGGCGGCCTTCCAGCGGATCGGCGCAGCCCGGGATGTGCTTGAAGACGAACTCCAGCCCCTGGCGGCTCATCAGCTCGCAGGAGGTGACGTTGTCCTCGCTCGCCTCGTGGGCGCGCGACAGCAGCTCGACCGAGGCGGCGGGATCGCGCACCGCCATCCAGGCGGTCGCCACGTCCTTGGGCTTGGGGAAGATCTTCAGCACCGCGCGCGTGATGATGCCCAGGGTCCCCTCGGCGCCCATGAATAGGTTCTTCAGGTCGTAGCCGGTATTGTCCTTCTTCAGCGCGCGCAGGCCGTTCCAGATTCGGCCATCGGGCAGCACGACCTCCAGCCCCAGCACCAGGCTGCGCGCGTTGCCGTAGTGCAGCACCTGCACGCCGCCGGCGTTGGTCGACAGGTTGCCGCCGATGGCGCAGCTGCCCTCGGCGCCCAGGCTGAGCGGAAACAGCCGGTCATGCGCCGCCGCCGTCTCCTGGATGGTCTTCAGCACCACGCCGGCCTCGACCGTCATGGTGAAGGCCAGCGGGTTGACCTCGAGGATGCGGTTCATGCGCCGCAGCGACAGCACGATCTCGCCGCCATGCTCGTGCGGAATGCCGGCGCCGGTCAGCCCGGTCATGCCACCCTGCGGCACCACGGGCACACCAGCCTGGTGGCAGATCTTCATCACGGCGGCGACTTCCTCGGTGTTCGCCGGCTTCACGACGGCGGCGGCGCGGCCATGATAATTGTCGCGCCACTCCACGACATGCGGCTCCATCTCCCTGACATCGGTGGTGAAGCCCTTGTCGCCCACGACTCGGTGAATCGCCTCGAGGACGGAGGCGGGAACGGCGGCGGGGATTGTCGTGTAGGTGTCTGGCACAATCCAAATTTAGGCAGGGACATTGTCCCTGTCGGCGGTGAACTTGTCCGCATTGCCCTGCGACTTGTCTCTACCTTCCCCCCGGAGGGGGAAAGGCAAGACGCCTCAACGCGTCGGAAACGCCTCGGCCACCTTCTCGTCGGGATCGACGCGGATCACCTTGCCGGGGTTCATCAGGCCCTTCGGATCGAGCGCCTTCTTGATCGCGCGCATGATGTCGAGCTCGGTCGAGGAGCGGTAGTGCTCAAGCTCGAGCAGCTTGACCGAGCCGATGCCGTGCTCGGCCGAGATCGAGCCGCCGATTTCGTTGACCATGTCGTGCACGATGCGGTCGAGCGTCTTGGCCATCGGCAGGAAGGCCTCGCGCGTCGTGACGTGGAGCGGCGCGCCGAAGGAGTAGTGCAGGTTGCCGTCGCCCATATGGCCCATCGGCTTCGGGCGGATGCCGGGCACCGCCTTCACGCAGGCGGCGTTGCAGCGCTCGATGAAATCCGGGATCTCGTGGATCGCCACCGAGATGTCGAACGAGGCGCTCGGGTTGGGATCGCGGCGGCTGGCCTCGGCATGACCTTCGCGGATCGCCCACATGTTGCGCGCCTGCGCCTCGGATTGAGCGATGGTGCCGTCGACCGCCAGACCGCGCTCGAAGGCGCCGGTGAGGAACTCCTCCATGCGCTCGGCCATGCCGCCGGCGCCGTTGCCCGTGGGGGCGCGGGTCGAGGACCATTCCATCAGCAACTGCCACTCGGGTGAACCCTCGATCGGCCGCTGCAGATTGGGCACGTGCTTGAGCACGCCCTCATAGCCGATGCCGTGCACCAGCTCGCACGAGGTCACGCAGTCGCCCGAGGCCATGCGCGCCTCGGCCAGCAGCTCGAAGGCCGCCTTCGGGTTGGGGATCGCCAGCCAGCAGGTGGCGACGTCCTTGGGCTTGGGGAACACCTTCAGCACCGCCTTGGTGATGATGCCCAAGGTGCCCTCGGCGCCGACGAAGAGGTCCTTCAGGTCGTAGCCGGTGTTGTCCTTCTTCAGCGCGCGCATGCCGTCCCAGATGCGGCCGTCGGGCAGCACGACCTCGAGCCCCAGCACCATGCTGCGCGTGTTGCCGTAGTGCAGCACCTGCGCGCCGCCGGCGTTGGTCGAGAGGTTGCCGCCGATCATGCAGGAGCCCTGGGCGCCCAGGCTGATCGGGAACAGGCGATCATGCTCCATCGCCGTCTGCTGGATGGTCTGCAGCACCACGCCGGCCTCGACCGTCATGGTGTAGGCCTGCGGGTTGACGTCGAGGATGCGGTTCATGCGCGCCAGGGACACGACGATCTCGTCGCCCTGGCGCACCGGGATGCTGGCGGTCATCAGGCCGGTCAGCCCGCCCTGCGGTACGATCTTGACGTTGTGCTGGTTGCACAATTTCACGATGGCCGAGACCTCCTCGACGCTCGCCGGCTTGACCACGGCGGCGGCGCGGCCCGGCGCCATGCCCTGCCAGTTGGTGGTGTGGAACTGTACCGCCTGCGGATCGGTCACCAGACCCTTCTCGCCGACGATGGCGGCGAGCGCCTCGTGGAACGCGGACGAGGGCGGCGAGATATAGGTGTCAGGCATGGTCTTGGTTTCCTCCGGATCGGCTCAATCTAGCGGGATTGCACTGGGTCCCCAAGGGTATGGTAGCCGCATGGCGACGATGCAATTCTGGTACGACTTTGCCAGCCCCTATGCGTGGCTGGCGGCGGAGCGGCTGGCCGTGAACACCGACATCGCGGTCGAGTGGATTCCATTCGTGATCGGCCCGATCCTGCGCCTGCGGCCCGACAATCCATCGCCGCTGCAAAACGCGCCGCCGGCACAGCGCAACTACAGGCGCCGTGACGTCGAACGGCTGGCGGCGAAGCAAGGCCTGGGACTGCGCTGGCCGTCGACCTATCCGCGCAATGGCTTGCTGGGCGCGCGGGTCAGTCGGGTTGTACCTGTCGGGCGCCGTGCCGATCTGACGCTGGCGATCTACCGCGCCAGCTTTGTTGAGGATCGCGAGATCGCCGAGCTGGACGTGATCAAGGACGTGCTCGAACGCGCCGGCTTCGACGCTCAGGCGATACTCACGGCCGCGCTCGCTGACGGCAACAGGAAGGCGCTGGTTGCCGATGTCGATCGCGCCATCGCGCTGGGCATCTTCGGTGCGCCGAGCTTTGTCGTCGACGGCGAGCTGTTCTGGGGTAACGACCGCCTCGATCTTGCGCTCGAGTGGGCACGCAGACCCTGGCTATGAGCGTGGGGCCGCCGCACGCCGCAGCCGGTCGTTGATCGCCGCGCCGAGGCCGGATTCAGGAATCGGCGCGACCGCGATTCGCGTCGTGCCTGTTGCGTCGAGCCTGCGCAGCATGACGAACAGGTTGGCCGCCGCTTCGACGAGGTCGCCGCTCGGGCTGAGGTTGAGCGCGCCGGCGACCTGGCCGAAGCCGAGCATGGTCTCGCCCATTTGCGCTGCCGTCGCGTTCAGCCGCATGGCGGCGCGCGGCGCGTAGTGGCTTTCGAGCTGGCCCGGCGAATGCAGCGCGCCGGGGACGCCGATGGCCGGGCCGTCCTCGATTGCGCCGATCAGCGCCTCGATCGCCTCGCGCGTCGTGCCGCCGGGGCGCAGCAAGGTCGGCGTCGGCGTGGTGAGGTCAAGCACCGTCGATTCGAGTCCGACATCGCACGGCCCGCCGTCGATCACCAGGTCGACCGCGTCGCCCAGCGACTCGACGACATGCTCCGGCCGCGTCGGGCTGATGGCGCCGGAACGGTTGGCGCTGGGGGCTGCGATCGGCACGCCCGACGCGGCGATCAGCGCGCGGGCGATGGGATGCGAGGGCGCGCGCACGGCGGCGGTGTCGAGGCCGGCGGAGGCGAGCAGCGACAGCCGGCAGTTCTTGACGCGCGGCAGGACGAGGGTGAGGGGGCCGGGCCAGAAGGCGGCGGCGAGACGCTCGGCGATGTCGTTCCAGACCACATACCGGCGCGCCTCGGCGGCGTCGAGCACATGGGCGATCAGCGGATTGAATGCCGGGCGGCCCTTGGCGGCGAAGATCGCCGCGACGGCGCGGTCCTGCGTGGCGTCGGCGCCCAGGCCGTAGACCGTCTCGGTGGGGAAGGCGACGAGGCGGCCGGCGCGGATCAACGCCGTGGCGCGCTCGATGATCGCGTTCATCCCGTCCGCCAGTCGCGACCCGCCGGCCAGCCGCGCGCGACGAACCAGTGATTGCGATGGCCCGGCTTGCCGTAGCGCAGCGGCTGGCGCGTGCTGTCGTCGATCACCTCGCCGCCCGCCGCCTCGAGCACGGCCTGGCCGGCGGCGGTGTCCCACTCCATGGTCGGGCCGAAGCGCGGGTAGAGGTCGCCCTCGCCGGCGGCGATCAGGCAGAATTTCAGCGACGAGCCGGCCTGCTTGCGCTCGGCGACTGGGATGTCGTTGTTGCGCAGCCAGATATCGAGCTGGTTGAACACCGAATGGCTGCGGCTGGCGAAGACGGTGAGGCCGACGCCCGGCGGCCGGCGCACCGCGATGGCGGTCGGCTCCCCGCCGTCGAGCTGGCGCTGCGCGCCATGGCCCTTGGCGCCGCGCCACAGCACGCCCTGCGCCGGCGCCGAGACGACGCCCAGACTCGGCTCGCCGTTCTCGATCAGGGCGATGTTCACGGTGAACTCGCCGTTGCGCTTGATGAACTCCTTGGTGCCGTCGAGCGGGTCGACCAGCCAGAACGGCCCGGCGCCGACCTGGGGCAGGCGGCCGGCGGCGACCTCCTCCTCTGCGATGATCGGCACGTCGGGAGTCAGCGTGCGCAGGCCGGTCAGGATGATGGCCTCGGCGGCGTGGTCTGCGTCGGTCACCGGCGAGGCGTCGGTCTTCTGGCGCTCGCCCTGGTCGGGCCGGGCATAGATGTCGAGAATGGCGGCGCCGGCCTGGCGGGCGAGCGCGGTGAGATCCTGCAGCAGGGCGGGCTTGTCGAAATCGGGCACGGTAACCTTGCGTAACGCGGCGGCGACGTTATAGCCCGATCCCGCCATAATGTTATGGATTCTAGGCCTGTCGGGAGGCATGGTCCGGCCATGCTTCTAGCGCTCATCAGGAGGCATCATGCGCAGTATCGTTCTCGGTTCTCTCATCGCCGCCACCGTCCTGGCCGCCGCGCCGGCTCTGGCGCAGCAGCTTTATTCTGGACGAGTTAACTCCGGCGTGAATCAGCTTGGATCGTCCCGCTGCGGCAGCTACGGCATGAAGATGGATCTCACCGTCACCGGTTCCGACATCAAGGCGACTTTCCAGCAGGACGGCCGTGACGAGCGCTTCTTCGTCGCCAAGGCGGGGCCCGACGGCACTTTCGTCAGCGAGGCCATCGTTGGCGGCGGTGGCAAGATGAAGGTCACCGGGAAGATCACGCCCAGCGAGGCTGTCGTCAGGCTCGACGGCTATTGTCTGTTCGACTTCAAGCTCGCGAAGAAATAGCGGCCAGCCGGCCGGGGGGAGGTCTCATGCGCGCTGTCATCGCCTGTTCTGTCGTCATCGCCGGGCTGCTGAGCGCGGCGCCGGCCCTGGCACAGAGCTACACCTGGACCGGCTATGGCGCGGGCCAATACAACTGCCCTCGCTACAAGATGACCATCGACGTCACCGTCACCGGCAACCAGGTGTCGGGCACTTTCATGCAGGAAGGCCGGACGCAGCGCTCCTGGGCTCCGGTGGCGATGGATGGCGGCGGCAATTTCCGCACCACGGCCAAGGTGCAGGACGGCAACATGAAGGTCAGCGGCCGCATCACGCCGGCCGGCGGCAACGTGCTGCTCGACGGCTACTGCAAGTTCGACGCCAAACAGCTCACCAAGAAGTAGTCGACATGGCGCGTCTCGACGGCAAGATCTGCATCGTTACCGGTGCGACCAGCGGAATCGGCCGGCGTACGGCCGAGATCTTCGTCGCCGAGGGCGCTCGCGTGGTGGCCGCCGGCCGTCGCGCCGATCTCGGCGCCGCGCTCGAGAAAGAGCTCGGCGCCGAGCGTCTGCTGTTCAAGCGTGCCGACGTCACCCAGGAAGCCGAGTTCAAGGCGCTGATCGACGCCTGTCTCGCCAAGTGGGGCCGCGTCGACTGCCTGTTCAACAACGCCGGCGGTCCGGCGCCGGTCGGTGGAATCGAGACCATTCCGGTCGACGGCTTCGACGCGGCGATGGCCTCGCTGGTGCGCAGCGTGATGCTGGGCATGAAGCACGTGACGCCGGTGATGGTGAAGCAGGGCGGTGGCAGCATCATCAACAACGGCTCGGTGGCGGGGCGCCGCGCCGGCATGTCGAGTTCGATGATCTACAGCGCCGCCAAGGCGGCGGTGAACCACCTCACCGTCTGCGTCGCCATGCAGCTGGGCGAGAAAAACATCAGGGTGAACTCGATCTCGCCCGGCGGCATCGCCACCGGCATCTTCGGCAAGGCTTTGGGCCTCTCGCATGAAGACGCCGAGAAGACCGCCGAGACCATGAAGGGCGTCTTCGCCGCCAACCAGCCGATCCCGCGCGCCGGCCTGACCGACGACATCGCCCGCGCCGCCGTGTTCCTGGCCTCCGACGAGTCGAGCTTCGTCAACGGCCATGACCTGGTGGTCGATGGCGGCCTGGTCGGTGGCCGCATGTGGACGCCGCACCAGCAGGGTCTCAACGCCCTGCGCAAAGCCTTCGGCGTCAAGGGATAATCCACTCCTCGTCATCCTCGGGGCCATCCGCGGCCCCTGTAGCGCAGCGAGGGATCTCCTTGGGACCGCCGGCGTCCCAAAGACGTACTACGCCAACACCGTCGTCAGCCCGCCATCGACGACGATCGACTGGCCGGTGATGTAGGCGCCGGCGTCCGACGCCAGCAGCAGGAGCGCGCCGCGCAGGTCCTCCGGCGTGCCCCAGCGATGCGCCGCGGTGCGCTGCTCGATCATGTCTGTGAAGCTCTTGGTCTGCTGCAGCGTGATGTTGAACTCGGTGCGGATGTAACCGGGGCAGATGCAGTTCGCCGTGACGTCGGGCCCGAGCTCGATCGCGAGCGTCTTGGTCAGCCCGATCAGCCCGTGCTTGCAGGCGACATAGGCCGCCACCGTCTCGCGGCCGAGAATGCCCAGGATCGAGGAGATGTTGACGATGCGCCCGCTCTTCTGGCGCAGCATGTGCCGGCCGCATTCGCGCGCCAACATGAACGGCGCCGTGAGGTCGGTGTCGACCACGCTCTGCCAGTCGGCGCGCGGCAGATCGACCACGGGCTTGCGGATGGTGATACCGGCGTTGTTGATCAGCACGTCGATGCGGCCGTGGCGCGCGACGATGTCGGCGACGGCCTTGACCACCGCCGCTTCGTCGGCGACGTCGAGCGCCAGCGCCTCGGCCTTGCCGCCGTCCCCGATGATCGACGCCACCGTGGCCTCCAGATCGGGCGCGGTGCGCGCGGCGCAGACCACGGTGGCGCCGGCCGCGGCCAGCGTGACGGCGAAGTCGCGGCCCAGCCCGCGCGACGCGCCGGTCACCAAAGCCACGCGGCCCTTCAGCGAGAACAGATCGGTCATGAGCTCACCCCTTCGCGCCACTCAAGCGGAGCGTCAGCGGCAAGGCAAGCCGGCTGTTCCGCGCGGAAGCGCCGCCTGTCATCCCGCGCTGCACTACAGGGGCCGCGGACGGCCCCGAGGATGACAGGTGGTTCCATCCCCGCGCGCTCCGCTCTAGGGTGCGCCGGCACGCCAACGCAGGAGGAAGAGATGGCCGCACAGAAGGGGAAGGTCGCGATCGTGACCGGATCGGCGACGGGGCTGGGCGCCGCCGCGGCCGTCCAGCTCGCCGATCTCGGCTGGAACATCGTCGTCAATTACACGCGCAGCAAGAAGGAAGCCGACGAGACGATGGCGGCCGTGAAGGCCAAGGGCGTCAACGCGATCCTGGTGCAGGCCGATGTCGGCCAGGACTCCGACTGCAAGAAGCTCGTCGAATCGGCGATGAAGGAATGGGGACGGATCGACGGCGTGCTCAACAACGCCGGCACCACCAAGGCGCAGGCGCAGGGTGATCTCGACGGCGTCAACGCCGAGGATTTCGAGCGCATCAACCGCATCAACGTCGTCGGCCCCTACCAGATGGCCCGCGCCGTTTTCCCTGTCATGAAGAAGCAGTGGGAAGAAAAGAAGGAGCGTGGCTCGATCGTCAACATCTCCTCGATCGCCGGGGTGATGGGCGTCGGCTCGTCGATCCCCTACATGTGCTCCAAGGGCGCGCTCAACACGCTGACCTTGGCGTTGGCGAAATGGCTGGCGCCGGCGGTGCGCGTCAACACGATCTGCCCGGGCTTCATCCAGGGCCGCTGGCTGCTGGGCGTCTTCGGCGAGAAGGGCTACGCCGCCGCGCTGGCGCAGCAGGAGAACGGCACGCCGTTGCGCCAGGCCGGCACCGCCGACCAGATGGCCGAGACGGCGGTCTTCTTTCTCACCAGCGCCAGCAACGTCACCGGCGAGTTCATGATCGTCGACGCTGGCGCGCATCTCGCCGCGGCACCATTGAAGGCGCGGTGATCTCCTCCCTCGCCCCGCACGCGGGGGGAGGGGGTCACGACGGCAATTCGTGACCGCGGCCGATGTTGACGATCACCTGCCGCAGGTTCGGCTTGCGCTCGAGCAGCGCGCGGCGGTAGGCGACGAGGCCTTCCAGCAGCGCGCCGTCGCGCCGCAGCAGGCGGTCGGCGAACTCGACGATGCGCGTGTTGGGCCAGGCGTGCGGGCGCAGGTCGAGGATGCGCAGGAAGGCCTCGGTCTCACGGCCCGGGTTGAACTGCGCCATCAGCACCGCCGCCGACGCCGTCGAGCGCGAGATGCCGGCATGGCAATGTACCAACAGGTGCCGCGCGCTCTCGCCGGCTTCGCGCAGGCGCTCACCGAGCGCCAGGATGCGGCGCACGTCGGCCTCGCCGCAGGCGACGAAGCCGGGGAACTCGGCGACGACATCGTCGAAACGCAACAGCTCGTGGTCGATCGCGCCATAATCGCCCAGCGCCTCGGGCGACGGATGGTGTGTATCGAGCAGCGACAGCACATGGCTGACGCCGCTGTCGCCATGCTGCGCCAGCTCGGGGATGCCGCAGACGGTGACCTTGAACGGGGTGAGGGGAGAGGCTTTGGACATCGTGCGCGGTGCTTAGCCTATCGGTCGGCGATCCGATAGATCTCGGTGTGGTAGACCGGCCCCAGATCGGACGCCTTGCCCGTCTGGTCGCGCAGGCGGTCCTTGCCGATGCCGTCGCGCAACAACATATACTCGGGCTCTTGCGGCGTGACGATGGTGAACACCTCGGGTCCGCTCTTGTCCTCCGGCATCCGCAGTGAGCCGATGGTCTCGATGTCGTTGACCTCGACGACGTTCTTGCCGCCCTTGGCGATGTTCTTCCATGCGCCGTTCCAGCGGAACAGCGCCGACTCGCGCTGGCGGGTCATTGTCGGTCCGGCGAGGATCAGCAGATCCTTGTCGCGCCACTCGAGATCGCGGATGCCGAAGCCTTCCAGGTTGAGCAAATGGAAGCGCGGTTTGCCGACGGTCTTCAGCCCGCGCTTCGAGTGGTCGCGGATCCTGATCTCGATAAGGACCGCGAAGCCATCGATGACCGGGCCGCGCAGGCCGACGAGGGCGACGGCCGTGGCGTGGTCGCCGGCATGTCGACGGATCGCCAGGCCCTCGACGTCGAGGCCGTTCTCCTTGGTGCTGGCCATCGTGTAGGGCGTGAACCAGCCGACGCCGGCGTCGGCGGAGATCTTCGCCAGGGCGGAGACCTCGCGCAGCAAACCGATCGCGGCGGGTGGCGCGGTGCGCAGGGCCGTCAGAAACTCGGTCGTGTGGGTCTCGCGCGCGGGCTTGATCCTGAGGTGGCGGCCGCTGCCTTTGACCGGGCCGTTCTTGTCGATGTCGACACAACCGAAGAGCAAGCGGTTACGCTCGCGCTTCAGCCCGACGCGCTTGAGCTCGAGGTCGCCGCTTTCCGGCTTCGCGTGGCCCATCGCGTGCGAGCCGATGAGCCAGAGCCGGGTCGTGTCCTCGTCGATGCGGTCGACGGCGAGCGCCTCGAGATCGAACTCCTTCTTCTTGTCCGTCTCGTCGGCGATGTCGAAGAGAGCCGTCATCTTGACGGTGTCGGCGATTTCGTAGCGCCTGGATGCCACAAGCCGCAGATGCAGCAATCTCCGGCCTTCGTCATCGGCGAGGTAGACACTGTCGCCGATCACGGCGCCGCCCGAGAGGTTGCGGATCACCTCCCGCGTCTCTCCGTTCTTCTTCACGATCACCGCCTTGTCGCGCAGGTCGAGATCGATGGACTTCTCTTCCGCTGGTGACAGATCGTCGGGCATGCGCGGCTCCCTTCGGCATGCGCAGCCTACGCATTCCGCGCGCAAAGAAAATGGGCGCTCGTCTGACGGAAAGACGAGCGCCCAAGGGGGTGTGTCGCCCACCGGTCGGCCCGTTGGGGCAGAACCGCCGGTGTGCAAGCGGAACCATGCCTGCAAATCCTGATTGAACGCTGACGATATGCGCGACGATTTCGATTCGCGCTGATGTGGAAAAGTTGTCTCAGAACAGGCCGCGTGAGAGATGAATCCCGACGCCGAACATCACCGCGAGGAACATCTTGCGGAACACCTCCGGCGACACGGCGCGCCGCAGCTTCTGCCCCAGCCACATGCCGAGCAAGGTCGGCGCGGTCGCGACCAGCGTGCCGATTCCGTTGGTGATCGTGAACGCGCCGGCGTCGGCAAGCGCGATCGTCAAGGCGGCCGTGAACACGACGAAGAGAATGCCGAGCGCCTGAATCAACTCGTCGCGCGTCAGCGCCAACGATTGCATGTAGGGCAGAAACGGCACCGCGGCCATGCCGGTCACGCCGCCGATGAGACCGGTCGCCGCGCCGCTCAATTGATTGGCCCACCACTCGTGGCGCGCCGGCACGTGCGGGCGCCAGGCGACGAAGGCGGTTAACGAGAAAATCACGAGGATCACGCCGAGCAATCCGACCGACAGCGGCGAGCCCAGGCTGCGCAAGGTCAGCGCCGAGACGAAGATGCCGGCGGTGATCGCGATGCCCATGATCCAGAAGCGACGCAGCATTGCGCGGAAGTGCCCGCCGCCGAACGCCTGCCAGACATTCGTCGCCAGGGTCGGCACGGTCATCAGCGCCAGCGCGTCGCTCATCGGCAGGACGAGCGTGGTGAGCGCGATGGCGGTGGGCGGCAACCCCATGCCGGCGGTGCCCTTGACGAGGCCTGCGATCAGGAACGCGCCGAACACGATGGCGAAATAGGTCAGGTCCATCGCGTCTGTCCGCTCGCCTCCGCGCCGGACTCGCACCGCCGCCACGCCATCCAGAAGAGCGCGATACTGGCCAGCGGCATGATCTGCAGCCCGGCGTGTTCCGCCAGCTTCGGCGCGATCGCCGGCGTGAACCAGGCGATCAGCAGGATGGCGCGCATGCCGGGCATCCAGCCATTGCGGAATCCGTCGATCAGCAGCGCGCCGATCGGCAACACAATCACCGCGAGGTCGTAGTCGAAGAAGTACGGCGAGACCAACGGCACCGTCGCCGCCGCCATGGCGATGCGTGGCAGTTCCGCGCCACCGCGCCGCCAGGCGCGGACCGCCAAAACCATCACGGCGAGCGCGACGAGGCCGTGCAGCGCGTAGGCGACGACCACCGGCGCGCCCAGCTTGCGCACCAGGGCGTAGACGCTGGCGATCTTGTCGAGCGGTCCGCCATCGCCTTCGAGCACGACGCGCGCGCCACCGCCCAGCTCGATGAAGGCGCGCCAGATATCGGGGCCCAGCACCGCGGCCGACGCGGCGCATAGCACGACGACCGACAGCGCCGCGCCGCCGACCGCGCGCCATTGACCGCCGGCGAGCAGCAGCAGACCGACGGAGAGTCCAAGCTGCGGTTTGTAGCAGAGCGCGCCGATGGCAATGCCGGCGAGAAACGGCCGATGAGCGAGCGACAGCAGGCCGATGCCGAGCAGCGCGGCGCTCAGCAGACCGTTCTGGCCGTGCAGCACGTTGAGATAGACCGCGGAGCAACCCAGCGCGGCCCAGAACGCCGGTGTGTCACCGAAGGCGACACGCCAGACCGCGACATGCAGCGCGAAGAGCAGCGCGGCCCACACGACATAAGCCCAGACATAGGGCAGGCCGGCGAGCGGCTTGAGCACCATCTGGAACACCGGCGGATAGGCGTACATCAGCGCGTAGGTCGCCTGCGGCAGCGCGCGCTTCTCGGCCTCGGTGATCGCCGCCATGTCGTAGGCCGCCTGCGGCCGGCCCTCGCGCGCCAGCATGCCGGCGGCGTAGAAGGCGACGAAGTCGCCGCCGAAGCCGCGACCGGGCGACAGCATCATGTCGCGCATCGACGTCAGGGTGGCGATAAAGGCGAGCAGGAAGGCCACGGCGATCGCCTTGGCGAACAGCGCGACGCGCGCCTCGGTGAACAGGGCATTCATGCTGCGCGCAGCCTCTGCCACGTCAGCGCCCATACCGCCAGCAGAACGACAGGCTGCAGTTGCACGCGCGTCGCTTCGGCGACAAAAGACAGCACCGCCGGCGCCAGCCAGAGCGCCACGATCGCCGGCTTCATGCCGGGCCGCCAGCCGCGCGTGAAGCCGTCGCGCAGCAGCAGGCCCAGCGCCAGCGCCGTGACCGCGAGGTCGTAATCGAAGAGGTATGGCGAGACCAACAGCGCCGCCAGCGCGCCCAGCGCGACCTTCAGCTCGAACGAGCCCGCCCGTCGCCACGCCAGCATCGAGAGCGCCAGGACGGTCACCGCCGCGAGTCCGTGTAGGATGTAGGCGAGCTCGATGCCGCCGCCCGCGAGCCGCACCGTGGCGAACAGCGAGGCCATCTTGTGCCAGGGCACGGCGCCGCCTTCGAGCACGGCGCGCGCCGTCGCGGCGTTGGCGAGGAAGGCCTGCCAGGTCTCGATGCCCAGGAGCAGCGCGGAGAAACCACACAGTGCCGCGACCGACAGCGACGCGCCGATGGCGGCGCGCCAGTAACCGCCGGCGAGCAGCAATAGGCCCAGCGGCAGACCAAGATGCGGCTTGTAGCAGAGCGCGCCGATCAGCACGCCGGCCAGCAGCGGTTTGCGGTCGAGCAGCAGGAGCCCGCCGGCGGCGAGCGCGGCCGTCATCAACCCGTTCTGGCCGTGCAGGGCGTTGACGTAGACGGCGGAGGCGCCGATCGCCAGCCAGAACGGCGCCGGATCGCGAAACGCGGCGCGGAAGGTCGCGGCGTAGATCGCCAGCCATGCGGCGAGCCACAGGCCGTACGCCCAGAGGTACGGGACCAGCGCCAGCGGCAGCACCACCAGCTGGAACGGCGGCGGGTAGTGCCAGAGATAGACGTCCTCGGCCTTGGGCAGCGCCTTGCGCTCGGCGGCGACGATGGCGGCCTCGTTGTAGGCCCAGCTCGGTCGACCCGACAGCGCCAGGTCGGAGGCCGCCCAGAAGGTGACGAAGTCGGCGCCGACCGCCCGGCCTGACGGATAGACGAGGTCGCGCGATTGGGTGAGCAGGGCGGCGAAGGCGATGGCGAAGCCCAGCGCGGCGAATTTCGCCACGCGCGCCACACGCTCTTCCGTGAACAGGTCCCCGATTCTCACGCGGCCGGAGTGTGGTCGCGATCCTCGCGCGAGGCAAGCCGCGTGCATCCCTGTCATTCCGAGCGCAGCACGGAATCTTTCGCTAGATTGGACAGGCAAGGAAAGATTCCTCGCTGCGCTCGGAATGACAGGGAGCAGCCATACCAGGAGGGGACGGGCATGAAGATCGGCTTTATCGGCGTGGGCAACATGGGCGGGCCCATGTGCCGGAACATCATCAAGAAGACCAACCACACCGTCACGGTGTTCGATCTCAACCCGGCGAGCGTCAAGGCGTGCACCGACCTGGGCGCCACGGCGGGCAAGAGCGTCGCCGAGATCGCCGGGGCCAACGAGGTGATCATGACCTCGTTGCCGATGCCCAAGGACGTCGAGGCGGTGGCGCTGGGGCCGGGCGGCATCCTCGAGAACGCCAAGCCGGGCACGGTCTATTTCGACCTCAGCACCAACGCGCTGACCAATGTGCGGGCGATCGCGGCCAAGCTGAAGGAGAAGGGCATCGTCATGCTCGACGCGCCGGTCAGCGGCGGCGTGGTCGGCGCCGAGGCCGGCACCATCGCCATCATGGTCGGCGGCGACAAGGCGGCCTTCGACGCCAACCTGCCGATGCTGCAATCCTTCGGCGCCAACGTGCTGCACATGGGCGAGCTGGGCACCGGCACCATTGCCAAGCTGGTCAACAACATGATGGCCTTCTGCAATATGGCGGCGGCGGCCGAGGGCATGATGCTGGGCGCCGTGGCCGGCATCGATCCGGCCAAGCTGCAACAGGTGATCTCCAACAGCAGCGGCAATTCCAACGCCTACCGCATGTTCTCCGACCGCGTGATGAAGGGCAACTTCAAGGCCTCCTTCGCGCTCGACCTCGCCTACAAGGACATGCATCTGGCGCTCGAGCTCTCCGATCAGCTCGGCGCGCCCACGCCGCTGGCGGCGGCGACGCACAATCTGATGCGCCTGGCGCGCGGCATGGGGCTGGGCCCGTCGGACACCGCCTCGATGATGCGGGTCTACGAGACAGCGCTGAAGCGCGAGGTCAGGATTTGAGTCTTGCTGCCTTCCTGGGAGCGCCGGCGTCTCGCCGGCAGTCATGAGCCGACAGGACGCCGGCGCTCCCAGTGACCTCGAGGCGCAGGACGGCCTGCCCGTCCCGCGCCGCTACTGGGCGGTGGCCACCATCACGCTCGGCCTGTCGCTGTCGGTGCTCAGCACCGCCATCGCCAATGTCGCCCTGCCGGCGATGGGCAAGGATCTCGGTGTCGATCCGGCGACTTCGATCTGGATCGTCACGGCGTACCAGATCGCGGTCACGGTGGCGCTGTTGCCGCTGTCGTCGCTCGGCGACATCCTGGGCTACACGCGCGTCTATCGCGCCGGCATCGCCGTTTTCCTCCTGGCCTCGCTGGCCTGCGCGCTGGCCGATTCGCTGCAGACGCTCGTCATCGCGCGCGTGTTCCAGGGCCTCGGCGCCGCCGGCATCATGGCGGTCAACGCGGCGCTGGTGCGCTTCACCTATCCGCGCGCGCAGCTCGGCCGCGGCATGGGCATGAACACGCTGATCGTCGCCGGTTCCTCGGCGTCGGGGCCGAGCATTGCCGCGGCGATCCTCGCGGTGGCGCCCTGGCCGTGGCTGTTCGCGTTCAATCTACCGATCGGGCTCGCCG
Source organism: Alphaproteobacteria bacterium (assembly GCA_016869975.1). Taxonomy (GTDB): domain Bacteria; phylum Pseudomonadota; class Alphaproteobacteria; order Reyranellales; family Reyranellaceae; genus JAFAZJ01. The sequence goes on from VGCZ01000006.1 coordinate 126,547, forward strand.
CGCTCACGCTCTCGATCTGGACGCTGCCGCGCGTGCGCGTGCCACGCTATCCGTTCGATTGGCCCAGCGCCTTCCTGAGCGGCCTGACCTTCGGCCTGCTGATCTTCGGCGTCGATGGCATCGGCCACGGTCAACGCGTGCCGGTGATCCTGGGCGTGCTGGTGGCGGCGCTGATCTTCGGCTGGCTGTTTCTGCGCCGGCAGAGGGCGCTCACGACGCCGATGCTGCCCATCGATCTCTTCAAGCGACCGGTCTTCGCGCTCTCCGTGCTGTCGTCGTCGATCGCCTTCACGGCGCAAGGCTGCGGCGTCGTGGCACTGCCGTTCTATCTGCACGACGTGCTGGGGCGTTCACAGGTCGACACCGGCCTGCTGATGACACCGTGGCCGCTCGGCCTGGCGCTCACCGCGCCGATCGCCGGGCGGCTCGCGGATCGCCATCCCGCCGGCCTGCTGGGCGCGATCGGGCTCACCTGCATGTGCGGCGGGCTGGTCTCGCTGGCGCTGCTGCCGGCCGATCCCGCGAGCTGGAACATCGCCTGGCGCACCGCGCTGTGCGGCATCGGCTTCGCGCTGTTCCAGACACCCAACAACCGGCTGATGGTGTCGAACATCCCGCGCGAGCGCAGCGGCAGCGCTGGCGGCATCATGTCGACGGCGCGGCTGATGGGCCAGACCTTTGGCGCGGCGATCGTCGCCATGGTCTTCGGCCTCGTCGCCTCCGCCTCGACCGCGCCGACCGTCGCCCTCCTGATCGGCGCGGCCTTCGCGATCCTCGGCATCGCCACATCAGGGTTGCGGCTGACGGGACGCGCGCGCGGCTCGTAGCGTTGACGCGTGGTCGTCCGCGGGCGCAGGCTCGCGGCCAACGAATCTGGAGGAACGCCCGATGGCCGGCGATGTGGAGTCTCTGACGCAGTCCAAAGTGACGCGTTCGCCCGTGGTCGAGACCGCGTCGGGCAAGCTGCAGGGAATCACCACGAACGGCGTGCACGTCTTCAAAGGCGTCCCCTACGGCGCCTCGACCGCCGGCGCCAACCGTTTCCGCCCCGCGCGCAAGCCCGAGCCGTGGAGCGGCGTGCGCGAGGCGATCCACTACGCCGGCCGCTCGCCGCAGGCTGCGGCCGCGCCGCAGCGGCCCGAGCTGGCCACGGTCTGGGGGCCGGTCGACACGCTGCCCGTGAGCGAGGATTGCCTGACCCTGCATGTGTGGACGCCGGGCTGCGATGGCGCCAAGCGGCCGGTGATGGTCTGGTTGCATGGCGGCGCCTTTTCCTACGGCTCGGCCAACTCCCCGCGCTACGACAGCGTCAACCTGGCACGACGCCAGGACGTGGTCGTGGTCGCGATCAATCATCGCCTCAACATCTTCGGCCATCTCGACCTGTCGCAGATCGGCGGCGAGCGCTTCGCGCAATCCGGCAATCTCGGCGTGCTCGATCTCGTGGAGGCGCTGAAATGGGTGCGCGAGCACGCGGCACGCTTCGGTGGCGATCCTGGTAACGTCACCATCTTCGGCCAGTCTGGCGGCGGCGGTAAGGTCAGCGCGTTGCTGGCGATGCCCGACGCCAGGCGGCTGTTCCACAAGGCCATTGTGCAGAGCGGCAGCAGCATCCGCTTCGCCGAGCGGGAGCGCACGAACCGGCTGGCTGAGGCGGTGCTGAAGCATTTCGCGCTGGGCAAGGACCGGATCGCGGAACTTCAGGCGGTGCCGATCGACAAGATGCTGCAGGCGGTCGATACGGCGCAGCGCAGCCTGCCGAAACCGCACTTTCCGCTGCTCGACCGCTACAACTTCGGGCCGGTGATCGACGGCGCGGTGCTGTCGCAGCATCCGTTCTTTGCCGACGCGCCGCAGATCTCCGACGACATCCCGATCATGGTCGGCGATACCAAGGACGAATCGGCGATCTTCCTCGCGCCCGACAACAAGGTCTGGAACCGCGCCATCACCGAGGACGATCTGAGGGAACGCATCGCCGCGGTCGCCGGCGGCCAGACCGACGCCGTGCTCGCCTACTACAAGAAGCGCGATCCCCAGATGAGCCCAAGCGACCGGCTGATCACGGCGCTCACGGCGTCGAACTTCGGCGTGCGTACCGTCATCCAGGCCGAGACCAAGGCGACACGTGGCAAGGCGCCGGTGTTTGTCTATCGGCTCGACTGGGAGACGCCGGCCTATGGCGGCAAGCTGAAAGCGCCGCACTCCGTCGACGTGCCGTTCGTGTTTGACACGCTGCATGTCATCGGCGCGCAGCACCAGAAGACCGGTGCGCAGGCGCTGGCCGACCGAGTTTCGAGGACCTGGGCGACCTTCGCGCGCACCGGCAATCCGTCGAACGACTCGCTTCCCGCCTGGCCGGCCTACGACACCAGGACGCGCGCGACCATGGTGTTCAACGACGAATGCCGCGTCGTGAACGATCCCGACGCCGAGGTGCGCCCGCTGTGGCGCAGGGCGGCGACCGGCTGACGACGATGGCCCGGCAGATCCGCCTCAACGCCTTCGCGATGAACACGCCCGGTCACATGGCGCCGGGCCTGTGGCACTACCCCGGCAATCGCACGGCCGAGTACAACACGCTGGCGTATTGGACCGATCTCGCGAAGCTGCTGGAGCGCGGCAAGTTCGACGGCGTCTTTCTGGCCGATGTGCTGGGCGTCTACGATGTCTATCAAGGCACGGCCGACCACGCGCTACGCCATGCCGCGCAAGTACCGGTGAACGATCCGCTGCTGGTGATCCCGCCGATGGCGACGGTGACCGAACATCTGTGCTTCGGCGTCACCTCGTCGACGGCGTTCGAGCATCCCTATCCCTTCGCGCGGCGCATGACGACCCTCGATCATCTGACCAAGGGCCGCGCCGGCTGGAACGTCGTGACGTCGTATCTCGAAAGCGGCGCGAAGAATACCGGTCACGCCGCGCAGGGCGCGCACGACGACCGCTACGACATCGCCGACGAGTACATGGAGGTCTGCTACAAGCTGTGGGAGGGCAGTTGGCAGGACGGTGCCAACGCGCGCGACCGTCGCACCGGGGTTTTCACTGACCCCGCGCGCGTTCATCCCATCGCCCATGCCGGCAAGCACTACACCGTGCCCGGTTTCCACATCTGCGAGCCCTCGCCGCAGCGCACGCCAGTGATCTACCAGGCGGGCGCTTCGTCGCGCGGCCGGCAATTCGCGGCGCGTCACGCCGAATGCGTGTTCGTCGGTGCCGCGACCATTCCGATCCTGAAGTCCTACACCACGCGACTGCGCGAGCTGGTGGCGGCGCAAGGCCGCGATCCGCGCGACGTGCTGGTCTTCAACATGCAGACCGTGCTGCTGGGCGAGACCGACGCCGAAGCCGAGCGCAAGGCGGCGGCCTATCGCGAGTGGTTCAGCTACGACGGCGCGCTCAGCCTGCTATCGGGCTGGACCGGCATCGACCTCGGCAAGTATCAGCCCGACGAGAAGCTGCGCTACGTCAAGACCAACGCCGGCCAGTCGGCGATCGAGGGCTTCAGCACCGCCGATCCTGCGCGCGCCTGGACGATCCGCGAGCTGGCGGAGTGGTGCGCCATCGGCGGGCGCGGGCCCGTGCTGGTGGGCTCGCCCGCGACCGTCGCCGACAAGCTGCAGGAATGGCTCGAAGACGGCGATTGCGACGGCTTCAACCTCTCCTTCGCGATTGCGCCAGGTAACTTCGAGGATGTCGTCGAGTTGCTGATTCCCGAGCTGCAGAAGCGCGGCGTTTTCAAACGCGACTACGCGCCGGGAACGATGCGGGAAAAGTTCTTTGGGCAGGGGCCACGGCTGAAAGCGACACATGTCGGCAGCACGTATCGCGATCTGTCGAGGCTTGGGAAAGCGGCAGAGTAACAGTCTGCCATCCCGAGCGCAGCGAGGGATCTAGGTGTCTCGCTGCGCTCGACATGACGGGGAAGCGGAGGACGGGATCATGGACTTCAAGGGCAAGGTCGCGCTGATCACCGGCGGCGGCAACGGTATCGGCAAGGCGGCGGCGATGAACTTCGCCGGGCGCGGCGCGAAGGTCGTGGTGGTCGATCGCGACGGCGCGGCGGCCGAGGCGGTGGCCGGCGCGATCCGCCAGCAGGGCGGCGACGCCAAGGCGACGATGGCCGATGTCACCAGGTCGGCCGAGGTGCAGGCCTATGTGAAGGCGGCGCTCGACGCCTATGGCCGCATCGACTGCTTCTTCAACAACGCCGGCATCGAGGGCAAGGTCGCGCACACCGCCGACTACGACGAGGCGATGTTCGATCAGGTGCTGGGCGTCAACGTCAAGGGCGTGTTCCTCGGCCTGCGCCACGTGCTGCCGGTCATGCTCAAGCAGAAGAGCGGCGCGGTGGTGAACACCGCCTCGGTCGCCGGCCTGGTGGCGACGCCGGGCATGCCGGCCTACGTCGCCTCCAAGCACGCGGTGATCGGCCTGACCAAGACGGCGTCGGGCGAGGTGGCGCCGATGGGTGTGCGCGTCAACGCCGTGTGCCCGGGACCGGTCGAGACGCGCATGGTGCAGGACATCGCCAAGCAGCTCAGGCCCAACGATCCCGCCAGCGTCGCCGCGGCCTATCGCACGGTGATTCCTACCGGCCGCTATACGACGCCGCAGGAGATCGCCGACGTCGTGCTGTTCCTGTGCTCCGACCTCGCCGCCAACATCACTGGCGCGCAATGGGTGGTCGATGGCGGCCGCACCGCCGTCGGCGGTGCGATGACCCAGGCGATGCGGGATTGATGCAACACCGTACCTTCCCCCTCCGGAGGGAAGGGAAGAACTACTCCGCCGCCACGGGCCGGCGGCTGCTCGCCGGCTTGTCGGCATTGAGGTGCTGGATGCGCGGGAAGACCTCGCGCGCGAACAGGCGGATGTTGTCGGCGGTGTCCTTGTGGTCGAGGAAGCCGCCCTGGCCGAAGAACAGCAGGTGGCCGACGCCGCCCATGCGCTGGTTGAAGTCGGTGATCTGTCGCACCACGTCGTCGGGCGTGCCGGCGAAGACCGTGTCAGTCTCCAGGAACTGCTCGACAGTGGCTTTGGTCTGGTCGACCGGATTGCCGGCGCGGTCCTTGACGAAGCCGCCTCTGCCCGGCCCGGCCTTCAGCATGGCGATGTTGGCGCCCAGCGAGTTGTAGCCCGGCGGGTTGGTGAACGGCTCGGCCACCACGCCGGCGGTGCGCACGTAGCCTGCGATCAGGTCGGCGCGGCGCAGGCCCTCGGCGCGCGTGTTGCCGACGCCGATGCAGACGGCATAGGCGAAGCGGTCCGGCCCGGCGGTCCAGCCGAGCTCCTGCGCGCGCTGGCGATAGGCGTCGTACATCGGCTTGGCGACGCCGCCCGAGAGCAGCGTGCCCACGACATGGCCGCGCTCGGCGGCGAGCCGGCCGGTCTCGGGACTCAAGCCCGTCATCCACACCGGCGGTGTCGGCTGCTGTATCGGCCGCGGCCAGATATTGACATTGCGGTAGTGGAAGAACTCGCCTTCCCAGTTGAACGGCCCGTCGGTGGTCGACATCGCCTTGATGATCAGGTCGTGCGCTTCCCAGTAGCGCCGCATCAGCCGCGCCGGGTTGCTGTTGGCTGGCGCGATCTCATAGGGCGCGCCCTTCACCAGGCCCATCTCCAGCCGGCCGCCGCAGAGCACGTCGAGCCAGGCCATCTCCTCGGCCACGCGCACCGGGTCAGGCCGGTTGGCGATGGGCGAGCCCAGCGACAGCAGGCGCGCCTTCTTGGTCTCGCGCGCGATCACCGCCAGCGCCATCGGCGCGGAGATGGTCATGCAGGTCGCCGTGCTGTGGTGCTCGTTGATCATGATGTCGAGGCCGACCTCGTCGCACAGTGCGAACTCGTCGAGGTAGCGGTTGAGCAGGCCGTGCGCGACCCCGGGATCGACATTGCCGCTGGGCAACACGACACGCAGCGAGCCGCGCTTCAGCCCTTCGTCCCAGGCCGGGTGATAGGCCATCTCCGAGAAGTACCAGACGCGCATGGTGTGCTCCTCCTCAGCCGGCGAAGGCGGCGATCTTGTCGGCGAAAGCTTGCGGCTGTTCCCAGTGCGGAAAATGGCCGGCATCGGCGATCGATTCGAGCGTGGCGCCGGGGATCGCGTCGCGCCACTTCGCGCCGAACTCGGGCTTCACGATCCGGTCGCGCTCACCCCACAGCACAAGGGTCGGAATATCGATGCGATGCAGCCAGCGCTTGAGCCTGGGGTTATGCATGTAGGGCTTCCAGCCGAACAAGGTGAAGGCCTCGCGCCCGCGTACCACGCCGGCGATCTCGGTCTCCGGCATCTTGGTATAGTCGACCGCGCCGCGCGCCGGGTCGGCCCAGGCGAGTTTGTCGACCTCGGCGCGCGCCAGGCCGTGCATGTCGGCGATGTCGCGGTCGTGCAGGCCGCCGAACTTGGCCCCCAGCGGGGCGGCGAGCACCAGCCTGGAGAAACGCCGCGTGTCGCGCACCGCCATCTCGGCCGCGACCCAACCACCGAAGCAATTGCCGACCAGCACCGCGTCGTTCAGGTCGAGCCGCTTCGCCAGATCGAGGTAGAGATAGGCGAGGTCGTCGACGCTCGACATCCAGTCCGGCAACACCGAGCGTCCCCACCCTGGATGCGTCGGCGCGACGACGCGGAAGCGTTGCGCCAACGCGTCGAGCCAGGGCCGTTGCGGCCACAACCCTTCGCCGGCATGCAGGAACAGCAGCGGTCGTCCCTGACCGCGCTCCACGATGTCGAGATCGACGCCCGATACGCTCAGCATGTGCTTCCGACTTGCTCGTTACCGTCCCCCGCGTTGCCGGGGACGGTGCCCGAAGGGCGGTTGGGGGTGCCGGCATCGCGGTCGGTCACGGACCGAGGAGTGGTCGCACCAGCCACCCCATCCGGCGCTGCGCGCCACCTTCTCCCGCGAGCGGGGAAAGGCATGAGGTCAGTCGATCACCGCCTGATAGCTCAGCACGCGCAGCTCGCGGCGGATCGGATAGGCGGAGGACGGCATCGCCTGCGTCATCAGCAGCACGATCATCTCCTCCGCCGGATCGACCCAGAAGGCGGTGCTGGCGGCGCCGCCCCAGGCGTATTCGCCCGGCGTGCCGAGGATCTGCGCCTTGGCCGGATCGAGCATGACCGAGAAGCCCAGGCCGAAGCCGATGCCCTCGTAGCTCGATTCGCTGAAGCGCGGCTGGCCCATATCGGCCATGTCGCCGCGCAGATGGTTGGCGGTCATCAGCTCGACCGTCTTGCGGCCCAGCAGACGCACGCCATTCAGCTCGCCCTTATTCAGCATCATCTGGCAGAAGCGCATGTAATCCGACGCGGTCGAGCACAGGCCGCCGCCGCCCGAGACGATGTCGCGCTTCACCGCGAAGCTGCTCTTCTGCGGATCGTCGATCATCTTCAGCGAGCCGTCGGCTTCGACGTTGTAGTTGGCGGCGAAGCGGCCGAGCTTGTCCTGCGGCACGTAGAAGGCGGTGTCGACCATGCCCAGAGGCTTGATGATGCGCTCGCCGAGGAAGTCGTCGAAGCGCTGGCCCGAGATCACCTGCACCAGATAGCCCAGCACGTCGGTGGCGTTGCTGTAGTTCCACTCCGCGCCGGGCTGCGCGATCAACGGGATGCCGGCCAGTCGCGCGCACATCTCCTCGAGGCTGACCTTGGCGGTCTGGAAGTCGATGCCGAGCTTGCGATAGACCGCGTCGACCGTGTTGGCCTCCATGAAGCCGTAGGTGATGCCCGAGGTGTGGGTCAGCAGGTCGCGGTAGGTGATCTCGCGGTTGGCCGGCACGGTGTCGATCTTGCCGCGCATGCCGCCGGCGGCGACGCGCAGGTTCTTGAACATCGGCGCGACCTTGCTGATCGGTTCATCGAGCTGGAAGCGGCCTTCCTCGTACAGCATCATGATGGCGACCGAGGTCAGCGGCTTGGTCATCGAGTAGATGCGGAAGATCGTCTCCGGCGTCATCTTGGTGCCGCGCGAGATGTCGGAGAGGCCCGTGGTGTGGTGATGGGCGATCTTGCCGCGCCGCGCCACCACGGTGGTCAGGCCGGCGAGCTTCTTGCTCGCGACCAAGGCGTCGGCCCAGTTCTCGATGAGCTTCAGCCGCTTGCCGGAGAGGCCGGTATCCTCGGGCGCGATGCCGCTGGCCATGTTCATGACGTGAATCCTCTTCATTCGGTCTTTACCTTCCCCCTCCAGGGGAAGGCATGAGCTGGTTGATGAGCTAGCGTTCCACGCCGGCCGGCCGCCGTCGAGGCCGCCGGTTCGCAAGGCAGACCTGTGCCTGATGTGTTGTCGGCGCGCCCGCCCGGTGGTTGACTGCCGACCGCGCCACGGAGCGCGGCCGAGGAGCGTCGCCATGCCCATCACCGTCCGCAAGATCCACAAGCTGTTCGGCGCCGAGATTTCCGGCGTCGATATCCGCGAGCCGGTTTCCGCCCTCGTTTTCGGCGAGATCCGCGCCGCCTTCGAGGAATACTCGGTGCTGGTGTTCCGCGACATGCCGATGGACGACGCGACGCAGATCCGTTTCAGCGAGATGTTCGGTCCGCTTGAGATCGCCGGCAAGGCCAACCCCGGCGTCGGCACGCCCTTCGCGCGCCAGTCGAATCTCGACATCCAGACCGGCGCGGTGATCCCGCCAGAGGATCGCCGGATGATCTATCAGCTCGCCAACTACTTCTGGCACTCCGACAGCTCGTTCAAGCACATCCCCTCGCTGTGCTCCATGCTGACGGCGCGCATCGTGCCGCCGGAGGGCGGCGACACCGAGTTCTGCAGCATGCGCGCCGCCTACGACTCGCTCTCGGAGGAGATGAAGGCGAAGATCGAACCGCTGGTGGTCGAGCATTCGCTGATCCACTCCCGCGGTCTGGTCGACGCCTCCGTGCTGACCGAGGAAATGCGCGCGGAGCTGCCGGGCGCCAGGCAGCGCATGTGGCGCATCAATCCGATCAACGGCCGCAAGGCGCTCTATATGGGCGCACACGCCTCGCACGTCGTCGGCTGGCCGATCGAGGAGGGCCGCGCGCTGCTCGACGAACTAACGAGGACAGCGCTGAAGCCCGAGTTCTGCTTCGCCCACAAATGGCGCGCGGGCGACAGCGTGTTGTGGGACAACCGCGCCGTGGTGCATCGCGCCACCAAGTACGACACGGTGAAGCACAAGCGCCTGATGCAGCGCACGACGATTGCCGGCGACCAGCCGACCGTGCCGCACTGAGCCGAGGGGAGGTACGACCGATGGCGACGCTCGACCGCGACGGCGTGAAGATCCATTACGAGGTGCACGGCGCCGGGCCGGCCGTGCTGCTGAGCCACGGCTACAGCGCCACATCGAAGATGTGGGACGGCCAGGTGGCGGCGCTGAAGGATCGCTACAAGGTCATTGTCTGGGACATGCGTGGTCACGGGCGGAGCGACTACCCCACTGACGGCGCGAAATACTCGGAGGCGCTGACCGTCGGCGACATGGCGGCGATCCTCGCGGCCTGCGGCGAGAAGAGTGCGGTGATCGCCGGGCTGTCGCTGGGCGGCTACATGTCGCTCGCCTTCCACGCAACGCATCCCGGCATGACCCGCGCGCTGATGCTGTTCGACACCGGCCCGGGCTTCAAGAAGGACGAGGCACGCGCGGCGTGGAACGCCACGGCGCACAAGCGCGCCGCCGATCTCGACACGCGCGGTCTCGCGGCGTTGGGCGGCAGCGACGAGGTGCGCATGAGCCAGCACCGCGACGCCTCGGGACTGGCCGGCGCGGCGCGCGGCATGCTGGCGCAAGAGAACGATCGCGTGATCCGCTCGCTCGACAGCGTCAAGGTGCCGACCCTGGTGCTGGTGGGCGCCGACGACACCAACTTCCTCGCCGCCACCGACTACATGGCCGCCAAGATTTCCGGCGCGTCGAAGGTGGTGATTCCCGCCGCCGGCCACGCCGCCAACCTGCATCAACCCGCTGCCTTCAACCGTGCCGTCGAGAGCTTCCTGGGCACACTCAAGTAGGGGACCATCATGAGTTTCGATTTCACCGGCCGCCGCGTCGTCGTGTGCGGCGGCAGCCGCGGTATTGGCCGCTCGATCGCGCTGGGTTTCGCCCAGGCTGGTGCCGATGTCTCTGTCTGCGCGCGCGAGCCCAAGGCGCTGGAAGAGACGCGGGCGGAGATCGCCAAGTCCAACCACAAGGCGCACGCGGCGAGCTGCGACCTCGGCGACGCGGCGGCTATCAAGGGCTACATCGAGGCTGCGGCCAAGGCGCTGGGCGGCATCGACGTGCTGGTCAACAACGCCTCGGGCTTCGGCTCGAGCGACGACGAGGCGGGCTGGGCGGTCGGTCTCAACGTCGACGTCATGGCGATGGTACGCGCCTCGCACGCCGCACTGCCCTGGCTCGAGAAGGCCGGCGCGGCGCACGACATCAAAGGCGGCAAGGCCGGCGCCTCGATCATCAACATGTCGTCGATCTCCGGCCTGCGGCCGGCGGGGCGCCAGCCGCCCTACGGCGCGGTGAAGGCGGCGATGATCCACTACACGCTCTCGCAGGCGGCGACGCTCGCACGCAAGAACATCCGCGTGAACTGCATCGCGCCGGGCTCGATCGAGTTTCCCGGCGGCGTGTGGGACAAGCGTAAGACCGACGCGCCGCAGCTCTACAACGCGATCCACAAGAGCATCCCCTTCGGCCGCTTGGGCCACCCCGAGGAGATCGCGACCGTCGCTCTCTTCCTCGCCTCGCCGCTGGCCAACTGGGTCACCGGCCAGACGATCTCCGTGGATGGCGGCCAGCTGCTCGGCGCCTGAGCGTCGTGCGCCTGCTAGTCTACAATCCCAACACGACGCAAGCGGTCACCGACCGCATGGTGGCACAGGCGCGCCGCCATGCGTCGCCAAGCACCGAGATCGTCGGCCTGAGCGCCCCGCGCGGCGTGCCCTTCATCAACAGGCCCGAGCAGTCGCGGGCGGCCGAGGCCGTGACCGTCGAGGTCGTGGCGGGTGAATGGCCGGGCTTCGACGCGATCATCGTCGCCGCCTTCTCCGACCCCGGCTTGATGCCGGCCCGCGCGATCTCGAAGCGGCCCGTGCTGGGCATCGGCGAGAGCGCGATGCTGAGCGCGGCGATGATGGGGCCGCGCTTCGCCGCCGTATCGCTTTCGCCGGCGATGCGGCCTCTGTTCGATGCGGCGATCGGCCGGCTCGGCTTGAAGGACAGGCTTGCGGAGCTTCGTTTTCTCGACGCCACCGTTACCGACATCGCCACGGTGCAAGCCGACCACGGCGCCGCACTGGAGGCGGCGTGCCGCGATATCGCCGCGCGCGGCGAGGCGTCGTCGATCATCCTGGGTGGTGGCCCGCTCGCTGGCCTCGCCGACAGCTTCCGCGATCGTGTCGCGGTGCCGATGCTCGACGGCGTCGCCTGCGCCGTGCGTCACGCCGAGACGCTGCTAAGACTGCGATAGGGTACTCTCCCTGTTGTCCTTTCCTGCGCTCAGGACGACGAGGTTCGCGTCGAGCGGCGCAGGCGCAGCGCGTTGGCGATGACGCTGACGGAGCTCAGCGACATCGCCGCGGCGGCGATCACCGGCGACAGCAGCAGGCCGAAGGCCGGATAAAGCACACCCGCCGCGATCGGCACGCCGGCGGCGTTGTAGGCGAACGCGAAGAACAGGTTCTGTCTGATGTTGCGCATGGTGGCGCGTGACAGCGTGCGCGCCCGCGCGATGCCCAGCAGGTCGCCCTTCACCAGAGTGACGCCGGCGCTCTCGATGGCGATCTCCGTGCCGGTGCCCATGGCGATGCCGACATCGGCAGCCGCCAGCGCCGGCGCGTCGTTGACGCCGTCACCGGCCATGGCGACGACGCGGCCCTCGGCGCGCAGGCGCTGGACGATCGTCGCCTTGTCCTGCGGCAGCACCTCGGCCTCGACGGCGTCGATACCGAGCGTCGCCGCCACCGCTTCGGCCGAGCGGCGCACGTCGCCGGTCAGCATGACGATGCGCAGGCCCTCGGCCCTCAACGCCGCCAGCGCGTCCGGGGTCGTCGCCTTCACCTTGTCGCCGACCGCGATCAGCGCGGCGAGCCGACCGTCGATCGCCAGCATCACGACGGTGGCGCCATCCGCGCGCAGGGCGTCGGCGCGGGTCTCACCGCGCGCCGTGTCGATGCCGCGTTCTTTCAGGAAGACGGCGTTGCCGAGCACCAGCTTCTTGCCGTCGACTGCGCCGGATACGCCCTTGCCGATTGGCGAGTCGAAATCCTGCGCGTCGGCCAGCGTCAGCTTGCGCGCGCGCGCCGCGGCGACGATGGCGGTGGCGATGGGGTGCTCGCTGCCGCGTTCCAGACTTGCCGCCAGGCGCAGCGCGTCGGCCTCGTCGACGCCATCGAGCGGCTCGACCGCCAGCAGCGTGGGCCGGCCTTCGGTCAGCGTCCCAGTCTTGTCGATCACCAGCGTGTCGACCTTCTCCAGGCGCTCCAACGCTTCGGCATCGCGGATCAGCACGCCCTCGGACGCGCCGCGGCCAATGCCGACCATGATCGACATTGGCGTCGCCAGACCCAGCGCGCAGGGACAGGCGATGATCAGTACCGAGACGGCGGCGACGATGGCGAAGGGCAGGGCGGGCGATGGACCCCACAGGCTCCAGGCGGCGAAGCTCAGCACCGCCACGAGGAGTACCGCCGGCACGAACCAGCCCGAGACCTGGTCGGCCAGGCGCTGGATCGGCGCGCGGCTGCGCTGCGCCTGCGACACCATCTGGACGATGCGCGCGAGCATGGTGTCGGCGCCGACACGCTCGGCGCGCATCACGAAGCTGCCCGTGGTGTTGATCGTGCCGCCGGTGACCTTGTCGCCTTTGCTCTTGGTCGCCGGCATCGGCTCACCGGTGATCATCGATTCGTCGATCGTGCCGCGGCCGATGGCGAGCACGCCGTCGACCGGCACCTTCATGCCGGGCTTCACGCGCAGGCGGTCACCCACCGCGATGGACTCCAGCGGCACCTCGCGCTCGTCACCGTCGGCGTCGATGCGCAGCGCGGTCGCCGGCGCCAGCTTCAAGAGGGCGCGGATCGCGCCGCCGGTACGCTCGCGCGCGCGCAACTCCAGCATCTGGCCCAGCAGCACCAGCACGACGATCACGGCGGCGGCCTCGAAGTACACCGCCACGGCGCCCTGCGCGTCGCGCAACGCCGCCGGGAAGACACCGGGCGCGACGGTGGCGACGAGGCTGTAGAGCCAGGCGGCGCCGGTGCCGATGCCGATCAGGGTGAACATGTTGAGCGCGCGAAGGCGGACCGACGCTGCGCCGCGCTCGAGGAACGGCCAGCCGGCCCACAGCACGACCGGCGTGGCGAAGGCGAGCTGCAGCCAGGCCGACAGGCGCGGCGGCACGAGGTGGTGGAGGTCGAATAGGTGACTGCCCATCTCCAGCACGACGACCGGCAAGGCGAGTGCCAGGCCGATCCAGAAACGACGGGTGAAGTCGATCAGCTCGGGGTTGGGCGGCGCGTCGGCCGTGACCGTCTCCGGCTCCAGTGCCATGCCGCAAAGCGGGCAGGCGCCCGGCCCGGCCTGGCGGACCTCCGGATGCATCGGGCAGGTGTGGATCGCGGCGGACTCGGCAGCGCTCGGCGGTGCCTTGGGCCTGGGATCCAGATAGCGCTCCGGCTCGGCCTGGAACTTGGTCAGGCACCTGGGATTGCAGAAATAATAGGAGTGGCCGCGATGCTCGTGGACGTGCTTGGCGCCCTCGATCTTCACCTTCATGCCGCAGACCGGGTCAGTGGCGACGGCGGAGTCGTGATCGTGATGATGGGCGGTCATGGCTTGCGATATATACCCTACAGGGGTATAGTACAAGCATGGATGACAAGATCAGGAAGTCCAGTCTTGCAAGGCTGGCGCGCATCGAGGGCCAGGTGCGCGGCGTGGCGCGCATGGTCGAGGCCGACCGCTACTGCATCGACGTGCTGACGCAGATCGGCGCAGTGCGCGCCGCGCTCGACAAGGTCGAGCAGGAGATCCTGCGCGATCATCTCGGGCATTGTGTGGCCCATGCGATGGGCAGCGGCTCGAAGGAGGAGCGGCAGCGCACGATCGACGAGCTGATCGCCGTGCTCGACAGCCGAAAACGCTAGCGAAACGGCGCGTGCTTGCCGGTGAAGCGGTCGAATTCCGTCCAGAAGCGCGCGCGGATCTTGTCGTTCTCCATCATGATCTCGTGCCGCGCGCCGTCGAAGTCGACGACCTCGGCGTCGGGCAGTCGTGTGGCCAGCGCGGCGTGGGTCCGGCTGTCGACCAGCAGATCCTGCTTGGCGCTGAGGATCAGCAGCGGGGCCGTGATGCGCGCGAGATAGCTCGGTTCGACCAACGTGCGGATCGATTTCACCGACTGGCGCAGCCAGCCGATGGTCGGGCCGCCGATCGGCAGGCGCGGGTCGGTGACATACCAGGCCTCGGCGAAGCGGAAGCGGCGCTGGTCGTGCGTGACCTTGTTGCCGATGAACTCGCGGCCGACCAGACGGAACGGCGTGCCGCCGTAGAAATAGCGCTGATCGATCTTGGCGGTGGGCGGCAGCATGCTGAGCAGCACGCGGATGATCGCCTCGCTGCGCAGCCCGGTCATCGGCGCGACCATGATGCCGGCCTTGATCGGTCCGGCGCCGCGCTCGGCGAAATGGCGCAGCAGGTTGTGGGCGCCCATCGAATGCGTCAGCGCCACGATCGGCCTGGGCGTGTCGCTGGCGGCGACGAAGTCGATGAAGGCGGCAAGATCGGCGAGGTAGGTTTCGAAGCGGTCGATATGGCCCTTTTGCGAGTCGGGCAGGGAGCGCGACGACAGTCCTTGGCCGCGCCAGTCCATGGTCCAGATGGCGAAGTTGCGGGCGCGCAGCTCGGGGACGATCTCGATGGCGTACTTCTCGACGAACTCGCCGCGGCCATTGAGCAGCAGTATGGTGCCGCGCGGCTTGGCTGCCTTGGTCCGCCAAAAGGCGTAGCGCAGCTTGGCGCCGTCCGGCGCCGTCAGAAAGTCGTAGCGGTCGGCGACGACGTACATCTGCCGCACGAGTTCTGGCACCGCCCGAGGCGCGGCGTCGGGATCCGGCGCGTCGGCCAGCGAGGGGGCGTATCTGGTCACGGCATCCATTGCGAACAAAGTGAGCGGTAACAACAGTTGCCGCCCGAAACAACGTCCCTGTTGGGGCTGTGGACGAGTTTCTGGTAATGCGACTTGTTCGCATTTGCCTTGACCGCATCCAGTGAAGCGAGTATCCGTATTGCGACTTAGTCGCGTATGCGGGCCGTCAAAGCGTCCTGCGCGTCGGAGGGATCTTTCGATGACCGTCAGGATCGCAATTGTCGCTGCCGCGTTGCTGGCAAGCATGGTCACCGTACCGGCCGCAGCGCAGCAATTGAATCTGTACACGGCCCGCCATTATCAGACCGACGAGAAGCTCTACGACGACTTCACCAAGGCGACGGGCATCAAGATCAACCGCATCGACGCCAAGGAAGACGAGATCATCGAACGCATCCGGCAGGAGGGCGCCAACAGCCCGGCCGACGTGATGATCACCGTCGACATGGGCCGGATCTGGAAAGCCGAGCAGGCTGGCATCCTCCAGCCGGTGGCGTCGACGACACTGGAGCGTGTGGTGCCCGCCTATCTGCGCGATACCGAGGGCAGGTGGTTCGGCTTCTCGGCGCGCGCGCGGGTGCTGGTGATCGCCAAGGACAGGGTCAAGCCGGGCGCGCTGAAGGACTACGAGGATCTCGCCAAGCCGGAATGGAAGGGCCGCGTCTGCGCCCGCTCCGGCGCCCATATCTACAATCTGTCGCTGCTGTCCTCGATGATCGCCACGCTGGGCGAGGCGAAGGCGGAAGCCTGGGCCAAGGGCGTGAAGGAGAATCTCGCGCGTCCGCCGCAGGGTGGCGACACCGACCAGATCAAGGCGGTGGCGGCTGGCCAATGCGACGTGGCGATCACCAACAGCTACTACTACGTGCGCCTGATCAACTCCGAGAAGGCGAACGACAAGGCGGTGGTCGCCAAGACCGCTGTCGTTTTCCCAAACCAGGACAACCGCGGCACGCATGTCAACGTCTCGGGCGGCGGCGTCGCCAAGAACGCGCCCAACCGCGAGGCGGCGGTGAAGTTCCTCGAGTACCTCGCCAGCGACCCTGCGCAGCTCTATTTCGCCAACGGCAACAACGAATGGCCGGTGACGGAAGTGCCCGTCGACAACAAGGGCCTGGCCTCGTTGGGCAATTTCAAGCGCGACCAGATCAACGTCGCCGAGCTCGGCCGCAACCAGGCCAAGGCGCAGGCGATCATGGACAAGGTCGGCTGGAAGTAGGTCGTCGCGCGCCCGTTTCCTGTTGACGGCGCCCGCCGTTGTGTTGTGCTGGCGCCATGTCCGACGAACGCTATGTCGTGCTGCTCGGCGATCGGCGCTACGCCGTGCATCGCAAATGGGCGCGGCTGCCGGCCGGCGAAAGCTTCGGGTTCATCTCCGACCTCGTGGTCGATGCCACCGGCCGCGTGCACATCGCGCAGCGCGGCACCGACCAGCCCGTGCTCGTCTTCGAGCGGGATGGACGATTCCTGGGATCGTGGGGCGAGGGCCAACTCGCCGAACCGCACTACATCAGCGGCGCGTCCAACGGCACGATGCTGGTAGCCGACCGCGACGCGCATCAGGTGCTGCGCTTCGACGCCGAGGGCAAGCTCGTCCAGGCGTTGGGCCGGCGCCACTTCCCGTCGCTCAATGCGCCCTTCAACCATCCGACGGCGGCGGCCGAGGCGGCCGACGGCGAGATCTACGTCGCGGACGGCTACGGCAATTCCAGCGTCCACCGTTTCACCGCCGACGGCGCGCTGATCCGTACCTGGGGCGGGCACGGCGACAGGCCGGGCGTCTTCACCACGCCGCACGCCATCTGGGTCGACCGCTTCGACCGGGTGCTGGTCGGTGATCGCGAGAACAACCGCGTCCAGCTCTTCGACCGCGCGGGAAGCTTCCTCACGGCGTGGGTCGACTTCTATCACCCGATGCAGATCTGGGTCGACGACCGTGACTATGTCTTTGTCACCGACCAGATCCCGCGTATCAGCATGCTGTCACCCGACGGCAAGCTGATCGGCCGCTGCCGCGGCGCTATCAACGGCGCGCACGGCTTGGCGGGCGACGCCCAGGGCAATCTTTACCTCGCGGAGCTGCCGCCGCAGGAGATCACAAAGCTGGAGCGGCTGACCTGATGACACGTCGAGGGCCGTGGGCGCCGCGCTGCTTCGACACCCAGCGAGTCGCTCGACACCCGCTCACCCCAACCGGTTAATCCCGTCGAACGCTGCCGTCTTGTAGCACTCTGCGAGCGTCGGGTAGTTGAACACCGTGTTGACGAAGTAGTCGATCGTGCCCTTGTGCGCGAGCACGGCCTAGCCGATGTGGATCAGCTCGCTGGCGCCTTCGCCGATGATGTGCACGCCCAGAAGCTCGCGTGTCTCGATATGGAAGATCAGCTTCAGCAGGCCCGCGCTGTCGCCGATGATCTGGCCGCGGGCGATCTCGCGGTAGTTGGCCTTGCCGATCTCGTAGGGCACGCCGTCCCGCGTCAGCTCCTCCTCGGTGCGGCCGACGGTGGAGATCTCGGGGATGGTGTAGATGCCGTAGGGGAACAGCGAGGGCACGCTCTCGGCGGTGACGTTGAAGGCGTGGCAGGCGGCGCGGCGGCCCTGTTCCATCGAGGTCGAGGCCAGGCTGGGGAAGCCGATCACGTCGCCCACCGCGTAGATATGCGGCTGGTTGGTCTGATAGTGCTCGTTGACCTTCAGCCGCCCGCGCTCGTCGGCGTCGACGCCGGCGGCCTTCAGGTCGAGCGTCGCGGTGGCGCCGGTGCGGCCGATCGAATAGAGCGCCGCCTCGCTGATAACCTGCTTGCCCGAGACCAGGCTGACGCGCACGCGCTCGCCGCGCTCGTCGGCGAAGGGCTCGATGCCCTTGACCTCCTCACCCAGCCTGAGGGTCACGCGATGCTCGAGCATCTGGTGGGCGAGCGCGTCGGTGATCTCGCGATCGATGAACGGCAGCAGCCGCTCGCGCTTGTCGACGATGGTCACGCGCACACCCAGCACGGCGAAGATCGTGGCGTACTCGATGCCGATCACGCCGGCGCCGATCACGGTCAGCGTGCGCGGCAGCTTCTTCAAGGTCATCACGTCGTCGCTGATCATGATGCGCTGGCCGTCGAAGGGAATGCGCGCATCGCGCGTCGCCTGGGTGCCGGTGGCGACGACGATGTGGGCCGCGGTGACGTTGCGTACGTTGCGGCCCGGCACGTCCTCGATGCGCACGGTGTGCGGATCGGCGAAGACGCCATTGCCGATCGCGACCTCGACGCGGTTGCGCTGCAGCTGGTGGCGCGTGACGTCGATCTCGTGGCGGATGACGTGGTCGGTGCGGAACAGCAGGTCCTCGATGGTGATGTTCTGCTTCACCTGGTAGGAGGCGCCGTAGATGCCGCGCTCGCGATGGCCGCTCAGATGCAGCACCGCCTCGCGCAAGGTCTTCGACGGGATCGTGCCGGTGTTGATGCAGACGCCGCCGACCACGTCCTGACGCTCGACCAGCATCACCTTCTTGCCGAGCTTGGCCGCCTGGATCGCGGCGCGCTGGCCGGCCGGCCCCGAGCCGATCACCACCAGGTCGTAGTCATGCGCCATGCCCGATCTCCCCCGAACCCGGTCGTCAGTGTATGGGTGGTGATTGCTGGAGCGCGAGGCCGAAAAACGGTTGGCGTCGTCGACTTTGCCAGCGCGCCGTGCCAACGGCGCTCATGATGCGTCGCTGGAGTGGCGCAGCCCGAAAACAGAAAGCCTGTCTCCCAGCAACTTCCTGCCCCCATTCGACGCTCCTAGAAGCGGAATACGGGGTGTTTTCTGAAGTGGGCGTATTCTGCTCGGCATGAGCGACCAAAACACACCCCTCCCGCCTCTTTC
>VGCZ01000007.1 GCA_016869975.1 Alphaproteobacteria bacterium
CCGGGCGACAACGCGCGGATGGTGGTGGAGCTGATCCAGCCGATCGCGATGGACGAGGGCCTGCGCTTCGCCATCCGCGAGGGCGGCCGCACCGTCGGCGCCGGCGTCGTCACCAAGGTCGTGAAGTAAGGGGAATAGGGCGCCGGCGCGGGCAACCGCGCCGCACTCTGTTTGGGAGCAGCGGACATGGCCGATAGCACCAACATCCGGATCAGGCTCAAAGCCTTCGATCATCGCGTTCTCGACCAGTCGACGAACGAGATCGTCAGCACGGCGAAGCGGACCGGTGCGCGCGTGCGGGGGCCGATCCCGCTGCCGACGCGGATCGAGAAGTTCACCGTGAACCGCTCGCCGCACATCGACAAGAAGTCGCGCGAGCAGTTCGAGATGCGCACGCACAAGCGCGTGCTCGACATCGTCGACCCGACGCCGCAGACGGTGGACGCGCTGATGAAGCTCGACCTCGCCGCCGGCGTCGACGTCGAGATCAAGCTCGGCCAGTAAGAGGGAACGGGGCGATGCGTACCGGATTGGTCGCACAGAAGCTGGGCATGACCCGCGTCTTCAATGACGCCGGCGAGCATGTGCCGGTCACCGTGCTGAAGCTGGACAATGTCCAGGTCGTGGCCGTGCGAACCGAGGAGAAGGATGGCTACAACGCCGTCCAGCTCGGAATCGGCGCCGCCAAGGTCAAGAACGTCAGCAAGCCGCAGCGCGGCCACTTCGCCAAGGCGAAGGTCGAGCCCAAGCGCAAGCTGGTCGAGTTCCGCGTCGGCAAGGACGGCTTGCTGCCGGTCGGCGCCGAGATGTCGGCCAACCACTTCGTCGCCGGCCAGATCGTCGACGTCACCGGCACGACCATCGGCAAGGGCTTCGCCGGCGCCATGAAGCGGTGGAACTTCGGCGGCCTCGAGGCCTCGCACGGCGTGTCGGTCTCGCATCGCAGCCACGGCTCGACCGGCAACCGCCAGGATCCCGGCCGCACCTTCCCGAACAAGAAGATGGCCGGCCATCTCGGCTCGGAGCGGGTGACCACGCAGAACGTCAAGGTCGTGTCGACCGACGAGGCCAAGGGCCTGATCTTGATCCAGGGCGCGGTGCCCGGCCACAACGGTGCCTGGGTGCTGGTGCGCGACGCCGCCAAGCGCAAGGCGCCCAAGGGTTTGCCGTTCCCGGGCGCCGTGAAGGCAGCTCAGGCCGCGGCTGCAGAGAACAAGGGCTGATCGCCATGAAGCTCAACGTCAAGACGCTGGACGGCGCGGCGGCCGGTGAGATCGATCTCGCCGACGCCATCTTCGGCCTGCCGGTGCGCGCCGACCTGCTGCAGCGCTGCGTCGTGTGGCAGCTCGCCAAGCGCCGCGCCGGTACGCACAAGACCAAGATCCGCTCCGAGGTCAAGGCGACCTCGAAGAAGATGTGGGCCCAGAAGGGCACCGGTCGCGCCCGCCACGGCAACGAGGCGGCGCCGCAGTTCCGCGGCGGCGGCAAGGCCTTCGGCCCGGTCAATCGCAGCCACGAGATCGATCTGCCCAAGAAAGTCCGCAAGCTGGCGCTGAAGACCGCGCTGTCGGCCAAGGCGGCCGAGGGCAAGCTGGTCGTGCTCGAGAACACCGCCGTGGCTGAGCCCAAGACCGGCAAGCTGGCCGCCTCGCTCAAGGGCCTGGGCATCAAGAATGCGCTGTTCATCGACGGTCCCACGGTTGGCGAGAACTTCGCCCGCGCCGCGCGCAACATCCCGCTGGTCGACGTGCTGCCGCAGCAGGGCGCCAACGTCTACGACATCCTGCGTCGCGACACGCTGGTGCTGACGCGCGATGCCGTGAAGCATCTCGAGGAGCGCCTGCAATGAGCGCAGCCAAGAAGCCCGCCGCGATCTCGCGCGCGCGCATGTACGAGGTCATCCGCGCGCCGCTGGTGACCGAGAAGTCGACGCACCAGAGCGAGCACAGCCAGATCTCGTTCAAGGTCGCGCTGGACGCCACCAAGCCCGAGATCAAGCAGGCCGTCGAAGGCCTGTTCAAGGTCAAGGTCAAGGCGGTCAATACGCTGCGCGTCGAGGGCAAGAACAAGGTGTTCCGCGGCATGCGCGGTCGCCGCAGCGACTGGAAGAAGGCGATCATCTCCCTCGTCGAGGGCGAGAAGATCGACCTGACGACAGGCCTGTGAGCGGGGAGCGTCGGACATGGCATTGAAAACCTATAAGCCGGTCACGCCGTCACTGCGCGGCCTGGTGCTCGTCGACCGCTCGGAGCTGCACAAGGGCCGGCCGGTCAAGGGCCTGACCGAGGGCAAGCACAACACTGGTGGCCGCAACAACCACGGCCACACCACCGGCCCGCATCGCGGCGGCGGCCACAAGCGCCGCTACCGCACGATCGACTTCAAGCGCCGCAAGTTCGACCAGGTCGCGACCGTCGAGCGTCTGGAGTACGACCCCAACCGCACCGCCTTCATCGCCCTGGTGAAGTATCCCGACGGCGAGCTCGCCTACATCCTGGCGCCGCAGCGCCTGAAGGCGGGCGACCAGGTCGTCTCGGGCGAGCGCGTCGACATCAAGCCGGGCAACGCCATGCCGCTGGCTAATATGCCGGTGGGCACGATCGTCCATAACGTCGAGATGAAGCCCGGCAAGGGTGGTCAGATCGCGCGCTCGGCCGGCACCTACGTCCAGCTGGTCGGCAAGGACCAGGGCATGGCGCAGCTCAAGCTCAGCTCCGGCGAGGTGCGCATGGTGCGCGCCGAGTGCCTGGCGACGATCGGCGCCGTGAGCAACCCGGACCAGCAGAACATCAACTACGGCAAGGCCGGCCGCATGCGCTGGCTGGGCTACCGCCCGGTCACCCGCGGCGTGGCCATGAACCCGATCGACCACCCGCACGGCGGCGGCGAAGGCCGTACCTCGGGCGGTCGTCACCCGGTCACGCCTTGGGGCAAGCCCACGAAGGGCAAGAAGACCCGCAAGAACAAGGCGACCGACAAGATGATCATCCGGCGCCGTCACGCGACGCGCTGATAGGCGACGGATCGAAGGAGGACGAACGTGTCACGTTCAGTTTGGAAAGGACCGATGGTCGACGGCTATCTGCTGGACAAGGCGGATGCCGCGCGGCAGTCGACGCGCAACGAGGTCATCCGGACCTGGTCGCGGCGCTCGACCATCCTGCCGCAGTTCGTCGGCCTGACCTTCGGCGTCTACAACGGCCAGAAGTTCATCCCGGTGAACGTCACCGAGGAGATGGTCGGTCACAAGTTCGGCGAGTTCTCGCCCACCCGGAACTTCCACGGGCACTCCGGTGCCGGTGACAAGAAGGTGGCGAAGTAGGTCCGGCCATGAGCAAGAAACCCAACGAGCGCCGCGAGGCGGAGAACGAGGCCAAGTCGGTCCTGCGCGTGCTGCGCGTCAGCCCGCGCAAGCTCAACCTGGTCGCCCAGCAGATCCGCGGCATGGGCGCTGGCAAGGCGCTCAACGAGCTGGCCTTCTCGCGCAAGCGCATCGCCGCCGACGTGCGCAAGGCGCTGCAGTCGGCGGTCGCCAACGCCGAGAACAACCACCAGCTCGACGTCGACCGCCTCTTCGTGTCCGAGGCCAGCGTCGGCAAGGGCATCGTGATGAAGCGCTTCCACACCCGCGCCCGCGGCCGCAGCGCCGGCATCGAGAAGCCGTTCAGCCAGTTGACGATCGTCGTGCGCGAGCGCGCGCAGCAGGAGGCCAAGTAGCATGGGCCAGAAAGTCAACCCGATCGGGCTCCGCCTCGGCATCAACCGCACCTGGGATTCGCGCTGGTACGCCGGCGAGGGCGCCTACGCCCGGCTGCTGCACGAGGACATCCGCATCCGCGATTTCCTGCGTGACCGTCTGCGCCAGGCCGGCGTCAGCAAGATCGTCATCGAGCGGCCGGCCAAGAAGGCGCGCGTGACCATCCACACCGCGCGCCCCGGCGTCGTCATCGGCAAGAAGGGCGCCGACATCGAGAAGCTGCGCGCCGAGCTCGGCAAGATGAGCCAGGCCGAGGTCAGCCTGAACATCGTCGAGATCCGCAAGCCGGAGATCGACGCCACGCTGATCGCCGAGAACATCGCCCAGCAGCTCGAGCGCCGCGTCGCCTTCCGCCGCGCCATGAAGCGCGCCGTGCAGTCGGCCATGCGCCTGGGCGCGCTCGGCATCCGCATCAACTGTTCGGGCCGCCTGGGCGGCGCCGAGATCGCGCGCATGGAGTGGTACCGCGAGGGTCGCGTGCCGCTGCACACGCTGCGTGCCGACGTCGACTACGGCACCGCGACAGGCTTCACCACCTTCGGCACCTGCGGCGTCAAGGTCTGGGTGTTCAAGGGCGAGATCATGGTCCACGACCCGATGGTCCAGGACAAGCGTCTCGAAGAAGCCCAGGCCGGGCGCTGAGACGGGATAGGGCAGTGTCATGCTGAGTCCGAAGCGAACCAAATACCGCAAGGCCTTCAAGGGCCGCATCCGGGGCCAGGCCAAGGGCGGCACGACGCTGGCCTTCGGCGAGTACGGCCTGAAGGCTCTCGAGCCGGAGCGCGTCACCGCGCGTCAGATCGAGGCCGCCCGCCGCGCCATTACGCGTCACATGAAGCGCGCCGGCCGCGTCTGGATCCGCATCTTCCCGGACCTGCCGGTGTCGTTGAAGCCGGCCGAGGTGCGCATGGGCTCCGGCAAGGGCTCGCCGGAGTTCTGGGCCTGCCGCATCAAGCCGGGCCGGGTGATGTTCGAGATCGGCGGCGTGCCGGTCAACGTGGCGAGGGAGGCCTTCGACCTTGCCGCCGCCAAGCTGCCGATCAAGACCAAGTTCATCGCTCGCATGAGCGGAGGAGGCGCGTGATGAAGGCCAACGACATGCGCGCCAAGACGGCCGACGAGCTCAAGACCCAGCTCGGCGACCTGCGCAAGGAGGCGTTCAAC
The DNA here is from genome assembly GCA_016869975.1 of Alphaproteobacteria bacterium. GTDB lineage: Bacteria > Pseudomonadota > Alphaproteobacteria > Reyranellales > Reyranellaceae > JAFAZJ01. Next base: position 4,922 of record VGCZ01000007.1, read on the forward strand.
CTGCGCTTCCAGCAGGCCAACGGGGTGATCGGTCCGCAGTCGGGCAACACGGCCCGCGTGGAGGCGGTGCGTCGCGACATCGCGCGCATCATGACCGTGCTCAAGCAGAAAAAAGCCGCCTCCTGAGGAGCAACGAGATGCCGAAGCGAATTCTCGAGGGTGTGGTCGTCAGCGACAAGATGGACAAGACCGTCGTGGTCGAAGTCGAGCGCCGCGTGCAGCACCCGGTCTACAAGAAGTTCATCCGCCAGTCGAAGCGCTACCACGCGCACGACGAGTCGAACGCCGTCAAGACCGGCGAGACGGTGCGGATCATCGAGAGCCGGCCGCTGTCGAAGACCAAGCGGTGGGTCGTGATCACCGAGGGCCAGCAGGCGTCCTGACGGACGGGCGGGCAAAGCATTTTGGGAGCGGCGGGTCACCCGCCGGATAGGCAGACATGATCCAGATGCAGACGAACCTCGACGTCGCCGACAACTCCGGCGCCAAGAGGGTGCAGTGCATCAAGGTGCTGGGCGGATCGAAGCGCAAGTTCGCGACCATCGGCGACGTCATCGTCGTCGCGGTCAAGGACGCGATCCCGCGCGGCAAGGTGAAGAAGGGCGAGGTGGCCCGCGCCGTCATCGTGCGTACCGCCGCGGCGATCCGCCGTCCCGACGGCAGCGCCATCCGTTTCGACCGCAACGCCGCGGTGCTCGTCAACAAGCAGGACGAGCCGGTCGGCACCCGTATCTTCGGGCCGGTCACCCGCGAACTGCGCGCGCGCAAGTTCATGAAGATCATCTCCCTGGCACCGGAAGTGCTGTGAGGACGCGATGCCGAAACTGAAGATCCGCAAGGGCGACCGGGTGGTCGTCATCACCGGCCGCGACAAGGGCAAGCAGGGCGAGGTCGTCCAGGTCCTGCCCGAAGCCAGCCGCGTCGTCGTCCAGGGCGTCAACATGATGAAGCGACACCAGAAGGCGCGCCGCGCCGGCGAGGAGAGCGCCATCATCGCCAAGGAAGCCTCGATCCACGTCTCCAACGTGGCTCACATTGACCCGTCGAGCGGCAAGCCGACGCGGGTCGGATACAAGTTCCTCGAAGACGGCCGCAAGGTGCGCGTGGCGCGCGCCTCCGGCGAGTCGATCGATCGCTAGGGGAGTGGGAAGGATGCCCGCCCGTCTTCAAGAGCACTACGAGAAGGTCGTGCGCGCCGAGCTGCTCAAGCAGTTCGGCTATGGCAACCCGATGGAGGTGCCGAAGCTCGACAAGGTCGTGATCAACATGGGCGTCGGCGAGGCCGTCGCCGACCGCAAGGCGGTGGACAACGCCGCCGTCGAGCTCGCCCGCATCTCCGGCCAGAAGCCGGTGATCACCAAGGCGCGCAAGTCGATCGCCACCTACAAGGTGCGCGAAGGCATGGCGCTGGGCTGCAAGGTCACCCTGCGACGCGACCGCATGTACGAGTTCGTCGACCGCCTGGTGAACATCGCGCTGCCGCGCGTGCGCGACTTCCGCGGGCTCAACGGCCGTTCCTTCGACGGCCGCGGCAACTACGCCATGGGCCTCAAGGAGCAGCTCGTGTTCCCCGAGATCGACTATGACAAGGTCGACCAGGTCCGCGGCATGGACATCATCATCTGCACCACGGCGAAGACGGACGCCGAAGCCAAGGCGCTGCTGCGTGGCTTCGACTTCCCCTTCTACAACTGAGGGGCTGGAGGCTCACATGGCCAAGACCAGCATGGTCGAGAAGAACAAGAACCGCGCGGCGTTGGTCAAGCGGTTTGCCGCCAAGCGCAAGGCGCTCAAGGAAGTGATCATGGATCGCTCCCGCCCGGTGGAGGAGCGCTTCGAGGCGCAGCTCACGTTGAACGAGCTACCGCGCAATGGCTCGAAGGACCGGCTGAACAGCCGCTGCGAGCTGAGCGGCCGCCCGCGCGCGGTCTATCGCAAGTTCAAGCTCTCGCGCATCGCGTTGCGCGACCTTGCCTCGCGTGGGCAGCTGCCCGGCGTGGTCAAGTCGAGCTGGTGAGTCGAAGGAGACGACGGTCATGGCACTGAGCGATCCTGTCGGCGATATGTTGACCCGCATCCGCAACGGTCAGGCGGCGCGGCTCGACAGCATCACGATGCCTGCGTCCCGCTTGCGGGCGAACGTCCTCGACGTGCTGCAGCGCGAGGGCTACATCCGCGGCTATTTCGAGGAAGAGATGCGCGCTGGGATCAAGGAGCTGCGCGTCGAGCTGAAGTACGACAACGGCAAGCCGGTGATCCGCGAGGTCCATCGCGTGTCGACGCCGGGCCGGCGCATCTACTCCAAGATCTCCGACCTGCCGAAGGTCTACAACGGCCTCGGCATCTCCATCCTGTCGACGCCGCGAGGCGTCATGTCGGACAGCGAGGCCCGCACCGCCAATGTCGGCGGCGAAGTCCTCTGCAAGGTGTTCTGATCATGTCGCGCGTCGGAAAGAACCCCGTGCCGGTGCCCGCCGGCGTCACGGTCGATATCAAGGGCCAGGCGCTCAAGGCCAAGGGCAAGAAGGGCGAGCTGTCGATGGTCGTCCACGACGACATCGAGGTGGTCCGCGAGGGCAACCTGATCTCGCTCAAGATGCGCCACGACAACCCGCGCTCGCGCGTGCTGTGGGGCACCAACCGCAACCTCGTGCGCAACCTGGTGCAGGGCGCGGGCGAAGGCTACACGGTGAACCTCGAGATCACCGGCGTCGGCTATCGCGCGGCGGCGGACGCCAAGCAGCTCAAGCTGCAGCTCGGCTTCAGCCACGACGTCGAGATCCCGATCCCGGCCGGCATCACGATCAAGACGGCCAAGCCGACCGAGATCGAGATCAGCGGCGCCGACAAGCAGAAGGTCGGTCAGATCGCCGCCGAGATCCGCGGGCTCAAGCCGCCGGAGCCCTACAAGGGCAAGGGCATCAAGTACGCGGGAGAGAAGATCCTGCGTAAAGAAGGCAAGAAGAAGTAGGAACGGGGTCGACCATGACCACGACGGTTCAATTCGCGCGGCGCCAACGCCGCACCCGCCACGCGCTGAAGCAGCGCGGCGGCGGACGTCCGCGCTTGAGCGTGTTCCGCTCGGGCAAGCACATCTACGCCCAGGTGATCGACGACCTGAAGGGTCACACGGTCGCCTCGGCCTCGTCGGCCGACGAGTCGTTGAAGGGCAAGCTGAAGACGGGCGCCGACAAATCGGCGGCGACCGAGGTCGGCAAGCTGATCGCCGAGCGCGCGATCAAGGCCGGCGTCAGCACCGTCGTGTTCGATCGCGGCGGTTACATGTTCCATGGCCGCGTCAAGGCGCTGGCCGATGCCGCCCGAGAGGGCGGCCTGTCGTTCTAGGAGCAGGCACATGGCACGTGCACCGGGTGGTTCGAGCCGCGGTCCGCGCGACGGCGAGGGCGGCGGTGGCCGCGGTCGGCGCGATCGTGACGGCGGCGGGCGCGGCGGTCAGCAACGCGGCGCCGGCGGCGATCGCGAGGAGAGCGAGCTCGTCGACAAGCTCGTCGGCATCAATCGCGTGTCGAAGACGGTGAAGGGCGGCAAGCGCTTCGGCTTCGCCGCGATCGTCGTCGTCGGCGACCAGCGTGGTCGCGTCGGCTACGGCACCGGCAAGGCGCGCGAGGTGCCCGAGGCGATCCGCAAGGCGACCGAATCGGCCAAGCGCGGCATGATCCGCGTCGCGCTGCGCGAGGGGCGCACCCTGCATCACGACGTGCTCGGCCATTTCGGCGCCGGCCGTGTCGTGCTGCGCGCCGCGCCGGCGGGCACCGGCATCATCGGCGGCGGCGCCATGCGCGCCGTGTTCGAGACCTTGGGCCTGAAGGACGTGGTCGCCAAGTCGGTCGGCACGTCCAACCCGCACAACATGATCAAGGCGACCTTCGACGCGTTGTCATCGGTCCAGTCGCCGCGCATGGTGGCCAACCGCCGCGGCAAGAAGGTGGGCGACATCCTCGGCCGCCGCGACGACCAGGCCGCCGAAGCCGCCGCCTGAGGAGCGTTCCCATGCCCGATCAGAAGACGATCAAAGTCACGCAGACCGGCAGCCCGATCGGCCGCCGCCACGATCAGCGCGAGACCCTGGTCGGCCTTGGCCTCAACAAGCGCCACCGCAGCAAGGTCCTCAAGGACACGCCCGAGGTGCGCGGCATGATCGGCAAGGTGCAGCATCTCGTGCGCGTCGAAGACGCCAAGTGAGCCAGCGATGAAACTCAACCAGCTTTCCGACAACCAGGGTGCCCGCAAGTCGCGCATGCGCGTCGCGCGCGGCATCGGCTCGGGCAAGGGTAAGACCGCCGGCCGCGGCGGCAAGGGCCAGAAGGGCCGCTCGGGCGTCGCCATCAAGGGCTTCGAGGGCGGCCAGATGCCGCTCTTCCGCCGCCTGCCCAAGCGCGGGTTCAACAACCCGTTCCGCAAGGAATACGCGCTGGTCAACCTCGGCACGCTGCAGAGCGCGGTCGAGGCGGGCAAGCTCCAGGCCGGCAAGCCGGTCGACGCCGCTGCGCTGCAGAGCGCCGGCATCGTCCGTCACCTGCGCGACGGCGTGCGCCTGCTCGGCAAGGGCGAGATCAAGGCCGCCCTCCAGATCACCGTGACCGGCGCGTCGAAGTCCGCGATCGAGGCGGTCGAGAAGGCCGGTGGCAAGGTGACCGTTCTGGCGCCCGTCGAGGCGGCAGCGGCCTGAGCCTGGCCGTACCCCGCCCGCGATCGATGATGCGCCGGCGGCTCGCCGCCGGCTGCCGGAGGATCGGAAGCCATGTCCTCAGCCGCCGAACAGCTCGCCCGTAACCTCAACTGGGGCAATCTCGGCAAGGCGACCGAGCTCAAGAAGCGCCTGTGGTTCACCCTGGGCGCTTTGATCATCTATCGCATCGGCTCCTACATCCCGGTGCCGGGAATCGATCCCGTGGCACTCGCCGATGTCTTCCAGCGCCAGGCGGGCGGCCTCGCCGGGCTGCTCGACGTGTTCTCGGGCGGTTCGATCGGCCGCATGTCGATCTTCGCGCTCAGCATCATGCCGTACATCTCGGCCTCCATCATCATGCAGATCCTCACGACGGTGGTGCCGTCGCTCGAGGCGCTGAAGAAGGAGGGCGAGGCCGGCCGCAAGAAGATCAACCAGTACACCCGCTATGGCACCGTCGTCCTGGCAGCGGTCCAGGCCTACGGTATCGCCGTGGGGCTGGAGTCGCAGACCAGTACCCTCGGCAACGTGGTGCACGATCCCGGACTCTATTTCCGCTTCGTCACCGTCGTCACGTTGATCGGCGGCACGATGTTCCTGATGTGGCTGGGCGAGCAGGTGACGGCGCGCGGCGTCGGCAACGGCATCTCGCTGATCATTTTCGCCGGCATCGTCGCGGCCATGCCGGGCGCCATGGTGCAGACCCTGGAGCTGGGCCGCACCGGCTCGCTGTCGGCGCTGTTCATCATCGGCCTCATCATCGGCATCATCGCCGTGGTGATCTTCGTCGTCTTCATCGAGACCGCGCAGCGCCGCATCCTGGTCCAGTATCCCAAGCGCCAGATGGGCAACCGGGTCTATGGCGGCCAGGCCAGCTACCTGCCGCTGAAGATCAATACCTCGGGCGTCATCCCGCCGATCTTCGCATCCTCGCTGCTGCTCTTCCCGGCCACCATCGCCGGCTTCCAGGGCACGGGCGCCAGCGACTGGGTGCAGTGGGTCTCGGTCTATCTCGGCCACGGCCAGCCGCTTTACCTGGCCATCTATATCGGCCTGATCGTCTTCTTCTGCTTCTTCTACACCACGGTTGTGTTCCAGCCGGCCGACACGGCGGAGAACCTGAAGAAGTATGGCGGCTTCCTGCCCGGCATCCGGCCCGGCAAGAACACCGCCGAGTACCTCGAATACGTGCTGACCCGCCTGACCACGATCGGCGCGGCCTATCTCTCGGTGGTCTGTATCATCCCCGAGCTGCTGATCGCCCAGGGTGGCGTGCCGTTCTACTTCGGCGGCACCAGCCTGCTGATCGTGGTCTCGGTGACGCTCGATACCGTCACCCAGATCCAGTCGCATCTGCTCGCCTACCAGTACGGCGACCTGATCGGTCAGGCGCGGCTGAAGGGGGGCAAGAACAAATGAAGCTGATCCTGTTGGGGCCGCCGGGCGCCGGCAAGGGCACCCAGGCGCAGCGGCTCCAGGACGAGCTCGGCCTGAAGCAGCTGTCGACCGGCGACATGCTGCGCGCCGCCGTCGCCTCGGGCAGCGAGTTGGGCAAGAAGGCCAAGGGCATCATGGAGAGCGGTGGGCTGGTGCCCGACGACCTCATGGTCGGCCTGATCGAGGACCGCATCGGCCAGCCCGATTGCGCCCCGGGCTTCATCCTCGACGGCTTCCCGCGCACCACGGCCCAGGCCGAGGCGCTCGACCGGATGCTGGGCAAGCGCGGCTGGAAGCTCGACCATGTCGTCGAGATGACGGTGGACGAGCAGGCGCTGACCCAGCGCATCGTCGGTCGTTTCTCCTGCGCCAAGTGCGGCGCCGGCTACCACGACACGTTCAAGCGGTCGAAGAAGGACGGAGTCTGCGACGTTTGCGGCGCGACGGAGTTCACCCGGCGCAAGGACGACAACGCCGAGACGGTGACGGCGCGCATGGCCGCCTACCGGTCCCAGACCGCCCCGTTGCTGCCCTACTACGCGGCGCGAGGGGTGCTGCGGAAGGTCGACGGGATGGCGTCCATGGACGAAGTGTACCGCCAGTTGAAGGCGGTACTGGGAAAGGCTTGACAAATTCGGCAGACGGTTGACTCGCGAGGCTCGATCCCTATAATCGCGCGCTTTCCAGAAATAGCCGAAGCGCGACCGTTAGGTTACGGCCGCGCTTAACGTATTGAAGGAGCTGGGAAATTGGCCCGTATCGCAGGCGTTAACATTCCGACCAACAAGCGCGTCCTGATCGCGCTGCAGTACATCCATGGCATCGGCGCGCTGAAAGCCAAGGAGATCTGCCAGAAGGTTGGCATCGCCGACGAGCGGCGTGTCAACCAGCTCAGCGACGACGAGGTGCTTCGCATCCGCGAGACCATCGACCGCGACTACGTGGTCGAGGGCGATCTGCGGCGCGAGGTGGCCATGAACATCAAGCGGCTGATGGATCTCGGCTGCTATCGCGGGCTGCGTCACCGCCGGGGCCTGCCGGTCCGTGGCCAGCGCACCCACACCAATGCCCGCACCCGCAAGGGACCGGCCAAGCCGATCGCTGGCAAGAAGAAAGCCGTCTAGGCCAAGAGGTTCGAAGTCATGGCGAAAGCACCTGCCGCCGGCACCGCCGCGGCCGCGCGTCCCCGGCGTCGCGAGCGCAAGAACATCACGTCGGGCATCGCCCATGTGAACGCGTCGTTCAACAACACGGTGGTCACCATCACCGACGTGCAGGGCAACACGATCGCCTGGTCGTCGTCCGGCACGCAGGGCTTCAAGGGCTCGCGCAAGTCGACGCCGTTCGCGGCGCAGATGGCGGCCGAAGATGCCGGCCGCAAGGCCATGGAGCACGGCATGCGCACTGTCGAGGTCGAGGTGCGCGGTCCGGGCTCGGGCCGCGAGTCGGCCCTGCGCGCGCTGCAGGCCGTGGGCTTCGCCGTCACCGCGATCCGCGACGTGACGCCGATCCCGCACAATGGCTGCCGCCCGCCCAAACGCCGTCGCGTCTGATCATCGCCTGTTGTCCACAGCACGCCGCGGTCGGTCGCCGTGGCGCCCAGTCATCGAGGCCGCCGCGCCGGTTCGCGGCGCCCAGGCCGACAAGCCGATCCGAAAGGTAGCCCCCCGTGCTTCAGAAGAATTGGCAGGAACTGATCAAGCCGAACAAGCTGCAGGTCGAGGCCGGGGGTGACGCCATGCGCGTCGCCACCATCGTCGCCGAGCCGCTCGAGCGCGGCTTCGGCCTGACGCTCGGCAACGCACTGCGCCGCGTGCTGTTGTCCTCGCTGCAGGGCGCCGCCGTGACGTCGATCAAGATCGACGGCGTGTTGCACGAGTTCTCCTCGATCCCCGGCGTCCGCGAGGACGTCACCGACATCGTGCTCAACATCAAGTCGATGGCGGTGAAGATGCAGAGCGACCGGGCGCATCGCCTGGTGCTGCGCGCCACCGGCCCCGGCGAGGTCACCGCCGGCATGATCGAGACCACCGGCGACATCCAGATCATGGATCCCAAGCACCTGATCTGCACGCTCGACGACGGCGCCTCGCTGCACATGGAGCTCACGGTCTCGACCGGCAAGGGTTACGTGCCGGCGACGGCCAACCGTCCGGCCGACGCGCCGATCGGCCTGATCCCGGTCGACGCGCTGTTCAGCCCGGTGAAGAAGGTCGCCTACAAGATCGACAACAGCCGCGTCGGCCAGGTCACCGACTACGACAAGCTGTCGATGAGCGTCGAGACCAACGGCACGGTCAGCCCCGACGACGCCGTAGCGATCGCCTCGCGCATCCTGCAGGACCAGCTGCAGCTCTTCATCAACTTCGAGGAGCCGCAGGCGGTGAAGGCCGATGTCGTCGCCGACGACATCCCGTTCAACCGCAACCTGCTGCGCAAGGTCGACGAGCTCGAGCTGTCGGTACGCTCCGCCAACTGCCTGAAGAACGACAACATCATCTATATCGGCGACCTCGTGCAGAAGACCGAGGCCGAGATGCTGCGCACGCCGAACTTCGGCCGCAAGTCGCTCAACGAGATCAAGGAAGTCCTCGCCCAGATGGGTCTGCATCTCGGCATGGAGATCCCCAACTGGCCGCCGGAGAACATCGAGGAGCTCGCCAAGCGTCTCGAGGAGCCATACTGAGCTTTCGCCTGCCGGGGCCCCTGGGCCCCCAACGCGGCCGCGCAATCGCAAGCGGCCGTCGATAAACACAACATTGGAGACCGACGATGCGACATGGAATGAGCGGACGGAAGTTCAACAGGAACTCGTCCCAGCGCAAGGCGCTGTTCAAGAGCCTCTCGCTCGCGCTGATCAAGCACGAGCAGATCCGCACCACCCTGCCCAAGGCCAAGGACATCCGCCCGATCGTCGAGCGGCTGGTGACCCTGGGCAAGCGCGGCGACCTGCATGCGCGGCGCCAGGCGCTGGCGCAGCTGGGCGACGAGGCCATCGTGCAAAAGCTCTTCTCGACCATCGCCGAGCGCTACAAGACCCGCGCCGGCGGCTATACCCGCGTGTTGAAGGCCGGTTTCCGTTACGGCGACGCTGCCCCGATGGCGCTGATCGAGTTCGTCGACCGCGACGTCGAGGCCAAGGGCCAGGACAGCGGACCGTCGGCTGAGAAGAACGACGAGGAAGCGGCCGCCGCGTAACGGCGTGTGACCGGCGTTGAGATCGCGAGGGGCGGCCATCGTGCCGCCTCTTTCCTTTTCTACGCGAGCCCGTCGAGGTCTACACTGTGCCCATGGGAGCGAGCGTCACATGAACGCCAGAATCGCCGCCTTGTCCGCGGCCGTGATCGCATGTCTGGTGACGGCGACGCCTGTGACGGCGCAGCAGACGCCCAACACGCGCGACCAGATGCAGATGTCGTTCGCGCCCCTGGTCAAGCGCGTCTCGCCGGCGGTGGTGAACATCTACGCCCGCACCCGGGTGAAGCAAGAGGTGCCTCCCTTCCTGCGCTTCTTCGGCGACGAGTTCCTGCGCCAGCTGCCCAAGGAGCGGGTGGCGCAGTCGCTCGGCTCCGGCGTCATCGTGCGCCAGGGTGGCCTGATCGTGACCAACAACCACGTCGTGCGCGGCGCCACCGAGATCAACGTCGTGCTCGCCGACCGGCGCGAGTTCGCCGCCACGGTGCTGGCGACCGACGAGCGCTACGACCTCGCGATCCTCAAGCTCGACGGCGAGCCCGGCGCCATGCCCTATCTCGAGCTGCGCGATTCCGACACACTGGAGGTCGGCGACCTGGTGCTGGCGATCGGCAATCCCTTCGGCCTGAACCAGACCGTCACATCGGGCATCATCTCGGCGCTCGCGCGCAGCGGCAGTGGCGTCACGGAGAACGGCTTCTTCATCCAGACCGACGCGGCGATCAACCCCGGCAATTCCGGCGGCGCGCTGGTGTCGATGGACGGCCGCCTGATCGGCATCAACACCGCGATCTTCTCGCGCTCGGGCGGATCGATCGGCATCGGTTTCGCCACGCCCTCGAACATCGTCGCGCGTATGATCGAGGCGGGCGAGAAGGGCGGGCGCATGGTGCGCTCCTGGATCGGCGCCAACGTGCAGCGCGTCAGCGCCGACATCGCCACATCGCTCAACCTGTCCAGGCCGCAGGGCGTGATCCTGCGCGCGGTGGCGCCCGACGGGCCGGCCGCCAGGGCCGGGCTGCGCGTCGGCGACGTGCTGCTGAGCATCAACGAGCAGGCGGTCGACGACGAGGCCTCGCTGCGCTTCCGGCTGGCCACGTCGCCGATCAACAGCGTCGCCAATATCCGCGTGTTGAGCCGCGGCGAGGAGCGTTCGGTGCAGGTCAGGCTGACCGCGCCGCCGGAGAGCCCGGCGCGCGACCGCTCGCAGCTCGCCGGCCGCAATCCGCTGGCCGGCGTCACCGTGATGAACATGTCGCCGGCGGTGGCCGACGAGCTGGGTGTCGACGCCTGGACCCAGGGCGTCGTCGTGGCCGAGATCGCCCAGGGCGCGCCGATCGCGCGCGTCATGTTGCCCGGCGACTACATCGTCTCGATCAATGGCCAGCCCATCGACTCGGTCGCCACCTTGCGCTCGGCGCTGGGCGAGGAGAAGCCGGGCTGGTCTGTCACGGTGCGCCGCAAGGGCGAGGAACGCACCTTTACCTTCCGCGGCTGAGGACGAAGCCGGTGGCGGCGAGGAAGGGACGCGCCGAGCCGCCGGGCGACTCGCTGTTCACCGGCCTGGCGCCGGCGCCGCTGCCCGACCGCCTGCGCCCGCGCGGCATCGAGGAGGTCGTCGGCCAGGACCACGTGCTGGCGCCGACGGCGCCGCTCGGCCGCATGCTGGCGAGCGGCCGGCTGGGCTCGCTGATCCTCTGGGGCCCGCCGGGCTGCGGCAAGACCACGATCGCGCGCTTGCTGGCCGACCGCGTCGACCTGCATTTCGAGCCGCTCTCGGCGGTGTTCTCCGGCGTCGCCGATCTCAGGAAGGTGTTCGAGGCCGCGCGCGGCCGGCGCGCGGCGGGGCAGGGCACCTTGCTCTTCGTCGACGAGATCCACCGCTTCAACCGCGCCCAGCAGGACGGATTCTTGCCGTACGTCGAGGACGGCACCGTGACCCTGGTCGGCGCCACGACCGAAAACCCGTCCTTCGAGCTCAACGCCGCGCTGTTGTCGCGCTGTCAGGTTCTGGTGCTGCGCCGTCTCGACGACGCGGCGCTGCGACTGCTGATCGCCCGCGCTGAACAGGCGATGGCCAGAACGCTGCCGCTCGACGAGGCCGGCCGCGACGCGCTCTGCGCCATGGCCGACGGCGATGGCCGCTACCTGCTAGGCATGGCCGAGCAGCTTTTCGAGCTGAAGGACCAGACGCCGCTCGACGCCCAGGGGCTGGCGGCGCTGATGCAGAAGCGCGCGCCGATCTACGACAAAGCGCAGGAGAGCCACTACAATCTGATCAGCGCCTTGCACAAATCGCTGCGCGGGTCGGACGTCGACGCGGCGCTGTACTGGTTCGCGCGCATGCTGCAAGGCGGCGAGGATCCACTCTATGTCGTGCGCCGCCTCGTGCGCTTCGCGTCAGAGGATATCGGCATGGCCGATCCGCAGGCTCTGCCGCAGACCCTGGCCGCCTGGGACGCCTATGAGCGCCTTGGCTCGCCCGAAGGCGAGCTGATGATCGCCCAAGCGGTGATCTATCTCGCCACCGCGCCCAAATCGAACGCCGCCTATGTCGCGCAGGGCGAGGCCAATCGCGCGGCCAAGGAAACCGGCTCGCTGATGCCGCCGATGCACATCCTCAACGCGCCGACCCGGCTGATGAAGGAGATCGGCTACGGCAAGGGCTACGACTACGATCACGACGCACCCGACGCCTTCTCCGGCCAGAACTATTTCCCCGACGGCATGGCGCGGCGGCAGTTCTATCGCCCGGTCGAGCGTGGCTTCGAGCGCGACATCCTCAAGCGGATCGAGTACTGGGCACGCTTGCGCGCCCAGCGCGACTCGTCATCCTGAACTGGGACCGCCGGCGGGACGGCGGCGGTCCCATCAAGAGGAGCGCCGCTCCATCGCGCGCGTGCGCTTCATCGCGGCTGAAACCTTGCGGTCGCGGCCGTAGACATCGTCGCGAAAGTGGACGTTGCCCGCCTCGTCGGCGAACACGGTCTGGTAGGTGACGTGGATGGCGATCGGCTGGTTGAAGCCGAAGCTCGCCTGCTGGCCGGCATTGGCCACGCCGGTGACCCGAGCCTTCATCGCGCTGCTCTTGAACGCTGCCTCGACGAAGCCGAAGGGGTTCTGCAGCCTGATGCAGCCATGGCTGAAATTGCGACTGCCTTCGCCGAACAGGAAGCGCGACGAGGTGTCGTGCATGTAGATGCCGTACTTGTTCTGGAAGCCGAAGAAGATGTAGCCCAGCGCGTTGCCCGCCCCGGGCTGCTGGCGGATGCGGTAGGGGAAGGCCTTGGGATTGACCGTGCTCCAGTCGACCGTACCGGGATCGAGCTCGGTGTCGCTCGACCAATCGGCGAAGATCTTCATGTTCGACTTCTGCAGCGCGTAGGGATCGCGGCGCAGCATCGGCAGGTACTCCTCGCCGGCGATCGAGCTGGGCACCGTCCAATAGGGATTGGTCTGGAAGGTCACCAGCGTGCTGGTGATCTCCGGCGTCTGGTCCTTGGGCGTGCCGACGATGACCCTGCTGCGGAAGGCGATCTTGCCCTCGTCGAAGAAGTACATCGAGTAGTCCGCGGCGTTGATCATCACGAAGCGCTCGCCCGGGATCTCGGCCGCCCAGCGGCGGCGGTCCAGATTGACCACGACCTGCTGCACGCGCTCCTCGATCGGGATATTCAGGGAGGCGACGGTCTTGCCGCCGATCACGCCGTCGACGCTGAGATTGTGTTGCTCCTGGTAGCGCTTCACGGCGGCGACCAACTGATCGTCGTAGAAATTCGCGCCTTGCGGGCCGGGCGCCGGCACATCGGGCTCGGTCTCGGCCAGGCGCTTGCGGATGATGGCGATACGCTCGTCGGTAGCGCCGGGCTTGATCAGGCCGGTGACCGGCGGCACGGTGGTGTAGCGTACCGTCTTGGCCTTCTCCCGCCACTCCGCCAGCGCCTTCTTCAGCGCCGGATACTGAACGCCCCTCGGCATGAGGGTCTCGAAGAAAGCCTTGGGATCGGCATGCGCCGCGCCGTCGCGCAGCAGGGCGGCGTAGTCGGCCTTGCGCTGGACCGGCGACATTTCCTTGTCGATGGAGTTGGCGTTGACCCGACCGGTCGACAGATCGGCGGCCGCAAGGACCAGGCCGCGGGTCAGCAGGAACTCTGCGCGGGCGTGATCGACCGCGGCCTGGGAATCCAGCAGCCTCTCGGCAGTCGAGACGTCGTAGTCCTCAGGTTCGAGGCCGTCGGTGGTCAGACCTCGCAGGGCCGCGAGCAAGGCGGTCGCCTTGTCCGTGCGGCGACCGTCCCGGTGCCACATGGGCTCGAAAGAGCGGTCCTGGTAGTGCTTTTCAATCGCGGCGTGGATCGGTGCGGCGAAGTCCGTCGAAGCCTGCACGGCCTGCTTGACCCGCTCGCGCAGGGCCGAGGACACCGCGTCGCTCTGTGCGGCCGCCGAGGCGGCCAGGATGACCACGAAACTGGTGGCCGAGACACCTAGTTGCACGAGGGATGCAACATAGGCCGCCACGCCAGAGAAGAGCCTCAAGGTTGTTACTCCCCCTTGTCTTGTCAGTGTTTTATATGTGATTGCGTCGGCGCCTGCAAAGGCGCGCAGCGCTATTGCCCGAAGTTTTCGGCCAGGAAGGACAGCAAGTCGTCGGTGGCACGGTCTCTCAGAGCCACCGACCCGCCGCCGGCATGCGCCCCGACATCGAGAAGGCCGTTATCGCGCACCCAAACCCGGTACTCGGCCTCGCTCATCGCCCGGCCGGCCGCCGCCACGTAATGGCGGCCATCGTCCTCGATCAGGTTGGCGCAGCGGGAGTAGTTCTGGGCGTTGGCGATGGCATAGACCGGCCCGATCGATTCCCAGCCATGGTGTGCAGTGTATATCTTGACGCGGATTCGTCCGTTTCCGGTCGCGCGCATGCGCTGCGCGTAGTCGACGGCGAAGCGGGCCGGCGTGTAGTCGTCGTGCCGCGCCAGCATGAAGAACACGGGCCGACCGGTGGTCGAGGCGTCGCGGTGCTGGGCGACGCAGCCCGGACAGATGCCGACGTGCAGGTCGAAGACCGCGTCGACGCCACGCCAGGCTTGGCGCACGGCGATGGCGCTGTTGATCGCCGCGACGCCGCCTTTCGAGACGCCCATGATACCGATGCGCCCACCGTCGATCTTCGGATCGTCGCGCAGCAGGCGTAGCGCGGCCACAGCGTCGCACTCCATCTGGAAGGCCGAGACCCGGGACTGGTCGGCCACCGTCGAGCGAACGTCGCGCGGCCCGAAGCTGTCGATCACACAGGCGGCGATGCCCGCCGCCGCTAGGCGCTGGGCGTAGTAGATCTCGCGATGACGCTGCACGCCAGCGCTGCTGCTGAGGATCACCATCGCCGGCGTGGGCCGGCTGGCGCCATCGGGCCGGTACAGCCGCGCGGTGATGCGCGCCGCCGGCGGCGCCAGCGGCGTGGCCGGAGTCAGCGTATCGAAGGTGAGCCGCTCGATGTCGGCGGCCAGCGCGATGTCGCTCATCGGCCGACGATAGCCGGCGGGCGCCGTCCGTGCGATATCCACCGGCCATGAACGACACAGTCTCGTCGGGCGTGCGTCAGGTCACCGTCGAGGTCGACGACGCCGACATACGCCTCGACCGATGGTTTCGCCGCCACCATCCCGAGCTGACCCACGGCCGGTTGGAGCAGTTGCTGCGCGGCGGACAGATTCGCTTGGACGGCAAGCGGGCCAAGTCGGGCGATCGGGTGGCGGCCGGGCAAGTGATCCGTATCCCGCCCATCGCGGCGCGACCCGTGGACAAGCCTCGACGCGCCATCGCCGCGCCTGCCGGCTTGGTCGAGGACCTCAAGGCCCGCATCGTGCATCGCGACCCGTTGGTGCTGGCGCTGAACAAGCCGCCCGGCTTGGCCGTACAGGGCGGCAGCCGAACCTCGGTGCACGTCGACGGCCTGCTCGACGCGCTCCAGTTCGAAGCCAAGGAGCGTCCACGCCTCGTGCATCGGCTGGATCGCGACACCAGCGGCTTGCTGGTGCTGGGCCGCACATCAGGGGCGGCGGCGAAGCTGGCGGAGTCGTTCCGCCGTCGCGACACGATGAAGCTCTACTGGGCGATCCTGGTCGGCGTGCCCAAGGCCGAGAAGGGCCGCATCGACCTGCCGCTGGCCAAGACCGCCGTGGGCCGCCACGGCCGCGAGTCGATGGCGGTGGACCACGAGGAAGGCGACGACGCCGTCACCGACTATGTGGTGGCCGACACGGTGGGCAAGCATGTCGCCCTGGTGGTCCTGCGGCCGCTGACCGGGCGGACCCATCAGTTGCGCGCCCACTGCGCCGCGCTGGGCACGCCGATCCTGGGTGATACCAAGTACGGCGTGCGGCCGGGCGACGAGGGACTGCCCGAGGAGGCCGAAGCGGGTTTGCACCTGCACGCCGCCCGCCTCGTCATGCCGCATCCCGGCAGCGGCCGGCTCGACCTGTTTGCCGAACCACCGCCGCATTTTCGGAGTACAATGAAGCTATACGGGTTCTCGTCGCCACGCGATGTGACGGTCGGCAGCACCCGCTAACCAAGACAAGCGCCGCCAGCCCCCGGCAGGCGCATTCGGCGGACGATGGGACGTCTTAGACGCTGGCTGATCATCGCGGGCGCGATCCTCCTGGTGGCGCTGCTGACGCCGGCTGGCCTGTATGTCTGGGCCAGCACGCGCGACCTCAGCCGCTACCAGAGCCAGATCGTCGATCAGGTTCGTCGCGCGACCGGGCGCGAGCTCGCGATCAGGGGCCAACTCAGGATTAATTTTACCCTCTCGCCGTCGGCGGTGGCCGAGAACGTCACCCTGTCGAATATGGAGGGCGGCACGCGCCCGGAGATGGCGCGCATCAGCCGGCTGATCCTTCACCTCGACCCCGTCTCGCTGCTGCTGGGCGAGTTGCGCATCGGCCGCGTCGAGCTCGTGGGTGCCGACATCCTCGTCGAGCGCGACGCCAACGGCCGCTCGAATCTCGAGATGGCGCCGCCGGTGGAGGGCTCCGGCCCGCATCCCAGCGAGCGCCGCTCGCTGCGTGTGCGCACCATCCCGACTCTGCCGTGGATCAACCGCATCGAGGCGCGCAATTCCACGCTGACGCTGCGCGAGACGTCGGACCGCTTGACCCTGGTAATCGCCATCGATCGCTTCCTGGGCACGGCCTCGGCGCCGAACTCGCCCTTCACCGTCGAGTTCGCCGGCAAGGTCAACGGCAGCGAGCCGATCGTGCTCGCCGGCCGCGCCGGCACCTTCGACGGCTGGATGCGTGGCCTGCCCGGCGAATTGAAGCTCGACGGCAAGTTCGGCGCCGGCAGCGTGTCCATCAACGGGTCCGCGACCAGCAAAGCGGTGAATGTCGGTGGTTCGATCGAGGCGCGATCGATGGCGGCGTTGGCACCGCTGTTGGGCTTCCCTTTCCCGGAGACAGCACCCGTCGCGATCGCTTTCAAGCTGTCCAATCCGCGCGCCATCACCAAGGTCGAGATTTCCGAGCTACGCATCGGCTCCAGCGTCGCCAAGGGCGATCTCACCTTGCGGCAGGATCGGCAAAATCGGCCGGTGCTGGCGCTCAACCTCACCGCCGACAAGCTGGAACTGGCCGATCTGCGCGCGCGGCCACCGCAACCCCAGGCCGCTCCGCCCGGCGTCAGTCCCATCGTGCCGCCCGGGTCGACCATCCCGGCGCCCCCATCGCCCGATCAGCGGGTGATCCCGGCCGATCCCTATCCCCTCGACATGATCCGTCGCTGGAACGCGTCGGTCAGCGTCAAGGTCGCCGAACTCGGCGGCATGTCGGTGAAGGTCCAGGATCTCTCGATCGCGTTGGCGCTGGCCAACGGCAAGCTCACCTTGCGTCCGGCGGCCACGATCGGCGGCGGCCAGGCCAGCTTCGACCTGCAGATCGACGTCGCGCCGAACAACCCGGTCACCACGATCAACGCCACCTCGTCCCGCGTGCCGATCAACGAGATTCTGACTCTGCTGGGCTTCGGCACTGGATTCACCGGTCTGCCGATCGACATCGATCTGCGCCTGCGCGGCACCGGGCGGTCGCTGCGCGACGCTATGGGCGTGGCCACGGGCAGTGTTGATTTCGCGGCCTCCTCTGGCGTCATGGCGCCCGACGCGCTCCCCGTGTTCGCAGGGCAATGGACGAAGCTGCTGGCCTTCGGCGAGCGCGACAGTGGCCGCGTCAACTGCGTTGGCGGCCGTCTCGACATCACCAACGGCGTCGTCAACATGCGCCGTTTCGCGTTGGACTCGTCGCGCTTCACCGCCGTAGGCGGCGGTTATCTGCATCTGCGCAACGAGCAGATCGAGATCGTCCTGTGGCCCGAGCCGCGCGAGGTGGGGCTCTTGCAGATCGCCGTCCCGCTGCGCATCAAGGGCAATCTCGCGCGCGTCTCGGGTGAGATCGATCTCAACGCCAACAAGTTGCCGCCTGGCGTACCACCGCCCGCGCGCGTTCCGAGCCTGACCGCGGCGATCGCAGCCGCCGGGCGCGCGCCCGCCGGCGCCGCGCCGCCCAACGCCTGTGCGCGGGTCGCTGCGCAGATCGAAGGTCTTCGGCCGCTGATGCGCCTACAACTGCCGCAGCCGCCGGTGATCCCTGTCGACCGCCCACCGCGACGGCCGCGATGACGGGTGATCAGCATCCGCATATCGGTCCCTCGCCCCGCCTGCGCGGAGAGGGAGGGGCCCGTCGCGCGCAGCGCTATGTGAAGGTGAGGGGCCGGCGCGACGAACCGCAGCCGACGTCGAACAATCAGCAACGCCTCGCCCCGACCCTCTCCCCGCAGGCTGGGAGAGGGGGAAAAACGCAATGAAACGCTTCTACACCACCGCCGGCACGTCCGCCGTCGAAGGCGGCTTCGATGTACGTCTCGACGGCAAGTCGATCCGCGCGCCCGGTGGCACTTTCCTCGTCGTGCCGAACGAAGCGCTGGCGCGCGCTATCGCCGATGAATGGCAGGCGCAGCCCGCGGGCGGCGAGATCAAGCCGACGAACATGCCGCTGATGCGGCTGGCGGCGACAGGGTTGGAGCGGGTGCCGGGCCAGCGCGACAAGGTGATCGCCGATACGGCGAAGTACGCCGGCTCCGACCTGCTCTGCTATCGCGCCACCGATCCTGATTCATTGGTCGCTCGGCAATGCAAGATCTGGGACCCGTTGCTGGCCTGGCTTGGCGAGCGCCATGGCGCGCGACTTGAACCGGCGGCGGGCGTGATCCTGCGACCACAGCCGCCGGAGTCGATCGAACGCGTGCGGTTGGCCGTGGCGGCGCATGGCGATCTGGCGCTGGCGGCGCTCTACAACCTGACGACCTGGATGGGCTCGGTGGCGCTGGCGCTCGCCGTCTCCGACCGACACCTCGACGGCGCCGCGGCCTTCGCCGCCGCTGAGCTCGACGCGTTGTTCGAGATCGAGCGCTGGGGCGCCGACTCGGAAGCTACGTTGCGTCATCAGCGCCTGCGGGCCGACATCGAGGCCGCGGCGCGTTTTCTCGAGTTGCTGGGCGATGCGCGGCTGCGTTAGGGCGTTGATATTGGTCGCCGGCTTTCTGCTACCCGGCGCGGTACCGGCTCAACAGCTCACGACCAGCGTCATTGACCTGTCGAGCCACAACGAGGTCACGGTCGATTCGCGCATGCGCGCGCGCCACGACGTGTCGCTCATCATCCATCGCGCCACCATCGGGCTCGACATCGGCAATTTCAGCGACTCCGACTTCCGGTTCGAGGAGCGCCTGGCGCAAGCGGCGGCGCACGGTATCGGCCTGGGCGCCTACCACGTCGGCACGCGCACCGGCAGCGGCGCGCAGCAGGCCGACGACTTCCTGAAGGTCGTGAAGGCGGCGTGTGATCGCCTGCCGCCAGCGAGCCGTCGCATCCTGCTGGCGGTCGACTGGGAGCCGACCAGCAGCGATCCCGACAACTACATGTCGGCGGCCGAACTCGGCGGCTTCATTCGCCGCGCCATCGCCCGCACCGGCAAGCCAATCCTGGTCTACAGCTACGAGAATTTCCTGAAGGAACGGCGCGGCGACATCGCCGAGCGGCCTGGTCTTTGGCAATTGCTGGGTAGCCAGCCGCTCTGGATCGCCAGCCTGCGCACCGAGGGCAGCGGGTTGCTGCGAGATGGCTCAGGGCCTCGGCTCGATGGCACGCCGTGGCGCAACTTCGTCCTGTGGCAGTACACCGACGGCGATCGCTCGGCGAGCGCGCTGTTGCCCCAGTCCCGCATCGACGGCAAGCCGATCGACCGCAACGCCTTCAACGGCAATCGGGCGGCGCTCGACGCCTTCAAGCGCGCGCATGTCTGGGACTGCGTCTATCGCGCGCGCTGACCCTCAGACCCAGCCGAGCACCGAAGCGACGGCGAACGCCGTGATGGTGATCATGATCAGCATCTGCGCCCACGCGGCTTGCCGTGGCGGCAGGGCGACGGAACCGGGCGAAGACGCCGGCTCGCGCGCGACACCGCGGCTGACCGCCGTCTGCAGCGTGGCGATGGCGAGGCCCACGACCAGGATGTCGGCGGGCACGCCGCCGCCATAGGCGGCGCTGATCATCAGCAGCACGATCGCCACGCTGACCACCGGCGTGGCGAAGGACGCGACGACGATGTAGGCGATGAAGGTCAGCGCCAGCATCGCCGTCGGCACCACGCCGGCAAGCATCCGCTTGGCATCGACGATCCAAGGGATCGCGACCAGCAGTAGGGCGACGAGCTGCAAGGCGATCAGCGCAAGGATCAGCCCGCCGAGATCGGCCACCACGCGTTCCAGCCAGGCGCCGCGTACGGGCGGCGCTGCACCGAGGTAGCCTAAGCTCCCGACGGCGATCGCCGGCACCAGCAGTAACGCCGCTAGCTCGGTGGGCGTCGCCAGGCCGGTAAACAGGATAGCGGCGAAGGCAGCGACGCTGGCGGCACCCGCCGGCCAGATCGCCAATGCAGGTTGGCGACCAACGAGTACCGCCGGCAGGAGCGCGCCAGCGCATAGCAACATCGGCAGGCTGGCGGTCAGGGTGGATCCCGTGACGCTCACCTCGAGGGTCAGCGCCAGCAGGCTGATCATGACCATGGGGGCGGCCAGGAGAGCGCCGGCCGCCGGGCCGGCGCGTCCAGCCAGCGCCAGCAGGCCGGCCAGCAGCAGCATGACGGGCAGGGCGCCGATCGTGTCACCCAGGTTCATCCAGATCTCGATCCCGGCGGTCAGCAGCAGCTTCTCGCCACCGTGCAGGCCGAGTACGGCGAGGGATACGGCGATCAGCAATATGGCGAACAGCGCGCCGGGGCCGGCGAACAGCCAGGGCCGGCCCGCGTCGGTGGCATCGGCCGCCATGCGGATCTGCAGCGGCAGGCCGAGCGCGGCGCCCGCCGCAAACAGAATCGCGGCTCCCTTCTCCAGCCACTCAGGCTCCTCGGTGAAAGGCAGGTCGGCGAAACGCGAAACGAGGGCGAACAGGTCGGCGCCGAAACGCAGCGCCGCGCCAGCGCCAATTAGCAGTCCGCACCCCACGGCCAGCGCACGTATTCCGCTCATGGGTCCTCCGTTCCACTGTTCCCTCGCACAGTGCCACAGACCGGATACCGGCGTCCGCAGCGCGGTCCGGTGTGGCTGGCGCTTCCCCTGCGGCGATGCTATGGGCAGGCGTTTTTTCGCCGGGCCACCAATGGCATAGCGTGTGCTGCTAGGTGCCGGCGCGGGGTTGTCAGGATCGGGGATCGCTCATGCTGGAAAACCTCCAGGTGCTCGAGAAGAAGCGCGCTGCGGCGCGCCTGGGTGGCGGCGAACGCCGCATCGAGGCGCAGCACGCCAAGGGCAAGCTGACCGCGCGTGAGCGGCTCGACGTGCTCCTCGACGAGGGCTCGTTCGAGGAGTTCGACATGTTCGTCGAGCACGACAGCACCGATTTCGGCATGGCCGACAACCGCATCCCCGGCGACGGCGTGGTCACCGGCCACGGCAAGATCAACGGCCGGCCGGTGATGGTCTTCAGCCAGGATTTCACGGTGTTCGGCGGCGCGCTGTCGGCCGCCCATGCCGGCAAGATCTGCAAGGTCATGGACACGGCGATGAAGAACGGCCTGCCGGTGATCGGGCTGAACGATTCCGGCGGCGCGCGCATCCAGGAGGGCGTCGACTCGCTGGCGGGCTACGCCGACGTCTTCCAGCGCAATGTCATGGCCTCGGGCGTGGTTCCGCAGATCTCGGTGGTGATGGGGCCGTGCGCCGGCGGCGCGGTCTATTCGCCGGCGATGACCGACTTCATCTTCATGGTGAAGGACAGCTCCTACATGTTCGTCACCGGACCCGACGTGGTGAAGACGGTGACGCACGAGACGGTGACCCAGGAGGAGCTGGGCGGCGCGATCACGCATACGACCAAGTCCGGCGTCGCCGATCTCGCCTTCGAGAACGACATCGAGACCCTGCTGCAGCTGCGCCGCTTCTACGACTTTCTGCCGCTCAACAACCGGGAGAAGGCGCCGACTCGGCCGACAGCGGACGACTGGGCGCGCGACGACTTCTCGCTCGATACCTTGGTGCCGGCCAACCCGAACAAGCCCTACGACATCAAGGAGCTGATCCTGAAGGTCTGCGACGAGGCCGATTTCTTCGAGCTGCAGGCTGACTACGCCGGCAACATCGTCATCGGGCTGGGCCGTATGAACGGCGACACGGTGGGCTTCGTTGCCAACCAGCCGATGGTGCTGGCGGGCTGCCTCGACATCGATTCGTCCAAGAAGGCCGCGCGCTTCGTGCGCTTCTGCGACGCCTTCAACATCCCGATCGTCACCTTCGTCGACGTGCCGGGTTTCCTGCCCGGTACGGCGCAGGAATTCGGCGGCATCATCAAGCACGGCGCCAAGCTGCTCTACGCCTATGCCGAGGCCACGGTGCCCAAGGTCACGGTGATCACCCGCAAGGCCTATGGCGGCGCCTACGACGTCATGGCGTCGAAGCACCTGCGCGGCGACATGAACTACGCCTGGCCCGGCGCCGAGATCGCGGTGATGGGCGCCAAGGGCGCGGTCGAGATCATCTTCCGCTCCGACATCGGCGATCAGGCCAAGATCGCCGCGCGCGAGAAGGAGTACCGCGAGAAATTCGCCAATCCGTTCGTGGCGGCCAATCGCGGCTTCATCGATGACGTGATCATGCCGCACGGCACGCGGCGGCGGATCTGCAAGGCGCTCGAGCTGCTCAAGAACAAGAAGCTCGACAATCCCTGGCGTAAGCACGGCAACATCCCGCTGTGAGTCGTTTCCGTCAGTCTGCCTTCGCGCCGCCGCCGAAAGCGGCGCAGCTGCCGTATCGCCATGCCGACGGGCGCGGCGATCCGTGGCACTGGCTTCGCGATCCCGGCTATCCCGACGTCAAGGACGAGCGGGTGCTCTCGCATCTGCGTGCCGAGAACGCCTATTGCGAGACGGTGCTGGGCGGTGAGGGCGATGTCCGGCCGGCGCTGCTGGAGGAGTTCAAGGCGCTGGTGATCCCCGACGACAGCGCGCCGCCGGAATGGCTGCACGGCCGCTGGTACGGCCATCGCTTCGTGCCGGGTAAGGAATACCCGCTGTGGTACCGCCGTACGACGCTTAGCGATCCTGAGCATGTCTTCCTCGACGCCAATGTCGAGGGCGAGGGGCAATCATTCTACGCAGTGCGCGACTGGGCGGTGTCGCCCGATCATCGCTGGCTCGCGATCCTCGATGATCGCGACGGCTCAGAGCGCTTGCGCCTGCGCATCCGCGATCTCGACACGGGTGCCGATGTAGAGACGTTGAATGTCGCATGCTCGCCTGGCCTGGGCTGGTCGAGCGATTCGCGCACCGTCTTCTACATCCGCCAGGACGACAAGCAGCGGCCGCGCTGGTTGCACCGGCATGAGCGAGGCACGACGGGCGAAGACCCGATCGTCTACGAGGAGAGCGATCCGGGTTTCTTCATGGGCATCGGCGAGAGCGCGTCCGGGCGCTTCCTGATCGTCGAATCGGCGGCCAAGAACAGCTCCGAGACGCGGCTCATTCCGCTCGATGCGCCGACAAGCGCGGCGCGGCTGATCCTGCCGCGCCGCGCCGACCACGAATACGACGTGACGGATCGCGGCGAGGAACTGCTGATCCGCACCAACGACAAGCATCTCAACTTCCGCATCGTGCGCGCGCCACTTGCCGATCCGGCCGAGGCCAATTGGCGCGAGATCGTGCCACCATCCGACGACGTCTTCATCGCCGGCTACGGTGCGGCGCGCGATTTCTGGTGGATGGTCGAGCGCGCCGACGGCCTGAAGCGCGTGCGCGTTGTGCCGGGCGGGCACGACAACGCCACCGCCGGCCGCGTGGTGACGTTCCCCGATGCGGCATTCACTGTCTCGGCGATGGGCGGTCACCAATGGGACCGGCCGACCCTGCGGCTGGTCTACGAGTCTCCGGCGCGCCCCCGCACCTGGTACGATTATCACGTCGCCGCCGCGCGCCTCGACATGGTGCAGGAGACCAAGGTCCCGGGCCACGATCCAGCGCGCTACGTCGTCGAGCGGCTATGGGCCACGGCGAAGGACGGGGTGAAAGTGCCGATCTCGCTGGTGCGTCATCGCGATACGCCGACGCACGGCCAGGCGCCGCTTCTGCTCTACGGCTACGGCTCCTACGGCATGTCGATGGATGCGGGATTTGCTGCCAACCGCATTCCCTTCCTGCGCCGCGGCATGGCCTGGGCGATCGCCCATATCAGAGGCGGGCAGGAGATGGGCCGTGCCTGGTACGAGACGGGCAAGCTGCTCAACAAGCGCAACACCTTCGACGATTTCATCGCCTGCGCCGAACACCTGATCGAGACCAAGTGCACGGCGCCCGGCCGCATCGCGGCGATGGGCGGCAGCGCCGGCGGCATGCTGATGGGCGCGGTCGCCAACATGCGGCCCGAGCTGTTCGGCGCCGTGCTGGCGATGGTGCCGTTCGTCGATGTGCTCTCGACCATGCTCGATGCGACCCTGCCGCTGACGCCGCCGGAGTTCGTGGAGTGGGGCAATCCCGCCGAGCCCAGGTTCTACGACTACATGAAGACGTACAGCCCCTACGACAACGTCACGGCGCAGACTTATCCGCCGATTCTGGTGTCGGCCGGGCTGAACGATCCGCGCGTGACGTATTGGGAACCGGCGAAGTGGGTGGCAAAGTTGCGTGCCACCAAGGCCGACGACAACGTCCTGCTGCTGCACACCGAGATGGAAGCCGGCCATGGCGGCGCCTCCGGTCGCTACAAGATCCTGATCGAGGTCGCCGAGCGCCTGGCCTTCGTGGTCCGCGCGCTCGACCTGCCCGCTCAGCCCAATCCGGTTTGAGGGAGAGCCTGATGGCCGCCGCCAAGAAGAAGACCGCCAAGGCGCAAGCCGCCACGAGCGACGCCTCGACGACAGCCGCGGCGAAGAAGGCCGCCGCGACCCGCCCGACCAAGCCGCCGTTCGACAAGATCCTGATCGCCAATCGCGGCGAGATCGCCTGCCGCGTGATCCGCAGCTGCAAGGCGATGGGGATCAAGAGCGTCGCCGTCTATTCCGAGGCCGATGCCGACGCGCTGCACGTGCGCGAGGCCGACGAGGCGGTGTTCATCGGCCCGCCGCCTTCGGCGCAGAGCTACCTGCTGGTCGATCGCATCGTCGAGGCCTGCAAGAAGACCGGCGCGCAGGCGGTGCACCCCGGCTACGGCTTCCTCTCGGAGAAGCGGGAGTTCCAGGCGGCGCTGGCCAAGGCCGGCATCGTCTTCATTGGCCCGGATGCGCACGCCATCCATGCGATGGGCGACAAGATCGAATCGAAGATCCTCGCCAAGAAGGCCGGTGTCAGCACCGTGCCCGGCCATCTCGAAGCGATCCCCAACGCCGACGAGGCGGTGAAGATCGCCAAGTCGATCGGCTATCCCGTAATGATCAAGGCCTCGGCCGGCGGTGGCGGCAAGGGCATGCGGCTGGCATGGAACGATGCGGAGGCCAAGGAAGGCTTCGTGTCGGCGACCAACGAGGCCAAGGCGAGCTTCGCCGACGATCGCGTGTTCATCGAGAAATACGTCGAGGAGCCGCGCCACATCGAGATCCAGGTGCTGGCCGATGGCCACGGCAACTGCGTCTATCTCGGCGAGCGCGAGTGCTCGATCCAGCGCCGGCACCAGAAGGTGATCGAGGAGGCGCCCAGCCCCTTCCTCGACGAGAAGACGCGCAAGGCGATGGGCGAGCAGGCGGTCGCGCTCAGCAAGGCGGTGAACTACAAATCGGCCGGCACGGTCGAGTTCATCGTCGACAAGAATCGCAAGTTCTACTTCCTGGAGATGAACACCCGCCTGCAGGTCGAGCATCCGGTGACGGAGTTGGTCACCGGTCTCGATCTCGTCGAGCTGATGATCCGCGTCGCTGCAGGCGAGAAGCTGCCCTTCACGCAGAAGGACGTCGAGCTCAAGGGCTGGGCGGTCGAGGCGCGCGTCTACGCCGAAGATCCGTTCCGTGGCTTCCTGCCATCGACCGGCCGCCTGGTGCGCTACCTGCCGCCGCCGGCCAGGGCTGACGTGCGCGTCGATACCGGCGTCTACGAGGGCGGCGAGATCAGCATGTTCTACGATCCGATGATCGCCAAGCTGGTGACCTATGGCGCCACGCGCGATCAGGCGGCGGACCGCATGCTGGAGGCGATCGACGAGTACTATGTGCGCGGCCTCAATCACAACATGAGCTTCCTCGCCGCGCTGGTCGGCCATCCGCGGTTTCGCGCCGGCAAGCTCACCACCAACTTCATCGCCGAAGAGTTCAAGGGCGGCTTCACCACGGCGCATCTGCCGCCGCGTGATCCGGCGATCCTGGTCGCGATCGCCGCGACCATCGACCGGATCACCACCGCGCGCCATGGCGGGCCTGAGGCCGGCGCGGTCGTGGTCGTGCTCAACGGTGAACATCACGACGCGTCCGTTTCGATCGAGGAGCTGTTCGGCAGCGTCGAGGTCACGGTCGATGGCCGCGCGATGAAGGTCGCCACGCGATGGTCGCCCGGCCAGCCGCTGTTCGATGCCAAGATCGACGGCGCGCGAGTCGTCGCCCAGGTCGACGCCAAGGGCGCCGGCTATACGCTGTTCCATGCCGGCGGACAGGCCGACGCGCTGGTGCTCAGCCCGCGTCGCGCCGCGCTTCTGAAGCTGATGCCGGTGAAGGCCGCGCCCGACACCTCGAAGTTCCTGCTCTCACCCATGCCCGGCCTGCTGGTCTCGCTGGAGGTCGCCGAGGGCCAGGAGGTCAAGGCGGGTGAGGCGCTGGCCAAGGTCGAGGCGATGAAGATGGAGAACGTGCTGCGCGCCACCCGCGACGGCACCATCGCCAAGCTGCACGCCCAACCCGGCGAAAGCCTGCGCGTCGACCAGAAGATCCTTGAGTTCGCGTAGAATTGGGACCGCCGGCGTCCCGCCGGCTCATGACGAGAGGCCGGCGAGACGCCGGCGGTCCCAAAGACCATGACCACGGGCCATCTCGTACTATTCCTCGCCGGAGCGTTCACGGCCGCGTTCGTCTCCGGCCTCTCGGGCTTCGCCTACGCGCTGGTGTCGCTGGCGTTCTGGATCTGGCTGTTCCCGCTCGCCGAGGCGACGCCGCTGGTGCTGTTCGGCGCCGTCGTGTCGCAGGCGGTCGCGGTGCCCTCGGTGTGGCGCACGGTCGATTGGCCCACCCTGTGGCCAATGCTCGGTGCCTCGCTGGTCTGCCTGCCGCTCGGTGTCTGGCTGATCGCGCACACCGATCTCGATGTCTTCCGGCTGAGCTTCGGCCTGCTGCTGATCGTCTACGCGACGTTCCAGCTCGCCATGGGCACGCGGCTGCGCATCGACGGCGGCGGCAAGGCGGCTGACGCCGCGATCGGCGCGGTGGGCGGGGTGATGGGCGGATTGGCCGGACTCACGGGCGCGGTGCCCGCCGTGTGGGGCGTGCTGCGCGGCTGGGACAAGCAGCGGCATCGCGGCCTGATGACCATCCTCAATTCGGCCAGCCAGCTCGTCGCGTTGGCGATGGTGGCCGTCGCCGGCTACATCACCGCGACCACGCTCCTGCGCTGGGCGTGGATGCTGCCCTGCCTGATCATCGGCGCCTGGCTCGGCAATATCGCCACACGACGGATTTCGCCCGCCTCGTTCCGCAACGTCGTGCTCGGCCTGTTGCTGGCCTCGGGCATGGTGCTTACGCTGCAGAACGGCTGGCGCGCGATCGCCGGCTGATCGGAGAAGCGGCATGAAGAGGCTGCGCATCCGCGGCCGCGTGCAGGGCGTCGGCTACCGCTACTGGGCGGTCGGCCAGGCGCGGGCACTGGGCCTGCGCGGCTGGGTGCGCAATCGCAGCGACGGCTCGGTCGAGGTGGTCGCAGCAGGCCCCGGCAACGCGCTCGACATCTTCATCGTCGCCTGCCGCCGAGGCCCGCGCGCCGCGCGCGTCGAGGCTGTCGACATCGAGGATGCCGACGAGACGGTGGGCGAGGGCTTCGCCGAGATCGCGACGCTGTGAGCAGGAGGAGGACGTCATGACCGAGATTGCATCCCCGGTATCGCTGATGGACGAGGTGAAGGCGCAGGCGCGCGTGCTGGTACCGGTTCTCCGGGCCTTGCGCGCCGAGCTGGGCGCCGAGCGCGCCAACCGCCTGATCGGCGAAGCGCTGCGCGACTGGTCGAAGAGTCTCTATCACCGAATCGGCGCGCAAGAGCCGGGCGGGCCGAAGCAGAAATTCGACGCCATCTGGACCGACCTGCGCCCGCGCATCGGCGATTCGGTCGAGCGCGATCTGCTGCGCGACGACGCCGAGGCGCGCGATTACAACATCACGCGCTGCCGCTACGCCGAGTTCTTCAAGGAGTTGGGCGAGCCCGATCTCGGCACCATCCTGTTGTGCGAGATCGACTTCCACATCGCCGATGTCGGCGGCCCGGAGATCGAGTTCACCCGTACCCAGACCATCATGAAGGGCGCGCCGTATTGCGATTTCCGCTACCGGATGAAGACGGGCGCCTGACCAGCGATCCCGTCATTCCGAGCGCAGCGACGAGTCTTCAACGCCTGGATTCCTCGCTACGCTCGGAATGACGGAAACGGGAGCGAACACCTCCTCGAACGTCTGCCGCAGCGCCACGTCGAGATCGGCCATGGTGACCGGCAGGCCGAGATCGACCAGCGAGGTCACGCCATAGCCCTGGATGCCGCAGGGCACGATGCCCTGGAAGTGGCTGAGGTCGGGATCGACGTTGATCGAGATGCCGTGGAACGCCACCCAGTGGCGCACCCGCACGCCGATGGCGGCGATCTTGTCCTCCGCCGGGGCCGGGCGGTCGGGCCGCACCACCCAGACCCCGATGCGGTCCGACCGGCGCTCGCCTTTGACATTGAAGCGGGCCAGGGTACGGATGATCCATTCCTCGAGGTCATGCACGTAGCGGCGCACGTCACTACGGCGGCGGCGCAGATCGATCATGGCGTAGGCCACGCGCTGTCCTGGCCCGTGATAGGTGTACTGCCCACCGCGGCCGGCGGCGTAGACCGGGAAGCGCCCGGGGGTCAGCAGATCGGCCGGCTTGGCACTGGTCCCTGACGTGTAGAGCGGCGGATGCTGGAGCAGCCAGACCATTTCGGGAGCGGTGCCGGCGCGGATCGCCGCGACCCGGGCTTCCATTGTCGCCAGCGCCTCGGGGTAGGGCACCAGCCGGTCCTCGACCCGCCATTCCATGACGCTCAAATAGGCGTGGAATGGGGGCCGGTCAAACGTTGCCTCGCGGGGGGCGATTTGCTATTCCCCCGGCCGGTTTGGCCGACAGGCCCAACCGGGCATCCAGGCCGGCCGATCGGTGTTTGCGCCCGTGGCGGAATTGGTAGACGCACTAGCTTGAGGTGCTAGCGGGTAACACCGTGGAAGTTCGAGTCTTCTCGGGCGCACCAATCATCCGTTCGTACCGGCACGATGCGACAAGGAGGCCGCCCCCACGAGGGGCGGCCGCTTTGTTTGGGCAAACCCGGGAGGAGCCGAAATGGCCGACGAACTCGCCGACGCCGCGCTGCGCTACCACCGCCTGCCGCGTCCCGGAAAGATCGAGGTCGCGCCGATCAAGCCGCTGGCGACCCAGCGCGACCTCTCGCTCGCCTATTCGCCCGGCGTCGCCGCCGCCTGCAACGCTATCGTCGCCGACCCGGCCGAAGCCGCCACCGTCACATCGAGGGCCAATCTGGTGGCCGTGATCACCAACGGCACCGCCGTTCTGGGGTTGGGCGATATCGGCCCGCTGGCCGCCAAGCCGGTGATGGAAGGCAAGGGGGTGCTGTTCAAGAAATTCGCCGGCATCGATGTCTTCGACCTGGAGATCGCGGAGAAGGACCCGCAGCGGCTGATCGATATCGTCGCCGCACTGGAGCCGACCTTCGGCGGCATCAACCTCGAGGACATCAAGGCGCCGGAGTGCTTCACCGTCGAGCGCGCGCTGCGCGAGCGCATGAAGATTCCGGTGTTCCACGACGACCAGCACGGCACGGCGATCATCGTCGGCGCCGCCGTGACCAACGGGCTGAAGCTGGTGGGCAAGAATATCGCCGATGTGAAGCTGGTGTGCTCCGGCGCCGGCGCCGCGGCGCTCTCCTGCCTCGACATTCTGGTGAAGCTTGGCCTGCCGATCGCGAACATCTGGGTCAGCGATATCGAGGGCGTGGTCTACGAGGGGCGCACCGCGCTGATGGATCCGTGGAAGGCGCGCTACGCGCGTCCCACCGAGAAGCGCACTCTGGGCGAGGTCATCGACGGCGCCGACATATTCCTGGGTCTGTCGGCGGGCGGCGTGCTCAAGCGCGACATGGTTACGCGCATGGCGAAGAAACCGCTGATCCTGGCCTTGGCCAATCCCAATCCCGAGATCATGCCGGACGACGTCAAGGCGGTGCGCGACGACGCCATCATCGCCACTGGTCGCAGCGACTATCCCAACCAGGTCAACAACGTCCTGTGCTTCCCCTTCATCTTCAGGGGCGCGCTCGACGTTGGCGCCACGACGGTGAACGACGAGATGAAGGTGGCGTGCGTGCGCGCGCTCGCGCGGCTGGCGCACGCCGAGACGTCGGAGGTGGTGGCCAAGGCTTTTGGCGACAGCGCCGCTGGCTTCGGCGCCGAGCAGATCATCCCCAAGCCGTTCGATCCGCGGCTCATCGTCGAGCTGGCGCCGGCCGTGGCCCAGGCGGCGATGGACACCGGCGTGGCGACGCGCCCGATCGCCGACATGGACGCCTATCGCCACCGTCTGGAGCAGTTCGTCTTCCGCTCCGGCCTGATCATGCGGCCGGTCTTCGACCAGGCCAGGCGCGATCCCAAGCGGGTGATCTTCAGCGCCGGCGAGGACGATCGCGTGCTGCGCGCGGTACAGGTGCTGCTCGACGAGAAGCTGGCGCTGCCGATCCTGATCGGGCGGCCTGAGGTGATCGAGCATCGTGCGCATCGCCTGGGCCTACGCTTCAGGCCCGGGCTGGATGTCGATCTGGTCAACCCGGCGAGCGACCCGCGCTTCGATTCCTACTGGTCGACCTATCACGAGATCATGGAGCGGCGTGGCGTGACGCCGGTGGCGGCGCGCAACCTCGTGCGCTCCAGCCCCACCTTGATCGGCGCGCTGGCGGTGCGCAAAGGCGACGCCGACGCGCTGATCGCCGGCACCTTCGGCAGGTACCGTACGCATTTCAACCACGTGCGTGACGTGATCGGCCTGCGCGAGGGGATCGAGCGATTCGCTGCGGTCAGCCTGATCGTGCTGCCCAAGATGCCGCTGTTCATCTGCGACACCTACATCAACGAGAACCCCGATCCCGAGGAGATCGCCGACACCACGGTGCTGGCCGCCGAGGAGGTGCGCCGCTTCGGCATCGAGCCCAAGGTGGCGCTGCTCTCGCACTCCAACTTCGGCAGCGCCGATTCGGCCTCGGCCGAGAAGATGCGCGCGGCGCTGAAGCTGATATGGGAGCGCGCGCCGGAGCTGGAGGTCGACGGCGAGATGCACGGCGACTCCGCGCTCGACGAGGACATCAGGCGCGAGCTTTTCCCACGCTCGAAGCTGCGCGGGTCGGCCAATCTGTTGGTCTGCCCGTCGCTGGATTCAGCCAACATCGCCTTCAACCTTCTGAAGTCCGCGGCCGATGGCCTCCATGTCGGGCCGATCCTGCTCGGGCCGCGCCTGCCGGCGCATATCCTGACTCCATCAGTGACGGCGCGCGGCATCGTCAACATGAGCGCGCTCGCCGTGGTCGACGCGCAAGAGGCCGCGCGACGCGGCGGATGAAACACTACCTTCCCCCGGAGGGGGGGAAGGTGCCCGAAGGGTGGATGGGGGATGTCGAAGACGGACTCCTGCGTTCGTCTTCAGCATCCGCCGTCCGTCGCTCCGCGACACCTTCCGCCTCCGGGGGAAGGGAAACAGGGACAAGACTGCCATGGCCGACACCGCGCGCGCTCCGGGCGAGGGGAGCGAGAACCTGGAGGAGGTGACCGAGGCGCTGCTGCGGACCGTGCTCGAGCATCTCGAATACGGCCGCATCGACGAGATCCGCGCCATCGCCCACGACCTCAGCCCGGCGGGCGCCGCCTACCTGCTGGAGCAGGTCAATCCCGAGGCGCGCACGCAGCTCGTCGGCATCCTCAAGCGCGACCTCGATCCGGAGACGCTGGTCGAACTCGATGAGGACGTGCGCGAGGAGGTGCTGGAGGCGCTCGAGCCCAAGGACATCGCCGAGGCCGCGCACGAGCTCGATACCGACGACGCCGCAGACATCCTCGAAGACCTGCCCGACGAGGAACGGCGCGAGGTGCTGGCGGCGCTGCCGGCCGACGAGCGCGCGGCGATCGAAGAGACGCTGGCCTTTCCGGAGTATACCGCCGGCCGCCTGATGCAGCGCGAGCTGGTGGCAGTACCCGCCACGTGGACCGTCGGGCAGGTCATCGACTACTGCCGCGAGGCGTCCGATCTGCCCGACGACGTCTACGACCTGTTTGTCGTCGACGAGCGGCGCCGCCTGATGGGGTCGGTGGCGCTGGGGCGCATGCTGCGCACCAAGCGGCCGGTGCCGATCACCGAGATCATGGACCCGGAGATCCCGTCGATTCCCGTGACGGCCGAGCAGGAGGAGGTCGCGCACATCTTCCGCGACCAGAACCTGGTGTCCTGTCCGGTGGTCGATCCGTCCAACCGGCTGCTGGGCGTGATCATGGTCGACGACGTGCTCGACGTCATCGACGAGGAAGCCGAGGACGACCTCTTGAAGATGGGCGGCGTGCGCGAGGACGACGTTCATGCGCCGGTCGTGCGCACCGCGCGCCAGCGCTTCTGGTGGCTGCTGGTGAACCTCGGCACGGCGCTGCTGGCCTCCGCGGTGATCGGCCAGTTCGAGGAGGAGCTGCAGAAGATCGTGGCGCTGGCTGTTTTGATGCCGATCGTCGCCTCGATGGGCGGCAACGCCGGCACGCAGACCGTCACCGTCGCGGTGCGCGCCTTGGCGATGGGCGAGCTGACCATCGCCAACATCGCGCGCTTCGTGGTCAAGGAGATCTTCGTCGGCGGCGCCAACGGCCTGATCTTCGCGCTGATCCTCGGCGTGATCACCTGGGCGTGGTTCCACGACCCGCGCATCGGCCTGATCATCGCCGCCGCTATGGTGATCAACCTGGTTTGCGCCGCGCTGGCCGGTACGCTGATTCCGCTGGGCCTGCAACGCGCCGGCGTCGATCCGGCGGTGTCCTCGACGGTGTTCCTCACCACCGTCACCGACGTCGTTGGCTTCCTCGCGTTTCTCGGATTGGCGGCGGTGTTTCTGCTCTGACGGTGCCCTCCACCCCGTAGGTTCTTCTCACAGGGCTGGCGAGACGCCGGTTATGATCCCACTCCAGCGAACCAAGGAAGCGCCCCGATCATGATTCCCAACCGCATGCCGCCCTTCGATTTCATGCTGGGCGAGACCGCCGACGCGATCCGCGAGACGGTGCAGCGTTTCACCGCCGATGAGGTGGCGCCGATCGCCAACGAGCTCGACAAGACCGACCGCTTTCCGCGCGAGCTGTGGCCCAGGATGGGCGCGCTGGGCCTGCTCGGCATCACTGTCGAGGAGGAGTATGGCGGCGCTGGGCTCGGCTATCTCGAGCAGGCGATCGCGGTCGAGGAGATCAGCCGCGGCTCGGCGGCGGTGGGGCTGAGCTACGGTGCGCATTCCAATCTCTGCGTCAATCAGATCCGCCGCAACGGCAGCGACGACATCAAGAAGCGCTATCTGCCCAAGCTGATCTCGGGCGAGCACGTCGGCAGCCTGGCAATGAGCGAGACCGGCGCCGGCTCCGACGTGGTGTCGATGAAGCTGCGCGCCGAGAAGAAGGGCGATCGCTACATCCTCAACGGCACCAAGATGTGGATCACCAACAGCCCGGACGCGCAGGTGATAGTCGTCTACGCCAAGACCGATCCGGCGGCGGGACCGCGCGGCATGACGACCTTCGTCGTCGAGACCGGCTTCAAGGGATTCAAGGTGGCGCAGAAGCTCGACAAGATGGGCATGCGCGGATCCTCGACCGGCGAGCTGGTCTTCGAGGATGTCGAGATCCCCGAGGAGAACGTGCTGGGCCAGGTCGGCAAGGGCGTCAACGTGCTGATGTCCGGCCTCGACTACGAGCGCGCGGTATTGGCGGCCGGTCCGCTGGGCATCATGCAGAGCTGCATGGACGTGGTCGTGCCCTATATCCACGAGCGCAAGCAGTTCGGCCAGCCGATCGGCACGTTCCAGCTCATCCAGGGCAAGGTCGCCGATATGTATACGGTGATGAACGCGGCGCGCGCCTACGTCTATGCGGTCAACCGGGCCTGCGACGCCGGCAAGACCACGCGCAAGGACGCCGCCGGCGCCATCCTCTACGCCGCCGAGAAGGCGACGCTGATCGCGCTGGACGCCATCCAGATCCTGGGCGGCAACGGCTACATCAACGACTACCCGACCGGCCGTTTCCTGCGCGACGCCAAGCTCTACGAGATCGGCGCCGGCACCTCGGAGATCCGCCGCTGGCTGATCGGCCGCGAGCTGTTCGAGGAGACGGCTTGAACGACGCGTTGGGCTAGGCGGCGCCGGCTTGGCTGAGCAGCATGCCCAGCCGCAGCCCCATGGCGATGTCGTCTTCCTGCCCGAAGCCCTGGTAGGCGATATCGCCGTCGCGATCGATGAGCACGGTCGAGGGCGTGCCCTGGAAGCGATAGGCCCGCATGGTCAGCGGGATGGGATCGTTGTCGCCGGCCATGTCGACGCCGACCGGGAAGGTGATGCCGTATTCGTGGATGAACGCCTCCAGCGACACCGGCGTCATCGCCGCGTGGTGCTCGAACACGGTGTGCAGGCCGATGACGGCGAGGTCGGTCCGCTGGAGCATCGTCGCGACCTTGCGCGCCTGCGGGATCGCGTGAGAGACGCATCCCGGGCAGAGCATCTGGAAGCTATGCAGAAGCACCGGCCGGCCGCGCAATCCTGCAAGCGTGACCGGCTCCTTGGTGTTGAACCAGCGGGAGACCTGCAATTCCGGCGCGCGCTGTCGGTTCGTTTCCATGGTGGTACCTTGTGCTCCAGTTCCGGAGGTCACCGGCTCGCCGGCACCGCCTTGCCGGGAAGCGACAGATCGCCAGAGCCGACCTTGAAGATGTCGCTCACGCAAAGCAACGGTGCATGCAGGTTGCCATTGACCTTGAGCGCTGTCGTGACGCCGTCGAACTGCACGCTCTGCGCGGTCTCGGCGCTGTCGAAGGGGACTGTCACACGGACCGTCTTCGCGTCGAAACGCGGTTTGTAGCCAGGGCTGTCGATGAGAATTGGCGCGCCGGGCCAGGTCTTCGGGAGCTTCGGGCGCGTGCCCGGCTCGATGTCCTTGACCTTGAGAGCCCCGGGACCGCAGGCATCGTCCTTGGTCAGAACGACCCAGTGGAAGTGCCACTGGGAGCCATCGTTTTCGAACAACGGCTCGTCATTGAAGTCGGGGTGGGCGGTCACGGCGGCGGCGAGGATACCGGAGCCCTTCTCGAAGCCGACGGCTTCGGGGTCGATCTTGGTCGGCCAGACATAAGCATAGACTCCGGCGCCGGCGAACTTGCCGGTCTTGGGCGGCTTTTCGGTGCCGGGCTCTCCCCGGGTCGTCATGATGAACGTGACCAGATTGCCCTTGGTCTCGGCGCGCGCCTGCAGGATGTCGAACGTGGCCTTGACCTTGTCGTTAGCGGAAGCCGTCACATCGTGGGCGGCGGTGGTCCCCGTGACCAGCGCCGCGACCAAGGCCCCGGCGCTCAAGATGTACCCCGGCTTCATGCGATGCCTCCCATTGCTCAAATGATATCGAGTCGATACTATTGAGCGGGCGCCAGGGCGTCAACGCATAATGTCGAGTCGCTACTATATGTCGACCAGAGGCTATGCGGCCGAGGCCGCTCAACTCATCGATCGCCTGGAGCGGCTGGCCCGCTCCGGTGAGGCCCGGCACGGCGTCAACCCGGCGCAATGGGAGGCGTTGCGCTATCTGGCGCAGGCCAACCGCTTCTCACGGACTCCGGCGGCGCTGGCGGACTACCTTGCCTCCACCCGCGGCACGGTTTCCCAGACGCTGATCGCGCTGGAGGGCAAAGGGCTCGTGGCGCGGCGGCAGAGCGCGCGCGACAAGCGATCGGTCGATCTCGACCTCACCGATGCGGGGCGCAGGGTCCTGGTGGACGACCCGCTGCAAGAGCTGGCGCGCGACCTGCGCAAGGGCGACAGTGACGAGGGTCTGGCCGCGGCGGTCGAGGTGTTGCGTGACGCCTTGCGACGGGCGCTGCGGCGCAACGGCAGCCGCCCGTTCGGCGTCTGCCATGCCTGCCGCCACTTCCAGAAGAACGCCTCGGGACGCGGCAGACATCATTGCGCGCTGATCGACGAGCCGTTGAGCGAGGAAGACAGCGGCTTGATCTGCACCGAGCAGGAGCCCGTGCCCGCCTGATCGCCGGACGCGCTCTTCGCTACGTGGCGACCCGTATGCCGTTCAGCGCCACGATATCGCCGGGCTGGCCGGCGGTCAGGCGGGCGAGCAGGGAGGCGAGGGTGGCGATCTCCGCCTCTGTCCATCGGTCACGGAAGACGCCCTCGGCCATCCGCTCGAGCGATGCCCGGGCGTCGACGATCGCGCTTTGGCCGGCTTCCGTCAGCGTGACGTAGGCCAACCGCGCGTCGCGCGTGTTGGCTTGCCTTCCGACCATGCCGATCTTTTCCAGCGGTGTGGTCATGCGGGTGACGGTCGAGGGGCTGACGCTCAACCGCCGGGCCAGGTCGACCCGACTCAAGCGGCGCATCGGCGCACCCTCCAGATGCATCAGCAGCAGCACCTCGTTGAGGCCCAGGCCATGGATCGAGCCCAGGCCACGGCCGAACCGATCGGCGATGCCGGCATGAGCGTGCAGCAGGTGCAAGACGGCGGTGTAGGATGGGGTAGTCATACGCTCATATAGGCAGTTATATTTCCGTACGCAAGCAAATCGGAATTAAATCGGCCAGACTTTGCTGCAGAACCATCTCAAACCATCTCATTTTCAACCTACAGTGCCGCCGCCAACAGCCACGGAACGCGCCGATGACCCTCAAGCTCTACACCCTGCGCATCGCCGATGGCCGCGAGCCCAGCCCGTTCGTCTGGCGTGCGCGCATGGCGCTGGCGCATAAGGGGCTGGCGGTCGAGCGCGTGCCGATCGGCTATGGCGAGAAGCACAAACTGGCCTTCTCCGGGCAGGGCCTGGTGCCGGTGCTGGTCGATGGCGAGCGCTGGGTCAACGACAGCTGGGCGATCGCGCAGTACCTCGAAGATACCTACCCGGATCGGCCGACCCTGTTCGGTGGCGCCAAGGGCAGGGCGATGGCGCTGTTCATCAATCGCTGGGCCGATGTCGAAACCTTGGGCGCGCTGCGCCTGCTGCTGTGGCCGGCGACCTGGGATCACATCCCGGCGGCTGACCAGGCCTATTTCCGCGCCGATCGCGAGACGAAGGCCGGCATGACCCTGGAGGCGATGCGCGCCGAGCCGGAAGCCAAGATCGCCGCCTTCCGCCGCGTGCTGGAGCCGGCGCGACAGACGCTGGCGCGCCAGCCTTATCTCTGCGGCGACAAACCGGGCTATGCCGATTACTGCCTGTTCGGCGGCTTCATGTGGGGCAAGACCGTATCGCCGCACCGCCTGCTGGCGGCCGACGATCCGATCCACCGCTGGCGCGCCGAGCTGCTGGCCGCGTTCGACGGCATGGCGGCGGCCGATCCCGGCTATCCCGTTGACTGACCGTTCACGGTGTGAATTAAAGAGCCGTGCCCAAGATCCTGTCCGCCGAAGACATCCAGGATTTCCGCGCCGAGCTGTGCCGTGTCGCGACCGAGCGCTTCGCACGCTACGGCTATGATGGCGTGACCATGCGCCAGCTCGCCGACGATCTCGGCTGCAGCCCCAAGACGCCGTATCGCTATTTCAAGGACAAGGACGAGATCCTGGCGGCGGTGCGCGCCGATGCCTTCCGTCGTTTCGCCGACGCGCTGGAGGCCGAGGCCACACTGCATCCCGACCCGGTGGCGCGTGCGCGCGCCGTGGGCCAGGCCTATCTCGACTTCGCGCTCGCCAACCCGGCGGCCTATCGCATCATGTTCGACGTCCATCGCGCCGAGGATACCGATCATCCTGAGCTGGCGCGCGAAGCGGCCCGCGCGCGTGTGTTCATCACGCGTCAGGCCGAGGATCTGGCCGCGGTCGGGCTGGTCGACGGCGATCCGCGTGTCGTCGGCTATGCTATGTGGGCGGCGGTGCATGGTCTGGTCGTGCTGCGGCTGGCCGGTTTCCTGGCCGACGAGGCGGGCTTCCGCGACCTGCATGCCGAGACCATGCGTTTGATCGCGCGCGGCGCGCGAGCGGGCAAGGATGACACCCGAAAGGCCGCCAGCGGTGGGAGGAAACGGTGAGCCGCATCATCTCGGGCGAACGCGAGCGTTCGCATGTCGCGTTGGCCGCGCGCGCGGCGCGTGCCGCCGGCGCGCTCAAGGCGCTGGGCGTGGGCGAGGACGACTCGATCGCGCTGCTGCTGCGCAACGACTTCGAGCTGTTCGAAGTCAACATGGCGGCCTCGCTGCTGGGCGCCTACGCCGTGCCGCTGAATTGGCATTTCACCGCCGAGGAGGCGGGCTACATCCTGCGCGACAGCGGCGCCAAGGCGCTGGTGGCGCACGCCGACCTGCTGGCCAAGGTGAAGGACGCGATCCCATCGGGCGTGAAGGTGCTGGCGGTCGATACACCTCCCGACATCGCCACGGCCTATGGCGTGAGCGCGGATCAGGCGAAGGCGCCTTCCGGCGTCGCGACCTGGGATGCGTTCCTGAGCGATGCAACGCCGCACACCGCGCCGCCTCCAGCGTCGCGCGGCAGCATGATCTACACCTCAGGCACCACCGGTAAGCCCAAGGGTGTGCGCCGCCAGCCCACGCCGCCCGAGGTCCAGCAATCGATGATGGACCAGATCGCGGAGGTCTGGGGCCTGAAGGCCGGCCCCGACAACGTCGTGCTGATGAACGGGCCGATGTACCACTCCGCGCCCGCCGCCTACGGCATGGTCTCGGCGCGACTGGGGCTCACCATCGTCTTGCAGCCGCGCTTCGAGGCCGAGGACATGCTGCGCCTGATCCAGCGCCACAAGGTCAGCCACATGCACATCGTGCCGACCATGTTCGTGCGTCTGACGCGGCTTCCCGACGAGGTGAAACGGAAGTACGACGTCTCCTCGCTCCGCTTCCTCACCCATGGCGCGGCGCCCTGCGCGCCCGCCGTGAAGAAGGCGATGATCGAGTGGTGGGGCCCAGTGATCAACGAGTACTACGGCGCCACCGAGACTGGCGTCGTGGTCTGGCACACCTCCGAGGAGGCGCTGAAGAAGCCCGGCACGGTGGGCCGCGTCGTGCCCGGCGGAGTCCTGCGCATCGTCGACGAGCAGGGGCGCGACGTGAAGCAGGGCGATGTCGGCGAGATCTTTCTCAGGGCGCCGGGCTTGAGCGACTTCACCTACAACAACGACGACGCCAAGCGACGTGACGTGGCGCTGGGCGATCTCGTGACCGTGGGCGATGTCGGCTACATGGACGCCGACGGCTATCTGTTCCTGTGTGATCGCAAGCGCGACATGATCATTTCAGGCGGCGTGAACATCTACCCTGCCGAGATCGAGTCGGTGCTGATCCAGATGCCCGGCGTGCGGGACTGCGCCGTGTTCGGCATCCCCGACGAGGAGTTCGGCGAGGCGATCTGCGCCTACATCCAGCCGATCGGCGGCAACGCGATCAGCGCCGGCGACGTGCGCGTCTACCTGGCGGAACGGCTGGCGAAGTACAAGATTCCCAAGGTCGTCGAGTTCACGCCCGAGCTGCCGCGCGAGGATTCCGGCAAGATCTTCAAGCGCAAGCTCCGCCAGCCCTATTGGGAGAAGGCGGGCAGGGCGATCTGACCGGGAGACCAGCCATGACGAGCGATAACGAGGGCGTTGGTTTCTTCGGCCGCATCAAGGACAAGCTGATCGACAGCAAGCAGAAGTGGGCCAGAGACGGCCGCCTGCTCACCGGCTCGGCCGATCTGCGCCGCGCCAATCGTTTACCGCCGGGCCAGCGCCTGGTTCAGAACTGGCCGGTGCTCGACCTCGGCGTCCAGCCCGACATCCCGACCAGCATCTGGCGCCTGACCATCGACGGGCTGGTCGAGCATCCCACGGTCTGGAAATGGGGCGAGTTCACCGACGAGCCGATGGTGAAGTACCGCAGCGACATCCACTGCGTCACCGCCTGGTCGCGCTACGACAACGACTGGGAAGGCGTCAGCGCGCGCCACATCCTCGACGTGGTCAAGCCCAAGCCCCAGGCACGGCACGTGATCTTCTACTCATACGACACCTACACGACCAACGTGCCGCTCGAGGCCTTCGACGATGACGACACGTTGCTGGCGATCAAATGGCATGGCGAGCCGATCAGCCAGGAGCATGGCGGGCCGGTGCGCGTGGTGATCCCGAAGCTCTATTTCTGGAAGAGCGCGAAGTGGATCAAACGCATCGAGTTCAGCGAGCACGACAAGCCGGGCTTCTGGGAAGTGCGCGGCTATCACAACAACGGCGATCCGTGGCTCGAGGAGCGCTACGATACCGAGGCGTAGAACGCCTCGACGAACCGATGGAGCGAGAACGATGCCGGCGACCGATTTCAGCTTTTCCGACATCAACGGCGCGGACCTGCCGATGAGCCGTTTCGCCGGCAAGCCGGTGCTGCTGGTCAACGTCGCCTCGGCCTGCGGGTTCACGCCGCAGTATGCCGACCTGCAGAAGCTGCACGAGACCTATGGCCCCAAAGGCCTGGTCGTCCTTGGCGTGCCATCGAACGATTTCGGCGCGCAGGAACCGGGCACGGAGCAGCAGATCCGCACCTTCTGTGAAACGCGCTTCGGCGTGACCTTCGCGATGACGGCGAAGCAGAAGGTGATCGGCGCGTCGGCGCATCCACTCTATCGCTGGATCGCGGCCGAGCTGGGCGAGGGCGCCGCACCGCGCTGGAACTTCCACAAGTACCTGATCGGCCGCGACGGTCGGTTGCTCGAGGCCTGGTCGAGCCGCGTCGGGCCGATGTCGAAGGACGTGACGGGCGCGGTCGAGAAGGCGCTGGCCTGATCGGGCCGCCATCGGTCCTCGGAAGGCTACTCCTGGAGCGCGCGCTGGAAATTGGCGCGGGCGATCGGCTCGAAGCGCTGGCGGAAATACGGCGTGTGGAAGACATGCGCGCGCGTCAGCATCGAGCGATAGAACTCCTTGCGCGCCAGCATGCAGGCGTCGCCCGGCGGGTAGAGGTGGCGGTACTCGCGGTCGATGTCGGCGCTGTGCCGCTGGAACTCCTGCCACGGCGCCGCCAGTCGCCACAGGTCGAGATCGCAGACGCGCTCAGCCGCGGGCGCGGGCGGGTCGATATGCGTGGTGGCCTCGATGATCACCGCCGCGTCGTCGACCATCCCGTCCGGCAGTGCGGTCATATCGCCCGTGCGCAGCAGGCTGGCCACTGTGGCGCGCATCAGCATCGCCGACAGCGTCTCGTTCATGCCCTTGGGCGCGCCCGGCACATAGACGGCGTCGTGGAACAGGATCGCCAGCCGCTCGGTCGCGGTCAGGTCCGGCGTGTGCTCGGCGGCGAGCGCCAGCAGCTCGAGCACGTGGCGCTCGTCGTGATAGGCGCGGTGTGGCTGGCGATGATGCGACAGGGCCGCTTCCAGCAGGGGGTCTTTGGCGGACATCTGGGATCGTAGCATACGCTGGCGCGCTCGCGTCGTCAGCCGGCCAGACGGCCGGCGATGGACCGGAAGACATCGTGGAACATGGCCTCGGTCAGCCGCCCGGTGTTCGTGTTGTAGCGCGAGCAATGGTAGCTGTCGGCCAGCGCCAGACCGTTGGGCAACTCGTGCATGCGGTTGTGGACGAAGGGGAACTTGCCGGCTGGCCGCACATTCAAGGCGCGCAGCGCCTGGTCGTGTGCGCCCTTGCCCAGCGCCAGCAGCACCTCGAGCTTGGGCATCGTGGCGATCTCGCTGACGAGGAACGGCCGGCAATGGCCGAACTCCTGGGGCAGAGGCTTGTTCTCCGGCGGCACGCAACGCACGGCGTTGGCGATGCGGCAATCCAGCAACTCCAGCCCGTCGTTCGGATCGGCGCGGAAGGTGCCGTGGGCCAAGCCGAACTTCAGCAGAGTCGAGTAGAGCAGGTCGCCGGCATAGTCACCGGTGAACGGGCGGCCGGTGCGATTGGCGCCGCGCAAACCCGGCGCCAGGCCGACGATCAGCAGCCGCGCGGTGATCGGTCCGAAAGACGGTACCGGGGCGTTGTGCCAGTCGGCGTGCTGGGCGCGATGCAGGCGGCGGAAGTCCACCAGCCTCGGGCAAAGCGGGCAGTCGCGCGACGGTGGGACGAAAGCGGCTTGGTCTGGCACGGCGCGGACATTAGGCAAAAGAGAAGGGGGCCGCAGCCCCCTTCTGGGATCGCGTCGGGATCGGCTCAGGCCGAGCGCACCATCTGCTCGTCGTCGGCGTCGATTTCGGGCCGCTGGATCGGGCCGCTCTGGCGCACCGGCCGGTCGGCCGCGGAGCGCGCGATCAGCGGCGCCAGCTCGGCCAGCTCAATGAACTCGTCGGCCTGCCGGCGCAGCTCGTCGGCGACCATCGGCGGCGCCGACTTGATCGTGCTGACGACCGACACGCGCAGGCCGCGGCGCTGCACGGCCTCGACCAGGCGGCGGAAGTCGCCGTCGCCGGAGAACACCACGACATGGTCGAGATGCTCGGCCATCTCCAGGACATCGATGGCCAGCTCGATGTCCATGTTGCCCTTGATCTTGCGCCGACCCATGGCGTCGGTGAATTCCTTGGTCGGCTTGGTCACCATCGTGTAGCCGTTGTAGTCGAGCCAATCGACCAGCGGGCGGATGGGCGAATACTCCTGATCCTCGACCAGCGCCGTGTAGTAGTAGGCGCGCACCAGCCGGCCGCGGTCGCGGAAGACCTTCAGCAGCTTGCGGTAATCGATATCGAACCCCAGGGCGCGGGCGGCAGAGTAGAGATTGGCACCGTCGATGAAAAGGGCGAGACGCTCTTCGGGGTAGAAATGATTTTTCATCACGACAATCCTTATGAGTCCTGAGGGGCGGTAATTCTTGGTGGGCTGACACGGTGGGGTCCGTGACGCCGATAATAGGAAACGCACACAAACTACCACAGAGTGTACGTGAGTCAATCATGAGCGGCAAGATATAGATGATTCGTCAACGGCTTCGCCGATTTTCGCAGTTCCTGTATATAAATATCTGACGGCGCTTGGGAATTGATCAGTGAGCATCTACATCGGTCTCGGCGCGAACCTGCCGCACCCAGAATTCGGTCCACCGATCCGGACCTTGGCGCACGCCCTCGCTGTCCTGAACGACCGCGGTGTGCGGACCGTGCGGCGCTCGCCCTGGTATCGCTCGGAGCCGGTGCCGGTGTCGGACCAGCCTTGGTATGTCAACGCCGTGGCCCAGGTCGCCACTGGGCTCGGGCCCGACGCCCTGCTGGCCACACTACACGGCGTCGAGGACCTGTTCGGCCGCGAGCGCTCCGCACGCGACGGGCCACGCATCATCGATCTCGATTTGCTCGATTACGATTCATTCCATAACAATCTGAAAGATATAGGGATATCGGAAATTCCTCATGTAAGACTCAAAGATCGAGCGTTTGTCCTTCTGCCACTGCGGGATGTCGCGCCTGATTGGCGCCATCCGAGCACCGGCGCCTCGATCGACGCCCTGATCGCGGCCTTGCCGCCGGGCCAGATCGCCGAGCGACTGCCCTGAGCCCCCGAGAATCCTTGCCATCCGGGGCCGGCGCCGGTATCACCGCGCTCCCCCGTTTCCCGTGATGGAGGCCATCAGTGGCGCGCGTCACCGTCGAAGACTGCATCGTCCAGGTGCCCAACCGTTTCGATCTCGTCATGCTGGCCGCCCAGCGGGCGCGCGACATCTCTGCCGGCGCGCCGCTGATGCTCGATCGCGACCGCGACAAGAACCCCGTGGTGGCGCTGCGCGAGATCGCCGAGTCCAAGATGCAGCTCGACGTTTTGCGCGAGTCGATCGTCAAGGGCCTGCAGAAGCACTCCGATATCGACCGTCCGGAGGAGGGCGGCGAGATGCTTGAGCTCGAGCAGGAGCTGGCCGCAACCCTGGCGCAGCAGGGCGCCGAGGCGTCCCAGCCGCGTGCCCTGCCGGGCGCGGACGAGTACGACGACACCGATCAGCCGTAAGGCGGTCACGGTCTTTCGCTCGCACAAGCGCCGGTCGACCCCGTCGATCGGCGCTTTTGCTTTTCCGGGGACCACCGGCGTTCCGCCGGCTCAATGCAGGAGCCGACCGGCACGCGTGCGATCCGGTGGCGCAGCGATTATAGTCGACGCATGATTCGCCAGTTTGAACTGGTAGAGCGCGTCAAGGCCTACGATCCCGCCGCCGACGAGGATCTGCTGAACCGCGCCTATGTCTACGGCCTGCGCAAGCACGGCGCGCAGAAGC
Organism: Alphaproteobacteria bacterium; assembly: GCA_016869975.1. Taxonomy (GTDB): domain Bacteria; phylum Pseudomonadota; class Alphaproteobacteria; order Reyranellales; family Reyranellaceae; genus JAFAZJ01. The sequence continues at coordinate 49,444 of VGCZ01000007.1, forward strand.
GCGCCTCCGGCGATCCCTATTTCTCGCATCCCCTGGAGGTCGCCGGCATCCTCACCGACATGCGGCTAGACAGCGCCTCGATCGTCACGGCGCTGCTGCACGACACGGTCGAGGACACCGACGCCACTCTGGAGGAGATCGAGCGGCTCTTCGGGCCCAAGATCTCCAAGCTGGTCGATGGTGTGACCAAGCTGTCGCGCCTGGAGCTGCAATCGGACCGCACCAAGCAGGCGGAGAATTTCCGCAAGTTGGTGCTGGCGATGTCCGACGACATCCGCGTGCTGCTGGTCAAGCTGGCCGACCGGCTGCACAACATGAAGACCTTGCACTTCATCAAGGACCCGGAGCGCCGCCGCCGCATCGCGCGCGAGACCATGGACATCTACGCGCCGCTGGCCTCGCGTATCGGCATGGAGCGGCTGAAGGACCAGCTCGAGGACCTCGCCTTCGCCGAGCTTAATCCCGAGGGCCGCCAGTCGGTGGTCGCGCGGCTGGAGTTCCTGCGCGAGAAGGGCCGCAGCGCCGTGCCGCGCATCACCGCCGAGCTCACGGCGAGCCTGAAGGAGCAGGGGCTGCGCGCCGAGGTCAACGGCCGCGAGAAGTCGCCGCATTCGATCTGGCGCAAGATGCAGCGCAAGAACGTCTCGTTCGAGCAGCTTTCCGACATCATGGCCTTCCGCGTCATCGTCGATACGCTGCCCGAGTGCTACCAGGCGCTGGGCGCGATCCATGGCCGCTATCGCGTCGTGCCCGACCGCTTCAAGGACTATCTCTCGCTGCCCAAGCCCAACGGCTATCGCTCGCTGCACACTGGCGTGCTGGGGCCGCTGAACCACCGCATCGAGATCCAGATCCGCACCCGCGAGATGCACGACCAGGCCGAACACGGCGTGGCCGCGCACTGGATCTACAAGGACGGCGACAGCCACACCGAGGGCCGCCAGTACCGCTGGCTGCGCGAGCTGCTGGAGATCCTCGACAAGGCCTCGGGCCCGGAGGAGTTCCTCGAGCACACCAAGCTGGAGATGTTCCAGGATCAGGTGTTCTGCTTCACCCCCAAGGGCGAGCTGATCACCCTGCCGCGTGGCTCCACCCCGATCGACTTCGCCTACGCCGTGCACTCGCAGATCGGCGACACCTGCGTCGGCGCCAAGGTCAACGGCCGCATCGTTCCGCTACGCCACGAGCTGCGCAACGGCGACCAGGTCGAAATCGCAACCTCGAAAGCGCAGACACCGTCACCTGAATGGGAGCGCTTCGTCGTCACCGGCAAGGCCAAGGCGGCGATCCGCCGTTTCGTGCGTACTCGACAGCGCGAGCAGTATCTCAGCCTCGGCAAGTCGATGCTGTCGCGCGCGTTCACCGATAGCGGCGAGGCGCAGACCGAGAAGGGCCTGCAGGGCGTGCTGGCGAACTTCAAGCAGGCCACCGTCGATGATTTGCACGCCGCGGTCGGCGCCGGACTGGTCGCGGCGCGCGACGTGGTGATGGCGGTCTATCCTGGGCTGAAGACCCAGCGTACGCGTGGCGCCAAGGGCGCCGATGTGGTGCCGCTGGCACGCGCGCGCGCGAAGCTGCGCGACGCCGGTGACGGCGCCGCCGACGGCAAGAGCACGGCCATTGCGATCCGCGGCCTGATCCCCGGCATGGCGGTGCATTTCGCGCGCTGCTGCCACCCGCTGCCGGGCGATCGCATCGTCGGCATCATCACCACCGGCAAGGGCGTGACGATCCACACGATCGATTGCGAGACGTTGGAGAGCTTCGCCGACACGCCGGAGCGCTGGATTGATGTCGGCTGGCAGTCCGGCGGCGAGAATGTCGGCAAGTATGTCGGCCGCCTGAAGATCACCGTCGCCAACCAGCCCGGCACCTTGTCGAGCATGACCACGGTGATCGCCAAGAACGACGGCAACATCAACAACCTGAAGATCGTCAACCGCTCGCCCGACTTCTTCGACATGATTGTCGACATCGAGGTCAACGACGTGCGGCACCTGGCGGAGATCACGGCGGCGCTGCGGGCGACGCCGGTGATCAACGCGGTGGAGCGGGCGAGGATGTGACGAGGCGTTCGGGCCGCGCCGCTCTAGAGGCGCGGCCCGAACACATTCAACAATGCGGACAATGTGTCGGCGGACGCTGAACTATTGCATCCGTAGCATCGCCTCGGCCATCAACCTGCCGGACCCTCCATGACCCCCGTCCATCAGCGCCTCGGGATCAATGTCGATCACGTCGCCACCGTGCGCAATGCGCGCGGCGGCGACAATCCCGACCCCGTGCGTGCGGCGTTGCTGGCGAAGCAGGCGGGGGCGGACGGCATCACGGCGCATCTGCGCGAGGATCGGCGGCACATCATCGATGGCGATATCGGCCGGCTGGTGAGCGAAGTCGCGCTGCCGCTGAATTTCGAGATGGCTGCGACCGAGGAGATGGTGGCGATTGCGCTGAAGCACCGACCGCACGCCGCCTGCATCGTGCCGGAGAAGCGCGAAGAACGAACGACCGAGGGTGGTCTCGACGCGGTGGGCCAGCACAATCACCTCAAGCCGATGGTGGCGCGCCTGCGCGACGCCGGCATTCGCGTATCGCTGTTCATCGCGGCCGATCCCCGACAGCTCGAGGCGGCGGTCTCGCTGGGCGCGCCGGTGGTCGAGCTGCACACCGGGCACTACTGCGAGGTCGAGGGCGCCGAGCGCGCGGCCGAGCTGGCGCGCATCCAGAAGGCGGCGGCGTTGTGCGAGTCGCTGGGGCTGGAGTGCCATGCCGGCCACGGGCTGAACTACGAGAACGTCGCGCCGATCGCGGCCATTCCCAATGTGCGAGAGCTGAACATCGGCCATTTCCTGGTCGGCGAGGCGATCTTCGTCGGCTTCGTCCCGGCGATCCGGGAGATGCGCCGGATCATGGACGTCGCACGCGGGGTGGCGAAAGCCTGAGCTTCGCGCTATGGGCGGGCCATGATCATCGGCATCGGCAGCGATCTGATTGACATCCGCCGCATCGAGAAGAGCCTTGAGCGCTTCGGCGATCGCTTCACGCATCGGGTGTTCACCGATATCGAGCGCGCGAAGTCGGACGGCCGCGCGATGCGGGCGGCGAGCTATGCCAAACGCTTCGCCGTCAAGGAGGCCTGCTCCAAGGCGCTGGGCACGGGCTTCCGCCGGGGCGTCTTCTGGCGCGACATGGGCGTGGTCAACCAGCGTGGCGGCAAGCCGACCGTGGTCATGACCGGCGGTGCGCTGGTCCGGCTCCAGGAAATCACGCCGCCGGGCATGCGGGCGGAGGTCCACGTGACGATCACCGATGACGGGCCGTTGGCCCAGGCCTTCGTGGTCATCGAGGCGCTGCCAACCTGACCGCTTGCCCGGAGGAGAGGGTATTGCGGAACCTGCGTTCGTCTGACGCAGGCGGAAATCCCCGGAAATGTCAGGGAAATCAGCAGGACTCGTCTGTCGATCCCTGTTATATCCGCGCTCCGTCGGCCGGTTGACCCCGTCCGGCCCGGCGCAGGCTATGGTGGACGGCGTAATGGCGAGCAGGAACCGGGGCAGCAAGGACGAGGGCGGCTGGGGCGAGACCATCCGGACCGTCGTCTATGCCGTGCTGATCGCGCTGGTGGTGCGCACCTTCGCCTTCGAGCCGTTCAACATCCCCAGCGGCTCGATGATCCCGACCCTGCTGGTCGGCGACTACCTGTTCGTCTCGAAATATTCCTACGGCTACTCCAGGCACTCCTTCCCGCTGTCGCTGGCGCCGTTCTCGGGCCGCGTCCTGGAGAGCGCGCCCCAGCGCGGCGATGTCGCGGTCTTCAAGTATCCGGGCGACCAGGGCGAGGGCGTCAATCGCACCGACTACATCAAGCGCATCGTCGGCCTGCCGGGCGACACGGTGCAGGTCAAAGGCGGCGTCCTGCACATCAACGACAAGCCGGCCGAGCGCGTGCGCATCGACGACACGGTGCAGGGCAGCGGCGGCGGCACCACGCGCAGCACGCTCTATCGTGAGACGCTGCCCGGCGGCGCGACCCATCGCATCCTCGAGGAGTCCGACAACGAGCGCTTCGACAACACCGAGGTGTTCAAGGTGCCCGCGGGCCACGTCTTCGTCATGGGTGACAACCGCGACAACTCCTCCGACAGCCGTAGCTTTCTGACCTCGATGGAGCGCATGCCTGACGGACGCATGCGCCAGGTCGAGACCCGAGTGCAGGGCTGGTACGTGCCGATGGAGAACCTGGTCGGCCGCGCCGAGTTCCTGTTCTTCTCCTACATCGAGACCGGCTACGAGCCCGGCTTTACCGAGCGCCTGTTGAGCGGCGTGTCGCTTGGGGCGATCGGGCGCATCCTCGATGGCATTGGCAATTTCGCCGTCGCGCCATTCGAGGGGCGCATCCGCTGGTCGCGCATCGGCCAAGCGATACGCTGAGGCCCGCGTGGCAGCCGATCGCCGCAAGACCGCGCGCCGATCGGCCGATGCGCATGCGCGACTGGCCGGCCGGCTGGGCTACAGCTTCAAGAAGCCCGAGGTGCTCGACGAGGCACTGACCCATCGCAGTGCCGCCGAGCGCCAGCGCGTCGACGCGGCCTTTCGCTACGGCAACGAACGGCTGGAGTTTCTCGGCGATCGCGTGCTGTCACTGGTCGTGGCCGACATGCTGCTGGCGCAGTTCCCGACCGAGAGCGAGGGCGAGCTGGCGCGCCGCCACGCCGCCCTGGTGCGCGCCGGCGCGCTTGCGACGGTGGCGCGTGAGATCGAGCTGGGCGCCGACCTGATCCTGGGCGAATCCGAGGACGCGACAGGCGGGCGAGACAAGTCGGCGATCCTCGCCGACGCCTGTGAGGCGGTGATCGGTGCGCTCTATCTCGATGGCGGCCTCGAGGCGGCGCGCGGCTTCATCGAGCGGCTGTGGCAGCCGCTGATCGCCGTGACGCCCAAGCCGCCACGCGATCCCAAGACCGAGCTGCAGGAATGGGCGCAAGGCCGCGGCCTGCCGCTGCCGGCCTATCGCGAGGTCGGCCGCGAAGGCCCGGCGCATGCGCCGAAATTCGTCATCGAGGTCGAGGTCAGGGGCCATACGGCCGTGCGCGGCGCCGGCGGCAACAAGCGCGAGGCCGAGCGCGTCGCCGCCCAAAGCCTGCTGGAGGCCTTGCGGTGAATGGCACTCGTGTCGGCGTGGTCGCCGTGGTCGGCGCGCCCAACGCCGGCAAGTCGACTCTGGTCAACGCGCTGGTCGGCGCCAAGGTCTCGATCGTCTCGCGGAAGGTGCAGACCACACGTACGCGCATCATGGGTATCGCCATGCGCGACCTGGAGGGTGGCGAGCGCGCGCAGATCCTGTTTCTCGATACGCCCGGCATCTTCCGTACCCAGAGGCGCCGGCTCGAGCGCGCCATGGTCGCCGCGGCGTGGAAGGGCGCGGAGGAGGGCGATCGCATCCTGCTGGTGATCGACGCCGCCAAAGGCCTGAGCGACGATGTGCGCGCCATCCTCGAACGTCTGGCGAGCCGGCCCGACCCGAAGATCCTGGTCGTCAACAAGATCGACCTGCTGGCGCGCGAGAAGCTGCTGGCGCTGGTGTCCGAGGCCAACCAGGCGCTGCCCTTCGAGCGCACCTTCCTGGTCTCGGCGATCAAGGGCGAGGGCGTCGGCGATCTGCTCGACCATGTCGCGACGCAGGCTATGGCCGGCCCGTTCCTTTTCCCCGAGGACCAGACCACAGACATGCCGATGCGCCAGCTCGCGTCGGAGATCGTGCGCGAGCAGGTCTTCGAGCAATTGCACGAGGAGCTGCCCTACGAGATCGCGGTCGAGACCGAGGGCTGGCAGCAGAAGAAGGACGGCAGCGCGCGCGTCGAATGCACCATCCATGTCGCGCGCGAGAACCAGCGCTCGATCGTGCTGGGCAAGGGCGGCGCCAAGATCAAGTCGATCGGAGCGCGCGCGCGGCGCGAGCTGTCCGAGGTGGTCGGCCATCCCGTGCACCTGTTCCTGCACGTCAAGGTCAGCGCCAACTGGGCCGACGACCGCTCGCGCTATGCGGCGTGGGGGTTGGAGTACGATGCGTAGTCGTCCGGCCATCCTGACGGCGTGGCTGTAACATGGACTGGATCGACGACGGCTTCGTCCTGCACACGCGCGAGCATGGCGAGAACGCCATCGTCGCGACCCTGCTAACGCGCGAGCGCGGCCGGCACGCGGGACTCGTCCATGGCGGAATGTCGTCGCGGCAGCGCCCGACCTGGCAGCCGGGCAACCTCGTGCGCGTGGAGTGGCGCGCGCGACTGGTCGAGCATCTCGGCACGTTCAAGGGCGAGGTGCTGGCAGCGCACGCCGCGCGCGCGCTCGACGATCCGCTGGAGCTTGGCGGCCTGAGCGCCGCCTGCGCGCTGATCGATGGCGCGCTGCCGGAGCGCGAGCCGCACCCGGCGATCTACGACGGTTTCGTCGCGCTCATGACCGCGATCGGCCACGAGGGCTGGCCCAGCATCTTGGTGCGGCTTGAACTCGGCCTGCTGCAGGAGCTGGGCTTCGGCCTCGACCTGGAGAAATGCGCCGCGACGGGCGTGACCGAGGGTCTGATCTACGTCTCGCCCAAGACTGCGCGCGCGGTGAGCGCGGAGGCCGGGGCACCCTATGCCGACCGGCTGCTGAAGCTGCCGCCCTTCCTGGTCGTGGGCGGCGCGGCGGGCATCGAGGACGTGCTGCTCGGCCTGGAACTCACCGGCTATTTCATCGAGCGCCACGTCTTCTGGCCGCATAATCGTCCATTGCCACCGGCCCGCGAGCGCTTCCTCGATCTGCTGCGGCGGCAGGCGCCGGGCTGAAATATGCCCCTTGCCTCGGCTGCCGCGTGGACCTATTCAGTCGGGCAACATCCAGCACAACAACGAAACGGCGGCCGTCTTCAGCGGTCACCGGCCCCTCTAGAGCATGGCGAAAAAGACGGTAACGGCCGCGCCGCCGCCACCCCCGGTCCGGCCTGTGGCGTTGGGCGAGGCGCTCTCCGAGCGCTACCTTTCCTATGCGCTTAGCACCATCATGGCGCGCTCGCTGCCCGACGTGCGCGACGGGCTGAAGCCCGTGCATCGCCGGCTGCTCTACGCCATGCAGCAGCTCAGGCTCGACGCCAACGGGCCATACAAGAAAAGCGCGCGCGTCGTCGGCGACGTCATCGGCAAGCTGCATCCGCACGGCGATCAGTCGATCTACGACGCGCTGGTGCGGCTGGCGCAGGATTTCGCCATCCGCTATCCGCTGGTCGACGGCCAGGGCAATTTCGGCAACATCGACGGCGATAACGCCGCGGCCATGCGCTACACCGAGGCGCGGCTGACCGAGGTCGCCGAAGCGCTGCTGGCGGGCATCGACGAGGACGCGGTCGATTTCCGCGCCAATTTCGACGGCTCCGAGACCGAGCCTGTCGTGCTGCCGGCGGCGTTCCCGAATCTCCTGGCCAACGGCGCGGCGGGCATCGCCGTGGGCATGGCGACATCGATCCCGCCGCACAATGTCGGCGAGCTCTGTGACGCGCTGCTGCACCTGATCAAGACACCCAACGCCCGAATCGAGACCTTGGTGCAGCACGTGCCGGGCCCGGACTTTCCGACCGGCGGCATCCTGGTCGAGCCGCGCGACTCGGTGATCGAGGCCTACCGGACCGGCCGCGGTTCCTTCCGCATCCGCGCGCGCTGGACCAGGGAGCAGCTGCCGCGCGGCCAATACCGTATCGTCATCACCGAGATTCCGTACCAGGTGCAGAAAGCCAGGCTGATCGAGAAGCTGGCCGAGCTGGTCAACGGCAAGAAGCTGCCGATGGTCGAGGACGTACGGGACGAATCGGCTGACGACATTCGGCTGGTGATCGAGCCCAAGACCGGCAACGTGCCGGCCGACCTGCTGATGGAGCAGCTCTTCAAGCTCACCGACCTGGAGAGCCGCTTCCCGCTGAACCTCAACGTGCTCGACGCCGACCAGACGCCCAAGGTCATGGATCTGCGCGAGGCGCTGCAGGCTTTCCTCGACCATCGCCGCGTCGTCCTGCGGCGGCGCTCGGAGCACCGGCTGGCGGCGATCGAGCGGCGGCTGGAGGTGCTCGGCGGCTACCTCATCGCCTATCTCAACATCGACGCGGTGATCGAGATCATCCGCCGCGAGGACGAGCCCAAGGTCGAGCTGATGCGCCGCTTCAAGCTCAGCGATGCGCAAGCCGAGGCGATCCTCAACATGCGCCTGCGCAGCCTGCGCCGTCTCGAGGAAATCGAGATCAAGAAAGAGAACAAGGCGCTGAGCGAGGAGCGCAGGGGGCTGAAGGCGCTGCTCGCCGACGAGAAGGAGCAGTGGCAGTCGGTCGCCGGCGAGATCCAGGAGCTGCGCAAGAAGTACGGCGCCAAGACCGAGCATGGCCGGCGGCGCACCGAGGTCGCCGACGCGCCCGAGCCGATCGACGTGCCGATCGAGGCCTTCGTCGAGAAGGAGCCGGTCACCGTCGTCTGCTCGGAGAAGGGCTGGATCCGCGCCGCCAAGGGCCATCTCGAGGCGACGGCCGCCGCCGAACTGAAATACAAGGAAGGCGATCGCGAGAAGTTCACCCTGCACGCGATGACGACCGACAAGCTGCTGGTGTTCGGCACCAATGGCCGCTTCTACACCGTGGGCGTCGACAAGCTGCCCGGCGCGCGCGGCCATGGCGAGCCGCTGCGCCTGATGATCGACCTCGCCAACGACCAGGACATCGTCGGGATGCTGGTGCTCAAGGGCGGCCGGCGCTTCCTGGTCGCCTCGCACGAGGCGCGCGGCTTTATCGTGCCCGAGGACGAGGTCGTGGCGCAGACCAAGAACGGCAAGCAGGTGCTGAACCTCTCGGAGGGCGAGGAGGCGGCGGTTTGCGCCGTCGTGCCACAGGACGCCGACCATGTCGCGGTCATCGGCGACAATCGCAAGCTGCTGCTGTTCCCGATCGAGCAGGTGCCGGAGATGACGCGCGGTCGCGGCGTCATGCTGCAGAAGCACAAGGACGGCGGGCTGTCCGACGCCAAGGCCTTCAAGCTGGCCGATGGCTTGGCCTGGCAGCACCGCACGATCACGGCGGCCGAGCTCAAGGAATGGGTCGGTGAACGCGCCCAGGCCGGTCGCCTGCCGCCGCCGAAGTCGCCGCAACTCAGGAAATTCTAGGGGCGACGGAGGCGGCATGGATATCCTGACCCTCCTCAAGGCCGCGCTACTCGGGATCCTCGAGGGCCTGACCGAGTTCCTGCCGATCTCCTCGACCGGCCATATCATCCTGATGGAAGAGCTGATCGGCTTCGAAGGCCCCAAGGGCAAGGTCTTCGAGATCGTCATCCAGCTCGGCGCCATCCTTGCGGTGTGCTGGCTCTATCGCGTGAAGATCTGGCATACGGTGGTGGGCATCCGCCGCGATCCGGTGGCGCGGCGCTTCGCCGCCAACATCGTCATCGCCTTCGTGCCCGCCGTCGTGATCGGCGTTCTGTTCCACAAGCAGATCAAGGAAGTCCTGCTCAACGCCTGGGTCGTGTCGGTGGCGCTGATCGTCGGCGGCATCGCCATCCTGCTGATCGAACGCTTCGCGCCCAGACCATCGGTGAAGCGCGTCGACGATATGGACTGGAAGCTGGCGCTGAAGATCGGCATCTGCCAGTGCCTGGCCATGGTTCCGGGCACCTCGCGCGCCGCCGCCACCATCATGAGCGCGCGGGTCTTCGGCGCCGATCGCGCGACGGCGGCGGAATTCTCCTTCTTCCTCGCCATGCCCACCATGCTGGGCGCCGCCGTCTACGACACCTTCAAGAACCGTGCCTCGTTGAGCGCCGATGTCGGCGGCATCGTGTTGATCGCCATCGGCTTCGTGCTCGCCTTTATCACCGCGATGCTGGTCGTGCGCGCGCTGATCGGCTTCGTCAGCCGCTACGGATTCGGCGTCTTCGCCTGGTACCGCATCGCGCTGGGCAGCGTGGCGTTGAGCTTGCTCGCCGCGTCTCGCTACCTGTAAGGCGTTGCCCTGGGATCGCCGGCGGTCTCAATATCACCCCAGCCGCTCCCAGCCCATCGCGCCCAGCGCTTCGATCGGGCGGTAACGCGCCTTGTAGGCCATCTTCTGCGAATCGTTGATCCAGTATCCGAGATAGACAAAGGGCAGGCGCCGCCGCGTCGCCTCGGCGATCAGCCACATCACCATGTATACGCCCAGCGCGCGGCGCGGCTGGCGCGTGTCGAAGAAGCTGTAGACCGCCGACAGGCCCGAACCCAGCGCGTCGATCAGGCAGGTGCCGACCAGCTTGCCCGCCGGACCGCCGTCGCGGAACTCGACCAGATGCGTATCGACCGGGCTCTCCTCGGTCATCGCGCGATAGTCGTCGAAATCCATGTCGGCCATGTCGCCGTCGCCGTGGCGGGCCGCGACATAGCGCGAGAACAGCGCGAACTGCTCGCTGGTCGCCATCGCCGGCACCACGGCGGCGTGCACGCCCTCGTTGGCGCGCCAGATGCGCTTCTGCGAGCGGCTGGGTGCGAACTCGACGGCCGGCACCCGCACTGGCACGCAGGCGCGGCAACCGTCACAGAGCGGCTTGTAGACAAAGTGGTGCGAGCGGCGGAACCCGGAATCGGTGAGGCGGTCGTGCAGATCGAGCACGTCGGGACCGGCCAGCTCGGTGACCAGCTTGGTCTCGAACTTGTGGGTGAGATACGGACAGCGCAAAGCCGGCGTGGTTCGGAAGAACCGCAACGGGGCCTGTGCTTGCCGGATGAACATCTGATACGCCGAAACGTGGTGGGCGACGATGAAGTTTAGGCATATCAATCGCGTTACGGCTAGCGCTTCGTCCGCGGCATGACTCCGACATGCGGCGTCCTGTCAATGGCAATGACCGGTATTCGCACGCAAAGTCGCGGCAAGAACAGGAGGCGCTCCATGTCGTCGCGACGGCGCGTGCCGCCGAACGGGACCATCCTGCCGCCGCCAGCGGTCGAAGGCCCGCTGATCCTCTTCGACGGTGTCTGCGTGATGTGCTCGGGTTTCGTCGCCTTCATCATCGAGCGCGATCCCGGGGCTCGCTTCCGGTTCGTCGCCGCGCAGACGCCGCTGGGCCAGTCGCTGCTGTCGCGGTTGGGCCTCTCGACCAGCGATCTCGAGAGCAGCATCCTCATCGAGGACGGCCGCGCCTGGTTCAAATCAGGGGCGTTCTTCGCGATCCTGCGCCATCTGCCCCGGCCCTGGCCATGGCTTGCGGCCCTGCGCGTCCTGCCCTTGGCGTTGACCGACCGCGTCTACAACCTCGTCGCCGACAACCGCTATCGCCTGTTCGGCAAGCGCGAGTCCTGCCTGGTGTCGACACCCGACATCCGGCGCCGGTTCGTTGAATGAAGGTCACGGTGCTGGGCGCGACCGGCCTGTTCGGCGCGCGCATCTGCCGGCTGCTGGCGCGCGATCCCGCGATCGAGATCACCGCCGTCGCCCGCGACCGTGCGAAGCTGGAACGGCTGCGCCGGGAACTCGGAGTCGCGATCGCCGCCTTCGATCTCGCCGGCGATTGGCGCGCGGCGCTCGCCGCAACCACGCCTGACCTCGTCATCCATACCGCCGGGCCATTCCAGGGCCACAGTTACGCCGTCGCCGACGCCTGCATCGCGATGGGTGCGCATTACGTCGACCTAGCCGATGCGCGTGGCTTCGTCGCCGGTGTCGGCGCGCTCGACGACAAGGCGCGCGCCGCCAATGTGCTGGTAGCCAGCGGCGCCAGCTCGGTGCCCGCTTTGTCCGCGGCCGTCGTCGATCGCTTGCGTGACGGCTTCGCCGGGATCGAAGCGATCGACATCGCCATCACCCCGGGCAACCGCGCGCCGCGCGGCCGCGCCACGGTCGCCGCGATCCTGAGCTATGTCGGCCACACGCTGCGTTGGTGGCGCGCCGGTCGATGGGAGGAGGTCGTGGGTTGGCACGATCTGCATCGCCGGCGCTTGCCGACTCTCGGCCGTCGCTGGTTCTCGGCCTGCGATGTGCCCGACCTCGAACTCTTCCCCGGGCGGTACCAGGTCCGCGAGCGGGTACTGTTTCACGCCGGACTGGAGTTGCCGCTGCTGCATCTCGGCCTGTGGCTGCTGTCGTGGCCGGTGCGCTGGGGGTGGCCGCGCTCGCTGGCGCCGGCGGCGGGCTTGATCGCCTGGCTCGCCGACCGCGTGCGTGCGCTGGGCACCGATCGCGGCGGCATGGCGGTCGATGTCGCCGGCCGCCTGGCCGACGGTCGCGCCGTGACGCGGCGCTGGCGCCTGATCGCCGAGGCGGGCGACGGACCATGGGTGCCGGCCCTGGCGGCGGTCGCGCTGGCCAGAGGTCTGGCGCGCGGCGCCATCGCCGCGCGTGGTGCGCGACCCTGTGTCGGGCTGCTGACACTTGGCGACATTCTCGCGGTCGCCGACGGGCTGGCGATCCGTACATCGGCGGACGAGATCGGTCCGGTCTACGAGACCGTTTGCGGGACGGATGCGATCACCGGCTTGCCCGCGCCGATCCGCGCCCTGCACGACAACGTGTCGCGTGCGTGCTGGTCCGGTCGCGCCGACATCACCGGCGCGTCGAATCCGCTGGCGTTCATCGCGGCCCGCATCATAGGCATGCCGCGCGCGGCGCGGGAAGTCGACGTCACCGTCGCGTTCGAGGTACGCGATGGCGTCGAGCGCTGGCGACGATCGTTCGCGCGACGGCCGTTCGTCTCGCTGCAGTACGCCGGCGAGGGGCTCGACACGGGCACCGTGATCGAGCGTTTCGGTGCGCTGTCATTCGCCCTGCGCAACACGTTGGACGACAAGGGCCTGTCGCAGGAGATCGCGGCAGCCTATGTTCTGGGCATCCGCCTGCCACGCCCGCTGTGGCCACGTATTCGCGCGCGCGAACGCCTCGACGGGCAGGGCCGCTTCACCTTCGATGTCGCCATCGCCGTGCCGCTGCTCGGCCGGCTGGTCGCCTACAAAGGTTGGCTGATTCCCGATGACACCCGAGCACACGCTGAGGAGGCCGCGTAGCGGCCGTCCTGAAGCATGGGCGACAGACACCTTGTGCGTTGTCCAGCCTGCGAGACGCGCCTTCGGCGCTCCTCAGGGTGAGGTCGAACGCAAGCGCTACTTCGCCGGCGGCGCGAGATTGATCGTGCCGATGCCCTGGTGGATCACGGCGAACCTGAATCCGGCGACTCGCACGTAGTCGAAACGGCGCCAGCCATCGACGAAGTTGCGATACCACGGCGAGAGCACGTTGCCGGACTGCCCCAGCGGGATGGCGAAGCGGCTGTTGTCGAGGTCCTCGAAATCGTAGATCGCGCGCAGGGTCGCGCCGTGCACCGCGCCGAAGGGATCGCGCGCGCTGTAGGCGGCGCGGTTCAGCGTGTGCGGTCCACCGTCTGCGGGAAAGCGCACCGAGGCGGCGTTGCGCACCAGCGGCAGCGCGTCGAGCAGGGCGTGGCGGTGCACCGCCGGATGGGCGTCTCCCCAACGCCAGCGTTCCATGTTGGCGCCGTAGCGCGTCACGAGCTGCTCCAGCGCCGTGTCCAGCGATCGCGCGATGATATCGGCGCAGGTCTCGACCTCACGCGTGCGCGTGTCGTCGCACCAGGCGCTGCTCTCGCGCAGCGCCTTGACCAGGAAGGCGACGCTCTGACCGGAGACCTCGCGGTAGAGGTCCTCGCCAAGCTCATCGGCGTAGAGTGCGCGGTGCAGTTCGCGCAGCCAGGCGCTATAGATCAGCGGCTCGGGCCGGTCCGCGAGCATGCGCCGGTTCCAGGTGCGCAGCATGTCGATGGCCGCGGCCTGGCGGAAGCCGCGCGGCTCGACCGCCAGCATCAGGGGCAAAGTGTCGGCGGTGTCGGGCGAGACGTTGTCCTCCTGCATCGCGATCATGCTGCCGACGCCGTGGCGCTGGGTGGCCGCGAGCATCGCCGCGGCGCGGCGCTGGCGATAGGGCTCGACCCAATCCTTGGTGATGAAGTGGCGGTAGGCGGGGGGGGTGACTCGCGCATTGGCGTTGACGATCACGCCGCTGGGCGGATTGAAAGCGCGCGGCAGCTCCTCGAAGGGCACGAAGCCCGCCCAGTCGTACTCGCCGGTCCAGCCCGGGACCGGCAGGCTGCCGTCGCCCCGGCGGCGGATCGGCACGCGCGCCGGCGAGACGAAGCCGATGTTGCCCTCGATATCGGCGAACACCATGTTCTGCATCGGGCCGACGATCTTGCGTGCCGCCGCGAGGAATTGGTCCCAGTTGGTCGCCAGGCCGATCTCGAGGAAGCCCTCGGCGGAGGTGTCGGCGGGATCGAGCGCCGTGGCTGAGAGCGCCAGCACATGGCCCGCCGGCGTTGCCGCGGCGGTGGCTTTCGGGTCGAGCACGTCGGAGATCACTGGCCCGTGGCGCGTCTCGCGTACGCGCAGGCGCACGGGATCCTGGAAGCGGACGGTGATCACCTCCTCGCGCACGGCGAAGGCGCGCGAGCCCTCCGGCGTGACGTAGTTGTTGGGGTTGGTCGGATCGATCTTCTCGATGAAGAGATCCTGGCTGTCGAGGTTGGTGGTGGTGAAACCCCAGGCGATGCGGTTGTTGTGGCCCAGCAGGATCGCCGGCGTGCCCGGCATGGTGGCGCCGCGGAGGTCGAAATCCTCGGCGACCAGGCGCGCGAGATACCAGGTGCCCGGCGCGGCGAGTCCGAGATGCGGATCGTTGGCGAGCAGCGGCTTGCCCGAGCGCGTGCGCGCGCCGGCCACCACCCACTCGTTCGACGCCTCACGCTTGCGCGTCGCGTCGTGGTCGGTGACGTCGTAGAGCCTGTCGAGCGGCAGCGAGCGCAGCGCCTCGTTGATCACGGACAGCGTGGCGTCGCGCGCGTCGTCGAGCTGCGGGAAGAGCTGGCGCGTCTTGTCCTCGCCCAGTGCCAGCAGCGCGCGCGCGCGCATCAGCTCGGCGCGCCAGTTGCCGTCGAGGCTGAGCGCGAACAGCTTGGCGATCACCAGCGTGTCGGCCGGCGTCCACGGATCAGGCGTCACCTGCAGGAGCGTGAACTCGGGACCGTAGGATCCCTGACGCTCGCGAATGTAGGTGTTCACGCCGGTGGCGTAGGCCTCGAGGATGCGCCGCGTGCGCGGTTGCAGGGCGTTGACGCTGTCCTGCGCGCGGCGATAGACGCCCAGGCCGCGCATGGTGCGGTCGAGATCGAGCAGGGGCTTCAGCGGTCCCAGCGGCGGCAGCATCTCGGACAGGCGGCCGGCGCCGACGCGGCGGCTGAACTCCATCTGCCACAGCCGGTCCTGGGCGTGGACGTAACCCAGCGCCAGTGCCGCGTCCTCGTGGGAATTGGCGAAGATGTGCGGTACGGCGTTGGTGTCGCGCACGATCTGCACGCGATCCTGCAGTCCGGCGATGGTGCGATTGCCCGAGAGCGCGGGCAGTGAGCCGCGTAGATGGAAGTAGAGGCCCGCGCCCATCACCGCGAGCACGATGACCAGTGCGCCCAGCGCGCGGCCGAGGTGGCCAAAGTAGCGGCGCAGACGTTTCATAATCTTTCCTTCTGCCCGCGGCCCCTGACCTTCGCGGGGAGAAGGGAAGAGTGGCCCGTTCTCACGCCCCGTCCAACCACTTCACGATGCGGGCGCGGTCGCTGTCGAGGTCGGGCGCGGGCGGGCGCGTCGTGGCGTCGGCGAAGGCGGACATCTTTAGCGGATTGCCGGCCAACTTCAGCGCGCCGCCGTTGCCGTCGGGTACCGAGACCAGCATGTTGCGCGCGGCGACTTGCGGGTGGGCCAGGGCCTGCTCGATGTTGTTGATCGGCCCGCAGGGTACGCCGGCCTTGCCTAACACGCCGATCCAGTGCGCGGTGGTGTTGGTCTTCAGCACCGACTCGATCTCATCCTGGATCTTCTCGTAACTCCTCAGGCGCAGCGCGTTGGTCTTGTAGGCGGGGTCGCTCGCCATGTCGGGGCGGCCCAGCGCCTCGCAGGTCTTGAGCCACAGCCCGTCATTGCCGGCGGCGATGATCAGGAAGCCGTCGCCCGTACGGAACGCCTGGAACGGCGTGATCGTCGGGTGACGCGCCCCCAGCGGGCCAGGAATCTCGCGCTCGACCTGGTAGCGCATGACCGCGTTCTCGAGCAGCGCGATCTGGCAGTCGAACATGGCGATGTCGACCTTGGTTGACTCGCCGGTGCGGAAGCGGTGCAGCAACGCGGCGTTGACGGCTACGGCAGTGTAAAGGCCGGCGCCGATATCGCCGATCGACATGCCGACGCGCGCTGGCGGCACCTCGGGATAGCCGGTGACGCTCATGATGCCGCCCATGCCCTGCACGACCATGTCGTAGGCCGGGTCCTTGGAGTTCGGGCCGGTGTGGCCGAAGCCCGAGGCCGATGCGTAGATCAGCCGTGGGTACTTCGGATGCAACTGCTCCCAGCCGTAGCCCAGCTTCTCCATGGTGCCCGGCCGGAAGTTCTCGACGACGACGTCGGCTTTGGCCAGCAGCTTCTCGAAGATTGCCCGATCGGCGTCGAGCTTGAGGTCGAGCGCGATCGATTCCTTGCCGCGGTTGACCGAGGCGAAATACATCGAGCGGCCGGCGATGAACGGGCCGTAGGCACGCGCGTCGTCGCCACCCTTGGGCGGCTCGACCTTGATCACCCGCGCGCCCAGCTCGGCCATCATCATGGTGCAGTAGGGGCCGGCGAGGATGCGCGACAGATCGATGACGGTGACGCCCGAAAGCGGACCCTTTGGACTGGATACGGTCATGCGACTCCCTCGAATGGGGAGTCTCATAGCTCAGACCAGATGGACCTTCCAGACGGCAGTTCAGCGCCGTTCCGCCAGCAACGCATCGACAGCGCGCCACACCGTCCAGGCGTTGCCCAGGGTCACGGAGCTGAAGCCGACGTGGCCGATCTGGTCGACCAGGAACAGCCGGGCGGCACCCGGTCGGGCGGCGGCGGCGAGCGCCTCGCTCTCGCTGAAGGGAATGATGGGATCGTCTCGGCCATGGACGAGGATCAGCCGCGCCGCCAGTGGCTTCAGATCGTAGAGCGCCAGGTTCAGGGAATCGATGTCGCGCCTGATCGCTTCCGGTAAGGCCGCGATCAGGGTCGGAACCTGTGCCGGGTTAGTGGCCTCGAGAAGATCGAGGACCGCCAGTCCCTGCGGCGACAGCAGGTCGCGGACATCGGCGGAGGAGGCGTTGGCGTCGTCGAGTCGGCGATCGGCCAGTGTCCGCAGGAGATCACGGTCGCGCTCGTCGTCGAGGCGACCGGCGTTGGCGTGCAGGAAGACCCAGCGGCTGTAGGTGTTGGGCGGCAGGCGATGCAGCAGCGGGTCGTTGGCTCGGCGGAACGTGCCGGTGACCATGAACTGGATGGCGCTGTCGGTGTTGTGATAGCCGCCGATGCCGACGATGAAGTCGACCTTTCCCGCGAGATCGGGCTCGAGCGCGGCGATGACCGCGGGGCCGACGCCGTAAGATACCGCCGCGATTCCGAGCGGCGACTGGGAACGATCGGCGCCACGCAGGACCTCGGCGAGGATCTCGGCGTCGGCGCGCGACAGGGAGAGCCGGCGCGGGCCGGGCAGCTCCGGCACGATCACCCGGAAGCCGGCGCGCGCCAGCGAGCGTGCGAGATCGCGCAGGCGTGGCTCCTCGCGGCCGAGCACGGCAGCGCCGGGCACCAATACCAGGCTGGCGCGTGGTTCGTCGGCCGGCGTGTAGAGATCGACCTCGATGCCGCGCAGCGTGCTCGTGGACTCGATCGGCGCGCGGATCAGCCGCTTGTAAGGCGTCGGCTCACGGGCGGCGGCTATGTCGGCCATCAGCAGCGCCGCCATGGTCCAGCGCACGGGTTGACCGAACACGAACAGGGCGCCGAGGGCGAAGCTGAGAAGGACGGCGGCGCGCTTCATGGGCCGCGAGGCTGCCGTGCGAGAGTGGCGAAAAGGCGGCTCAGGCCGGCGCCAGCCGCAGCCGCGCGGCGCGCGCCTCCCACAGCGTATTGAGCGCCAGCGCCCCCAGGATCACGCCGCCGCCGATGAAGCCGTAGAGGCCGGGCGATTCGCCGAAGGCCAGCCAAACCCAGAGCGGGCCCAACACGGTTTCGAGCAGGCCCACCAGGCTCGCAGTGGCCGCCGGCAGGTGGCGCAGGCCGAGCGTGAAGAGCACCAGGCCCAGCCCGAGTTGCACGACACCGAGGAAAGCCAGCCACGGGATCTCATGCGACGGCGCCGGGAACGGCCAGGCCAGCGGCAGGGTGATCAGGGCCGAGACAACGCCGCCCAGCACGACCGAGAACATCATGTTCACATCGGGTCGCGTGCGGATCACCACCATGTTGGCAGCGAAGCTGACGGCGCAGAACAGCGCCAGAAGTGGCCCGATGATCCCGGTACTCGCCAGCGAATCAACGACGGTCAGCGCCACACCGCCGATCGCCGCCAGCATGGCGAGCCAAGTCGCCGGTCGCACCGCCTCGCCGAGGAAGAGGCGCGCCAGCAGGGCGGCGATCAGCGGCGCCGAGGCGGTGACGACCAGCGTGTTGGCGACGGTGGTGTGGTCGAGCGCGACGAAGAAGCCGACAAAAGCGCCGGACAGGCAGAAGGCGCTCAGCAGCATCGCGCGCCAGGCGCGGCGGATCGCATCGAGCGTCGCGGCGCGGTCGAACACCAGGAGATAGCCGCCGATGGTGAGCGCCATCACCACCGAGCGCCAGAAGACGATCTCCCAGGGATTGGCCTGCAACGAGCGCGTGACGACGCCGGCAAAGCTCCAGCACAGCGCGCCGCCGGCGACCAACGCGACGCCGAGGGCGAAAGACTGACGGGTCATGGCCGCGTTATGTCCGGCGCCCGTCGCCGACGCAACAGTGCTATTGTTCGCGGCGATGCCAGTTTCTCTTGACCTCGAGCCGTTCCGCCCGCGCTTCCCCTGGCTGACCGCCGATCTTCAGACCATCGCCAACCGTATCGTGCCGCCGTCCGTCGACCTGGGCGCGGCGTCGAGCGAACGCATCCGCCTGCCGATGGCGGATGGCAGCGGCGACACGCTGCTGGCGACACTCGATCGTCCACGGATCGATCGTGGCGGGCCGCTGGTGATCCTGATCCACGGCCTGACCGGCAGCGAGAACAGCGCCTACATCCTGACGAGCACGCGCCACATGCTGTCGCTGGGCCGGCGCGTCCTGCGCCTCAATCTGCGCGCCGCCGGTCCCTCGCGCACGACCTGCGGCGATATCTACTACGCCGGCCGCTCGCAGGATTTCCGCGCCGTGCTGGAGATGCTGGATCCGGCGCTGACCGAAGGCGGCGTCTTCGCCGTCGGCTACTCGCTGGGCGGCAACATGCTGCTGAAATTCCTCGGCGAGGAAGGGGCGTCTGCGCCGCTGATCGGCGCCGCTTCGGTCTGCACGCCGATCGACCTGTCGGTCACCTGCCAGCACATGCTGCGGCCGCGCAACCGTTTCTATCACCGTTACATTCTGGGTCAGATGAAGGCCGAGGCGACGGGCGAGGGCGCGTGCCTCACCGCCGTCGAGCGCGCGGCGATCCTCGGTTCGGCTTCGGTGTGGGAGTACGACGAGGTCTTCATCGCGCCGCGCCATGGCTTCGCCGGCGCCGAGGACTACTACGACAAGAGCCGCGCGTCGCGCTTCATGCCGGCGATCCGCAAACCTACTTTGGTGATCGCCGCCGCCGACGATCCGTGGGTACCGATCGCGATCTACCGCGGCTTCGATTGGAGGGCGCATGCCGATCTGACGCCGCTACTGGCCGAGGGCGGCGGCCATGTCGGATTCCATGCCGCCGGCCACGCCGCCCCATGGCATGATCGCGCCATCGAGCGCTTCATCGGGGAGATCGCGACATGAGGTTCGTGGCGAGGATGCTGGCGGCACTGCTCGTGCTTGGCCTGGCCGCCGGCGGCGCGCAGGCCCAGACAGTAGGCAAGGACTGCACCTTCAAGGGCCGCAAGCTGTGGGGCAAGGTGATGGTCGTTACCTCCTTCCCCGACCTCAAGATAATGGTCGTGAATTCATTCCCCGACCTCAAGGTGATGAACGTCAACGCGTTTCCCGATTCCTGCGGCAAGTGGCAGACAGTGACGTCGTTCCCGGACCTGAAGGTTCAGTTCGTGAACTCGTTCCCCGACGTCAAGATCATGTACGTCAACAGCTTCCCGGGGCTGCCGTAGCGTTCGGTCACGGCACGATCTGGATCGGTACCTCGGGCCAGTCCCCGGTGAGTAGGGGGTGGAGCAGGCCTGCGAGATCGCGCGGAATGAAGGTCTCGCGCGAGGCGGCGATGTCGTCGAGCGACCACCATCGGAAGCCGCGAAACGACTCCGCTTCCTCTGGCGTCATCTGGCGCACGACCGGCTCGAAGGCGGACACCCGCAGGGCATAGACATGGGCGCGCGTCAGCACGCGTTCGCCGCCGATATCGAGTTCCTTGTCGCTGATCCAAACGTGGCGGCCGACGTCGGTCACCTCCAGCCCGGTCTCCTCGCGCAACTCGCGGCGCAGCCCATCCTCAAACGACTCGCCGGCTTCGAGCGAGCCGCCGGGTGTCACCCAGAAGGTCGGCCGCAGCCGCGCGGCGGGATCGACGATGCGCCGCCCCGCCAGCTTCATCATCAGCACGCGATCCTCGGAATCGATCAGCAGCGCGCGGGCGGACGAGATCAGGCGCATGGCGCGCGCCGCGGCCGTCATTTCTTCGCCAGCAGCCTCGCCGCGTCGACGGCGCCGTAGGTCAGGATGCCGTCGCAGCCGGCGCGCTTGAAGGAGGAGAGCGTCTCGATCAGCACCTTCTCCCATACCAGCCAGCCGCGATCGGCCGCGCCGCGCAGCATCGCGTACTCGCCACTTACTTGGTAGGCGTAGGTTGGCACGCCGAAAGCGTCCTTCACGCGGCGTACGATGTCGAGATAAGGCAGGCCGGGCTTGACCATCACCATGTCGGCGCCCTCGGCGATGTCCATGCCGACCTCGCGCAGCGCCTCGTCGGAATTCGCCGGGTCCATCTGGTAGGTCTTCTTGTCGCCCTTCAGCGCGCCGGAGCTGCCGATGGCGTCGCGGAACGGATTGTAGAAGGCCGAGGCGTACTTCGCCGCGTAGGACATGATCTGCACGTGCTGATAGCCGGCCGCGTCCATCGCCTTGCGAAAGGCGCCGATGCGGCCATCCATCATGTCCGAGGGCGCCTGCACGTCGCAGCCAGCCTCGCTCTGCGCCAACGCCTGCTTGATCATCACCTCGACCGACTCGTCGTTGAGGATCACGCCGTCCCTGACGATGCCGTCATGGCCGTCGCTGTTGAAGGGATCGAGCGCCACGTCGCAGACGATGCCGATATCCGGCACGGCCCTCTTCGCCGCGCGGATGGCGCGGCAGACCAGGCCCTTGGGGTTGTATGCCTCGCGCGCGTCGGGCGTCTTCGCCGCCGGATCGACCTCGGGGAAGATGGCGATCGCCGGGATGCCGAGGTCGCGCGCCTCGCGCACCACTTCGACGAAGAGGTCGACGCTGAGGCGATCGACGCCGGGCATCGACGACACCGGCGTGCGCGCGTTGCTGCCTTCCTGCACGAAGACCGGCCAGATCAGGTCGTCGACGCTGAGCCTGGTCTCGGCCACGAGCCGGCGCGACCAGTCGGCGCGTCGGTTGCGGCGCATGCGCGTGGTCGGAAACGAGCCGAGGGTGGTGTAGCGCTGCGCCATGGATTATCTCTCCCTTGGCTGAGCTTATAGGACAGCGGACGCCGCCCCGTAAGCCGTCGCCGTGCCGCAGGGAGAGTGCGGAATGATCCGCTGGGTGCCGGTGTTGCTGCTCTCGCTATCCGTGGCGCTGCCGGCGTCGGCGCAGGACCGTCTGGCCGGCCGCTGGCAGGGAACCTACTACTGTGCGCAAGGCCTCACTGGCGTGACGCTGACGATTCGCGGCGACGACCAGCGCGCCGAAGCGCTGTTCCATTTCTACCCGGTGCAGGAGAACCCCGGTGTTCCGGTGGGCTGCTATACTATGCTTGGCCACGTCGATACGGCGTCGGGGACCATCAACCTCGAGAGCGACGAGAGTCATTGGATCCTGCAGCCGAGGGGCTACGTCACGGTGAACTTCCGCGGTCGCTTTTCCGGTGGTCGTCATCGTATCGTCGGCCGTGTCGAGGGGCCTGGCTGCTCGACCTTCACCATGCGCCGCGTCGAGGAGGCGCCGCCGGGGCCGAAGGAGTGCTTCCTCGAGCTGCCAACTGTCAGCCTGCCCCAACCATAGCGGAGACCTGCGATGCGGATTGTCACGCTGACGTTTCTGGCCGCGTTGTGCGTCGTCGGCGCCGCCGAGGCGCAGCAGCCGAAATCCGGCTGGATCGCCGATCCAAAGTCCGGCTGCAAGGTGTGGAACGAGAATCCGATCGCCAACGAGCACATCTCGTGGAGCGGTCCCTGCGTCGGCGGCATCGCCAATGGCAATGGCACCCTGCAGTGGTACGCCAACAACAAGCCGACCGACCGCTATGTCGGCGAACTCGGCAATGGCCGCGAGAACGGGCAAGGTGCCTACTACTGGCCCGAGGGCGCGCGTTACGAAGGCGCCTGGAAGGACGGCAAGGCGCACGGCTTCGGCACGCGCGTCAACGCGCAGGGCAAGGTCTTCACCGGCCAGTGGGTCAATGGCTGCTTCGACAACGGCACGGACCGCGCCTGGGTCGGTGTCGAGCGCGCCGATTGCGGCTTCCGCTAGGCGCGGACAAGGCGCCGGTAGTAGCCGTTGGGCCGCGCGCCGTCGCGCATGTAGATCCAGAAGCCGGCGACGAGCATCAGCTCGCCGATGAAGGTGAGAAGCATCGGCACGAGTGACTGCAGCATGAACTCCGCGCCACCGCTGTACTGGCTGGCGATCCAGAACTGGCCGGCGACGCCGACCACCAGCCGCAGGGCGGTCCAGCCGATGAGTCCCCAGCAGGCGAAACCCGGCGCCGAGGACGAGCGCATGAGCGTCATGATCGAGAACACCAGGGCCCAGATCAGAAGGTAAAGTGTCGGAATCGCGTACAGCGCGGCCAGCCCGGCCGGTCCCCTGCCGGTGAGGAGGCTGCTGGCGAAGCCGCCGAACAGCAGCGACGCGGGCATGGTGAGCAGCGCTGCCAGCAGCAACAGGATGGCAATAACGCCCAACGCCGCGGCGCACACCATGATCAGCAGCAGTGAACCCTCGAGGCGCGCCTCTGGCCGGCTGACCAGTTCCTCGTCCGTCATGGGACGCCACGTCATCTCGATCTCCCATTCCTTGTTCCCGCAGAATAGCCGAGCCACGCTTCGTTGACAGGCCGGGGTCGCTGGCTATGGTGGCCGCCGATGGATTTCACGCTCTCCGAAGACCAGGCAGCGTTCCAGAAAGTCGCCCGCGATTTCGCGCGCGATCGCATGCTGCCGCACGCCGCCGGCTGGGACCGCGACAAGACCTTCCCGGTCGACACGCTGCGCGAGGCGGCGTTGCTGGGCTTCGGCGGCATCTATGTGCGCGATGATGTCGGCGGCAGCGCGCTGACGCGCTTCGACGCGGCGTTGATCATGGAGGAGCTGTCGGCGGCGTGTCCGTCGACGGCGGCCTATATCTCCATCCACAACATGGCGGCGTGGATGATCGACGACTTCGGCGACGAGGGCCAACGCCGGCGCTTCCTGCCCAAGCTGTGCTCGATGGAGCATTTCGCCAGCTACTGCCTGACCGAGCCCGGCGCGGGCTCAGACGCCGCCGGCTTGCGGACGAGAGCGGTGCTCGATGGCGACCACTACGTGCTCAACGGCAGCAAGGCGTTCATATCGGGTGGTGGCCGTAGCGACATCTACGTCACCATGGTCCGCACCGGCGGCGATGGCGCCGGCGGCGTATCCTGCCTGGCGATCGAGAACGGCACGCCGGGGCTGAGCTTTGGCAAGCAGGAAGAGAAGCTGGGCTGGAACAGCCAACCGACTGCAGCAGTGATCTTCGAGAATTGTCGCGTGCCGGTCGCCAACCGCATCGGGCCAGAAGGTCACGGCTTTCGCATCGCCATGGCTGGCCTCGACGGTGGTCGTATCAACATCGGCGCCTGCTCTTTGGGCGGCGCGCGCGCTTGCCTGGAGACGGCCTCGCGCTACGTCGTCGAGCGCAAGCAGTTCGGCAAGCCGATCGCCGATTTCCAGGCCACGCAGTTCAAGCTCGCCGACATGGCGACCGAACTGGAGGCGGCGCGTCTACTGATCCATAAGGCCGCGTCGCTGCTCGACGCCAAGTCGCCTGAGGCGACGCAGGCCAGCGCCATGGCCAAGCGCTTCGCCACTGACGCCGGCTTCCGCATCGTCAACGAGGCGCTGCAGCTGCATGGCGGTTACGGCTACCTCAAGGACTTCCCGCTGGAGCGCTACCTGCGTGACCTGCGAGTGCACCAGATCCTCGAGGGTACTAACGAGATCATGCGCGTGGTGATCGCGCGAAGGCTGATGACCGGGTGATCTCCCTCTCCCCGCGCGCGGGGAGAGGGTCGGGGTGAGGGGGAGTCGCAGGTTGTGCACGATCGTTGTGCCTCACCTGATGCAGCCCCTCACCCCAACCCTCTCCCCGCATGCGGGGAGCGGGAGGAAGACAGGGAGTGACTACAAGTGGCAGATGAAGCGGAAATTCTGTTCGAAGTGAAGGACGGTCTGGGCGTCATGACGCTCAACCGTCCCAGAGCGCTCAACGCGCTGTCGGTCGGCATGATCCGCGAGATGGAGCGCATGCTGCCGCGATGGGAAAATGATCCGGCGGTGAAGGCGGTGATCGTGCGCGGCGCCGGCGACAAGGCGTTCTGCGCCGGCGGCGATGTGGCTTTTCTGGCGCGCGAAGCGAAGGACAATCCGTCTGGAACCGGCCGGCGCGACTTTTTCCGCGAGGAGTACATCGTCAACCGCCGCATCTATCGCTTCGCCAAGCCCTGGATCTCGCTGATCGACGGCATCGACATGGGCGGCGGCGTCGGGCTGTCGGTGCACGGCACCTATTCGATCGCCACCGAGAAGTTCCTGTTCGCCATGCCGGAGACCGCCATCGCGCTGTTTCCCGATGTCGGCGGCGGCTACTTCCTCAATCGCCTGCCCGGCGCGCTCGGCGTCTTCCTGGCGCTGACGGGCTATCGCCTGCGCGCCGCCGACGCGCTGTGGGCCGGTATCGTGCAGGCCTATGTGCCAAGCGCGAAGCTGCCGCTGGTGGTCGAGGCGCTGGCCAAGGCCGACCTGTCGGGGTCGCCGCTGCCGCGGCGCATCGACGCCATTGTTGCGCCCTTCGCCGAGGAGCCGGGCGCGCCGACCCTGCCGGCGATGATGGCGGACATCGATCGCTGCTTCTCGGCCGACAGCGTCGAGGAGATCTTCGCCAAGCTCAAGGAGCGGGGCGGCGAGTGGGCAGGCAAGCAGCTTGCGGTGCTGCAGAAGATGTCGCCGCTGTCGCTGAAGATCACGCTCGAGCAGCTGGCGCGCTGCGCCAACCGCTCGTTCGAAGACGTGATGACCCTCGAGTACCGCATGTCTCAGGCCTGCATGAAGCCCGACCACGATTTCTTCGAGGGCGTGCGCGCGGTGCTAATCGACAAGGACCAGAAGCCGACCTGGAACCCGCCGACGCTCGAAGGCGTGTCGCGCGCCATGGTCGAGGCACATTTCAAGCCGGTCGCCAACGACCTGACATTCGACTGAGGGAGACAACGACTATGGCGAAGATCGCCTTCATCGGCCTGGGCAATATGGGCGGACCGATGGCCGCCAACCTGCTCAAGGCGCAGCATCAGGTCGCCGCTTTCGACCTTTCGGCCAAGGCTCTGGAGGCCGCCGTCGCCGCCGGCGCGTCGCGTGCCGCCGACGTCGCAGCAGCGGTGAAAGGCGCCGAAGTTGTTATCACCATGCTGCCGGCCGGCAAGCATGTGCGCGAGGTCTATGAAGGGGCCGTTCTGGGCGCGGCGGCCAAGGGCGCGTTGCTGATCGACTGCTCGACCATCGATGTCGAGAGCGCCCGCCACGTCGCGGCGGCGGCGGCCAAGGCCGGGCTCGACATGGTCGACGCGCCGGTTTCCGGCGGTGTCGGTGGCGCGACGGCCGGCACCTTGACCTTCATGGTGGGCGGCCCCGACGCGGCTTTCGCGCGCGCCAAGCCGATTTTGGAGAAGATGGGCCGCAACATCGTGCATGCCGGCGCCAGCGGCAACGGCCAGGCGGCCAAGATCTGCAACAACATGATGCTCGGGATCACGATGATCGGCACCTGCGAGGCCTTCATGATGGCCAAGCGCCTGGGGCTCGACGCGCAGAAGCTGTTCGACATCGCCTCGACCGCGTCCGGCCAGAGCTGGGCGCTCACCAGCTACTGCCCGGTGCCTGGCCCGGTGCCGACCTCGCCGGCCAATCGCGACTACGCCGCCGGCTTCACCGCGGCGATGATGCTCAAGGACCTGATGCTGGCGCAGGACGCGGCGCGCTCGGTCGGCGCGTCGACACCGATGGGCGCGGAGGCGGCGCAACTGTTCAGCTTGTTCGTCGGTTCCGGGTCGGGTTCCGTCGATTTCTCCGGCATTATTCGAATGATCGACGGGCGCTGAACCCGCTACATTTTTTCGGGGCGCCTGTTCCCAAGGGAACAGGCGCCCGCTGAGGTCGGATTCATAGTGCCTCCTTGAGACGAGGCCGCCGACCGGCGGCACGGGGGAGGCAACGGTGATTAATCAGGCCGACAACAAGATTCTCGAGAAGTGGCTGGGCTGGCATCGCAAGTCGGGAACCGTTTTCACACCATCCTATGACGGCCGAGGCGCCGGTTTCGCGCCTGCGTTCGGCGCCTTCAACAACGCGACATTCGATGTCGGCCAGACGTGGAAAACCAGCCTCGGCACCAAGCGCGTCATCCTGGGAATTGTCGGCGACACCTTCCTGTTCGAGAGCGGCGGCAAGATATACGAGCAGGATCGCAGCGGGTTCCAGAACGACACCAGCAAGATCGACCAGATCGCGATCAACACCGCCGGGATCGGCTGGGCGATGGAAGTCATGGTGACGTCCGCGATCATCGTCATGATCTGCGCGCCGGCGGTCCTCGCGTCGCTGCCGGCGGCGTCGATCGCGCAAGGCACGTTGACGGTCACGACCAGCCACTCGTTCAGTTGGTGGGTTGTGACGGCCGTGCCGGCGATCCAGAAGTCGATCCCGATCATCCAGGCGGCCTTGCGTGCGCGGGCGCTGATGATCAAGACGACGCCCACGCTCTACGACGCGCTGATCAACCGCGCCATCTTCGACGGCATCAAGACGATTCCCGCCAGCGTCAAGACGGAGGTGACCAACGCCATCACGCACGCCGACAAGGGCTGGCTGGAGATCGCCGGCCTGCCCAAGATCCCCGAGATCAAGGACGGCATGACGTGGGACGAATACATCTCGACGACGAAGGACTGCGTCGATACCGCCAAGGACTATTACGAGATCGCTTCGGCAATCTATAGCACCTGGACGTCGGGCGGCACGTTCAACCTGCTCAAGCTGGCGGGCAAGAAGTTCCTCGAAGGCCTGCTGGCGCCGCTCAAGGAATGGCAGGACACGCTGAAGGACTCCGGCAAGAGTGGCGCCCAGAACGCGATGAGCACCGCCGGTACCAACGCGCTGAAGCTGGGTGGTTCGTTTTCGCCGATGAGTCCTAGGGAGGTCGTTGACGCCTTCAAGGCGGCGGGCTTCGAGATCAGCGGCTTCACCGCGGAGAAAATCGCCGGCGAGCTGAAGGATCCCAAGGCGGCGGCGGCGGTGTGTGCCGCCCTGACGCTGCTCATGCAGGCGGCGGAGATCGACATGGGCGATATCTCGGTCAAGCCCAAACCCGGTGCCTGGGTGCGCGTTCGGTATGTCGAGCCTCCGAAGAAGCCGGCGCGGAAGGCGCGGTAGCGGCGACATTGCCGCGTCTCTAGGATGCGGCGCCAAAGGCTACCGGAGCTGACCATGGCGACAATCACCCTCTACGATCTCGACGTCACCGGCGGCCGGCGGCCCAGCCCGTACTGCTGGCGCGCCAAGTTCGCGTTGGCGCACAAGCGGCTGGCCTGGGACGAGGTGCCGGTCGGCTTCACCGAGAAGGACAAGATCGCCTTCGCCGGCTCGCGCACCGTGCCCGTGCTGGTCGATCACGGCCATGGCGCCAAGGTGGTGAAGGACAGCTGGGACATCGCTGAGCATCTCGACGAGAGCTACACGGACGGCCCCGCGCTGCTCGGCGGCGAGCGCGGCAAGGCGTTCGCGCGTTTCGTCGCCGCCTGGACCAACGTCACTCTGCACGGCGCGCTATTCCCGCTGGTGGTCGCCGACATCCACGCCGCGGCGCATCCCGCCGACCAAGCGTATTTCCGCGAGAGCCGCGAGAAGCGGCTGGGTACGACTCTGGAGGCCGCGCAGTCTGCCGCGCGCGAGCAGCGGATCCCGGCTTTGCGCGAGACCCTGGAGCCGCTGCGCCAGCAATTGCGCGGGCAACCTTACATCTCCGGCGCCGCGCCGGCCTATCCCGACTACACGGTGATGGGCGCCTTCATGTGGGCGCGCACGGTTTGCGCGCTGCCGCTGCTGGCCAACGACGACCCGCTGCACGATTGGATCGGCCGCATGCTCGATCTTTTCGACGGCATGGCCCGCGCGCACAAGGCGGCCGGCTGAATAACTCCAGCCTGCCTGAGTCATTGCGGATGGCGCGATAGTGGCGCATGGGTGGCGCGGTGGCGTCGCCCCATGGCGACGGCGCGCCGCATGTCGACGACCGGGCATCCCCTCGGAGGTCGGAACCGCAAGGGCAGGAGCCCTACCATGTCATCCGAATGGATAAAGTGCACGGCACCGAACGGAATGGCGATCTTCGTCAACATGGCTAACGTGGCCTACATTCGCGTGGTCGAGTCGGAAACCCGCATCGTGTTCCCGGGCGCGGCGGACGACTATCTTCGTGTCGCCGAATCGCCGGAGGACATCCTCGCGCTGCGCGCCGCGGCGCAGGCCTGAAACGCCAGCCTCGGCGGCGATCAGAGCGCGCCGCGCAGGAAGTACCAGGCGATGCCAGCGGCGCTGCTCACCAGCAGCACCGCGATCATGCCGGCCTTGAAGCGAAACACGGCGATCGCAGCGGCGGCGGCGAGCACCAGCGACGGCCAATCCACCGATGATAGCACCGGTGCCTGCAGCGACATGCCGAGCCAGGCGAAGGGCGTGTGCTTGGTGAACAGCACCTGCAACGCGAACCAGATCGCCAGGTTCAGGATCACGCCCACCACCGCCGCGGTGATCGTGCCCAATGCCGCCGACAATGCCTTGTTGCCGCGCAGCGCCTCGACAAAGGGTGCACCGAAGAAGATCCACAGGAAGCAGGGCGCGAAGGTCACCCAGGTGGTCAGCAGGCCGCCCAGGGTCGCGGCGAGCAGGGGATTGAGGCCGCCGGGGGCGCGGTGCGCGGCGAGGAAGCCGACGAACTGCGTCACCATGATCAGCGGGCCGGGCGTGGTCTCGGCCATGCCCAGGCCGTCGAGCATCTCGCCCGCCGTCACCCAGTTGTAGTGCTCGACCGCCTGCTGCGCGACATAGGCCAGCACGGCATAGGCGCCGCCGAAGGTCACGACCGCCATCTTGCTGAAGAAGACGGCGATGTTGCTGAACACGTTGTCCGGTCCCAGCGTCGGCAGCAGCGCGGCCACCGGCGCCAGCCACAACAGCAGGAACACGGCGCTGATGGTCAGCGACCAGCGCAGGTTGGGCCGCGCATGCGCGGGCGTTTCCTCGCCCAGCAGCGAGTCGCGGTCGGCGACCTGCTTGTCGCCGACCTTGCCGTGCCCGCCGCCGGCGAGGAACGCCGGCATTCCCATGCGGCCGCCGACATAGCCGATCACGCCAGCGACGATGATGATCAGCGGGAAGGGCACATCGTAGAAAAAGATCGCGATGAAGGCCGCCGCGGCGATGGCCACCATCACCTGGTTCTTCAGCGCGCGCTTGCCGACGCGCACCACGGCCTCGATGACGATCGCCAGCACTGCCGCTTTCAGGCCGAAGAACAGACCTTGCACGACTCCAACCTTGCCGAAGATCACGTAGATCCAGCTCAGCGCCATGATCGCCAGCAGGCCGGGCAGCACGAAGAGCAGGCCAGCGGTCAGCCCGCCCTTGGTCTTGTGCATCAGCCAGCCGATGTAAGTCGCGAGCTGCTGCGCCTCGGGGCCGGGCAGCAAGGTGCAGTAGTTAAGCGCCTGCAAGAAGCGAGTCTCGCCGATCCACCGCTTTTCCTCGACGATGATGCGATGCATGACGGCGATCTGGCCGGCCGGTCCGCCGAAGCTCAACGCCGCGACGCGCAGCCAGACCTTCACGGCCTCGCCGTACGGGACGCCGTGGCCCGCGGAGTCCACCGGACGCGCCGGCAGTGTCTGGTCGGTCATTTGCCGCTCCGCTTTCCCCGGAAGGACTCATAGAGATCGTCGAGCACTGCGCCGCCACGCGCCAGGCGGCGCTCGTCGTCCTTCTGCGAGTCGGCGATGCCGGCGATCAGGGTGCGGATGCCGGCGGTTTCCTCTCGGCCGTACTTGCCGTCCTTCAGGTCGATGTCGTGGACGATCTGGGCGATCGCGGTCAGCGCTGGATCCTCCGCGCTGCTTAGCGCCTTCAGCTCGCCGACCAGCACCTCGAAGGTGCAGCGATCGCCGCGATGGGTGAACTCGCCTTCGAACATGTCGAAGCGCAGCTCGCCTGGCCGCGGCGTGTAGCCGGTGCCGGCCACGAACTTGAAGTGCGCGCCCTCGTCGATGAAGCGGCGGATCAGCCAGGCGGAGGCGATGCGATCGATCTGCACGCCCTTGCGCGTGACCCACACGCGTCCCTTCAGCTTGCCGGTCGTACCGGCATCCGACGGTGCGTCGCGCATGGCCGTGTCCTCCTGCTGCGGTTCGGATTCGAGGCCGGAAACCAGCCCCTTGGTCGGCTCGCGGCCATCGGCGCCGAAGAAGTCGATCGCCACCACCTCATCGAGCCGGCGGCGCAGGCGCGCGACCTGCGCGGCGAAGTCGGCATGGGCCTCGGCCGTATCGAGACTGGCGCGGCGAGCGGCCAGATCGCGCGCGCTCGCCGAGATCTCGGCATAGTCCTCATCGCGCGCCGCGTCGAACAGCGCCTGTACCTCTCTATCATCGAGGCCGTCGATCAGGGTCGCTTCGCACGTGAAGGCCTCGCCGCCGAGCTCGACGATCTCGCGGACCAGCCAGGCGAAGTCCTCGCGGGTCTCGGCGTTGCAGGGCAGGGCGTAGACCGCGTTCTTCACTGTGACGGCGCCCAAGCCCTTGAGGCGGCGCCAGATCTTCACCCGGGCATAGGCCGGCTTGGCAGGCAACTGGTGGATCAGCAGCAGCCAGGGCGGGGAGTCTGCGGTCTGCGACGTGCTCACGGTGCATCCGTATCATGTGGATAAGATTCTATGCAACACTTATATCTTTTTCCTTGCGCTCCTCGGTGGTGAGGGTATCGTGGTGATGAAACGAGTGTATCAGGAGCACCGATCCATGCCGTTCCACACCCGGCCGATCTCCTTCAAGCCCTCCCGCCTCAACGGGCTGAGCGGGCGGCTGATCGCCAGCCACTACGAGAACAACTACGGCGGAGCGGTGCGGCGCCTGAACGCGATCCGCGGCGAGCTGGCCGCGCTCGACCCGGCGACCGCGCCCGGCTTTCGGCTCAACGGGCTGAAGCGCGAGGAGCTGATCGCCACCAACTCGATGCTCCTGCATGAGCTCTACTTCGAGGCGCTGGGCGGACCGGGCGGCGATCCCGCGGGTGAACTTGCGCAGGCGATCGAACGTGACTTCGGGTCGTTGGCGCGGTGGCGCGCGGAGTTCGTCGCCATGGGCAAGGCGCTGGGTGGTGGCTCGGGCTGGGTGGTGCTGACGCGCTCGGCGCGCGACGGCGGCCTGGCCAATGTCTGGGCGGCGGACCATACGCACAGCCTCGCTGGCGGCACGCCGATCCTGGCGCTCGACATGTACGAGCATTCCTACCACATCGACTTCGGCGCCAACGTCGCGGCTTATGTCGACGCGTTCATGGCGAACATCTCCTGGGCGCGCGTCGCGGCGCGCTTCGCCGGCACGCCGGCCGAAAGAAACCCCTACGCCATCAACACGACGGCGGCACGCACGCTGGTCGAGTCTAATCCCGACCTGCTGGTGATCGACGCGCGTCAGCCCGACGACGCGATCAGCGTACCGGTGCGCCTGCGCGGCGCGCGTCGTGCGCCGCCGGGCCGCGTTGAGGAGGTCGCGGCCACCTTGCCCAAGGGCGCCAAGGCGCTGGTCTATTGCGCCTGGGGCTTCGACATCGGCGGCGACTGCGCGGCCAAGCTGCGCGAGCGCGGCCTCGACGCCGTCACCATCGCCGGCGGCATCGGCGCCTGGCGCGCCGACGGCATGCCCACCGAACCGCACAAGGAAGGAGACACGCCATGAAGTGGGTCACCCGCGAACGGCCCAAGATCGACCGCATCGCCTGCCCGTGGCTGATCACGCGCTTCATCGACAAGCAGCCGGAGTTTCTCTACGTGCCGCCGGAGCGCGTGCTCGCCGTGGCCAAGGAGACCGGCGCCGAGCCCTACGACATCCCCGGCGTGAAGTTCAGCCATGTCGGCGAGAAGTGCAGCTTCGACGCCTTCATTGCCGAATATAAACTCGACGCGCCGGGCCTCGATCGTCTCGCCGACATCGTGCGCGGCGCCGACACCTCGCGCCTCGACCTGACGCCGCAATCGGCCGGGCTGTTCGCGATCTCGTTGGGACTGAGCCACGTCTATCAGGACGACCACGAGATGCTGAAGCACGGCATGGTGATGTACGACGCGCTCTACGCGTGGTGCCGCAGCCTGACCGGCGAAACGCACAACTGGCCACCGAAGATGTGAGGCGGCCATGAGCGAGGCACCGCTGCGCCTGGAAGGCTACGTCGATCTGCCGCCGCACAAGGGCAAGGGCGGTTTCGACCACGCCGCTGTGCACGCCGCGACAGGCCATGTCTACGTCGCGCATACGGCGAACGACTCGGTGGATGTGTTCGATCCGCTGCGGCGCGAATGCCTGTACTCGATTCCGGACCTTCCCGGCGTCGCCGGCGCGTTGGTGAGCGACGAGGGACAACTTATCCTCTCGTCCAATCGCGGCGCCGATACAATCGGCGTGTTCGCGCCCGGCCGGGATCCAGTCGTGCGGCGGCTGGGCGTGGGTGTGCGGCCCAACGGTCTGGCCTATGACCATCGCCGCCAGCTTGTGCTCGCCGCCAATGTCGGCGACGAGGCGACTCCCGGCACGCATACGGTCTCGCTGGTGTGGCTCGGCGGCGACTCGGTGCGGCGCGAGATCGCCGTGCCGGGCCGCACGCGGTGGACGGTGTTCGATCCGACCACTGAACTGTTTTACGTCAACATCGCCAAGCCCTCGCTGATCATCGTCATCGATCCGCGTCAACCCGATCGCATCGCGCGCAGCTACGCGATCGCCCATGCCGGTGCCCATGGCCTCGACATCGATATCGAAACGCAGCGGCTGTTCTGCGCCTGCGACGCCGGCGTGCTGGTGACGCTCGACGCCCGCTCGGGCGGTGTGCTCGACGAGAAGCCGCTGAGCGGCGTACCCGATGTCGTCTGGTTCAACCGCCAGCGCCGGCAGCTCTACGTCGCGGTGGGCGATCCCGGTGTCATCGATGTCTTTGCGACCTCACCGGTGACGAAGCTGGTCACGGTCGAGACGGAGGGCGGCGCGCATACGACGGCACTATCGCCGTCCGGCGACTGGCTCTGCGCCTTCCTGCCGCGCACGCATCGCGCGGCGGTCTACCGCATCGGCGGCTAAGGCGTCAGCACCACGCGGCCGACGACCTTACCGGCCTTCAGCTCCTCCAGCACGTCGTGGGCCGCCTCCAGCGGGCGCGTCGAGTAGGGCAGGGCCTGGACGCGGCCCTCGCGCACCAGCTTCATCAGCTCCTGCAATTCGCGCAGATCGCCGACATACGAGCCTTCGATCGCCGCCATCTTGAACGGCATGGCGATCGGCGCGAAGGGCGCGTCGCCGCCGAACAGGCCGACGATCACCACCTTGCCGCCACGCCGGATCGAGTCGAAGGCGAAGCGGAACGAGGCGGCGGCACCGACGAAGTCGATCGCCGCATCGACGCCGCCGCCGGTCTGCTGCACCAGCTTCTGTACCGCGCCCTCGGCCTTGGGGTTTACCGTGTGGTGCGCGCCGTGCTTCTTGGCGACGGCGAGCTTGCTGTCGTCGATATCGGCGACGACGATCTCGCCGTCGAAGATCGCCTTGGCGACCTCGAGCCCGGCCAGCCCCACGCCACCGGCGCCGACCAGCAGCAGGCGCTTGCGGTTCTTGACCGTCTCGGTCTTGCGGATCGCGCTGTAGGCGGTCAGGCCGGAGCAAGCGTAGGTGCAGGCCAGATCGATCGGCGAGTTGCCGGGATCGACCAGGTACTTGCTGTGCGGCACGATCACGTGCGTGGCATAGCCGCCGTCGCGCCGCGTACCCAAGGTGCGTGGCGTCGGGCAGAGCAGCTCCTCGCCGGCCTGGCAGGCGGCGCAGGTGCCGCAGCCGATCCACGGGAAGACAACATAGCGGCTGCCGGGCCTGACGTCCTTCACGTCGGGGCCGACGGCGACGACCTCGCCGGCGATCTCGTGGCCCAGCGTGAAGGGCAGCTTCATGCCGCGCGCGCTCATCTCCAGCTTCTGGCCGCCGCCGATGTCGAAGAAGCCTTCCCAGATATGCAGGTCGGAATGGCATACGCCGCTGGAGACGATCTTCACCAGCACCTCGGAGCCCGTCGGCTTGGGATCGTCGTAGGTATTCAGCTTCAGCGGCTTGCCGAACTCGACGATTTGCATGGCGCGCATGGAATCCCTCCCGTAGCATCCGCGGCGATTTGGGCGGCGCATCCTAGACGGGGGAACACGTGGCGCAAGCGGACGGGACCGCCCAGCGGTTCGACCCGGCGAAGCACAGCTTCGGGCCGGCGCACTATTTCGAGGATCTCAAGGTCGGGCAGCGCTTCTACATCAACTCGCGCACCCAGACCGAGGCGCTGTTCTCGGCGTTCCAACTCGCCAGCGGCGACAACCACCCCATCCACTACGACCGAGTCTACTGCCAGGCGCGCGGCCATCGCGACATGCTGGCGCACGGCCTGCAGGTGGTGATCCAGGCGGCGGCCGGCGGCGGCATTTTCCCGCACGTGCTGGGCGATTCGCTGATCGGCTTCATCGAGCAATCTTCGCGCTTTCTCAAGCCAGTCTATGTTGGCGACACGCTGTTTCCGATGATGGAGATTGTCGATCTGAAGCCCAATCGCACAACAGGCGTCGTGGTGTGCAAGATCACCGTGCACAACGAGAAGGGCGATCTCGTGATGGACGGCGAGCACAAGTACCTCGTGCGCAAGCGCGGGGGCGCCGGCGCTCCCAAAGAGGAGACGACGTGATGGGCATTCTCGACGGCAAGGTGGCGTGGATCACCGGCGCGGGTACCGGCATCGGCCGGGCTGGCGCGATCGAGCTGGCGCGCGCGGGCGTGCATGTCACGCTCTCGGGCCGCACCGCCAGGACCTTGGAGGAAACCGCCGCGCTGGTGAAGCAGGCGGGCGGTACGTGCGTGATGGAGTTGTTGGATGTGGCGGACAAGAAGGCCGTGGCCGATGTCGCCGCGCGCATCGTCAAGGCGCGCGGCCGCGTCGACATCCTGGTCAACAGCGCCGGCATCAACATCCCGACGCGCGCCTGGGGCAATGTCGACACCGAGGGCTGGGAGCAGGTGCGCTCGATCAACCTCGACGGCACGTTCTATTGCTGCCACGCGGTGATTCCCACCATGCGCGCCCAGGGCGGCGGCTTGATCGTCAACGTCGCGAGTTGGCTGGGTCGGCACGTCTCGCCGCTGGGCGGGCCGAGCTACACCGCGAGCAAGGCCGGCGCGCGCTTCCTCAGCGAATCGATCAACGCCGAGCAGGGCAAGTTCGGCATCCGTGCCTGCAGCCTGTGCCCGGGCGAGGCGGCCACCCCCATCATGGATCGCCGGCCGGTGAAGCCACCCCAAGTCGAACTCGACCGCATGCTGCAGGAGGAGGATCTCGGCAAGACCATCCTGTTCCTCGCCAGCCTGCCGCCTAGGGTGTGCATCAACGAGATGGTCGTGTCGCCGACCTGGAACCGCTTCTATGTCGGCGGGCTGGAAACCACGACGCCGGCGGCCAGGACTTGATCAGGCCGGCGTCATCGTGCTGAAGCAGAACTGTACCAGGAGGAGATATCCATGATCGGCGTGATCGCGACGCTCACCATCAAGCCCGGCACCAATGCCGATTTCGAGAAGATCGTCGGTCAGCTCGCCAAGGCCGTGCGCGCCAACGAGCCAGGCAACAAGCTCTACGCGCTGCACCGCACCGAGGACGCCAACGTCTACGTCTTCCTCGAGCGCTACGACGACGAAGCCGCTTTGGCCGCGCATCGCGCCGCGCCGCATTTCAAGGAGCTGGGCCGCAAGCTCGGCGACTACCTCGCCAAGCCGCCGGAAGTGAAGCGCATGCCGGAGATCGATTTCTAGCCCACGGAGCAACCATGTTCGACGGCCTCATCCGCCGCTCCAAGCCCGGCACCGCGCCGGGCATGCTGGTCGGCCGCGAGCCGATCCCGGACGAGGCGCTCACCTTCACGCTGACCGAGTACACGCTGGAGGGCTGGGAGGTCTACAACGAGGTCGAGGTGGCGGAGTGCAGCTTCCACCTCACGACGCCGGGCCGCACCTGGATCGACGTCGCGGGCCACGCCAGCGCTGAGATGCTGCGCTCGCTGGGCCAGGCTTTCCACCTGCACAGCCTGGCGCTGGAGGACGTCTTCCACGGCAACCAGCGGCCGAAGCTGGAGGTCTACGACAAGCAAGGATTCATCGTGCTCAACGATCCGGTGATCGTCGATGACGTCTTCAAGAGCCGGCAGGTCAGCATCTTCTTCGGCGACAACTACGTGATCAGCTTTCACGACCACAAGGAAGATATCTTCAAGCCGGTGCGCGAACGGATCCAGCAGGACGGCTCGCGGCTGCGCCAGTTCGGTACCGACTACCTCGTCTACGCGCTGGTCGACCTCGTCGTCGATCGTAAGTTCCCGCTGCTGGCGCGGCTGAGCGAGCGGCTCGAGGAGCTCGAGGACGAATCGATGGAGTCGCGGCCGACGCGCGAGACGGCGCAGGACATTCACGCCGCGCGGCGCGCGCTGGTCGGCTTCCATCGCGTCCAGTGGGCCGAGCGGGAGACCGTGCTGGCGCTGATGCGGCCCGACACGCCCTTCATCAAGCCCGAGACACGCACCTATCTGCGCGACTGCCTCGACCACGCCGTGACGGTGCAGGAGCTGGTCGAGAGCTACCGCGATATGGCCAGCGGCCTGATGGAGCTCCACCTGATGGAGACCTCGAACCGCATGAACGAGGTGATGAAGGCGCTGGCCATCGTCACCGTGTTCTTCATGCCGCTCAGCTTCCTCGCCGGCATCTACGGCATGAACTTCGAGACCAATGTCGGCAACATGCCGGAGCTGGGCTGGAAGTACGGTTACGTGTATTTCTGGGCCATGGTCGTGCTGATCGTCGGCGGCCTGTTCTGGTGGATGAGGCATCGCAAATGGCTGTGAGCGGCTATCGCCTGTTCGGCTCCGAGCTGTCGCCTTACTCCGTGAAGGTGCGCTCCTACCTGCGCTTCAAGGGCATCGAGCACGAGTGGGTGCCGCGCGGGCCCAACAGCGCGGCGGAATTCCAGAAATACGCCAAGCTGCCGCTGATCCCGCTGCTGGTGACGCCGGAGGGCACGGGCTTGCAGGATTCGACGCCGATCATCGAGGCGCTAGAGGCGAAGACTCCCGAGCCGTCGATCCACCCCGAGGATCCGGCGCTGCGCTTTCTCTCCGAGCTGATCGAGGAATACGCCGACGAGTGGGGCAACAAATCGATGTTCCACTACCGCTGGAGCTACCCGGCGGATGCCGAATCCGCGTCGCGACGCATCGCGAACCAGATCGCGCCCGACGGCTCGGACGAAGCGGCGGTGGCCAAGACGGCCGAGGGCGTGCGCGGGCGCATGATTCCGCGACTGAGCTTCGTCGGCTCCAGCGCCGGCACCAAGGACACCATCGAGAGCTCGCTGCGTCGTATACTTGATACGCTGGAAATGCACTTCGTCGGCCGCAAGTACCTGTTCGGCGACCGTCCGGCTCTAGCCGATCTCGGCATGTGGGGCCAGCTCTACGAGTGCTGGACCGACCCGACGCCCAAGGCGTTGATCGACGAGCTCTATCCCAACACCTGGCGCTGGATCGAGCGCATGCTCAACCCCAAGGTCGAGGGTGGCTGGGACACGTGGTCGTCGATGCGCTGGGGCATCGGCCGTCTGCTCGACACCGAGGTGGCCGGGCTGTTCCTGCCCTGGTCGACGGCGAACACGGTGGCGCTGCAAGGCGGGCAGGAGCAGTTCACGGTGATGCTCGACGGCAAGCCGTTCACCCAGCAAACCCAGAAGTATCACGCCCGCTCGCTGTCGGAGATCAAGCGCAAGTACCAGGCGGCGAAGAGCGCGCCGGGCCTCGACGCGATCCTCAACGAGACCGGCTGCCTGCGCTGGCTGGAGGATTGATAAGGCGGCGTTACCTTCCCCAGAGGGGAAGAGTGATCGCACATGACGTTTCGCCTTCTCCCCGCCTTCGCGAGGAGAAAGAAGGCGCAGGCGAACCGCATACGATACGCCTTGCTCCCATTCAATCGCCGGCGGCGGCGTTGGCGAGGCGGCGGCGCAGGTCCTCCGTTGTCGCGCCCGAGCCATCGGCGCTCCAGCCGGGCGGGCCGAATATGTGCATGAAGCGGGCGCGCCACGACGTCGCGCCCCGCAGATCGCGCGCCATCTGCAGCCAGTCGTGGAAGGCGATCTTGATCGGATTGTAGGACCGCAGCGGCTTCACCAGGCCGTAGCGGCAGGGCAGGTCGGCGCGCTCCGCGATGAAGGTGCCGAACAGCCGATCGAAGACAATCAGCACGCCGCCGTAGTTGGCGTCGAGATACTCGGGGTTCGACGCGTGGTGCACGCGGTGATGTGAGGGCGTGTTGAAGATGTACTCGAACCAGCCCAGCTTCGGGATCCAGGTCGTGTGCAGCCAATACTGATACAGCAGGTTCAGCGACAGGGTGAGGAACACGGCGGCGGGCGGGAAGCCCAGCCAGATCAGGGGCACGTAGAACAGCGCTGAGCCGCTCAGCCGTCCGGTAAGGCCGAAGCGGTAGGAGGCCGACAGGTTGAGCTGCTCCGGCGAGTGGTGCACCGCATGCGTCGCCCAGAACCAGCGCACCCGATGGCTGGCGCGGTGGAACCAGTAGTAACAGAACTCCTGGCCGAGAAAGAGCAGGACGAAGGCGCTCACCGTGTCGAGCTGGACGGTGGCCAGCCGGTTTTGCCAGGCCCAGGCGATAAACGGCGCCGCCAGGCCAAGCGGCAGCAGGCGGCGGACCAGGAACTCTCGCAGCAGGAAGTCGGCCAGCGACGCCAGGGCGGCGCGCCAGTCGTAGGCCTCCTTGCGCGTGAGCGCGAGCACGACGCCCTCGAGCGCGGCGAGCGTGATCACGACCGGGACGGCGTAGATCAGAAGGCGGGCGAAATCCTTGAACTCGGGGGGCATGGTGCTCTCTCTCGGCCATTGGAGGCCCGCCGTTCGTAGACTCGATGTCGCCGGCATTCTCGCCGGTTTTGATCCCGGGCTGGCCGATTCCGAAATCGGCCTGTGGATTCACGTGGTTGGCGGTCCCCGGGAGCGGCGGAACTCGCTCGGCGTCAGCCCGGTTCTGGCCTTGAACGCGCGATTGAACGGGCCGATCGACTGGAAGCCAGCATCCAGCGCGATGGTCAAAATGGGCACGTCGTCCTGCGCCGGGTCGGCCAGAGCGGCCTCGGCCTCGGCCAGCCGGTAGCCGTTGACGAAGGCCGTGAAATTACGGTGGCCGAGTTGCTGATTGATGAGGCGTCGTAGCCGGTACTCGGGGATCGCCATCCGCGCGGCGAGGGTCGCCATCCCGAACCCATCCTGCCGATAGCACCGCTCCCGTTCCATCAGGCCGGTGAGCAGCGCCAGCAGCGCGGCGTCGGCTGGCTCGGTCATGGGCGGTTCGGCGGGCACCGGCGGAGGAGGGAGCGCGCCGTCCGCGTCGGTCGATACGCCCAGCGCCACCATCTGCGCCGTGCTGCGCAACGTGAGGCGAGCCATGGTCACGATCGCCGCCAGGAAGAGCAGGCCGTACGACTCGACGATACGACCGGCGGCGCTGTCGATCCTGTCCTGACGCAGGTTGGCGACGATCAGCACGACGACATAGATCGCGATCAGCCCGATCAGCACCAGGCGGAAACGGCGGCGCGGCTCGATCAGGTCGGTGCCGCGGCCGATCGCGGCCTGCCAGACCGCCATGCCGACATAGGCCAGCGACAACGCGCTGAAGATCCACCACAGGATCCGGCCGCCGACAAATAGGCACAACGCTGCGACGATCATCGAACCCAGCCAAGGTACCACCTGCCACCACGACAGCTGGAACTCGTCGTCGAAGCAGGCGGCGGAGAACAGCCAGAACAGCGCCGGCGTCGACATCGACACCAGACGCGACGGCGTGACCCAGGGCGCCTCGACGATCGACAACGCCGCGATCGGTTGAGCCGAGTCGACGACGTAAGCGGCCGCGCCAAGCGCCAGCAGGCATCCGGTCCAGCCGGACGGGGAACGCCTGCCGTCGCGCCACAGCATGGCGGCGAGCAGCAGGAAGAGGGCGACCGCCGCGCCGCGAGCCGCCGCGTCGAGCAGGGCCATCGCGGCGGCGCCGAGACTCAACGAGCCGTGAAGGACTGCATCCCGGTAATGGCCCGGCCGAGAATCAGCGCGTGCACGTCATGGGTGCCTTCGTAGGTGTTGACCGCCTCGAGGTTCATGACGTGGCGGATGACGTGGTACTCGTCCGACACGCCATTGCCGCCGTGCATGTCGCGCGCCTGGCGGGCGATGTCGAGCGCCTTGCCGCAGTTGTTGCGCTTGATCAGGGAGATCATCTCCGGCTGCGCCTTGCCCTCGTCCTTCAGGCGGCCGACGCGCAGGCAGGCCTGAAGCCCCAGCGCGATCTCGGTCTGCATGTCGGCGAGCTTCTTCTGGATCAGCTGGTTAGCGGCCAGCGGCCGGCCGAACTGCTTGCGCTCCACCGTGTAGTCGCGCGCGCGCATCCAGCAGAACTCGGCGGCGCCCATGGCGCCCCAGGCGATGCCGTAACGCGCGTTGTTGAGGCAGCCGAACGGCCCGCCCAGACCGGAGACGTTGGGCAGCAGGTTCTCCTCCGGCACCATCACGTCGCTCAGCATGATGCCGCCGGTGACCGAGGCGCGCAGGCTGAACTTGCCCTCGATCTTGGGCGTCTCGAAGCCCTTCATGCCGCGCTCGAGGATGAAGCCGCGGATCGCGCCGTCGTCAGTCTTGGCCCACACCACGGCGACGTCGGCGATCGGGCTGTTGGTGATCCACATCTTGGCGCCGTTGAGCTTGTAGCCGCCCGGAACCTTGGTCGCCTTGGTGATCATGCTGCCGGGATCGGAGCCGTGGTCGGGCTCGGTCAGACCGAAGCAGCCCACCCACTCACCCGTGGCGAGCCTGGGCAGGAACTTCATGCGCTGCTCCTCGGTGCCGTAGGCGTAGATCGGGTGCATCACCAGCGAGGACTGCACGCTCATCGCCGAGCGGTAGCCGGAATCGACGCGCTCGACCTCTCGCGCAACCAGGCCGTAGACGGTGTAGCTCGAGCCGGCGCAGCCGTACTTCTCCGGCAGGGTGCTGCCGAGCAGACCCAACGCGCCCATCTCGGTCATGATCTCGCGATGGAACTTCTCGTGCCGGTTGGCCTCGATCACCCGGCTCATCAGCCTGTCTTGGCAGTAGTCGCGCGCGGCGTCGCGGATGGCGCGCTCCTCCTCGCTGAGCTGATCGTCGAGGAAGAACGGATCCTGCCAATCGAAGGGCGCGGCGCCTTCCTTGATGCCCTTGGCGTTGGCGGCCTTCACGGCGCTGGCGATGGCGGACGACATGGCTGTTCTCGCTGTTTCTTCAGTCGGGGTGACGGTCGGTGGCCCTCTTAACAGAGGCGGGCGCGGCGATCCACGCCGGCTGTGAGTCCTCGCCGCTTGCCCCCCGGCGGATGATCGGGTTTATATCGATACAATCAAGACACGGGGGCGCATGGAGTATTTCCTTCAGCAGCTTGTGAACGCGCTGACCTTGGGCGCGATCTACGGCCTGATCGCCATCGGCTACACGATGGTCTACGGCATCATCGGCATGATCAACTTCGCCCATGGCGACGTCTTCATGATCGGTGGCTTTATTGCCCTGATCGGATTCATGATCTGCGTCGTACTGGGGCTGGGCTGGGCGCCGTTGGCGATCCTCCTGGTGCTGCTGCTGACCATGGCCTTCACCGCCGTCTATGGCTGGGCGATCGAGCGGCTGGCCTATCGGCCGCTGCGCGGCTCGTTCCGGCTGGCGCCGCTGATCTCGGCCATCGGCGTGTCGATCGCGCTGCAGAACTATGTGCAGATGGCGCAGGGCGCGCGGTCCAAGCCGCACGTCTCGCTGGTGCAGGGCGGCTTCAACCTCTACAGCGCCAACGGCTTCGATGTGCGCGTCGGCTGGTTGCAGATCGTCATCGTCGTGGTGACCGTGGCGCTGATGGCCGGTTTCACCTTGCTGATCAACCGCACCGCGCTGGGCCGCCAGCAGCGCGCCTGCGAGCAGGACATGAAGATGGCGTCGCTGCTCGGCGTCAACGTCGATCGCACCATCTCGTTGACCTTCGTCATGGGCGCCGCTTTGGCTGCCGTCGCCGGCATGATGTTCCTGATGTACTACGGTGTGATCGACTTCTTCGTCGGTTTCCTCGCCGGCATCAAGGCGTTCACCGCCGCCGTGCTGGGCGGTATCGGCTCGCTGCCGGGCGCCATGCTGGGCGGGCTGCTCATCGGCCTGATCGAGGTCTTCTGGGCCGGCTACTTCTCCAGCGAGTACAAGGACGTCGCCGCCTTCGGCGTGCTCATCCTGGTGCTGATCTTCCGACCCAGCGGCCTGCTCGGCCGGCCCGAGATCGAGAAGGTCTGAGATGGCGCTCTCCACGGTCGCGCCGTCCGCCGCCGCGCCCGACTGGCCGGCCGCGCTCAAGGACGCGACGATCACCGCCGCCATCGCGCTGGCGCTGGGCATCTTCGTGTCCGGCTTCCGAACCTTCGACCAAGGCGGGCTGAAATTCGACTATCTGATCGTCGACGTGCTGGTGGCCTGCGTCGTCATTTTTGTCGGCCGGCTGGGCCTCACCTTGTCGTCCTCGGCGCCGGTCGCCACCCTGGGACTGGGCGTGGCCGCGCTCCTCGCCGCGGCGGCGTCCTTCGCCGCAGGGAAATCGTCGTTCATGCCGTCGGTTTTCCTGTCGGTGGTGTGCGCCGGCGCCGGCCTGCTGCTGGTGATCCGCGGCGGCTGGGCGCTGGCGGGCCGGTCCGGCGGCGGCGCGCAGGCGATCCACCAAGGCGGTTCGGCGCTTTCGCAGGCGATGCGACTGGCCTTCCCGTGGCTTGGCGCCGGGCTGTTCACCTTCGCCGTCGTCATGCCGTTCCTGCCTTTCGCCGATCAGCGGGTGATGGATCTGGCGATCCTGATCCTGACCTATGTGATGCTGGGTTGGGGCCTCAAC
Source organism: Alphaproteobacteria bacterium (assembly GCA_016869975.1). Lineage (GTDB taxonomy): Bacteria > Pseudomonadota > Alphaproteobacteria > Reyranellales > Reyranellaceae > JAFAZJ01. Next base: position 93,326 of record VGCZ01000007.1, read on the forward strand.
ATCGTCGTCGGCCTCGCCGGGTTGCTCGACCTTGGCTACGTAGCGTTCTACGCGGTGGGCGCCTACACGTACGCCCTGATCTCGACCCAGCATGGCCTGAGCTTCTGGGTCTGTCTGCCGATCGCCGGCATGATGGCGGCTTTCTTCGGCATTCTGCTGGGCTTCCCGGTGCTGCGCCTGCGCGGCGACTATCTCGCCATCGTCACCCTGGGCTTCGGCGAGATCATCCGCATCGTGCTGCTGAACTGGATCGACTTCACCAAGGGGCCCGACGGCGTCGGCGGCATCCCGGGCGCCACGCTGCTAGGCCATCCCTTCGCCGAAACCGCGCCGGAGGGCACGACGACTTTCCACCAATGGATGGGCATCGACTTCAATGCCAACCACCGCCTGATCTTCCTGTACTTCGTCATCCTGGCGCTGGCGATGATCACCAACTTCGTCACCCTGCGCCTGCGCCGCCTGCCGGTCGGCCGCGCCTGGGAGGCGCTGCGCGAGGACGAGATCGCCTGCCAGGCGCTGGGTATCAATCCGACCAACACCAAGCTCACCGCCTTCGCCATCGGCGCGATGTTCGCGGGCTTCGCTGGCTCCTTCTTCGCCGCCAAGCAGCGCTTCATCAGCCCCGAGAGCTTCGTCTTCATCGAATCGGCGATCATCCTCGCCATCGTCGTGCTGGGCGGCATGGGCAGCCAACTCGGCGTCGTGCTGGCCGCGGTGATCCTGATCGGCCTGCCCGAATGGTTCCGCGACCTCGGCCAGTTCCGCATGGTGTCATTCGGGCTGGCCATGGTGCTGATCATGGTCTTCAAGCCCGGCGGCCTGATCGCCCATCGCGACCCCACCATCCGGCTGCATCCCGCCAACAGCCGAAGCGGCGGCCGATGACCGCGCCGCTCATCCGCGTCCAGCACCTCACCATGCGCTTCGGCGGCTTGGTGGCGATCGACAACGTGTCGTTCGAGGGCGCGCCCGGGGCGATCACCGCCATAATCGGCCCCAACGGCGCCGGCAAGACGACGGTGTTCAACTGCATCACCGGTTTCTACCGGCCGACGGTCGGCCGCCTGGCGCTGAATCACGCGGGCGGCGAGTTCCTGCTCGAGCGCATGCCCGGCCACGAGATCGCCCGGCGCGCGAAAGTGGCGCGCACCTTCCAGAACATCCGCCTGTTTCCCGGCATGAGCGTGCTGGAGAACCTGCTGGTGGCACAGCACAACAAGCTGATGCTGGCCTCGGGCTACAGCGTGCTGGGCATCCTCGGCGTGGGCGGCTACGGCGCGGCCGAGCGCGCCGCGATCGACAAGGCGCGCGGCTGGCTCGAGCGCATCGGCCTGCTCGAGCACGCCGATCGCCGGGCCGGCGAGTTACCCTATGGCAGCCAACGCCGCCTGGAGATCGCGCGTGCGATGTGCACCGATCCGGTCCTGCTGTGCCTGGACGAGCCGGCGGCCGGTTTGAACAACCGCGAGTCGGCCGAACTCAACGAGCTGCTGCTGTCGATCCGCGAGCGCGACAAGGTCGGCGTGCTGCTGATCGAGCACGACATGAGCGTGGTGATGACGATCTCCGACCACATCGTCGTGCTCGACTACGGCCGCAAGATCGCCGAGGGCGCGCCGGCCCAGGTGCGCGGCGATCCCGCCGTGATCCGCGCCTATCTCGGCGAGGACGAGACGACGCCGGAGGCGGCACATGGTTGAGCCCATGTTGCGCGTCGAGGGCGTCGAGACCTTCTACGGCGCCATCCAGGCGCTGCGCGGCGTCGACATCGAGGTCAATCGCGGCGAGATCGTCACCCTGATCGGCGCCAATGGCGCCGGCAAGTCGACCCTGCTGATGACCATCTGCGGCTCGCCCAAGGCGCGGACGGGCAGGGTTCTGTTCGAGGGTCGCGACATCACCGGGCTGCCGACTTTCGAGATCGTGCGGTCGGGCGTGGCGCAAGTGCCCGAAGGCCGCCGCATCTTCGCGCGCATGACTGTCTACGAGAATCTGCAGATGGGCGCGACCTTCGCCGATCCGAGCCATTTCGCGCACGACATCGACCGCGTCTTCGCGCTGTTCCCGCGCCTGAAGGAACGGCGCGACCAGCGCGGCGGCACGCTGTCGGGTGGCGAGCAGCAGATGCTGGCGATCGGCCGCGCTCTCATGAGCCGTCCCCGCCTGCTGTTGCTCGACGAGCCCTCGCTCGGCCTGGCGCCGCTGATCGTCAAGCAGATATTCGACATCATCGGCGCCATCGCGCGCGAGGAGGGCGTCACCGTGTTCCTGGTAGAGCAGAACGCCCATCGCGCGCTCAACCTCGCCGATCGCGGCTACGTCATGGTCAACGGCCGCATCACCTTGAGCGGCGGCGGCAAGGAATTGCTCGCCAACGACGACGTGCGCTCGGCCTATCTGGGTGGCCATTGATGAACGAGATGCTGCCCTGGCTCGGCAACACGCCGTGGCGCTGGCTGCTGACCCTGGTGGCGCTGGTGCTGCCGGCGGCGCTGGCGACCGGGCGCGGCGTCGCCATCACCTGGCGGCCGGGTTGGCAGGTTGTGGTCTATGCCGCGTTGCTGGCGGCGGCGCATCGCTTCATCGACTACGCGCTTTCGGAGGGCTCTTTGTGGGCCCTGGGCGGCTTCTTCCTCGCCTGGGCGGCGCTGGCCGCCGCCGGGCTGGCGATGCATCGCGCCACGCGCGCGGCGATGATGGTGGCGCAATACCCCTGGCTGCACGCCCGCGACGGGCTATTCGGCTGGCGCGACAGAGCCGGGGATTGATCGCCGTCGGCGCTTGGCGGCGCGCGCCGGGCGAACTAAGGTTTGGCCAGAAGACGGCGCGCTTTCGGCCGTCGGCGACGTTTAAGGGAGACAATCCGATGAAACGGTTCTTCGTCACGTTGGGCACCGCGACGGCGGTCGCCATCGCCTTGGGCGCCAGCGCCGGCTGGGCGCAGATCAAGATTGGCGCCGCCGGTCCGATGACCGGCTCGAACGCGGCGTTCGGCGAGCAGATGCGCCGCGGCGCGCAGATGGCGATCGCCGATATCAACGCCGCCGGTGGCGTGAACGGTCAGCAGCTGCAGCTGGTGATCGGCGACGACGCCTGCGATCCCAAGCAGGCTACGGCCGTGGCCAACAAGATGGTCACCGACAAGGTTGTCTTCATCGCCGGGCATTTCTGCTCGAGCTCCTCGATCCCGGCCTCGAAGATCTACAAGGAAGCCCGCATCCTGCAGATCACCCCGGCCTCGACCAACCCGCGCCTGACCGACGAGGGCGCCGCCGAGGGCAACAAGGCACTGTTCCGCACCTGCGGTCGCGACGACGCGCAGGGCATGGTGGTCGCCACCTATTTGCTGAAGCATCACAAGGGCAAGAAGGTCGCCATCCTGCACGACAAGTCGACCTACGGTAAGGGCGTCGCCGACGAGACCAAGAAGGCGATGAACGCCGGCGGCATGCGCGAGACGATGTACGAGGCCTACACGGCCGGCGACAAGGACTTCACCGCGCTGATCAACAAGATGAAGCAGGCCGGCGTGCAGATCATCGTGCTCGGCGGCTACCACACCGAGGGCGCGCTGATCATCAAGCAGTCGCGCGAGCAGGGCCTGGCGGCCCAGATGGTGGGCTTCGATTCGCTCGAGACGGCCGAGTTCGGCCAGCTGGGCGGCGCCGCCACCAACGGCGTGCTGATGTCCTTCCCGCCCAAGGCGGAGAACGACCCGGCCAACGCCGCGCTGGTCAAGAAGTTCCGCGACGCCAAGTACGAGCCGGAGGGCTACACCCTCTTCACCTACGCCGCCGTGAAGGTGTGGGCCGACGCCGCCAACAAGGCGAAGGCGACCGACGCCGCCGCCGTGTCGACCGCGCTGCGCTCCCAGAAATGGTCCAGCGCCGTCGGTGCGCTCGAGTTCGACGCAAAGGGCGACGTCAAGAACGCCGCCTATGACATCTACGTCTGGAAGGACGGCAAGTCGCACCCGTCGACCAAGTAGGCCGCTACGGCTAGTCTGTGGACCGGCCCGGCGGGCGACCGCCGGGCCGTTCTGTTTTCGCCGTGATTTCAATATGTTGACCCGCGCACAACAAGTGCTTGTGCGAGGTTGGCGGGGCCGCGCGAGATATGGTATCGGTGCCACTCCGGGTACAGTAATGGGTCATTCGCGCCGATGGCCGCGCAAACCATAGTGATGGCGTCGGATCACGCCGGCTTCGAATTGAAGGAACTGCTGAAGGGCGACCTGAAGGCGGCGGGCCGCGACGTGCTCGATCTGGGGGTCAACTCGACCGCCTCGGTCGACTACCCCGACTATGGCTTGGCGCTCGCCCAGGCGATCCGCGACGGCAGGGCGGGCCGCGGCGTGCTGGTCTGCGGCACCGGCATCGGCATCGCCATCGCCGCCAACCGCGAGCCCTCGGTGCGCGCCGCCGTCGTCCACGACGTCACCAGCGCCCGCCTGACCCGCCAGCACAACGACGCCAACGTCATGGCGCTGGGTGCCCGGCTGATCGGCGCCGAGGTCGCCCGCGACTGCCTGCGCGTCTTCCTCGACACCCCCTTCGAAGGCGGCCGTCACGCCGCCCGCGTCGCCAAGCTCGCAAGGAGCGCGTGATGAACGCCACCATCCTCGACAGCCGCTTCTTCTCGGCCGACCTCGCCGCCAGCGATCCCGAGGTGAAGCATGCGCTCGACGGCGAGCTCAACCGTCAGCGCGACTGGATCGAGCTCATCGCCTCGGAGAACATCGTCTCGAAGGCGGTGCTCGAGGCGCAGGGCTCGGTGCTGACCAACAAATACGCCGAGGGCTACCCAGGCCGGCGCTACTACGGCGGCTGCGAGGAGGTCGACAAGGTCGAAGCGCTGGCCATCGCGCGCGCCTGCAAGCTGTTCGATTGCGCCTTCGCCAACGTCCAGCCGCATTCCGGCGCGCAGGCCAACCAGGCGGTGTTCTTCGCCCTGATGAAGCCGGGCGACATGTTCCTCGGCATGTCGCTCAACGAGGGCGGCCATCTCACCCACGGCTCGCCGGTCAACCAGTCTGGCAAGTGGTTCAATGTCGTCTCTTATGGCGTGAAGCCCGACACGCAGCTGATCGACTACGATCGCATGGAAGCGATGGCGCGCCAGCACAAGCCGAAGCTGATCCTCGCCGGCGCCTCGGCCTATTCGCGCACCATCGACTTCGCGCGCTTCCGCAAGGTGGCCGACGAGATCGGCGCCTTCTTCATGGTCGACATGGCGCACTACGCGGGTCTGGTCGCCGCGGGCGCCTATCCCAGCCCACTGCCGCACGCCCATGTCGTCACCACGACGACGCACAAGACGCTGCGTGGTCCTCGCGGCGGCATGATCCTCAGCAACGATCAGGAGCTGGGCAAGAAGATCAACTCCGCCGTCTTCCCCGGCCTGCAAGGCGGCCCGCTGATGCACGTGATCGCCGCCAAGGCGGTGTCGTTCGGCGAGGCGCTGCGGCCGGAGTTCAAGACCTACGGCCACCGCACGGTCGAGAACGCGCGCGCGCTGGCGGCGTCGCTGATCGAGCGCGGCCTGGCGATCGTCTCCGGCGGCACCGACAGCCACGTCATGCTGGTCGATCTGCGGCCCAAGCGCACGACCGGCACGATCGCCGAGAAGGCGCTCGACCGCGCCGGTATCACCACCAACAAGAACGGCATCCCCAACGACCCCGAGAAGCCGGCGGTGACCTCGGGCATCCGTCTGGGCTCGCCGGCCGGCACGACGCGCGGCTTCGGCCCCGCCGAGTTCCGCCAAATCGGCCATCTCATCGCCGACGTGCTCGACGGCCTCGCGGCCAACAGCGCCGACGGCAATCGCCTCGTTGAACAGGAAGTACGCGGCAAGGCGCTCGCGCTATGCCGCCGCTTCCCGATCTACGGAGGCGCCTGAGCGGCCCTCACAAGACCGCCAGACGACAGGGACCTAACGGGGGATTCGAATGCGTTGTCCGTTCTGCGGCAATGACGACACCCAGGTGAAGGACTCGCGTCCCACCGAGGACAACTCCGCCATCCGCCGCCGGCGCTATTGCCCGGCCTGCGGCTCGCGCTTCACCACTTTCGAGCGCGTGCAGCTGCGCGAGCTCACCGTCGTGAAGAAGAACGGCCAGCGCGTCGCCTTCGATCGCGACAAGCTGGCGCGCTCGATCGTCACCGCCTGCCGCAAGCGCCCAGTCGATCCCGAGCGCATCGAGCGCGTGGTCAACGGCATCGTGCGCCGGCTGGAAAGCTCGGGCGAGAGCGAGATCGCCTCGACGCAGATCGGCGAGCTGGTGATGGATGCGCTGCGTGCGCTCGACCCGGTCGCCTATGTCCGCTTCGCCTCGGTCTACAAGAACTTCCGCGAGGCCAAGGACTTCGAGGATTTCGTCAGCGACCTCAACGAGATCGACAACGATTGAGGCGCCAGGCCCTGGAGCACGTTTCGATCGACCCGACCGGCCCATCGACCCACAATGTCCGCCCTCCCTGTCGGGGCGGGGCGATCGCATGTGGTTTGCGGGTTGCCTTCGGGCCGCGCCACTGTAGTGGTGCGTCCGCGACCTTGAGGACCATGTGCGGCAGCCCCGCGGCCCGGGCGAGGGCAACGGCGTGAGCGGCGACGACCACGCCTTCATGGATGGCGCGCTCGCGTTGGCGCGGCGGGGGATGGGCGAGACATGGCCCAACCCGACGGTCGGCTGCGTATTCGTACGCGACGGCCGGGTGATCGCGCGCGGTCGCACCGCGCGCGGTGGCCGGCCGCACGCCGAGGCCGCCGCGATCGAGGCCGCGCGCGTCGTTGGCCTCGACCTCGCCGGAACCACCGCCTATGTCAGCCTCGAGCCGTGCTCGCATCACGGCCGCACGCCGCCCTGCGCCGACGCGCTGGTCGAGGTGAAGGTGGCGCGCGTGGTGGTCGCGACCGGCGATCCCGATCCGCGCGTGGCCGGCGGTGGGCTGAAGCGGCTGCGCGACGCCGGCATCGCGGTCCTCGAGGGCGTCCGGAGCGCCGAGGCCGACGAGATCAACGCCGGCTTCTTCCAGCGCGTGCGCCAGGGTCGGCCGCTGGTGACCCTGAAGCTCGCGACCTCGCTCGATGGCCGCATCGCCACAATGACGGGCGAGAGCAAGTGGATCACCGGGCCGGACGCGCGGGCCTGGGGCCAGCTCCTGCGCGCCACCCACGACGCCATCATGGTCGGCATTGGCACGGCGGCGGCGGACGACCCGGAGCTGACCTGCCGGCTGCCCGGCCTCGGCGATCGCTCGCCGGTGCGCATCGTGATCGACAGTGCGGCGCGGTTGGCGCTCGACAGCAAGCTGGTGAGCGGCGCGAAACAGGTGCCGGTGTGGCTGGTGTGCGGCGAGGCGGCGAACACGTCGGCGCTCGCAGCGACCGGGGTGGAGATCGTCAAGGTGCCGGCGACATGGTCGGGCACCGTCGACCTGGCGGCGGCGCTGGCGGCGCTGGGCGGCCGTGGTCTGACCCGCGTGCTCGTCGAGGGCGGCGGCCGGCTGGCGGCATCGCTGCTGGCAGCCAATCTGGTCGACCGGCTGGCGATCTTCCGGTCCGGCGTGGTGATCGGCGGCGACGGGCTGGCGGCGGTCGCCGGCTATGGCCTGGAAAAGCTCGATCTCGCACGGCGGTACACTAGGCAATCGCTACAGGAAATCGGTGCCGACACGCTGGAAACCTGGGCGCGAGGTCACTAGGTTCCGGCCATGTTCACGGGCATCATCACCGATATCGGCGAGGTCACCGCCGTCGTGGCCGGCGGCCAGACCGGCGATCAGCGTTTCACCATCGCCACGCGCTTCGACATGGACGATGTCAACCTCGGCGCCTCGATCGCGTGTTCCGGCTGTTGCCTGACGGTGACGACCAAGGGTAAGGCGAACGGCCGCGGCTGGTTCACCGTCGACGTATCGGGCGAGTCGCTGTCGAAGACCACCTTGGGCACCTGGGCGGCCGGCCGTCGCATCAACCTGGAGCGCTCGCTGAAGTTCGGCGACGAGCTGGGCGGCCATCTGGTCTACGGCCATGTCGATGGCGTGGCGCGCATCGCCTCGATCACGCCCGAAGGCGGCAGCCAGCGCTATGTCTTCAACGCGCCGCCGGCGCTCCAGGCCTTCATCGCTTCGAAGGGCTCGGTGGCGATCGACGGCGTGTCGCTGACGGTCAATGAGGTCGACGGCGCGCGCTTCGGCGTCAACATCATCCCGCATACCCAGCGCGAGACCACGTTCGGCGCGGCGCGCGCCGGCGATCCGGTCAATCTTGAGGTCGACATGCTGGCGCGATACGTTGCTCGCCAGCTCGAGGGGAGATCGTCATGACGATGGTCGGCAAGGAGCCGTGGCGCGTCACCTTCTCCGAGATGAAGGCGCCGGCCGACGAGATCATCGAGGAGGCGCGGCGCGGGCGCATGTTCATTCTCGTCGACGACGAGGATCGCGAGAACGAGGGCGATCTCGTCATCCCCGCGCAGATGGCGACGCCCGAGGCGATCAACTTCATGGCACGCTACGGCCGCGGCCTGATCTGCCTGGCGCTCACCGGCAAGCGCGTCGAGGAGCTCGGCCTGCCGCTGATGGCGCAGAACAACGGTACGCGCCACCAGACCGCGTTCACCGTCTCGATCGAGGCGCGCGACGGCGTCACAACGGGCATCTCCGCCGCCGACCGCGCGCGCACCGTCGCCGTCGCCATCGATCCGAGCTGCGGGCCGCGCGACATCGTCACGCCGGGCCATGTTTTCCCGTTGATGGCGCGCGAAGGCGGCGTGCTGGAGCGCACCGGCCATACCGAGGCGGCCGTCGATCTGGCGCGGCTGGCCGGCCTGGCGCCGGCCGGGGTGATCTGCGAGATCATGAACGACGACGGCACCATGGCGCGCCGCGACGATCTGATCCGCTTCGCCCAGATGCACGGCCTGAAGATCGGCACGATCTCCGACCTGATCGCCTATCGCCGCAAGTACGATTCGATCGTCAAGCGCGTCACCGAGACGACGCTCGACAGCCATGCCGGCGGCGAATTCCGCGTCATCGTCTACGTCAACAAGGCGACGATGGCGCAGCACGTGGCGCTGGTGAAGGGCGACGTCGCGACCGGCGGACCGGTGCTGGCGCGCGTGCACGCCATGAACCTGTTCAGCGACATCCTCGGCGAGAAGTCCGTCGGCCGCGGCGGCGAGATCGAGGCGGCGATGCGCATCATCGCCGCGGAGGGCAGGGGCGTGCTGGTGCTGATCCGTGAGCCGATCGCGGTGCAGCTCGCCATCAACCGCCGCCGCGCCGGCGAGCAGGTCGAGGCGCCCACCGGCGAGCTTCGCGACTACGGCGTGGGTGCGCAGATCCTGCTCGATCTCGGCGTCAGCCAGATGACCCTGCTGACTAACAGCAAGCGCAATCTCGTCGGCCTCCAGGGCTTCGGCCTGGAGATCGTCGGCCAGCGGCCGATCCCGACCAAGGGCGGGGAGAGCTGATCATGGCTGCCCGCGACGGCGTCGCCCGCCCGCGTATCGCGCTGCCGCGGCCGCCGCATGTGCTGATCGTCGAGGCGCGCTTCTACGCCGACCTCGCCGACGAGCTGGCTGAGGGCGCCATCGCCGTGATCCGCGACCATGGCGGCACCTGGGAACGCGTCGCGGTGCCCGGTGCCTTCGAGCTGCCCGGCGCCATCGCCATCGCCGCCGGGCGTCCGGGCGCCGGCGGCACGCAGTACGACGGATTCGTCGCCCTGGGCTGCGTGATCCGCGGCGAGACCACGCATTACGACTATGTCTGCGGCGAGAGCGCGCGCGGCCTGATGGACCTTACGGTTCAACGTCGGCTGGCGATCGGCTACGGCGTGCTTACGGTGGAGAACGAGGCGCAGGCTTGGGCCCGCGCGCGACGCAACGAGCAGGACAAAGGCGGTGATGTGGCCTATGCCTGCCTGTCGATGATCGGACTACGCCACAGATACGGCGAGGCCTGATGGCCACGCACAAGGTGTCGGATGACCTGGCGCGCCGGCGCGGCCTGGCGCGCGTCGCTGCCGTGCAGGCGCTGTTCCAGTGGCTGCAGGGCGACGACGAGCCGCGCGAAGTCGTCACGCAGTTCCTGCGCTTCCGCAGCCGCGAGGACGACGGCGAAGGCGGCATGCCGCGCGACGCCGACCGGAGCTTCTTCCAGGAAATCGTCGCCGGCGCGTCCAAGCGCGGCGAGGATTACGACAAGACCATCGCCGAGAATTTGCGCGACACCTGGACCGTCGAGCGCATCGACAAGCTGCTGCGCGCCATCCTGCTCGCCGGCATCTACGAGCTCGAGCGCCGCGGCGACGTGCCGGCGCGTGTCGTCATCACACAATATGTCGACGTCGCGCGGCAATTCTTCTCAGGCGGCGAGCCGGCCTTCGTCAACGTCACGCTCGACCGCCTCGCGCGCCGGCTGCGGCCGATGGAGTTCGAGGCGCCCGTCGGCAAGGCGGCGGCGCCGGACGGCGGCTGACGGCCGTGGCCGGCGCGGGGCTGAGCGAGTTCGAGTTCATCGCGCGCCTGCTGCGGCCGCTGGCCTCGGGCGTACCGGGCGCCGAAGGGCTGGGCGACGACACCGCGCATCTGAAGCCGCCTTCCGGCCACGAGATCGTGGTGACGACCGACGCGCTGGTTTGCGGCGTGCACTTCCTCGCGCACCACCCGCCGGATCTGATCGCGCGCAAGGCGCTACGCGTCAACCTCTCGGACCTCGCTGCGTCGGGCGCGCGGCCATGGACCTATCAGCTGGCGCTGGCCCTGTCGGACGACATCGACGATGCCTGGCTGGCCGCGTTCTGCAACGGGCTGGCGCGCGACCAGCGCGAATTCAGCATCGATCTCACTGGTGGCGACACGGTCTCGACGCCCGGCCCGCTGACCATCGCGGTGACGGCGCTGGGCCTGGTCCCAGCCGGCCAGTCCCTGCATCGCGCCGGTGCAAAGCCGGGCGACGCGGTGTTCGTCAGCGGTACGATCGGCGATGGCGCGCTGGGTCTGCGCGCCAGCGAGGGCAAGCTCGCGGGCGCCGGTGCCGAGGACATCGCCGCGCTATCCGATCGCTACCTGCTGCCGCGTCCGCGCGCGACGCTGGGCGCGCGCCTGCGCGGCCTCGCCAGCGCCTGCATGGATATCTCCGACGGGCTGGTCGGCGATCTCGGCCATATCTGCGCGCGCTCCGCCGTGGCAGCCGTGATCGACGTCGCGCGTATGCCGCTGTCGGAACCCGCGCGGCGCGCGATCGAACGCGACGCGGCGTTGCTGGAGCTGGCGATCACTGGCGGCGACGATTACGAGCTGCTGTTCGCCGCGCCAGCGAGCGAGCGTGGGGCGATCGCAACCTTGGCCCGGGAGATCGGCGTGCCGATCACCGAGATCGGCCGCATCGAGGCGGGTGCCGGCGTGACGGCGTTGCGGGGCGGCGAGCCGATGTCGCTCACGAGAACCGGCTATCGCCATCGATAGAGTGCGTTCAGACTGATGTCGTCCCGAGCGCGGCGAGAAGTCTTGGTGTTGCTGAAAGATCCCTTGCTGCTTTCGGGATGACAGATTCGAAACTCATCCCGGCATGACCACGCTTCGCTACCTCTGCGATCGTTCCCGTCACATCGTCTGCCTGCCGTACAGCGTCGAGAACTTGCACGCCATGGCGCGGGATCTTGGTCTGTCGCGGGGCTGGTTCCATGACGGCCGCTGGCCGCATTACGACATGCCGGCGCACCGCATCGAGGAGCTGACGGCGCGCTGCGAGGTCGTATCGCCGCGAACCATCCTGCATGTCATCAGGACGGGCGGTGGGGAGGGACTGGTCGAGGCGCCCAGGCGAGCCACGGGCAGGTCGGCGGATGTCGTCGTCATCATGAAGAATCAGGTCAATCCGGCCTATGGCGGCGCTTTTGTCGGCGCGACGCGGGCCGCCGCCCGCTTCGGCCTGACGCTGCGGGGCGCGGCGCCGTCGGTCGCCGATGACATCGACGAGCAGCGCGCGCTGATCCGGCGCGCGGTGGCGGCGCGGCCGTCGGCCATCGTCCTGCTGCCGGCGCACGAGAGCGCTCTCGACGCGGCGATCGAGGAGGCCGACGCGCTGGGGGTTCCGGTGTTCCACATCGTCAGCAAGCCGCTGACGAGCGCCTGGATCAATCACGTAGCGACCGACAGCGTCGCGATCGCGCGCGATATTGCGCGCCATCTGTTCGATCATCTCGGCGGCTCCGGCGATGTGGTCATCATGGATGGCACGCCCGGCGCGATCAGCAGCCCTCAACGCCATCAAGGCTTCGTCGAAGCGGCCGCCGAGCGGCCAGCCATCAGGATCGTCGAGTCCGTGTGCGGCTATCTTCTACGCGAACCGGCGCGCGCCGCGGCGCGGGAGGTCCTGCGAAGGTACACCCGGATCGACGGCATGCTGGTCGCCAACGACCTGATGGCCATGGGCGTCGTCGACGTGCTGAAGGAAAGTGGCCGGACGTTTCCCGTCGCCAGCATCAACGGTACGCCCGAAGCCGTCGCCGCGATCAAGGCCGGCGCGATGCTCGCGACGGCGTCCTTCGACACGCTGGCGTTCGGCGAATTGTCGGTCGAGGCGGTCGCCCGCTATCTGCGCGGCGAGGCCGTGCCCCGCGAGATCATCCTGCCCACGGCGATCATCGATCGAAGCAACGTCGGGCAGTGGGACAAGCCTTACGAAGCGCGGCAGGCCCCGTCGTGGGACCAGGCGCAATCCCACTGGATCGGCCCGATGCGGCGACGAACGATGTTGTGAGGACGGGCGGGATCTTTCTTCTGCCCGCCCGCGCGGGGAGAAGGGAAGCCCAAACAATATCGCGCTTGTGTCCAGGGCGGCCGTGCCGCATGTGGGCGCGTCATGACCGAAACCCTGTCTGCCGGCGCCGCCCCCTCGCGCGCCGTGCGTAATGTCCTCTTGCTGGTGATCTGCCAGGCGCTGGCGCAAAGCGGCAACGTGCTGGTGATCGCGGCCACGGCGCTGGCGGCGACGACCATCACCGGCAAGGACTTCTACTGGACGACCCTGCCGGTCACCATGCAGCACCTCGGCGTCATGCTGTCGGTGTTTCCCGCGGCGTTGATGGGCCAGCGCTTCGGCCGGCCGATGGGCTTCGGCGTAGGCGCGCTGGTCGGCATGCTGGGCGGCGGCTTGTGCTCGCTGTCGATCTATATCGCCAACTTCCCGATGCTGTGCGCCGGTGGGCTGGTGATGGGCTACGCGGTCGCCAACATGCAGCTCTATCGCTTCGCCGCCACCGAGCTGGTGGCGCCGGCCGATCGCGCCAAGGCGATCTCCTATGTCACCGCGAGCGGCGTCGCCGCGGCGATTCTCGGCCCGGCCATCGCGCGGCTTACGCCTGACCTGCTGCCGCACCAGTTCCTCGCCACCTACATGGCGTTGATCGTGCTGCACGCCGTGGCCTTCGCGGCGCTGCGCCTGATCCAGTTCCCGCCGGTCAAGGTCGAGCAGGTCAGCGGCCCGCAACGCCCCCTATCGGAGATCGCGCTGCAGCCGACCTATCTCGTCGCCGTGACGGCGGCGATGGTCGCCTTCGGCGTCATGTCGTTCCTGATGACCGCCACGCCGCTCGCCATCGTCGCCTGCGGGCTGGACGCCAAGCTCGCCCCGGTGACGATCTTCTGGCACGTCATGGGTATGTTCGTGCCGGCGTTCTTCACCGGCCATCTGATCGGCAGATTTGGTGTCACCAAGGTGATGCTGGCCGGCACGGCCCTGCTGGCGGTTTCGCTCGCCATCTCGCTGGCCGGCATCGACATCTGGAACTTCCACATCGGTTCCACCGTGCTGGGTGTCGGCTGGGCCTTCATGTTCGTCGGCGCCACCACCCTGGTGACCACGACCTACCGCCCGGCCGAGAAGGGCAAGGCGCAGGCGCTCAACGATTTCCTGGTGTTCGGGACCACGGCGGCAGCGAGCCTGATGGCCGGCATCCTGCAGCAGGCCTGGGGTTGGAGCGCGCTCAACTACCTCGCCGTGCCGCTGGTCGGCGTGGCGCTCGCGGCGATCCTCTGGCTGCGCCTGAGGCCGGCGGCGATGCCAGCGGGAATTCGTTGATTTTTCAGTATGTTGTGGGCTTATCCTCCCCGTCGGTGGGGAGGGTGGCGCATAGCGCCGGATGGGGGTGGTTGGTGCGACAACCCCGATCGGGGTGACTGACCGCTATGTCGCCACGCCTATCCGCCCTTCGGGCACCTTGCCCCGCGAGCGGGGTAAGGTAGCGCGCTGACGTGCGAGCGCGCCCTCATCACCTTGAAATCGCGAGCGAATCGATTGCGTCGTCGGACGGCCTCTGGCATGTATCGCGCGCCTTCGATCCGGGGGGATAGCGGCGACCACAGAGCGGTCGCGGCTCCAGCGCGGTGCTCGTCGGCGCGTGATCGTTCAACGGGCGCCGTGCTGAGCGCCTCAAAACTACGGGAAAGACCATGTCGAACATCCTCTGGGCCGTGATCGGCTGCGGCGTGCTCGCCGTGCTGTACGGCCTCGTCACCGGCCGCGCGGTGATGGCCGCGGACGCCGGCACCAAGCGCATGCAGGAGATCGCCCAGGCGGTCCAGGAAGGCGCCAGCGCCTATCTGCGGCGCCAGTACACGACCATCGCCATCGTCGGCGTCGTCGTCCTGGTCGTGCTGGGCATCGCGCTCGGCGTCTGGCCGGCGATCGGCTTCCTGATCGGCGCCGTGCTGTCGGGCGCCGCCGGCTTCATCGGCATGAACGTCTCGGTGCGCGCCAACGTGCGCACGGCGGTCGCCGCGCAGAAGAGCCTCGGCGCCGGCCTCGACCTCGCCTTCAAGGCGGGCGCCATCACCGGTATGCTGGTGGCCGGCCTCGCGCTACTCGGCGTCGCCGTCTACTACTACGTGCTGGTGAAGGCCGGCGTGCCCCAGCGCGTGCTGATCGACTCGCTGGTGGCGCTGGGCTTCGGCGCCTCGCTGATCTCGATCTTCGCCCGTCTCGGCGGCGGCATCTTCACCAAGGGCGCCGATGTCGGCGCCGACCTCGTCGGCAAGGTCGAGGAGGATTTCCCCGAGGACGATCCGCGCAACCCCGCGACGATCGCCGACAACGTCGGCGACAACGTCGGCGACTGCGCCGGCATGGCCGCCGACCTGTTCGAGACTTACGCCGTGACCACGGTCGCGACCATGGTGCTGGCCTCGATCTTCTTCAAGGGCGAGCAGGCGCTGGCGATGATGCTCTATCCGCTGGCGATCGGCGGCGTCGGCATCGTCACCTCGATCATCGCCACCTACTTCGTCAAGCTCGGCTCCGACAACGGCATCATGTGGGCGATGTACAAGGGCGTCATCGTCACCGGCGTGCTGTCGGCGATCCTGATGTACCCGCTGACCAGCTACATGCTGGGCGGCATGGGCACCAAGCTGACGGTCGGCGCGCAGACCTTCACCGGCATGGCGCTGTTCTGGTGCGCGCTGGTCGGCCTGGTCGTCACCGGCTTGATCGTCTGGGTCACCGAGTACTACACCGGCACCGACTACAAGCCGGTGAAGTCGGTCGCCCAGGCCTCCGTCAGCGGCCACGGCACCAACGTGATCCAGGGCCTCGCGGTGTCGATGGAAGCGACGGCGCTGCCGGCGCTGATCATCTGCGCCGGCATCATCATCTGCTACGTGCTGGCCGGCCTGTTCGGCATCGCCATCGCCACCACCGCAATGCTGTCGCTGGCGGGCATGATCGTGGCGCTCGACGCCTACGGCCCGGTCACTGACAACGCCGGCGGCATCGCCGAGATGTCGGGCCTGCCCAAGGAAGTGCGCAAGAACACCGATGCGCTCGACGCCGTGGGCAACACCACCAAGGCGGTCACCAAGGGCTACGCGATCGGTTCTGCGGGTCTCGGCGCGCTGGTGCTGTTCGCCGCCTACACTTCGGACCTCGACTACTTCATCGCCCAGAAGGCGCTGAAGGGTGTCGAGGGCGCGGTCGCCTTCTCGCTGACCAGCCCCTACGTCGTGGTCGGCCTGCTGCTGGGCGGCCTGCTGCCCTACCTGTTCGGTGCCATGGGCATGACCGCGGTCGGCAAGGCCGCCGGCTCGGTGGTCGAGGAGGTGCGTCGGCAGCTCAAGTCGATCCCCGGCCTGCGCGAGGGCAAGGAGGGGGTGCGGCCCGAGTACGGCCGTCTCGTCGACATGCTCACCAAGGCGGCGATCAAGGAGATGATCATCCCCTCGCTGCTGCCGGTGCTGTCGCCGATCGTGCTGTTCCTCGTGGTGCGCTGGATCGCCGGTCCCGCCGACGCCTTCGCGGCGCTGGGCGCGATGCTCTTGGGCGTGATCGTCACCGGCCTGTTCGTGGCGATCTCGATGACCGCCGGCGGCGGCGCCTGGGACAACGCGAAGAAGTCGTTCGAGGACGGCTTCGTCGACAAGGACGGCGTGAAGCACATGAAGGGCTCGGACGCGCACAAGGCGGCCGTGACCGGCGACACCGTCGGCGACCCCTACAAGGACACCGCCGGCCCGGCGGTGAACCCGATGATCAAGATCACCAACATCGTGGCGCTGCTGCTGCTGGCCGTGCTGGCACACTGATCGCGCGGATCATCCGACAACGAGAAGCCCCGGCGGAGCGATCCGCCGGGGCTTTCTCATGGATGGAGCACGGCAAGAGCACGCGCGTCGAGAGCTTTGAGATACGCACTGGCGTCGTCGTGAGAGCGGGTTGAGTGTGCCGTATCCCGCAGCGCCTCAGTTGAAGCCGATGACCGGCTCCTCCACGATACCGAGTTTGCCTTGCACGTAACGGAGGATGATGGCGACCGCCGTCGGCCCATGCGCGCCGACGATTCGCGGCATGACCTCGGTCAGCATGGCCGTGGCGATAGCCTCATCTGAATATCCCGCCGCCTCGCACTGTTGGAGCGCGGAACGGACAATGCGCGATGCCTGGTGAAAGCCCGCGGGAATATCAGCGGCGAAGCTTTGATCGCTCAAGACAGCCACTCCATCAGCCCGCCTGGCGCGCGACTTACTTGCGCGTGACGGTCAATCGGCATTGGCAGTAGGGACAAGCCTGCGAGGCAGAGCCCTCCGTCCCATGGACTTCGAGATGCCGGCGCAGACTGGCGAAGATCGCTGGATGCCTGCCGCGACTTTCGCACGGCGTTCCCAAGACGATGCCCGTCGGATTTTCAGGCGCGACGATCTCGTTCGAGAATGCTGGCGACGCACGCGACGAAAGCAGGAGCATCGAACCGGCCAATCCGACGGCCGATCGCAGTGCATTTCGCCGATTGATGGTCTCGTGCATCTATGATCTCCACGCATTCTCGGGTGACATTTGAAGCGGCGTCAGGGGTGGGCCGCGGCGCGCTCCGCCTCGGGCGTGCCGGATACGCGCGGCATCACGGGTGCGGCTGCCGGGCTGGTGAACATGGCGAGCGTTTCGCGAAGGCCGGACTCGCTCATGTCTCGGACAATGAACACGATGCGCGTCCTGCGATCCCCTCCGGGCCACTTCTTGAGCATGATAGGCGGGTGAAACACATGCTGGACGCCGTGGAACACGAGCGGGCCCTTGAGGTTGCGGATGTTTACAATCCCCTTGACCCGCAAGATGTCCGGACCTCTGAGGACAAGTAGGGCCTCGAGCCAGCCGTCGAACGCATCGCCGTCGATCGGATCGTCGACGGTCAGGCACACGGCCCGGATGTGATCGTCATGGCGGTTCGGATGATGGGCATGCGCGTGAGCCTGGCCGTTCGCTGTGGCGCCGTGATCATGCCGATGTAGGGCGCTGTCCTGCGCCTGCCCATGATGGTGGCCGCCGGCTTCGAACGCCTCGGCATTGAGCCATTTCCGCACATCGAGGCTCTTCGTGGCCGGGTTGTACAGTCCGGTATCAAAGAGCCTCGCGGGGTTGACGATGCCCCCTCGGGCCTGGATGACGGGCGCCGCCGGATTCAACGCTTTCAGGCGCTCGACGAGAGCGCCGCGGGTCTCCGAGTCGACGAGATCGGTTTTTGTGAGCAGCAGCCTGTCGGCGACCGCTGCTTGCTTTACGGACTCGATCTGGCGGTCGAGCGTCGCCATGCCGACGGCGGCATCGACAACCGTGATGACCCCCTCCAGTCGGTAGTGCTGGGCGAGAACGGGGTCCGTCATGAGTGTGTGCAGGATCGGCGCCGGGTCGGCCAATCCAGTCGTCTCGATCACAACCCGGTCGAACCTGGTGATCTCATCGTGGGCGCGGCGATGCGCGAGCGAGCGCAGAACGTCGATGAGATCGCCCCGGATGGTGCAGCAGAGGCATCCGCTCTTCAACAGCACGAGGTCTTCCGTGGAGCTTTCAATGAGCTCGTGGTCGAGCCCGATCTCGCCGAACTCGTTGATGACAACCACGGTGTTGGACAGTTCCGGGCATTGCAGGAGGTGATTGAGGACGGTCGTTTTCCCGCTTCCGAGGAAACCCGTGAGAAGGGATACGGGGATGTTTTCGCCGGCGGTCAGCCCGGGTGTTGTCATCACGGCTTCCTCCTGCGAGCGACGATAGCTTGACAAGATGTTATAATATAACATATCGCGATTGCGATAGACAAAAGGACTGCTGGCAGCCAGCGAGGCGATGTCGTCCCGCGTGGCGCTGTCGGTTGTCGAAGGGTCGGGCATGACAGATCAGTCCAACGGGAATTGGCGTCCGTGGCTTGCTACGCGCACCTCCATTTTCCAAGTCGAGGAGGGTCTGAGCCTTGCCCCAAAGTTCGACGCGGCGGGGCATATCCCGGTTGTGACCACGGACGCCGATACCGGCGAGGTGCTCATGATGGCGGTGATGAACGCCGAGGCCCTGGTACGAACCATCGAGACGGGTGAAGCGCACTATTGGAGCCGAAGCCGCCAGCGGATCTGGCACAAGGGCGCTACCAGTGGCCTGGTCCAACGCGTGATCGAGATGCGAGTGGACGACGATCAGGACGCAATCTGGCTCCGCGTGAAGGTCGCGGGGTCGGGCGCGAGCTGTCATGTCGGTTATCGGTCCTGCTTTTATCGCTCAGTCCCCCTTGGAATCCTGGGCGATGCGGCCGTGACGTTGCGTTTCGAGGAGCACCGAAAAGTCTTCGACCCCGACGCGGTGTACGGCGACAGCCCCAATCCCACCCAATTGTGATCGCGGTGGTATCGAAGGAGGCGGTATGCGGGCGGCAGCGCTCATCGCTGAGGCGCACGCCGGAGATGTCACGGCGGCGCATGCCCTGACCGCGCAGACCGGCGAGCGTTGGATCGCGTCTATCGCCATCGCTGAAGCCTTGGTGGGTGCGCTGCTCCAGCTCTCCCTGTACACAGCTGGCCGGCCGGACATCGCTGAGAATCTGCGTGGACTCGCGGCGGCCATCGAAGAAACGTCAACCCAGCACCACTGAGACGGAACATCTCCTCATGGCGATCCTGTCGTATCTCACCACAACGCACTTTGATTTCGGGGCGATCGCGTTACTGACCAAGGAACTCGAGCGCCTCTCGATCGCGCGTCCGTTCGTCGTGACGGACAAGGGCGTGCGCGGTGCCGGCGTGCTTGACCGTGCGATGTCTGGGTATAGCCCGTCCGACGCGCTACCGGTGTTCGACGAGACGCCCGCCAACCCGACCGAAGACGCGGTGATGGACGCTCTCGCCCTCTATCGCTCGCATGGTTGTGATGGTGTTGTCTGTGTCGGCGGCGGATCGGCCATGGATCTCGGCAAGGCGGTCGCACTCCTGGCGGGCAGTGGCGGACCGCTTTCGCGATTTGATCCGGCGAAGGGGGGATCGCGGCTGATCGATCAGGTCGCGCCGGTTGTCGCTATTCCCACAACGGCCGGGACCGGCAGCGAAGTCTCGATCGGCTTCGTCATCAACATGCGGGAGGGTCGCAAGCTGACGTTTGCCAGCCCGAAACTGGTGCCGCGAGTCGCCATCTGCGATCCCGAATTGACCCTCGGCCTTCCGGCGCTCTTGACCGCCGCGACGGGCATGGATGCTGTCACTCACTGCATCGAGGCGATCCTGTCGCCGGTCGTCAATCCGCCTGCCGAAGGGATCGCGCTCGATGGTCTTTGGCGGGCGTGGCGCCATCTTCCCCGGGCTGTCGCCGACGGAAGTGACCGCGAGGCGCGCTGGCACATGATGATGGCGTCGACAGAGGGCGCTCTTGCCTTCGTGAAGGGCCTCGGTGCCGTCCACGCGATGAGCCATGCGGCTGGTCGTCTTCAGACCCCGAGACTACACCACGGAACCCTGAACGCCGTGACCTTGCCGGCCGTACTGCGGTTCAACGCCGACACATCGCGCGAGAAGTTTGAGCGTATCGCCATGGCCATCGGTTTGGCGCCTCGCGCGGATCTGGCCGAGGCCGTCACGATGATGAACCGCTCGATAGGCTTGCCGGCCGGTCTCGCGGAGATGGGCGTATCTGCGGAGATGATCGATGGCTTGGCTGAGTTCGCGACGCGTGATCTCGCCAGTCGCACCAATCCGCGTCCAGTCACGCGGGCCGACTACACCGAGCTATTTCACCAGGCGCTATAGCTGTTGATCGTAGGCGGCGGCGAACGCCTGTAGGCTGAAAACGATCGATCGGCGTCCATGCTGTTTTGCTAGAGCGACGCGGCCCGAATGGCTTTGAATCCCGCGTCGGCTACAACCGTCCCAACGCCGCGAACTTGTCGACGACAGCCTGTACTGCGCGCTCCTGATGCGTGTGCAAGGCCTGGCCGGGGACCTTCGACCAGGCCGGCTCGAAGGGATCGGCAACGCCGGCGTTGGCACCGCTCATGCGCTCGATGGTGGCGAGCGCCAGATAGGGCACCGAGACAGGGGCGTAGCCGCCCTCATGGGTCATCACCAGCCGGCCGCCACAGAACTCGTCGGCGATCGCCATCATGCGCGCCGTCATCTCCCGATAGCTGCCGGGGTGCAGCATCATGCGGCCCAGCGGATCGTGATTGCCGGCGTCGAAGCCGCTGGAGATGAACAGCAGCTCGGGCTTGAAGCGGCGCAGCGCCGGCATCACGACGCGATCGAAGGCGTGCAGGTACGCGCCGTGGCCCGAGCCCGCCGGCAGCGGGATGTTGATGTTGAAGCCCGCGCCGACGCCGTCGCCGGTTTCGTCGACATCGCCGGAGGTGACGGGGAAGAGTCGCTCCTGGTGCAGCGAGATAGTCAGCGCGCGCGGATCGCGCCAGAACGCCTGCTGCGTGCCGTTGCCGTGATGCACGTCCCAGTCGACATAGGCGATGCGCTTGAGGCCGCGCTTTTCCAGCGCGTGCATGCCGGCGATCGCGCCATTGCAGAGGTAGCAGAAGCCCATGCCGACATCGCGCTCGGCGTGGTGGCCGGGCGGGCGGATCAGGGCGTAGACGTTGCGCACCTTGCCGTCGAGCACGGCGTCGACCGCCTCGATGGCGCCGCCGGCGGCGAGCCGGGCGATCTGGTAGGTGCCGGGACCCACGCGGGTGCGCGGGCCGACCTCGCCATAGACCTGCGTCTCGGCTGCCTTCAGGCGCTCGATATAGGCGGCGTCGTGCACGCGCAGGATCTCGGCCTCAGTGGCCGGGCGCGCGGCGATCGGCGTGAGGCGCGCAAGGAGACCGCTGACCTCGAGCAGGTTCTTGATGCGCCGCTTGGTCTCCGGCGATTCGAAGCTGGGGAAGGGCTCGAACAGCGCCTCGGGCGGATAGGTCGCGGCAATGTTGACGCTGTCGTGCCAGACGAAGCGCTCGTCCCAGACGAAACCGGTGACCATGCGGGCTAGAAGTCGCCGCTGGGGCCGGCCGCGCCGGGTACCTGCTTCTTCGGCGCGCTGAACTTGCCGACGTTGCCCAGGAGCTGCTCGAGGACGGTGAGCTCCTTGCCTGATGTCGGCGTCCGGCGCGCCACCATGTCGACTTCCTTGCCGTCCTTCAGCTCGTACTGCTTGATCTCGCGCACGCGGCGGTCGCCGCCGAAGCTGACGGCGACCACGCGCTGCTCCAGAATGCGCGGCGCCAGGAAGGCGGTGGTCTCGTTCTTGGTCGAGATGTAGTACCAGACCTCGTCGCCGAAGGTGGCGATGGTCGAGGGGCTGCCCATCAGGCGCAGCACGTCGTCGCGACCTTGGCTGCCGACCTCCAGCTTCTCGACTGTGCCCGGCAGCGGCTGGTGGCCGCGCTGGTCGACGATCTGGCCGCAGGCGGCGGCCAGCAGCGCCACGCAGAGCGTCGCGGCGATCTGACGAAGCTTCATCGGCTTGAACCCCTTGACGGGCTGTCCTAAACGACCGGGGCGAGGGGGCCGGTCGTCGTCAAATTGCCGACGCGGTGCGGACCTGTCAAATCCCGCGATGGGAGCGAAAGGGCGATGTTCGGTGTTTTTCGCCGCCGGGCGCAGTCACGGCAAAGCCTCGCCGCGCTCTACGCCGCGCTGGCGACTCAGGCGCGCTCGCCGGCCTTTTATGCCGAGCTCGGCGTGCCCGACACCGTCGATGGCCGCTTCGACCTGCTGGTGCTGCACGCGTGGCTGGTGATGCAACGCCTCGACGAGGAGCCAGAGAGCGGACCGCTGAAGCAGGATCTGTTCGACACCATGTTCGACCATCTCGATCTGACGGTGCGCGAGATGGGTGCGCAGGATCTCGGCGTCGGCCGGCGCATCAAGCGCATGGCCGAGGGCTTCCAGGGCCGCGCCAGCGCCTTCCGCGAGGCCTGGCTGGCGGGCAATGAGGCGGCGTTGCGCGAGGCCTTGCGGCGCAACGTCTTCGGCAAGGCCAGCGCCGCGGACGACAGTGTTGCAAATTTGTCACACTATATCGGCGCAACGATGGCATGTCTGAAGAAAGCCGACCTGACCGCGCTCCTCGCCGGGCGGATCGCCTGGCCGACGCCCGGGAGCAGCGCATGACCGCCCCGCCGGAAGAGCTCAGCCGCATCGTCCGCCTCGATCGTGTGCCGGCGCGCGGCGTGACGATCGACGTCACCGCCACCGAGGCGGAGCGCGCCGCCCTGGCCCGTCGCTTCGAGCTGCTCGAGCTGCCGGCGCTGAAGGCCGAGGTCATGGTGCGGCCCGGGTTGGGCGGCGTCTGGAGCGTGACTGGGCGGCTCAGCGCCGACGTGGTGCAGGCCTGTGTCGTCACCCTCGATCCGGTGGCCCAGTCGATCGACGAGGCCATTGACCTGCGTTTCGCTGCCGACGCCAAAGCCACCGCCGACGATCCGGAGGCGCCCGAGCCGCTCGAGGGTGACACGATCGATGTCGGCGCCATCGTCGCCGATCACCTGTCGCTGGCGCTTGATCCCTTCCCGCGGGCGCCGGGCGCGACATACGAGCCCGCCCCCGAGCCGGCCGACACCAAGCCCAACCCCTTCGCCGCCCTGGAGGGGCTCAAGGGGCGGCTCAAGGGCGAGGCGTAAGGGCGGCAAAGCGCTTGCCGCACTGTCACAATTTGGCTAGGAAAGCGCCCTCGCGACCTGCCCCCGGATTGTCGAGGCTGGCGCCCAAGCGCTGGTCGGCACGGAGTTTCAAATGGCTGTTCCCAAGAAGAAGGTGAGCCCGTCTCGCCGCAACATGCGCCGGTCGCATCATGCGCTCGAAGGCCAGGCGTTCGTGGAGTGCGCCAATTGCGGCGAGTTGATGCGTCCGCATCACGTCTGCCAGGCCTGCGGCTACTACCGCAAGCGTGAGGTCGTCGCGAAGGCGGCCAACGGCTGATCCCCGGGCCGCGAGGGCCGACGTGACGCGAAAGATCGTCATCGCGCTCGACGGCATGGGCGGCGATATGGCGCCGGACATGGTCGTCCGTGGCGCCGGAATCGCCCGCGAACGGCACCCTGACGTCACCTTTCGGCTCTACGGCCCGGCCGCTCGGCTGGCCGAGCTTGTCAAGCGCGTGCGCTGGCTCGGCGATTGCTGCGAGATCGTGGCGGCCGAGGATGTCGTCACCAACGACGACACACCCAAGGTGGCACTGCGCAAGCGCCGGACGTCGAGCATGGGCATGGCGCTCGACGCCGTCGCCGACGGCCAGGCCGACTGCATCGTCTCGGCCGGCAACACCGGCGCCCTGCTGGCCTCGGCCACCGTGATGCTGCGCACCCTGCCGGGCATCCGCCGGCCTGCGCTGTCGTCGCTGCTGCCGACCATGCGCGGCGAGACGGTCATGCTGGATCTCGGCGCCAACATGCAGTGCGACGCCAACAACCTCGCCGAATTCGCCGTCATGGGCTCGGTCTTCGCCCGCACCGTGCTCGGCCTCGACCAGCCCAGAGTGGGCCTGCTGAACGTCGGGTCGGAGGAGGGCAAGGGCAACGAGACCTTGCGCGACGCCGCGGCCATGCTGAAGACCGAGGGCTCGCCGGTTCACTTCCACGGCTTCATCGAGGGCAACGATATCGGCGCCGGCACGGCCGATGTAGTGGTCACCGACGGCTTCACCGGCAACGTGGCGCTCAAGGCCATCGAAGGTACCGCCAAGCTCTATACCGGCTTCGTGCGCGACGCCTTCAAGACCTCGACCTTCGCCAAGCTGGGCTATCTGCTGGCCTCGGGCGCCTGGACCAAGCTGCGCAAGCGCGTCGACCCCCGGCGCTACAACGGAGGCGTCTTCCTCGGCGTCAACGGCGTGTGCGTGAAGAGCCACGGCGGCACCGACGCCTTGGGCTTCGCCTACGCCATCGGGGTCGCCGTTGATCTTGTGAAATACAATTTGAACGACAAGGTCGTAGGCGATCTCAAGAAGCTGCGCGAGATTGTGGCCGCCGAAGAGGCCGAGCCTGTGGTGGCGGTGGCCGGAGGAACGGGCGCGCCATGATCCGGTCGATCGTCGAGGCTTGCGGGGCGTACCTGCCCGAACGCGTCATGACCAACGAGGAGCTGGCGCGCAAGGTCGACACCTCCGACGAATGGATCGTCCAGCGTACCGGCATCCACTCGCGCCACATCGCCGCCGAGGGTGAGTTCACCTCGCACCTCGCGATCAAGGCCGCCGACCAGGCGCTGAGCCGCGCTGGCATGAAGGCGGCGGATCTCGACTTGATCGTGCTGGCAACCGCGACGCCGGACCAGACCTTCCCGGCGACCGCGACCAAGGTGCAGGCCACGCTCGGCATGCATCGCGGCGCGGCCTTCGACGTCCAGGCCGTTTGCTCGGGCTTCATCTACGCGCTGTCGGTCGCCGACACCATGATCAAGGGTGGCATGGCTGGCTCGGCGCTGGTCATCGGCGCTGAGACATTCTCGCGCATCCTCGACTGGAGCGACCGCGGCACCTGCGTGCTGTTCGGCGACGGCGCCGGCGCCGTGGTGCTCAAGGCCGGCGAGGGAAAGGGCACCGCCCAGGATCGCGGCATCCTCGGCAACGCCGTGCATTCCGACGGGCGCTACCACGACCTGCTCTATGTCGATGGTGGCCCCTCGACCACGGGCACGGCGGGCTTCCTGCGCATGCAGGGCCGCGAGGTCTTCAAGCACGCCGTGACCAACTTGGCGTCGGTGGTCGGCGAGACCATGGGCAAGGTGGGCCTGGAGGCCAAGGACATCGACTGGCTGATCCCGCACCAGGCCAACAAGCGCATCATCGACGGCACCGGCAAGAAGCTTGGCCTGTCGGCCGACAAGGTCGTTGTCACCGTCGACCGCCATGCCAATACCTCGGCGGCGTCGATCCCGCTGGCCCTGGAGGTCGCCGTCTCGGACGGCCGGGTCAAACGCGGCGACCTTCTGCTGCTCGAGGCCATGGGTGGCGGCCTGACCTGGGGCGCCAGCCTGGTTCGCTGGTAGCCTCAAAAGAGGGGGCGAAGTGAGCCTCGCATTGTGAAAAAATTTACTTAATGCCTCACATTAAGTGAGGCTTTTTGGCAACACGTGATGTAAATTTGTCACTTTAGCGGTAATTTCTAAATCACGGTTTTCGTTGCGCTTATTGCCGGCGGGAATACGCCTTTTTCATCGCGCGACACGTGAATCCCGCCCCTAATCCCGCCGTAATTTCAATACTTAAGGTCATGTTGTGAGGTTGACCGCGAACCCTTCTTACACTATGGTTTAAGAGGGGAAGAGGAATGCTGAATGGATCAACGGACAATCACTCGAGCTGATCTTAGCGAGTCGGTGTTCCAGGAAGTCGGTCTGTCCCGTAACGAGTCGGCCGATCTGGTCGAGGATATCCTCGGTGAGATTGCCGACGCGCTCGCCCGTGGCGAGACGGTTAAGATTTCGTCTTTTGGGAGCTTTTCGGTCCGCGACAAGGGTCAACGGGTGGGGCGTAATCCAAAAACTGGACAGGAAGTTCCAATCCTGCCACGGCGTGTCCTCGTCTTCCGCGCGTCTACCGTGCTCAAAGCACGCATCAATAATCTGCCAATGACAAGCAATGATGATGTGGAAGGTGAATGATGGTCATTCTCAGCGCTCAGGGGATGGAGCGCCGCGTCGAGAAGTCGGCGCTTGCGTTCCGGACAATCAGTGAAGTCGCGACCGAACTCGACGTGCCGCAGCACGTCCTGCGTTTCTGGGAGAGCAAGTTCAGCCAGGTGCGTCCGCTCAAGCGGGGCGGCGGCCGGCGGTACTACCGCCCGGAGGACGTCGATCTGCTGCGTCGTATCCGCTCTTTGCTCTATGACGACGGCTACACCATCAAGGGCGTGCAGCGCCTTCTGAAGGAAGGCCGCGGGCGTCTGTCGACGCGCGAGGAGGGCGAGACCGCCCGCCTCATGCCGATCGACGCCGAGGCTCGCCCCGCGATGCCGCGTACCGGTCCGCAGCCGGCGACCAACATCGCCCTGCCGCGGCCCACCGCCAAGCTCGATGGCGCCAAGCGCCGCGAGATCGAGAACGTGCTCGACGATCTGCAGAACGCGCTCGAGCTGCTGCGCCGGACGCTGCACGGCCAGCACTAGAGCGGTCTTCCGCGCGACCGCGCGGGACTCGAAACAGACGCCGCCGGAAGTCTCCCCGGCGGCGTCGTTCGTTTTGTGGTTCGCGAGCGTTGAAATGGACGGTCGGGAAGCGCTAAGTACCGCCCACGGTCGGGGCGTAGCGCAGCCCGGTAGCGCATCAGTCTGGGGGACTGGGGGTCGTGGGTTCGAATCCCGCCGCCCCGACCAATCACGCTAGGGCGAATCGGCCCATCAGGGCTCGTCGAAAGGCCCGCCGCTTCAGATCGCTCGAATGCGATTGTTGCGTGCGTTGTGCTCGAGCTCGGCGAGGCCCAGCAGCTCGAGTACCGGGCAGACATAGTTGGCGAAGCGGCCGCGATAGCCTTTGCGCAGGCCGTAATAGCCGCCCACCGGGTTCTGGGGATCGCGCGCCCAGGCCTCGACCGTTCCATCCTGGACAGGCTTGCCCTCATCGGCGTTGCCAAGCGCGACCCAATCGCCGCGCTGTTTGAGCATGGCGTGGACATCCTCGATGCAGCGCGCGCGATAGGACAGCACGGTGGTGCCGACGCGCACGACCAAGGCGGGCGGATCGAGCGTCGCATCGCGCCAGGCGTTGTAGTTGGAGGACAGGGACGGCGTCTTGAGCAACCAGGGATCATCTTTCGTCCCGTCGCCATAGGTCACGGCGCCTGTTTTCTTCTTGCTCATGATCCGGTCTCCGCCAGCGTCTTCAGGCCAAGCGCGAACTTCTTGAACGAGGGTGTGAGGTCGGGGATCGACTTGGTGATCATGGGCGCTAGCGCGCCGGTGAATTCCTCGCGCATGAGAAAGCGCGTCCCGCCCGCGACAGGCTCAAGCGCGAAGCTGCGGACGCCCTTGAAGAGGCCGAAGGGCATGCCGCCTTCCCAGGTCATGCGCGTCGGCGGCTCGAAGACGGCCACGCGCAGCGAAAACGCACGCTTGGGCGAGGCCTCGGACAAAAGCTTGAGGCGCGCACCAGGGCGGATGGCGCCCTCGATCCGCGTGATGCCCAGGCCGCCGCCGACCAGTCGCGGCGCGTCGGTGAGGATCGCCCAGATCCGATCGGGGGCGGCCCCGATATGCTGCTCGACGCTGAACGATGTCATCGACCCGCTCCACTTGTCGGCGCTTATTGCACGGCTAAGATGACATCTACTGTCATATAAGAGGAGCGGCGATGCGGGCGTCGCGCTTGTTGCAGATGTTGCTGTTGCTGCAGAACCGCGGGCGCATGACCAGCCTTGAGCTGGCCGAGGAGCTGGAGGTCGCGCGACGCACGGTGCTGCGCGACATCGACGCGCTCAGCGAGGCAGGGTTGCCCATCGTCGTGCATCGCGGCAACCAGGGCGGTGTCGAGCTTGGCTTCAACTATCGCACGCGGCTGACGGGCCTGTCGGCCGACGAGGCGGAAGCGCTGGCCGTCATTCTGTCGAGGCCCACACCGGAGCTTGCCGTGCTTGGGCTGGCGAGCGCTGGCGCGAGAGCCCGGGCGAAAATGCTCGAGTCCTTTCCAGACGGCGTGCGCGAGCGCATCGAACGGGCGCGTGGCTGGTTCTGTGTCTTGCCGGCGGAGCAGGAAGAGGTCGATCCGCGCGTCGAGGCGCTGGCGCAGGCGATTCGCGGCCGTCGCATCGTGCGCGTCCGCGCCAGGAGCGGGCGTCCGCGCACGATTCATCCGGTGGCGCTCGCGTGCGGGGAGACGGGATGGCAAGTCGTCGATCAGCAGGACCCGAGCAATCCGATCCCACTAGCCGCGTGCGGCGACATCAACATCTCGGCGCGTTCATTCGCTTGAGCGATACGCGGCGGAGAGGAGGTCAGCCCTTCTCGGCGATCAGCCGGCCTTCCGAGGTCAGCTTGCAGACCAGCCAATCCGGCTTGGTGGGATTGCTGAACCATGGCTCGGCCCAGCCCATGGCGATGCAGCGGCGGATCATGGCAGGATCGCAGGCCTGGCCGTCGAGATCGAAAAGCGGCAGCTTGCCGCCAGCCTGGTTGAGCCCGCGTCGGAGGTAGGTAATGTCTCGTTCTGTAGGTAAATCAATGTATTGAGGACTATTCCTATCCTCGAATCTCAATATTTGAGCGACATTGGCCATATCGATCGAGACCCCTGTGTCCGGCCCCACAGCCGGCCACCCCACATCTAAGAATAGTCCACAACCATCTGAAATGAAATGAAAATATGCCTTGATCTTGGATCGATTCCCGGTTCGCTGCATCTGGTAGGTTAACGAGCGTGCCATGTCCCAAGTCTTGTCCGTCTACATGACCGCCGGCGATCTCGCCGAGGCCGAGAAGATCGCCCAGGCGCTGGTCGACGAGCGTCTGGCGGCCTGCGTCAATATCTTCGAGGGCGTGCGCTCGGTGTTCCGCTGGCAGGGCAGCGTGCAGAGCGGTCGCGAGGTCGTGTTGATCGCCAAGACGGTGGAGGAGCGCTTCGACGATCTGCGCGAGCGGGTGATCGAGCTGCACTCCTACGAGCTGCCCTGCATTGTCGCCCGGCCGGTCAGCGACGGCCATCCCGGCTTTCTGGAGTGGATCGAGGCCGAGACTGACCCGTCCTCGGTGCTCTGAGAAAAGCCGCGATGCGCGCCCGGAGGTTGCGGCGGCGCACAATCGAGACGAGATTGCCGGCCCCTTACGCATGATCTCTGGTCAGTTCGCCGCCCATGTCCGTCGCCACGCCCCCGTCGCACGTCCCGGCCATGCCGGGCGAACGGCTGAC
The DNA here is from genome assembly GCA_016869975.1 of Alphaproteobacteria bacterium. Lineage (GTDB taxonomy): Bacteria > Pseudomonadota > Alphaproteobacteria > Reyranellales > Reyranellaceae > JAFAZJ01. Next base: position 122,967 of record VGCZ01000007.1, read on the forward strand.
CTTGCTGTACTCCTCGCTCAGCCATGCGCTGATGCATCTGATGACCGCGTTCTACTCGGTGATCGTCGTGTCGTTGGCGGTCAGCTGGAACATCCCCGACCATCGGCTGCTCGAGCTGTATGGGCCGGCGGCGATCCTTTTGGGCCTCGGCGCGCTGCCGGCCGGCTGGCTCAGCGACCGCTGGAGCGCGCCGGGCATGATCGTGATCATGCTGGTCGGGCTGGGCCTGAGCTCGATCGCCTGCGGGCTCGTGCCGACTGGTGACGTGCTGGCATTGGGAATCGCACTGGGCGGTATCGGGCTGTTCGGCTCGATCTACCACTCGGTCGGCATAGGCTGGGTGATCCGCACCGCTTCGCGTCAGGGCCACGCCATGGGCGTGAACGGGCTGTTCGGTAGCGTCGGCCTGGCGCTCTACGGCATCTTCCCGGCGGCACTGATCAGCCTGCATTCTTGGCGCGCCGCCTTCATCGTGCCCGGCCTGATCTGCCTGGGGCTGGCGGCGGCGCTGTGGTGGCATTGGCGTGCAGGCGCGGTGGGCGACCGGCAGATGCCGCCGGTGGCGGGCGTGAACCCCGGCCGCGATGCCTTCTGGCGGGTCTTCATCATCCTGTCGATCACCATGTTCGTCGAAGGCGTGCAGTGGCAGGCGATGATGTACGGCGCCGGCCTGCTGTTCTCCGGTCGCCTCGCCGGCGAGATCGAGGCGATCCGGTCGTTCTTCGGCCGTCACGGTGTCGAGACTCAGGTCGTGCTGTGGGTCGGGTTGGCGACGTCGCTGATTTATGTGCTGTCGGGCATCGCCCAATACGTCATCGGCAATCGCGTGCTCGACCGCTATCGCCTGAAGTCGATCTATGTCATCGCCACCGGCCTGGGCGCTTTCGCCATGCTGATGGTCGCCGAAGGCAGCGGCCTGATCGTGCTGGCGGGCGCGGTGATCGCGGCGATTCTCGCCTCTGCCACCGGCCCCGTCGAGAACCTGCTGATCGCGCGCTACACGCCAAGCCGCTACCACGGCCTGGGCTTCGGCGCGAAGTTTGTCATCGCCTTTGGAGTCGGCTGGCTGGCGATCAAGATGATATCGGTCGTCAAGGAGCGTACCGGCGAGCTCGACTGGCTGTTCCTCGGTCTCGCCATCGCCGCCGTCGCCATGTGCCTCGTGTCGCTGCTGCTGCCGGGCGGCGAGCGCAAAGACGAACCGGCCGCGGTGGCGCAGCCGGCGGAATAACTTACCTTCGCCCGGGGGAAGGTAGTCCTACTTCCCCCGGAACGCCGGCCGCGACAGGCAGCGGTCGAGCCAGTTGGCGACGCCGGCGTGGCCGGTCATGTCGAGCTTCACCAGCTTGGCCCAGCCCATCACCGAGGCGAGGTTGAGGTCGGCGATGGTGAAGGTGTCGCCCAGCAGGTACTGCTTGCCCTTCAGCGTATCGTCGAGCACCGCCAGCGGCTTCTGCAGCGCCGCCTTGGCGTCCTCGACCGCCTTCGGGTTCTTCTTGTCCGGCGGCGTCATGAAGGTATCGACGACGATCGTCAGCAGGTGTCGCTCGATCTCGGTCACGCCCCAGAACGACCACTGGTAGGCCAGGCCTTCGCCCTCGACCGAAGACGGCCATAGCGCGCCGCCGTACTTCTTCGCCAGGTACAGGTTGATCGCCATCGACTCGAAGAGCACGAGATCGCCGTCGATCATCGCCGGCATCTTGCCGTTGGGATTGACCTTGAGGAACTCCGGGTCCTTCACCGACTTCATGTCGAGCACGACATGCTCGTGCTCGACACCGCATTCGCGCGCGCACCACAACGCGCGCGCCGCGCGCGACTGCGGCGAGCCGTAGATCTTCACCTTGGCCATGCTCTCTCCCCTTGAAGGCTACTCGGCCGCTTTCGCCGCCGGCTGGTTGGTCTTGTGCAGCGCCTGCTCGAGATCGGCGATGATGTCCTCGACGCTCTCGATGCCTATCGACAGGCGCACGACGTCGGGCCCGGCGCCGGCGGCGATGCGCTGCTCCTCGGTGAGCTGGCGATGCGTCGTCGAGGCGGGATGGATCACCAGGCTCTTGGCGTCGCCGATATTGGCGAGGTGCGAGAAGAGCTCCAGCGAATCGACCAGCTTGACGCCGGCGGCGTAGCCGCCCTTGAGCCCGAAGGTGAACACCGAGCCGGCACCCTTCGGCAGGTACTTCTTCGCCAGCTTGTTGTACTTGTTCGAGGGCAGGCCGGCGTAGTTCACCCAAGCCACGGCGGGGTGCTTCTCGAGATACTCGGCGACCTTCTGCGCGTTGGCGCAGTGGCGCTCCATGCGCAGGCCCAAGGTCTCGATGCCCAGCATGGTGACCCAGGCGTTGAACGGCGACTGAGAGGGGCCGAGGTCGCGCAAGCCCACGGCGTGACCGTGGAAGGTGTAAGCCATGTCGCCGAAGGTCTCGTGGAAGTTCAGGCCGTGATAGGCCGGCTCCGGCCCGGCGAGGCTGGGGAACTTGCCGCCGCGCGACCAGTCGAACTTGCCGGAGTCGACGATCGCGCCGCCCATCGACGTGCCCGAGCCGCACAGGAACTTGGTCGTGGAGTGCACGACCAGGGTTGCGCCGTACTCGATCGGCCGACACAGGTATGGCGAGGCCAGCGTGTTGTCGACGAGCAGCGGCACACCGGCGGCGTCGGCGATCTTGGCGATCGCTTCGATGTCGCAGACCACGCCGCCGGGATTGGCAAGGCTCTCGATGAAGAACGCCTTGGTCTTCGGCGTGACGGCCTTGCGGAAATTCTCCGGATCATCAGGGTCGACGAACACCACTTTCCAGCCGAACTTGGGATAGGTGTTCTTCATCTGCTGCACCGAGCCGCCATACAGCTTGGTGCTGGCGACCACCTCGTCGCCCGGCGACATCAACGGGAACAGCGCCATGACCTGCGCCGCGTGGCCCGAGGCGCAGACGGTCGCGCCGCGGCCGCCCTCGAGCGCCGCGAGCCGCGCCTCGAGCGCCGCCGTCGTCGGATTGGTCAGGCGCGAATAGATGAAGCCCACGGTCTGTAGGTTGAACAGCGCGGCGGCGTGGTCGGCGTCCTCGAAGACATAGGCCGTCGTCTGATGGATCGGCAACGCGCGCGCGCCGGTGCTGGGATCGGGCGCGGCGCCGGCGTGGATCGCCAGAGTCTCGAATCCGGGTTTGCGCTGCTCGCTCATGGTGGCCTCCGGTAAGCTCCAACCGCTACAATCCAAATGTCTCGGTGGGCGAAGTAGTGATCCTGCCTTGGTGACAGCGCAGGCGCAACGCGCCTAAATTCGCGCCGCTATAAGGATTTCTGTCAGGAGCCGCGTCGTGAACACCAAGCCCCGGGGCCGCCAGTTCTTCCAGAATCCCGGACCGACCAATATTCCCGATCGCATCCTGCGCGCCATGGACCGCGCCACGCTCGACTTCCTGAGCGAGGAGTTCATGGCCATCCACCGCTTCTGCCACGCCGGTGTAAAGCGCGTGCTCAAGACGCAGCAGCATCTTTTCATGTACGCGTCGAGCGGTCACGGCGCGTGGGAGGCCTCGCTGGTCAATCTCTTCCAGCCTGGCGACACGGTACTGATGCTCGAATCGGGCTATTTCTCCGAGAGCTGGGAGCAGATGGCGACCAATCTCGGCGTGAAGATCGAGCGCGTGGCGGCCGACTGGCGCATGGGCGTGCGCGTCGCCGACGTCGCGCGCCGGCTCGAGGCCGACAAGGCGCGCCATATCAAGGCGGTGCTCACCGTGCACAACGAGACCGCGACCGGCCTCGCCACGCCGATCGCCGACATCCGCCGCGCCATCGATGACGTGAAGCATCCGGCGCTGCTGCTGGTCGACACGATTTCCTCTCTGGGCTGTTACGATTTCCGGATGGATGCCTGGGGCGTCGATGTCTGCGTCGGCGGCAGCCAGAAGGGCCTGATGCTGCCCACCGGCATGTCGTTCACCGGCGTGAGCCAGAAGGCCTTCGATATGTCGAAGAAGCCCGCTCTGCCGCGCCACTACTGGAATTGGGAGATGATGACGCGACGCGAGCCGCAGAGCTTCGTCGGCACGACGCCGGTACATCTCTTCTTCGCGCTCGAGGAGTCGATCAAGATGATCGAGGAGGAGGGGCTCGACGCGATCTTCGCGCGCCACCGTCGCCTCGCCGACGCCACGCGCGCCGCCGTCACCCACTGGGGCGGCGCCTCGATGAGCGGCGCGGGCTGCGGCGCCAAGGGGGTGACCGGCAAGGTCGAGGCGCTGGAGCTGTTCTGCGCCGATCCCTCGCGCCTGTCGGATTCAGTGACGGCGGTGATCGTGCCCGACGGCCACGACGCCAACGCCATGCGCAGCGTCGCGCTCAACCGCTACAACCTGTCGCTCGGCGGTGGGCTCGGGCCGCTGATGGGCCGTGTTTTCCGCATCGGCCACATGGGCGATCTCAACGAGCCGATGCTGCTGGGTGCGCTGGCCACGGTCGAGCTGGCGTTCAAGACATCGGGCATTCCGTACCAGGCGGGCGGCGTCGACGCCGCCATCAAGTCGCTGGCCGCGTAGGGTGCGCGCGGGCCTGCCGCTCAGCATTGTCCGGCATCGCTACCCCTTCGACGAGGCGGGTGTATAGTGCCACACCCGCCCGGGAGGAAGAGCATGTCCGTCACCGCCCTGAAGAACGCCAAGACCGTGCGCGAGCAGGTCAGCCCCGAGGAGTGGCAGAAGCGCGTCGATCTCGCCGCCTGCTATCGCCTCGTGCACCTCTACGGTATGGACGAGATGATCGCCAACCACATCTCGACCCAGGTGCCCGGCGAGCCGGGAGTCTTTCTGCTCAATCCATACGGCTATCTCTACGACCAGATGCACGCCTCGTGCTTCGTCAAGGTTGACTATGACGGCAACACGCTGTTCGATCCGACGGGGCTGGGACCGAACCGCGCCGGCTTCGTGATCCATAGCGCGATCCACAAGGCACGCCACGATGTCGATTGCGTGATCCACACGCACACACTCGCCGGCATGGCGGTGTCGGCGATGAAGCAGGGTCTGATGCCCTTGGCGCAGACGGCGATGCGCTTCATCGACATCGGCTATCACGACTACGAGGGGCCGGCGATCCGCATGGACGAGCAGGCGCGCCTGGTGAAGAACCTCGGTGATCGCGAGGTGATGATCCTCAAGAACCACGGGCTTCTTGCGGTCGCTCCGTCAATTCCAGAGGCCTTCAACAACATCTGGCGTCTGGAGCGCGCCTGCCAGCTGCAGGTGATGGCGCTGTCGTGCAACACCGAGCTGTCGCTGCCGCCGCGCGAGACCGTCGAGGCGTCCAACCACCTGTTCAAGCCCGGCGTGCGCCGGCGTCTCGGCCAGCTCGAATGGCCGGCGCTGATGCGCAAGCTCGACAGCATCGACCCGTCGTTCAGGGATTAGCTCCTCTACCTTCCCTCGCTGGCGGGGGAAGGTGGCGCGAAGCGCCGGATGGGGGTGGCTGGTGCGACCACATCCGGCGTCGTGATTGACCGCGATGCCGCACACCCCCATCCGCCCTTCGGGCACCTTCCCCCACAAAGCGGGGGAGGGTAGACGCAGCGTTCTGCTCGGTGCCGCTGCGGCATTGATCGCTGGCCGCGCCTCGGCCCAGAATCCTTATCCCGACCGGACCATCAAGCTGGTCGTCGGTTATCCGCCGGGCGGGCCGAACGATCTGCTGGCGCGCATCCTCGCGCCCAAGCTTGCCGAGCTGCTGAAGCAGACCGTGGTCATCGACAATCGCGGCGGCTCCAACGGCGAGATCGCCGCAGCGATGGTCGCGAAGGCACCGGCCGACGGCTATACGATCCTGTTCTCGTCCAACGGGCCGGTGACTGTGGCGCCGGCCCTGGGCCGCAAGCTGCCCTACGATCCGGCGACCGAGCTCAGCGCCATCATGCCCATTGGCGCCAGCCCGATGCTGCTCGTGGTGCGGCCCGACCTGCCGGCGAAAGACGTCAAGGAGTTGATCGCGTTGGCCAAGGCGGCACCGGGCAAGCTCAACGGCGCCTCGGCCGGCACGGGCGGCATGACACATCTCGGGCTTGAGCTGTTCAAGTCGGTGGCTGGCGTCGACATCGTACACGTGCCCTACAAAGGTGGCGGGCCGGCGATGACCGACCTGATGGCCGGGCAGGTCGACATCTACTTCGGTGGCGTGCCGACGGCGCTGCCGCACGTGCGCTCGGGCAAGCTGCGCGGGCTCGCTGTCACCAGCCTCGCGCGCCTGGCCGGTGCGGCCGAGATTCCGACCCTGCACGAAAGCGGCCTCAGCGGCTTCGACGCCGGCATCTGGTACGGCGTCTTCGGCCCGCCAAACCTGCCCGCGCCGGTCTTGTCGACGCTGCGCGCGACTTTCGCGACAGTGATGGCCGACGCGGATGTGAAGCGCTATTTCGTCGACAACGCCGTCGATGCGCTGCCGACCACACCCGAGCGCTTCGCCCAATTCGCCGCCGACGACTTCGTCAAGTGGCAGGCCCTGGCGAAGCGCGCCAACATCAGCGCCGATTGAGCTCTTGTTCCCCAAGGCACAGCCCGATCCGTGCCCATCGTGTTGTATCGTCACGTATCGTTCTGAACCGCCCACCGCGAAATCTCCATGACCGACGCCGCCGTCAGCCGCACCAGCCCCGTCCCGCACGCGGCCGCGATCTACCTCGCGATCGTCCAGTTCTTCTTCACCGTCGGCTGGTCGGTCTATGTGATCTTCCTGCCCAAGCTGCTCGAGCAGGCGGGCCTGCCCAAGGGCATCGCGATCTGGATCCTGGCCGCCGACCAGGTCGCCTTCATGCTGTCCGATCTGGTGATGGGCGTGTGGATCGATCGGGCGCGCACGACCCTGCGGCGGCTGGGGCCGGTGATCGTCGGGCTGACGGCGGTCTCGTGCCTTGCCTTCCTGCTGCTGCCACAGGTCGTGCGGCTTGAGAAAGACGTGGCCAAGATCGCGCTGATCGCCGCGCTGGTGGTGTGGACGCTGACGTCCTCGGCGCTGCGTGTGCCGCCGCTGGTGATCCTCGGCAACCACACCGCCAAGCCGCGCCTGCCCTTGATGCTGGCGCTGAACCTCAGCGGGCTGGCGGTGGGCGGCGCGATCTCGCCCTATCTCGGCGTGACCTTGCGCGACATGGATCCGCGCCTGCCGTTCGCGCTCTCCAGCATCGTGCTTCTGGCCACCACCTTCGGCTTGATCTGGGTCGAGCGCGCGCTGGCGGGGGCGCCGGTCGAGCCGTCGGTCGACGCGCCGAAGGCGCCGATGCATGGCTCGGCGGGTGCGATACTGTTCTTCGCCGCCATCGCCATCGCCGCGCTCGGCTTCCAGCTGCACTTCTTCGTCAACTCCGCGCCCAACTATCTGCGCTTCGCCAAGCCGGCCGATCTCGACCTGCTGATGCCGGTGTTCTGGATCGGCTTCAACCTCGCCATGTTCCCAGCCGGCGCCTTCACCAAGCGTTTCGGCGCCCTGCATGTGATGGCGCTGGCGGCGGTCTGCGGCGTGGTCGGCATCATCGGCGGCATCCTCGCCACCAGCCTGCCGATGCTGATCGCCGCGCAGTTCATCGCCGGCTGCGCCTGGGGCGCGGTGTTCGTCTCGGCTTTCTCCGCCGCCTCGTCGCTGGGCTCGCCCGGCCGCGTCGGCATCGCCATGGCGATCCTGTGGGCCGTGCTGGCGCTGGCCACCTTGGGCCGCATGCTGATGGTCGGCGGCGGCGTGACGCGTACGCCCGACCTGACCCCGATCATCGCCTGGGGGCCGGCGGTGGCCTGGCTGTTCGGCGGCCTGGCGTTGGCGCAGGCGGCGCGTGTGTTGCGCAAGCGCTAGCCGCAGCGGGACAATGTAGCCCGCGCGCACAATCCCGGGGCATGCAAAGGATCGCCCACCTTGTTGGGGGAGCGTGCATGCTCGATATTACCGGCTGGCTTCTCTTCTTCGGTGCGGCGCTGCTGATCGCGCTGTCGCCCGGACCCGGCATTTTCTATGTCGCGGCGCGATCGCTCGCTGGTGGATGGGGCGAGGGACTCGCCTCCGTCGTCGGCACGAGCATCGGCGGGCTCGTGCATGTGCTGGGCGGCGCGGTGGGTGTATCGGCGCTAATCATGGCCAGCGCCGAGGCCTTCACCCTGCTCAAGCTCGTCGGCGCCGCCTATCTCGTGTGGCTGGGTATCCGCACCTTCAGGGACGCGGGCACGGCGCTGCCAGCCGAGGCCGTGACGACCGGCGCGCGTCGCGCCTTCCGTGACGGCGTCATCGTCGAGGCGTTCAACCCCAAGACCGCCGCCTTCTTCCTCGCCTTCATCCCGCAGTTCGTCGATCCGGCGGGCTCCGTTGCTCTTCAGTTTGCGCTGCTCGGATCAATCTCCGTTCTGCTGAACTCCGCCGTCGATGTCGTCGTCGTGCTGATGGCCGCGCGGGCGCGCAGCGCGCTCGGACGGCGGCCGACTGTCATTCGCCGCTTGCGCCAGGGATCCGGTGTCATGATCTGCGGCCTGGGCGCGCTGCTCGCCGTCGCGCGCCGGCCGGGGTAACGGCTACTGCCGCCAGTCCGTGCCCTTGCCCTCGATCTGACGCAGCGCGGCCTTCCAGTAGGTCAGCCCCCAATCGGGATGCGCCCGCATCTGACGGGCGCGCTCGCCGTATTGGCGGATGACGTCGGGATCGATCGGCGTCGGCTCCTCGTCGAGGCCGCGGGCGATGACCTCGACCTCGCAGGCGCGTTCCAGCATGTACATGCGGCGCAGCGCGGCGGGGATGCTGTTGCCGACGGTGAGCAGGCCGTGGTTGCGCAGCACGACGGAGTTGCCGTGCTGGCAGGTGACGCCCAGCGCCTCGCATTCCTCGACCGAGGTCGGCATGCCGTACTCGTGGTAGACCAGCTCGTCGTAGACCGCGAGCGTGTCCTGGCTGATCGGCCGCAGGCCCTGCTTGAGCACCGACACGCCGGTGCCGGCGCGGGTATGGGTGTGCATGACGCAATTGGCGTCGGGCCGCGCTTTGTAGACGCCGCTATGGATGGTGAATCCGGCGGCGTTGAAGCGGCCGTCCTTGGCGTAAACGTTGCCGTCGATGTCCATCTTCACCAGGCTCGACGCGGTGATCTCGTGGAACAGCTCGCCGTAATTGTTGATCAGGAAGCACTTGGGTTCGCCCGGGATGCGCACCGTCATGTGCGTGTCGATCGTGTCGGTCCAGTTGTACATGTCCGAGACGCGGTAGAGCGCGGCGAGGTCGCAGCGCGCCTGCCACTCGGCGTCGCTCATGTCGGCGCGGGTCTGCTGGATGACGGTATCCATCGAACGCTCCCTGCGGTTCAGCGGCGGGCTCTATTGTCGACCGATTATGCGCAATTCGCGAGCCACCGTCAGCGCAACGCTGGCATGACCTCGCGCGAAAACAGCTCGACCGAGCGCGCCGCCTCCTCGAACGACAAGTCGCCGAATGCCATGCGGCACAGGCAGTAATTGATGCCGGCCGTGTCGTTGTCCTTGCGCATGCGCTCCCGTACCGTTGAGGCCGAGCCGGCGACGATATAGCCCTGCTCGAGCGCGTCCTCGAACTTCTCGGGGATCATCTGGCGCGGCAGGCCCACGCCGTGCTTGCGCCACAGATGGATCAGCGCGTCGTACCACAGCAGGAAGCCGCGCTTGGCAATGGCCTGCGCCTCGCGGTCGCTGTCGCCGACGACGACATGCCGGCTGATGCCCAGGCGCGGCAGATCCTTCGGGTCGCGGCCGGCCGCCTGCCACACCGCGCGATATCTGTCGGTGAAGTCCCGCACCGCGGTCGGGTTCATGCCGATCACGGCGTTGATGCCGTCCTTGGCCAGGCGCTCGGCGTGATCGAAGGTGTTGGCGCCGTACCACAGCGGCGGGTGCGGGCGCTGCACCGGCCGCAGCTCCATCGGCACGTCCTTGTAGGCGAAGTACTGGCCTTCGTAGCTCAGCGAGTCCGTGGTCAGGCCCTTGAGGATCACCGCATAGGCCTCGGCGAAACGCTGCGGGCCGGTGGCGGGATCGACGCCGTAATAGCCGACCTCGTAGGGGCTGATGCCGCGGCCGATGCCGAGTTCGAAGCGGCCGCCGCTGAGCTGGTCGAGCATGCAGATCTCGTCGATCAGCCGGAGCGGATGATAGAGGTTCAAGGTGTAGACCAGCGGCCCGAAGCGCAGCGTCTTGGTACGCTGCGCCACGGCGGCGAGGAAGACGCTGGGCGAGGGCGCCATGCCCAGCGGCGTGGCGTGGTGCTCGGCGACATGATAGGCGCGGAATCCCGATTTCTCGTAGAGCTCGATCAGCTTCAGCCGGCTCTCGAATTGCGCATGGAGAGACTCGCCGGCGCGGTCCATGTGATCGAAGACGCCGAACTCCATGACGTACTTCCTTCCAGTGTTCCTGGTGCCGTGTCCGCTTGCTACAGCTTGCGCTTCTTGCTGCTGATCACGCCCGAGGCTATGCCGTGCCACTCGAGCTTGCCGACCAGGCGGCTGTGCTCGATCTTGGGACAGCGGTCCATCACCACGCGCAAGCCGGAAGCCTCGGCGCGCTTGGCCGCCTCGTCGTTGCGGATGGTGAGCTGCATCCACACCACCTTGGCGCCGTGCTTGATCGCCTCGTCGGTGATCGGCCCGGCGGCTTCACTGTTGCGGAAGATGTCGACCATGTCGACGCGCTCGGGCAGTTCGCCGAGCGAGGCGTAGGTCTTCTGCCCGAGGATCTCCTGGCCGGCCACGCCGGGATTGACCGGATGCACGCGGTAGCCGTGATCGAGCAGGTACTTCATGGCGAAGTAGCTGGGACGATTCCAGTTGGCCGAGGCACCTACCATGGCGATGGTTTTGACGTCGCGCAGCACCGCGCGCAGGTAGGAGTCGGGATAGTGATCGTGGTCGACGGACATGACGCGATTATAGAGTTCCCGTCATGCCGAGCGTAGCGAGGAATCTTCCTGAAACGGGGACTCCATTGCTGGGAGATTCCTCGCTACGCTCGAAATGACGAGTGTGCCGAACGGGAGCGAAACGAGTGGCCCAGCCTTTGTTGTTCACGCCGATCCAGTTGCGCGACGTGACCTTGAAGAACCGCGTCGTCGTGGCGCCGATGCATCAGTACGCCGCGAAGGAGGGCTTCGCAACCGATTGGCATCTGATGAATGCCGGCCGCTACGCCGCCGGTGGCGCGGGCCTGGTGATCATGGAGTCGACTAAGGTCGAGCGGCGCGGCTGCGGCACGGTGGGCGATCTCGGCCTGTGGGACGACAAGTTCATCCCGGGTGTGCGGCGTTGCGTCGAGTTCATCAAGCAGCACGGCGCGGTGCCCGGGATCCAGCTCGGCCATTCCGGCCGCAAGGCCCGGCGCTGGCGGCCGTGGGAGGGCGGCGCACCGCTGCTCGACCCCAAGGCGCCGGAGGTCTTCGACTGGGAGGGCTGGGAGCTGGTGTCGTCGAGCGCCGAGGCGTCGCCCGCCACCGATCCGCTGCCGCGCGGGTTGAGCCGCGACGAGATTCCCGCGGTGATCGAGCGCTGGGGCCAGGCGGCGCGGCGCGCGCACGAGGCGGGCTTCGAGGTGCTCGATGTGCACGGCGCGCACGGCTACCTGATCCACCAGTTCCTCTCGCCGTATTCCAACAAGCGCAACGACGAGTATGGCGGCTCCGAGCTGAACCGCATGCGCTTCTGTGTCGAGGTGATCGAGTCGGTGCGTGCGCATTGGCCGGCGCACAAGCCGCTGTTCCTCCGACTCTCGGTCGAGGACGATTTAGGCTGGGGGCCGGCGCAGAGCGTCGAGCTCGCCAAGCTGGTGAAACCCAAGGGCGTCGACGTGATCGACTGCAGCTCCGGCGGTATGCGCGGCAGCCCGGTCGTCGGCGCCGGCCCGGTGACCTATGGCTACCAGGTGCCCTACGCCGAGACGCTCAAGCGCGACGCGGGAATCATGAGCATGGCCGTGGGTCTGATCGTGCACGCCGACCAGGCTGAAGCGATCCTCCAGGAGGGCAGGGCCGACCTGATCGCGCTCGCGCGCGAGCTGCTCTACAATCCCAACTGGCCGATGGACGCCGCCCGTAAGTTAGGTGTCGAGGCCGACTTCGGCAGCGTGCCGGCCGCGCAGGGTTACTGGCTCGGCAAGCGGGCGCAGTCGGTGAAGACTGTCATACCCTCGACCTACGGCACCGGCATAAGGGACGCCGCCGACTAGCGATGTACCGGGGCACGGTTATGAGACAGTTCGCTGCGCCGGTTACGCTGCCAATTTGAACTCCGTGGCGGCTTCGGATGCAAGAGCCTTATGTTCGGCCCTGATCTGATTGGGCGTCTTGTGCCCATGG
>VGCZ01000008.1 GCA_016869975.1 Alphaproteobacteria bacterium
CCCGCGGGGCTCATGTTGAGTCCAGACATATCCCCAGCCCATTAAATGATTCAACACTCACTTTAGCATGACTTGGATCGGAATGCTACCTCGTGCATTGTGCCTCGGTAGCGGCGGCGGAACGACCGCAAAGGCGCAGGGGGTGTTCGATGGTTACAAGACGCGGGTGGCTCGCAGCGGCGGGTGGATGGGCGGCGCTCGCCGCGACCGGTTCGGGCGCGCGGGCTCAAGCCTGGCCGGCCAAACCGATCACCTTGATCGTGCCCTATCCGCCGGGCGGCCTGAACGACGTGGTGGCGCGTGCCTTCGCCGAAAAGCTCACGCAGTTGCTGGGCGTAGCGGTGATCGTCGACAACAAGGCGGGTGCGGCGACGACGGTCGCCTCGAACCTGGTCGCCAAGGCCCCACCCGATGGCTACACGATCTATGGCGGCGGCACCTCGCTGGTGATCAACCCGACTTTACAGGGCAACGTCCAATACCATCCCTTCGACAGCTTCGAGCCGGTGTCGTTGATGTCGGTGACGCCGTTCATCCTGCAGGTCCACTCGGCCGTGCCGGCCAAGGACGTGAAGGAACTGATCGCGCTCATCCGAGCCAATCCGGGCAAGTACAACATCGCCACCTCGGGCATCGGCGCCACCAACTTCATGCTGGCCGAGCTGTTCAAGGACATGGCCAAGCTGGACATGACCGTCGTGCCCTATCGCGGCGGCGCGCCGGCGGCGCAGGATCTCGGTGCCGGCATCGCGCAGATGATGTTCTCCGCCTCGCTCGAGGCCGCGCCGCTCCTGGCGCGCGGTGCCACGCGTCCGCTGGCGATCAGCAGCGCCAAGCGCTCGCCGGCCTTCCCCGATTTGCCAACGATGGAGGAGGCGACTGGTCTGACGGGCTTCGCCGCCGAGTTCTGGCAGTGCCTGGTGGTGCCCAAGGGAACGCCCAAGCCGATCATCGACAGGCTGCAGGCGGCGATCGCCGCGGTCGTCGCCGACAAGGAGATAAAGGAGCGATTCGCCAAGCAAGGCGTCGATCTTGTCGCGTCGACGCCGAAGGAACTGCACGAGCTGATGGTGCGCGAGGAGAAGCGCTGGAGCACGCTGATCCGCGAGAAGGGCATCAAGCCGGAATGAGCGTCGCAGGCCGTCGCAACGCTTTCGACGCCGGGGAGATCCTCGACGCCATCCTCGAGTGGGTGCGCGTCGAGAGCCCGACCTACGACGCGGGCGCGGTCAATCGCATGATGGACGCCGCCGAGGCCGAGATGCGCGCGCTCGGCGCGGCCATCGAGCGCGAACCCGGCCGCGACGGCTACGGCGACACGCTGACGGCACGATTTCGCGGACGGCGCGACGGGCCGGGCGTGCTGGTGCTCGGCCACCTCGACACGGTGCATCCCGTGGGCACGATCGATGGCCGGTTGCCGGTACGGCGCGACGGCGATCGTGTCTACGGTCCCGGGATCTTCGACATGAAGGGCGGCATGCGCCTGGCGACCTACGCCCTGGCGCAAACGCTGCGGCAGAGCGGCGCGCCGGAGTTGCCTGTCACGGTGATGTTCGTGCCCGACGAAGAGGTCGGCAGCCCCTCGACGCGGGCGCGAATCGAGGCCGAGGCGCGGGCGCACCGCTACGTGCTGGTGCCGGAACCGGGGCGGCCCGGCAATACCGTGGTCACGGGCCGGCACGCCTTCCAGCGCTTCACCGTCGTCACGCACGGCCGGCCGGCGCATGCCGGCGCGACCAACCGCGACGGCCGCAGCGCCATCCGTGCGATGGCTCGCCTGATCGAGGAGATCGAGTCGAAGTCGGATTTCGCGCGCGGTGTCACCTACAGCGTGGGGGTCGTGGCCGGCGGCCAGTGGGTCAACGTCATCCCCATCGAATGTCGCGCCCAGGTGCTCGCCGTGGCGCCGGACGAGGCCGCGTTCGACGAGGTCGCGGCGACGATGATGGCGCTATCAGGCGAGCGCGACGGCGTGCGGATCGAAGTCGAGCGCGGACCTGTGCGGCCGCTGTTCCGCGCCCATCCCGGCACCATGGACCTCTATGGCCGGGCGCGGGCGATCGCCGCCGATCTTGGCGTCGACTTGCGGCACGGCCAATTCGGCGGCGGCAGCGACGGCAACTTCACCGGTGCGCTCGGCATCGCCACCTTGGATGGGTTGGGGGTGCTGGGCGGTGGCGCCCATACCCACGAGGAGCACCTGCTGGTCTCCAGCCTCGAGGGCCGCGCCCGGCTGCTGGCGGGGCTGTTCGAGACTCTCGGGCGGGACGGCTGAGCGTCGTCTTGCGCGAGCACGCCGGGCTCAAATCTCGCCGTCGTGCTCGCCGATCTTCGGCACCACCGCCGGGAAGCCGGCGCGCTGCCCGTCGAACGACACCGGCAGCGCGTGCAGCAGCGAGGGCAGCTCGCCGTAGGGCCGCAGGTACATGCCCAGCGCCTTGGTGTGCTCGAGCGCCACGACCTCGGGAATGGCGTTGATCGGCCCGCAGGGCACACCGACAGCCTGCAGCTTCGCCGCCCAGTTCTCCTTGGTGTCGCGCTTCATGATCTCGCCGATCATGTCGAGCAGCATCTGACGATGCGCCGAGCGCTCCTTGTTGGTGAGGAAGCGCGGATCGGTGACCCACTCGGCCTTGCCCAGGACCTCCGCGAACTTCGCCCACAGTCGGTCGTTGCCGGGTGTCACCATCAAGAGGCCATTGCTGGTCTCGAAGGCCTGGTAGGGCGTCAGCGTGATGTGCCCGGTGCTCTGGCGCGGCGGCACGTTGCCGGTGGTCGAGAACGACGCAACGTGAGTCGACACCCACATCAGCCCGCTCTCGAACAGCGAGGTGCTGACGATCGCGCCCTTGCCGGTACGCGCTTTCTGCAGCAACGCGCCCAGGATGCCGATGGCCGTCCACATGCCGGTGCTGAGATCGATGATCGATACGCCGATGCGCGAGGCCGGCCCCGACGGATCGCCGTTGACGCTCACAAGTCCGGCTTCCGCCTGGATCAGCGGCTCGTAGCCCGGCCGCATCTTCCACGGGCCGGTATGGCCGAAGGCGCTGAGATCGGCATAGACCAGGCCCGGGAACTGCGCGGTCATCGTCTTGCCGTCGATACCGAACTTCTCGGTCACGCCGGCGCGCAGATTGTGCACGAAGGCGTCGGCCGAGCCGATCAGGTCGATCAGCTTCCGCTTCTGCGCGGAGTCGTTGAGGTCGATGGTTATCGACTTCTTGCCACGATTGAGGCCGACGAAGTTTACGCCCTCGCCGGCGATGAACGGTGGCCCCCATTTACGGGCGTCGTCGCCTTCGGGCTTCTCGACCTTGATCACCTCGGCGCCCATGAAGGCGAGGATTTGGCCGCAGTAAGGACCGGCGAGGTTCTGGCCGAACTCGACCACCTTCACGCCGTTGAGCACGCCGGGGATCATGAAGACTCCATCGTCTCCCTCTCCCCGCTCGTGGGGAGAGGGAATGAAAAACTACCGCACGCTCGCGCCGAGGATCTCACGCGCAACCAGCATGCGCTGGACCTCGCTGGGGCCTTCGCCGATGCGGCGAATGCGCATCTCACGGTACCAGCGTTCGAGCGGCAGGTCCTTGGTCATGCCCATGCCACCATGAATCTGCATCGAGCGGTCGACGACGCGGCCGCCGCTTTCCGAGGCGATCAGCTTGCACAAGGCCGCTTCGGTACGGAAGGGAATGCCTCGGCGCGCGCGCTCGGCGGCCTCCAGCGTGAAGTAGCGCGCGGTGCGGATGTCGATCTCGTTGTCGACCAGCATCCACTGGATCGCTTGGCGATCCGATAGCCGCGTGCCGAAGGTCTCCCGCAACTTCGACCACTCCACGGCCATCTCGTGCGCGGCGATCGCCACGCCGATGCAGGCGGCGGCGTAGGGGATGCGCTGGCGGGTGAGGCGATCGTTGGCGACCGCGAAGCCGCCGTTGACCGTGCCGAGTACCTGCGCGTCCGACACCCAGCAGTCCTTGAACTCCAGTTCGGTGGCGTAGCTCGAGGAGCGCAAGGTGTGCACGACGCGGCGCACATGGAAGCCCGGCGTGTCGGAATCGACGATGAAGCAGGTGATGCCGCCGCGTCCCTTGGCGGCGTCGGTTCGGGCGAAGACGATGCCGTACTGCGCGCGGTCGGCCCCTGAGATGAAGATTTTCGAGCCGTTGAGCACCCAGCCCTGCTCTTTGCGCTCGGCCCGCGTCTTGATCGCGCGTGCCGGGTCGCTGCCACCGGATGGTTCGGTCAGGCCGAAGAACGGCTTCTTCTCGCCGCGCAGGGTCGGATAGAGATAGCGTTCTTTCTGATCGTCATTGGCCTCGAAGATCTGCGCCAGGCCGGCCCCGCCGAAGGCGCCGTAGCAGGGCACGTAGAGGCCGGCGCGATGCTGCGACATCTCGATGGCGAGCAGGGTGCGGGTGACGATATCGATATCGGGGCCGCCGAACTCGACCGGGATGTCGATGCCATAAAGCCCCATCGCCTTGGTCTTCTGCACCAGCCGCGCGTAGTCCTCGGGCGCCAGCTCCGAGGCATCGGGATCGAGCTTGGCCTCGAGGGGGATGATCTCGGTACGTACGAAGCGGCGCACCATATCGATCAGCATCTGCTGTTCGGATGACGGTTCGAAATCCATGGGTCGTCCTCTACGTCATACCGAGCGCAGCGAGGGATCTCCAGCCGACGGGAGCTCCGTTTCGACGAGATCCCGCGCTGCGCTCGCGATGACGGGTTTGGGGTAACATGTCTTAGCGCGGGCTGAGGTGGCCGAGGCGCGGCGGCGGGTCCTTGGCGTTCTCGCGCGGCAACGCGCCGAAATCGGCCTGATGCAGCATCAGCAATTCCTGATAGCGCGTCGTGTATTGCATGTTGACCTCGACGCGGAAGCGATGGCCGGCGCCCAGCGCCTCGAGCTCCTTGAGCAGCTCGCTACGCAGGCCGAAGGGCGCGCGGCCACCGGCGAAGCCGATCTTGACGATCGTGCCCTGGGCGTCGGCGATCTGATAGACGCCGAGCTGTCCCGGCAGCTTCTTGATCGCCGCCTCGGTCATGTCGGTGAACGGCTTGCTGGGACGCAGCTCCATGGTCAGCGTCCCTTGAAGGCGGCCTTGCGCTTCTCCAGCCGCGCCTTCATGCCTTCCTGCGCGTCCTGGCTCTTCATCGCCGCCTGCACCAACGCATCGACGTCGTCGTGCGGAATGTTGTCGCGCAGCTGAAGCTGCCGCACCGTCAGCGCCTTCATCGCCTTGAGCGACAGCGGCGCGTTGGCGGCGAGTCGGTCGATGACCTTGCTCGCTTCCGCCTCGAGCGCGTCAGGCGCGACGCAGCGCGCGATCAGGCCCAGCGCGTGCAGCTTGGTCGCGGGCAGCGGATCGCCCAGCAGCAGCATCTCGCGCGTCGTCACCGGCCCCAGCACTTCCATCAGCTTCTTGGCCAGGAACCAGTTGGGTGCCAGGCCGACCTGGGCCAACGACATGCCGAAGCGCGCCGTCGAGGACGCGATAACGAGGTCGCAATGCAGCGCCAGCTCGTTGCCGCCGGCGATGGCGTCGCCCTGCACCACGGCGACGACCGGCAGCGGCGTCAGCTCGATGGCGCGCAGCATCGTCTCGATGCCGCTGGCGCTGCCCGAGCCGATGGTCTCGCGCCGTTCGCTCATGTCGAGGCCGGAGCAGAACACGGTGCCCTTGCCGCGGATCACCAACACGCGATCTTCTGGCGCCACCGGCGCGGTGAGCACCTCGCGCAGCTCGTTCAGCATGACGCTGTCGAGCGCATTCTTCTTCTCGGGCCGATTCATCCAGATCGTGGTGATCGGTCCGCTCTTCTCGATGATCAGCCGCTGCATGTCGGGCGCCGCTCCCTGAGATCCTCGTTGCTTGGCCGCGAGGATAGCAGCGCAAGCGCCCTCGTCGAGGGGCCAGCCCTAGCCGGCATGCCGCATGGCGGCTATGTCGCCTTGCGCCGCGCCGCGATCAGAAACCGTAATGCATCATCTCCCGGTCGATGTCGGGTTGCATGAAGCGGGCCGACGCGAAATCGGCGCGCGACCCCTCGACATCGCCTTTGCGTGCCTTCGCCACGCCGCGGCCATAGAACATCGGCGCGTACTGCTCGATCGACAAAGCGTCGGAGAACCCGGCGATCGCCTCGTCGAGGCGCCCCGCCTTGAGGTGCACGATGGCGCGGCTGTAGATCGCCTGTGGATTGCGGGGGCTCAGGGTCAAGGTCCGCTCGCAGGCGTCCATCGCCTGTTCCAGGTGGCCGAGAATCGCCCCAGCGATGCAGATCCCCGACAGCGCGCTGGGATTGGCGGGTGCCAGGCGCTTGGCCTCGGTGTAGTCGCGAAACGCGCCGGCGAAATCGCCGGTGTTGAAACGGCTCGCCGCGCGGTTTGTCCAGGCGAGAACCATCGATGGATCGATGCGCAGCGCCCGGTCGTAGTCCTGGATCGCGCGTGCGTGATCCTGCCTGGCGGCGTAGGCGCCGCCGCGACGAACCAGCGCGAAGGCGTTGTTTGGCTGCGCGCGCAGCGCCGCTTCATAGTCCTGCATGCCGCGATCGATGTCGCCGGAGCGCTCATAGGCGTAGCCACGACCGAGCAGCGCCAGAACGTTCGGAGGATTGCGCCGGATCGCCTCGCTGAATTGATCGATCGCCTGCGGCCATTGCCGCTTCTGCTCGTAGGCGATTCCCCTGTTGTGAAACGCGGTGGCCGTGCCGACTGGGTTTTCGCGGCCCGACTCGATGACGATCGTGCACGAACGGAGGCGCTCGTCCGGGCCGACGCCCTCCTTGCCGGTGCATCTGCGCCAGTGCTGCTCGTAGTCCTGCGCCACCACCGTAAGCGGCACGACCACCGACACCGCGGCGGCGATGGTGAGGGTGATCGCGACACTGGCGCGCATGCTCGCGGGCTCCGCAAACCCTGGAGCGGTGAGTTCACATCAAATGGGGCGAAGGATCAATTGTCACTCCGGCTCGATGCCGGCGTCCTTGATCATCTTGGCCCATTTCGTCGTCTCGGCCTTCACGAAGTCGCCGAAGGCGGCGAGGCCGATCACCGAGACTTCCATGCGGCCCTGCGTCATGGTCTGGCCGGTCTTCTCGTCCTTCATCGCCTCGACGACGAGATCGTGCAGCGCCTTCTGGATCGGCGCCGGCGTCGCGGCTGGCGCGAAGACGGCTAGCCAGTATGTCAGCTCGTAGCCCGGCACGGTCTCGGCGATCGCCGGCAGGTCGGGTGCGATCTTGGTGCGCGTGGCACCGGTGACGCCCAGCCCGCGCACTTTGTCGGCGCGGATCTGGGTCAGGCCCTGCGGCAGGTCGGGAAACATCACCTGCACCTGGCCGGCGATCAGGTCGCGCACCGCCTCGGGACTCGATTTGTAGGGCACGCGCTCGATCTTCACCCCGGCGAGCTGGTTGAACTGCTCGGCCGACAGGCGCTGCGAGGAGCTGGCCTCGGCGTAGTTGAGCTTGCCGGGATTGGCCTTGGCGTAGGCGATCAGCTCGGCCGTGGTCTTTGCCGGCACGTCGGGATGGACCACCAGCACGTTGACGCCCACCACCACGCGCGCGATCGGCGCGAAATCCTTGGCCGGATCGTAGCTGAGCTTCTTGTACAGCGAGACGTTGGCGGCGTGGGTCGAGTTGGTACCCATCAGCAGGGTGTAGCCGTCGGCCGGCGCGGTCGCGACGGTCTGCGCGCCGAGCTGGCCGCCGGCGCCAGGCTTGTTGTCGATGATCACCGGCTGCTTGGTGAGCTCGGTCAGCTTCGCGCCCAGCCCGCGCGCGGTGAGGTCGGTGGCGCTGCCGGCGGCGAAGGGCACGACGATGCGGATCGGCTTGCTGGGATAGGCGTCCTGCGCACGCGCGATGGATTGCGTGATCAGCGTGGCGGTGCCGAGCGCCAGCGCGTGGCGACGGGAAAGGCGGCTCATGAAAGCTCCTGCGGTTCTGCCCGGCCGGATACATACCGGACGGGCGGAACGACGCAAGGCGGCGGCCTTGTCGCGGGAACACTCCCTTCCTCCGCCAGCGGGGGAAGGGAGGGGCTACTTGTAGAGCTTCTCGCCCTGCAGGTCGGTGTACAGCGCGGCAACGAACTCGGTGTAGCCGTTGTACATCAGGGTCGGAATGCGCTCCTCGCTGCCCAGCGGCTTCTCGGTCGCCTGGCTCCAGCGCGGATGCGCGACGTTGGGATTGACGTTGGCCCAGAAGCCGTATTCGTCGGGGCCCATCTTCTCCCAGAACGACACCGGCCGCTTGTCGCTGAACTCGAAGTGGTTGATCGACTTCACGTGCTTGAAGCCGTACTTCCACGGCGTCGCCAGCCGCAGCGGCGCACCGTTCTGCGCCGGCAGCGCCTTGCCGTAGAGGCCGGTGGCGATGAACGACAGCTCGTTGCGCGCCTCAGCCATGGTCAGCCCCTCGGTATAGGGCCAAGGGTAGTAGAATTCGCGCTGCTTCGGGAACATGCGCGGATCGGCCAGGGTACGCATGACCACGTATTTCGCGCCCGACAGCGGCTTGGCGAGATCGATCAGCGCCGACAGCGCGAAGCCGGTGTAGGGCACGTTCATCGACCAGGTCTCGACGCAGCGATGGCGATAGAGCCGCTCCTCGAGCGGCATCTTGGCCAAGAGGTCGTCGACGCCAATCTCGATCGGCTTCTCGACCATGCCGTCGATCTTGACCGTCCACGGCCGGGTCTTCAGGCTGCTTTGCGCCATCTGCCAGATGTTCTTGCTGTCGCCGAACTCGTAGAAATTGTTGTAGGTCGTCGCCAGCTTCTCCGGCGTGAGCGGCCGGTCGAGCTTGTAGCGCTCGTTGCGCGGCGCGCCCTGCGCGCGGGCGAGCGACGGCAGCGCCAGGCCGATACCGGCCATGCCCATGCCGGCCAACAGCGCGCGGCGGTTGAGATAGACGGCCTCCGGTGTGGCGGCGCTCTCTGGCAGTTCCCAGCCGCGCCTGCGCTTGATCAGCATGACAAGTGGCTCCGTCCTGACGTTCGACGCATTGTGCGCACTCTACGGGCTCGTGAACTGGCGACGCCAACCAAGTCGGCTCATTTCGACGTGACCGAGGCCCGTTCGGCGACATGCGGTCCGTCGACCGCGCGGCGCAGATCCTCGCGCAGGCCCAGCGCGATGAAGGTCTCGGCGACCAGGAACATCGGTCCGATGAAGGCTTGGAAGAGGTTGTCGACCAGCGCCGGTCTGCGCCCTTCGTAGGCATGGCCGACGAACTGGAAAACCCAGCCGCCGACGAAGAGCGCGGCAAAGACGATCCACACCGAAGTGGCGCTGGTGTGAGCCGCCAGCCATTCGGCAGCCCACCACATCGGCGCGACGATCAGCGCCATGGCGAGTCCGACGCCGACATCGAGGGCGATCCAGCCGAGCAGCGCCAGCGCGCCCACCAGCAGCGCGCCTGAGACCACGACGCCACCGATACGCAGGCGCCACAGCGCCAGCGCGACCAGCAACGACAGGACAATAGCGGGGATGCCGATGAAATGCGTCGCCTTATTGCGCGCGTCGCGGTGGTACGCGGCATAGATGGCGAGCTGGCGCCCGAAAAAGCGGCCGGTCATAGGCGCATGATACTCCCTCCCCCCGCGAGCGGGGAGAGGGAGCGAGATCCGGGATCTAGGCTGTCGTGCCGGTCACCTCAAGCAGCTTCGGCCACATCTTCTCCTTGTAGCCGGCGTTGCCCGTGACGGTGAGGACGATCTTCTTGTCGATCGCGAGGATGAAGCGCGGGGTGGCACTGCCGCGCTGCGCACCTTCATCGCTCATCTGGAATTCGGTGAGAACCCACCGGGCTTCGGCTGGCCAACTGTCTTCCTTGAGCATCAACGAGCCATTGGCCGGGTACACGACGTGGAAGTCGAGCTTCTTGAACGCCGCGGAAGCCCTGAGTTCAGGTTCGGACTGGGCACGCCAGATCTTGCAGCCGCCTCAAAGCTCGTGGCCGGCGAAGACGAAGGTCGGGCGCGACGCCTGAGCGGCGGCGGTCCCGACCAGCGCCGGCGCGGTGGCCAGCGCGAGGCCGCTCTTGACGAGCAGCCGACGGGTGAACATGCGAAACACTCCCTTGTTGCCAGTCACCCGGTAAACGGATGACGCAGCGCAATATTCCCCGAAAAGGCGGAGGCGCGCCAGCCGTGGCCAGCGCGCCTCTCGGGGTCGTGATCCAGCCTCAGCCGCGGGTGCCGGCGCGGGCCTTGGCCTGCTCGATGGCTTTGTCGGCTGAGCGTCCGCTCACCTCCTGCAGGTGGTCGAACTCGGCCCGGTAGGTGCCAACGCCCTGGGTCTGCGAGCGGATATCGATGATCAGCCCGTCCATCTCGGCCTCGGGCACCAGGGCGGTGACCTCATCCCAGCCCGCCCAGCCCTCGCGCGCGTCGAAGCCCAGGATCTGCCCGCGTCTTCCCGAGAGGATGCGCTGCATGCGCGCAGTGGCCTCGTTGGGCGCGGCGATGGTGACCTTGAGGATCGGCTCGAGCAGCACCGGATCGCATTTCGGCAGGCCTTCCTGCATCGCCATGCGGGCGGCGGTCTTGAACGACATCTCCGAGCTGTCGACGGCGTGGAAGCCGCCGTCGTAGAGCGTCACCGACATGTCGACGACCTGGTGGCCCATCGGCCCGTGCTTGATCGCCTCGATGACGCCTTCCTCGACCGCCGGGATGAAGTTGCGCGGCACCGAGCCGCCCACCACCTTGTCGATGAACTGGAAGCCCGAGCCGCGCGGCAAAGCGTGGATCTCGACCTTGATGTCGGCGAACTGGCCGTGGCCGCCGGTCTGCCGCTTGTAGCGGGCATGCTGCTGCGTGCCCTTGCGGATCGTCTCCTTGTAGGCGACCGCCGGTGGCGCGGTGTCGAGCGGCAGGTTGTAGCGCCCGGCCAGCTTGTCGAGCGCCACCTTCAGGTGCATCTCGCCCTGGCCGAGCAGCACATACTCCGCCGTCTCGTGGCGATGCTCGACCGACAGCGACGGATCCTCGTCGATCAGCTTGTGCAGTGCCGCCGACAGCTTGACCTCGTCGTTGCGGTTCTTGGCCTTGACGGCGAAGGCGTAGACCGCCGGTTCCGGCGCCGGCCGGTCGGCGGCCGGCGCGATGCCGCTGTTCGACAGTATCAGGCCGGCCGAAAGCTCGTCGATCTTGGCGATGGCGACCACGTCGCCGGGCTGCGCCTGGGCAATCTTCTCGAATTTCTGCCCGGCGGGTTTGAACAGGCCGCCGACGCGATGGCCGCCGATCGTCTGGCCATCGGAGAGCGTGCCGGCCCAAACGCGGCTGAGCGAGAGCTTGCCGGCATGGCCGTGATGCAGCGCCTTGAAGCACTCCGCCACCACGCCATTGTTCAGCGCCAGGCCGCGGCGCTTGGCGGTGGCCGTGGCGAAGGGCGTGTCGTGGCGCAGCGCTTTGAGCAGGCGGCGCACGCCGTGCTCGCGCTCGCCGGCGCCCAGCAGCACCGGCGCGATCAGGGCCGCGCCGAACTCGTCGTGCAGGTCGCGGTAGATCAGCGACTTCTCCGGCGCCACGTCCTCGATCAGCTGCTCGAGCAAGGTATCGTCGTACTCGGCCAGCGCCTCCAGCATCTCGCGGCGCGCCTCGGCCTCGCGCGGCAGCACCTCGGCCGGCATCTCGATCAGGTCGGAGGCGGCGCTGCTCTTGTACCGATAGGCGCGCTCGCTCACGAGATCGACATAGCCCGTCGTCTCCTCGCCGCCGCCGGTGACGGCACGACGGATCGGCACCTGGCGCAGCACCAGCTTGCGCGGCGAGACCGTCTGCAGCTCGGCCAGCAGGTCGCGCACGCGGATCTGCGCGGTGTCCATCTTGTTGACGAACAGGATGTGCGGGATCTGCCGGTCCTCGAGCGCCTTGAAGATCGGCGCCAGCGCCACGGCGCGCTCGGGCTGCGGCTCACACACCACGACGGCGGCGTCGCACACCGAGAGCGCGGCCAGCGCGTCCTGGCGGAACTCGATCGAGCCGGGGCAGTCGAGGATGGTCCAGGTGTCGCCGGCATACTCGAAGGTGACGGAATTGATCTCGGTGCCCATGCTGCGCTTGCGCGCCTCCGGGCTGTTGTCGCCGATCGACGTGCCGTCGCGCGTCGAGCCCTTGCGCGCGATGGCGCCGGTGGCGAAGAGCAGGTTTTCCAGCAGGGTCGTCTTGCCGGACAGATAGGGGCCCACCAGGGCGACGACGCGTTGCGCGCCGCCGCCCGCGCGTTCTCTGCCTGTGTCGGAAACGGTTGTAGCCGCCATGTAACAGCCCTCCCTTACGCGAGACGAGCGGAATGCTCGTCCGTGTCTTCCCGGTCGGAACCGGGCGGGAGGGCCCTGCACAAGGCCCGCTATCGGCCCCGCGTCCGTGCGCGTCGATGACGCCACTTATTGGGGCCGCGGAGGGCCCCGGACGTCGTGGTGGAGACCGGCGCGTCGCGAACGCGGAGTAGACCCGCTGCGCCGACGTCGGGGCGACCTGACGGAGGAATGCTGCGCCGGGAATCGCGCCGCTGTCAACGCGCCGGCCGGTGGATCACGGGGCCCGAAGCGGGCGGGTTGATCAGCCGTTCAGCGCGGCTGGCCTCCGTCCGGGACATCGGGCTGATCCGTGTCGGCGAGGTCCGGCTGGTCGGCTTCCGATGGGTCGAGCTGGTCGGTTTCAACCTGCGACTCGACCTCGTCATCCGCCGCGACAGAGTCTTCCCGGCCGGCCAAGGCCTCGGCGCGTTTCTTGCCCGAGGCGTCGCGGGCTGCTTTCTGGCGCGCCTTCTCGACCGCGGCGTTGAGATCGCGCAGGCTGCACAGGCCCAAGGTGATCGGATCGCGCTGCTTGATGTTGGTGCTGTTCCAGTGCGTGCGGTCTCGGATCGCCTGGATGGTGCTCTTGGTCGAGCCGATCAGCTTGGCGATCTGCGAATCCTGCAACTCCGGATGGTTCTTGAGCAGCCAGGCGATGGCGTCCGGCCGGTCCTGGCGCTTGGCCACCGGTGTATAGCGTGGGCCGCCGGCGCGGGTCACCGGCTGCGGCCGGTTGTGCACCTGCAGGCGCAGATGCGCGGCCGGATCGGCCTCGCAGCGCGCGATCTCCTCCTTGGTCAGCTCGCCATTGGCCACGGGATCGCGCCCCACCATGCCGATCGCCACCTCGCCATCGGCGATGGCCTGGACCTCGAGATCGTGCAGGCCGCAGAACTCCGAGATCTGCGTGAACGAAAGCGTCGTGTTGTCGACCAGCCAGACGGCGGTGGCCTTGGGCATCAGGGGCGTAGCCATGACGGATCCTCTGCGGTTCCGGTCCCGGACGGCGCCCGCGTCCGCACGGCACCACCCACCAGAAATGTAAGAAATTCCGTTGGTTATATAGGGATTGGACGCCTCGGGGTAAAGCCGGATCAAGGTGCGGCGGACCGGGAATCAAGGATTATCCGGCATATTTTGTGCTACGCGGCGACCACATGGCGGTATGCGTCGGCAACATACATAGGCGATGGGATGGCTAAACGGGACCTGCCGCGAGAACTTGGACTTTGGGCGTTGCTTGCCACCATGGAACCGCTGGATAGCGGCTTGCCGGAGATCGACGATCCTGTACCGGCGCCGGAGCTGCCGTTCCGCCCTAGGACGCCCTCAAGTGCTCGAGCAACCGACGGGCTTGGACCGGCAGGGCGGAGGGCCGGCGCACGCAGATCCTGAGCTGGCGCACTGACCAGTCGTCACGCATCCGCACAGCCCGAATCGCCATCGAGCGCCGGCAGCGACTAGCGGCGGTTTGCGGCACAACCGCCAGCCCGGCGCCGTCCTCGACCAGGCGACAGATGGCGTCGAAGCCGGTCAGCCGGACCCGCAGCCGCATCGGCTTGCCCAGCCGCGCGGCATGGCGGCCGAGGTGGGATTGCAGGGCGCTGCCGTGGCTCAGGCCGACGAGGTCGTGATCGAGCGCCTCGGCGAACCAGACCTGCCTGGCACGGGCGAGGGGGTGCCTGACCGGGACGACCAGCACCAGCCGATCCTCGCGAAATGGATGCGTCTCCAGCCCCGCCGTCGGCGGCGGATCGGCGACGATGCCAATATCGGCCTGGCCGCCGGCGATGGCCTCGACGATATCCGGGCTCTCGCGCTCCTCCAGCTCGATATCGACCGTCGGATGACGGGCGAGGAAGGCGGCCAGGCTGCCGGGCAGGTGCTCGGAGATCGCCGCCGTGTTCGACAGCACGCGCACGCGGCCCTTCAGTCCGCGCGCGTGGGCGCCGAGCTCGCCCTTCATGCGCTCGAACTGCGCCAGCATCAGCCGCGCGTGCTCCAGCAGCGCCAACCCGGCCGCGGTGGGCCGCGCGCCGCGCCGGTCGCGATGCAGCAACGGCACGCCGAGCGTCTCCTCCATCGCCTTCACGCGCTCACTGGCCGAGGGTAACGCCAACCCCGCGCGCTCGGCGCCGTGCGTCAGGCTGCCGGCCTCGGCGACGTTCAGGAACAGGCGGAGATCGGCGAGGTCGAAGCGCATTCGGAGTTTCCGAAGATCGAGTCCGTAGCGTCCAGATTGTCGACGTGCGCCATGCGGGTCAAGCTGCCGGCACGATGGATCTCACCCTCGTCTGGATCGCGCTGATCTTCCTGCCCGCCGGCCTCGCCAAGGGCGTGATCGGGCTCGGCCTGCCGACGATCGGCATGGGATTGCTGGCGCTGCTGATGGCGCCGGCCGAGGCGGCGGCGGTGCTGGCCCTGCCGTCGCTGGTGACCAATGTCTGGCAGATGCTCGTCGGTGGGCGGCTGACGGCGCTCATCCGCCGCCTGTGGCCGATGATGCTGGGCGTCTGCCTCGGCACATGGGCCGGTGCCGGGCTGATGACCGGATTGTCGGCGCGCTACGCCACGATCGCGCTCGGCGTCGCCTTGATGCTCTATGCGATCGCCGGCCTGACCGCGTTCCGCTTCAGCGTGCGCGCGCGCCTCGAGCCGATCCTCTCGCCGGCTATCGGCGCCATCACGGGCGTGATCACCGCCGGCACCGGCGTCTTCGTGATCCCCGCCGTGCCGTATCTGCAGGGCATCGGCCTGGACAGGGACGAGCTGGTACAGGCGCTCGGCCTGTCCTTCACCGTCTCGACGGTCGCACTCGCGGTCTCGCTCGCCGCCAGCGGCGTGTTCGCGCCTGGCATGATCGCGCCGACGCTGGTCGCGCTGGGCGTGTCGCTGCTCGGCATGTGGCTCGGCCAGGCCTTGCGCGAGCGATTGAGCGCTGTCGTCTTCCGGCGCTGTTTCTTCGTCGGCCTGCTGCTGCTGGGCGCGTGGCTCGCCGTCAAATGGTGAGCATCACCTTGCCGACATGATCCGCGCGCTCCAGCTCGGCGTGCGCGGCGGCGGCTTGCGCCAGCGGGAAGGTCTTGTGGATCACCGGCTTGATCCTGCCCGACGCCAACAGCGGCCAGGCTTTGTCACGCAGGCCGGCGGCCATGCGGCCCTTGGCCTCGATGCTCTGCGGTCTGAGCGTCGAGCCGGTGACGGTCAGGCGCTTCATCATCAAGAGTGCAGCGTTGATCGTCGACATCGCGCCGATCTGCGTGGCGATGATCACCAGCCGGCCGTCGGGCTTCAAGAGCTCGATATCCTTGCCGAGATAGTCGCCGCCGACCATGTCGAGTACGACGTCGACGCCCTTCACCTTGGCCTTGGCTTCGGCCGCCCAGTCGTTGTCCTTGTAGAGGATGGCGTGGTCGGCGCCGAGCGCCGTCACCGCTTTGGCCTTCTCGGCGTTGCGCACGGTGGTGACGACCGTGCAGCCGAAAGCCTTGGCGAGCTGGATCGCGGTGGTGCCGATGCCGCTGGCGCCGCCATGGATCAGGATCGACTCGCCGGATTTCAGTTGCCCGCGCTCGAAGACGTTGTGCCAAACGGTGAAGTAGGTCTCCGGCAGCGCCGCGGCGTGCAGCATGTCGAAGCCCTGGGGCGGCGGCAGGCATTGCGGCGCCGGCACGCGCACGTATTCGGCGTAGGCGCCGCCCGGCGTCAGCGCGCAGACCGGGTCGCCGATGCTCCAGCCGCTGACGCCAGCGCCGATCGCCGCGATGGTGCCGGCGCATTCCAGGCCGGGCAGGTCGGATGCGCCAGGCGGCGGCGGGTAGAGGCCGGCGCGCTGGGCGATGTCGGGGCGGTTGACGCCCGATGCGGCAACCTTGATCAGCACCTCGCCATCGCTCGGCACGGGCGTCGGCCGCGTCGCGGGCTTCAGCACCTCGGGTCCGCCTGGCGTGCTGATCTCGACGCAATTCATGGTCTGGGGCAGGGGGCTCATGCTGCGGCGCTCCGCGTGGGTTCCAGTGTCAGGGTACGCCTGCTATAGCGGGGGCGGCAGCGGCGGACAATCGGCGGGAGGTCGTCATGGCGCGCGAGGACGAGGATCTCGAACCGAGGAACCGCAAGCCCAAGCCGAAGGACCTCTCCGGCCTGTCGATCGAGGAGTTGCGCGATTACATCGCCGACATGAAGGCCGAGATCGCCCGCGCCGAGGAGACCATCAAGGCCAAGCAGAGCCACGCCTCGGCGGCGGCGCTGTTCTTCAAGAAGAGTTAGGCAGAGGAAACGTCCGGACTGTTTCGTCTGGAGAGAGAGATCATGTCCCTATCCGGCAAGACCGCCATCATCACCGGCTCGACCAGCGGGATCGGCCTGGCCATCGCCCGCGCGCTCGGCAACGAGGGCGCCAACGTCATGCTCAACGGCTTCGGCGATCCCGCCGCGATCGCCAGGGTGAAGGCCGAGATCGCCGCCGCCAATGCCGGCCGCGTCGACTACCACGGCGCCGACATGAGCAAGCCGGCCGAGATCGCCGACCTCGTCGCCAAGACCAACGCGACGTTCGGCTCGGTCGACATTGTGGTCAACAACGCCGGCATCCAGTTCGTGGCGCCGGTCGAGAAATTCCCGACCGAGAAGTGGGACGCGATCATCGCCATCAACCTGTCGAGCGCCTTCCACACCATCCACCACGCCCTGCCGCTGATGAAGGCGCGCAAGTGGGGCCGCATCATCAATATCTCCAGCGCACATGGCCTGGTCGCCTCGGCCGAGAAGACCGCCTATGTCGCGGCCAAGCACGGCATCCTGGGCCTGACCAAGTCCGTCGCCCTCGAAGCGTCGAACACCGGCGTGACCTGCAACGCGATCTGCCCGGGCTGGGTGCTGACACCGCTGGTGCAGCAGCAGATCGACGCGCGCGCCAAGGCGCAGGGCGTCACGGTGAAACAGGCCAACGACGCGCTGCTGGGCGAGAAGCAGCCGCAGCTTCAGTTCACCACGCCCGAGCAGATCGCCGCGCTGGCGGTGTTCCTGTGCTCCGACGCGGCGTCGAACATGCAGGGCACGCAACTCGTCAGCGACGGCGGATGGACGGCGCAGTAGCGCCTAGTCCCGGAACACCGGCTTCAGCTCGACTTCGATCAGATCGAGCCGCGCCGTGTCTGCCACCGTCTTGGTCTGCGCCGTCAACATCAGGTGCATCGGCAGGCGGCGCACTGCGGCGCCGTCCTCGTTGAAGGTCTCGCTGATCCAGCCGGAATCGGTGGCGAAGCGGATGGTGCGGATGCCGCCGCGGCCGGGGCTCACATGGTTCGACAGGTCGAGGCTGCGCGCGTCGCCGCCGATATCGGCGATGAGCAGCACGCGCCCGCCGTCGCTGCGGCTGACATAGGCCGTGATGGTGACGTCGAAGCCCTGCAGCGTGCGTCCGCGCGGCGTGGCGAAGGGCTGGTAGGGCGCGATGGTGAGCGTCTGCGAGCGGCCGCCGATGCCGGATGTCACGGCGGCGCGCACGTTGGTGGCGCTGCACACCAAGCCGAGCGCTTTGGGCGTGCACAGCAGGCGCACCGGGATGCCGTCGGCGGCGTCGCCGCGCGCGGCGACTTGTTGTGCGGGGGATGGGGAGACGGTCGCCACCAGCAGCGCCAGCGCGACCGGACCTATTCGGCCGATCAGGGACATAGAGGGGGCCCTCCATATTCTTATCGCGGCGCTTTGAGCGCCTTGCCGCCCGAATATCCATCGCACGGGGCGGAACGGCAGGAATCATACGCCTGTTTTGACGAAATCCGAAGTTCAATGCGGCGACTCGGGCGGCTACTGTCCGGCTGAGACCGCCGGGGAGCCGCTGTATGGCCGACGCCAATTTCCTGAAGTTCGACACGCTGGCGCTGCATGCCGGCCAGCGGCCCGATCCGGTGACCGGCGCGCGCGCCGTGCCGATCTACCAGTCGACCTCCTACGTCTTCCGCGACGTCGAGCACGCCGCCAGCCTGTTCAACCTCGAGGTCGGCGGCCACATCTACAGCCGCATCTCCAACCCCACCGTGGCGGTGCTCGAGGAGCGGCTGGCCGCGCTCGAAGGCGGCGTCGGCGCGCTGGCGGTGGCCAGCGGCCAGGCGGCCTTGCACATCGCCATCGCCACCCTGATGGGGCAGGGCGGCCACATCGTCGCCTCGGCCTCGATCTATGGCGGCAGTCGCAACATGCTGGGCCTGACCCTGCCGCGCTTCGGCATCACCACGACCTTCGTCGATCCGCGCGATGTCGAGGCGTTCCGCAAGGAGATCACGCCCGCCACGCGGCTGATCTTCGGCGAGACCATCGGCAATCCCGGCGGCGAGGTCCTCGACATCCCGCGCGTCGCCGACATCGCGCATGCCGCCGGCCTGCCGCTGATGATCGACAGTACCTTCGCGTCTCCGTATCTCTGCAACCCGATCGCGCACGGCGCCGACATCGTCATGCACTCCGCCACCAAGTTCATCGGCGGCCACGGCATCGCGATCGCCGGCGCGCTGATCGATGGCGGCCGCTTCGACTGGGAGAAATCGGGCAAGTTCCCGACGCTCACCGAACCCTATGCCGGCTATCACGGCATCGATTTCTGGGACGAGTTCGGCCCCAACGCCTTCATCATGCGCGCCCGCGCCGAGGGCCTGCGCGATTTTGGCCCGGCGCTGTCACCGCAGAACGCGTTCTATCTGCTGCAGGGCCTCGAGACCTTGCCGCTGCGCATGCGCCAGCACGTCGAGAACGCGCGCAAGGTCGCGGCCTTCCTCGCCGCGCAGCCCGGCGTCGTGCGCGTGCTCTATCCGGATCTGCCGAACCACCCCGACCATGCGCTGGCACAGAAGCTGCTGCCCAAAGGTGCCGGCGCGATCTTCAGCTTCGACATCAAAGGCGGCCGCGAGGCCGGCAAGACGTTCATCGAGCGGCTGAAGCTCTTCTCGCACCTCGCCAATGTCGGCGACGCCAAGTCGCTGGTGATCCACCCCGCTTCGACGACGCACGCGCAGCTCAGCGCCCAGCAGCTCGAAGCGGCGGGCATCGGCGAGGGCATGATCCGGCTGTCGGTCGGCCTCGAGGATGTCGGTGACCTGACCGAGGATCTCGGCCAGGCGCTCAAGGCCTCGCAGCGCTAGACGGGAGACGCGCCATGCATTTCACCGTCGACGGCCAGCGTATCAACGCCACCACGGGCGGTCGTCCGTTCGATCCGGCCAAGCCCGTGGTGCTCTTTGTCCACGGCGCGGGCTTCGACCGCACGTGCTGGAACCTCCAGACGCGCTACTTCGCGCATCACGGCCGCGCCGTGCTCGCGGTCGACCTGCCGGGTCACGGCGAGTCCGAGGGCACGCCGCTTCCCACCATCGAGGCGATGGCCGACTGGGTGCCGAAGCTGCTCGACGCCGCCGGTGCACGGCAGGCGGCGATTGTCGGCCACTCCATGGGCGCGATGATCGCGGTGCAGGCGGCGGCGCGGCATCCCGATCGCGTACGCGCGCTGGCGCTGTGCGGCGTGGCGGCGGCGATGCCGGTGCATCCTGACATGCTCGAATCGGCGAAAGCCGGCACGGCCAAGGTGCGCGAGCTGATGACCTTCTGGGGCGTCGGCCGCTCGCTGCAGCTGAGCGGCATGAGCGTGCCCGGCCTGTGGCTGACGCGCACGGCGCTGGCGATCCTCGAACGCAACCGGCCGGGCGTCATCAGCAACGACCTCGAGGCCTGCAACGCGCACAAGACGCTGGCCGAGGCCGGGAAGTCGGTGAAGTGCCCGACCCTGCTCGTGCTCGGCGACGGTGATCTGATGACACCGGTGCGTAACGCCAAGGCGCTGGCCGAGGCGATCG
Organism: Alphaproteobacteria bacterium; assembly: GCA_016869975.1. Lineage (GTDB taxonomy): Bacteria > Pseudomonadota > Alphaproteobacteria > Reyranellales > Reyranellaceae > JAFAZJ01. Next base: position 20,184 of record VGCZ01000008.1, read on the forward strand.
CCGGCAGCCGCAGCGAGATCATCGGCGACAGCGGCCATTTCATGATGATCGAACGCCCCGACGAGACGCTCGCGGCGCTCAAGACGATCGTCTGATACAATTGCGTGAACACGACGACCCAGGAGGGAACCCATGTCGACAGCCACCGCCGAAGCACTGCCCCCCGGCTACAAGGTCAAGCCGTGGTCGCCGCCGGACAAGATCACCGGCGCGATGCTGGTCGAGGCGACGCAGACGCTGAACGAGCAGCTGCGCCTGCGCACCCTGCCGATCGGCATGAAGCTGTTCGAGACCCCCGAGGAGATGGACAAGATCAAGGGCCTGCGCCGTCCCACCGAGGGCTACAAGTTCACCATGTGCCAGATGGTGACGCAGTCGCGTTGGCACGGCTTCACCCTGGGTATCACCGTCGACAATACACGCGGTGGAAACTGCGGCGGCGTGATCGGGCTCAACCATCCCGGCGAAGGATTCCTGTCGGGCGATCACATGAACGGCGTGTGGTTCGGCAACAAGGAGGCCGCGCGCCAGCACCAGGCGACCATGCCGCGCGTGCCGCACGGCCGCTACAATGGCCTCGTGGTCGCGCCGCTGCGCTCGGCACGGCTCGATCCGCCCGATGTCTGCCTGTTCTACGGCACGCCCGGCCAGATGATCTATTTCATCAACGGCCTGCAGTTCCATCGCTACAAGCGCTACGACTTCACCGTGACCGGCGAGAGCGCCTGCTCGGACTCCTGGGGCCGCGCGCTGTCGACGCGGCAGACCTCGTTGTCGCTGCCGTGCTACGCCGAGCGGCGCTATGGCGGCGTCGCCGACGACGAGCTGCTGATGGCCTGCCCGCCGGACGAGTTCTTGCGCGCCGTCGAGGGCATGAACCAGCTGGCCAAGAACGGCCTGCGCTATCCCTTCCCGCCGTTCAGCCCGCAGGTCGATCCGGCCGCCGGCATGGCCAAGAGCTACGGCTGATGGCGGTCGTTCCTTTTCCGCGCACCAGGAAAGGGGACGCGCCCGCGCCGTCGCCGCCGCCGCGGGCGCCGCACACCAACGAGAACGAGGTCGAGGCGCCCATGCGCCTCTTCGTCGTCGCCGAGCCCGTGCTGCTGCCCGAGGACCGCGCGCGCCTCGTGAACTTGCGCGCGCAACACCACCGCGCCGAGGCCGATCTGATCGGCCCGCACTTCACGCTGGTCTTTGGCGTCGAACCCGCATGGCGTGATGCGCTCGCCGCGACGGTCGAGCGCGTGGCCTCGTCGGTGCGGCCGTTCTGGTTCGTCCTGCAACGCCTGCGCGTCGACGCGCCGCCGCGCAGCGGCCGCGCCTGGCTCTACGCCGAGCCGCACGAGGGCGCCGAGGAGCTGAGCGCGCTGCATGAGATGCTGGCGGAGTCGCTACCCAAAGCCGAGGGCGCGCCGGCCTTCGAGCCGCATCTGACGCTGGGCATGTTCACCAACGGCATCGACGCCGAACGTGTGGCGCAGATCGCCGAGCGCCAGACCGTGCCGATGCACGGCCGCGTCGAGTCGCTGCGCCTGATCGAAACCGACAAGCGCACCTTGAGCGAGATCGCCTCGCATCAGTTCAGCTAAGACGCACCAATACCTTCCCCGAGGGGAAGGTAGATTTGAAACTGATGAGCACCGCGATGACCGAGTCCGTTCCACCCGTCCGCTTCGACACCAAGATCGCCGTGGTGGTGCGGTCCGATCTCGAGGTCTGGCAGAAGCTCAACGTCACGGCCTTCCTCAGCGGCGGCGTCGCCGCGTCGTTCCCGGAGTGCATCGGCGAGCCCTACGAGGACGGCGACGCCACGCGCTATCGCCGCCTGATCGGCCAGCCGATCCTGATCTACGGTGCCGACGGTGCGGCGCTGTCACGCGCGCTCGACCGTGCGCTCTCGCGCGGCGTGGAGCCGGCAATCTACACGCGCGAGATGTTTGCCACCGGCCACGACGCCGCCAACCGCGCCGCGGTCAAGGCGGTCGAGCGTGCCAAGCTCGACCTCGTCGGCCTCGCGCTACGCGCCGAGCGCAAGGTCGCCGACAAGATCCTTGACGGGCTGAAGTTCCATCCGTGACCGGGAGCGCCGGCGTCCCGCCGGCTCTTCTCATGATGCCGTTGGAACGCCGGTACTCTCAGCAGAGCGCTCACGATCGGCTGCGTAGGCAAGTGCGGCGAGGATGTCGCCGAGCTTGCCCGGTTCGATCGTGATGCGGCCTTTTCAGTCGATCACGCGTATCAATTCATGCTTTCCCCCCGCCAGCAGGGGAGGTAAGCGTCGCCTACGGCACCAGCACCGCGCGGCCCATGATCAGGCCCTTGCGCAGATCCTGCAGGGCGTCGTTGGCCTGATCCAGCCCGCGCGTCGTGACCGGCACGGGGCTGACCTTGCCATCGCGCACCAGGGCCATCATTTCGGCCATCTCGGCGGGCGTGCCGGTGACCGAGCCCATGAAGGCGGCGCCGGTGAAGGCGAACATCGGCAACGGCGTGCTGAAGGTGCCGCCGAACAGGCCGACGACGATCAGCCTTCCGCCGCGCGCCAGCGCACGCTGGCCGAACTGCGCCGAGGACTCGGCGCCGACGAAATCGATCGCCGCGCCGACGCCGGTGCCGCCGGTGAGGTCCATGATCTGCTTGCGCGCTTCCTTCTCGCGCGGATCGAGCGCCGCCGATGCGCCGTACTTCAAAGCGAGTTCGCGCTTCTTCGGGTCGATGTCGGCGACGATCGGATCGCGGCCCATGACGGCGCGCGCCAGCTGCACGCCCATCAAGCCCACGCCTCCCGCGCCGATGATCAGGATCGGCTTGCCGATGTCGTGGCCTTGCGCCTTCTTCACGGCGCCGAAGGCGGTGATGCCCGAGCAGGCGTAGAGGCAGGCGAGCTCGGTCGGCACGGAGCCGTAGTCGAACAGGTACTTCGGATGCGGGCAGAGCGCGTGCGTGGCGAAGCCGCCATCGGCGTTGACGCCCATGGCGCGCGGTGTGCCGCAGAGATTCTCCTGACCGTTGGCGCAATGCCAGCACTTGCCACAGCCGATCCAGGGATAGACCACGGCCCTCTGACCCACCGTCGCGCCCTTGGCGTCGGGACCCACGGCCTCGACCACGCCGACGATCTCGTGGCCCATGATGCGCGGCGGGTTCATGGTCTTGGCGGTCGAGTACTTGTTGCCGCCGCCCATGTCGAAATAGCCTTCCCACAGATGCACGTCGCTGTGGCAGACGCCCGCCGCCGTGATGCGCACCAGCACCTCGGTGCCCTTGGGCACCGGCGTCGGTTCCTCGACCTTCTGCATCGGCTGGCCGAATTCGACGACCTTGTAGCTTTTCATGACACGCGTTCCCTCGATGGCTTCAGGGCACGAGTGTAGGCCGAACCATGGGCGCGCCAAAAGAGGCGCCGCGATGTCCCGCGACGCCTCTTTCGATCGGCCCGGCGGGTCCGACGCGTTCGTTTTCCCGCCACCTCGGTGATGGCAAGCGCGGCGGCGCTCGATCCGCGGCCGGGAGGCAAGCCGCGCGCCGAGTCGTGTCTTGACCCACGTCAAGGCGCGGGCGGCGCCTGTCGCCGAGAGTTTGCGCGGTGGCGGTGCGCATCCGCGATGATCGGACGCTCGAGAGAGGCTGTGACGACATGCGATCCATTCTGGTGGCGCTCGACGCCACGCCGTCCTCGGACCAGGCGCAATCCGTCGCGCTGTCCGAGGCGGTGCGACGCAAGGCTCGGCTGTCGGCGGTCACGGCGATCGACCTGAGCGATATCGAGGGCGAGGAGCTCGACCCGACCGCCGCCGCGACGGTCGCGTATGATCGCTTCAAGCACCGCGATTCGGTCATGACCGCGCGTCGCGCGCGGTTCGCCGGTATCGGCGAGGCGTTCACGCGGCGGGCGGCCGCCGCGGGTCTGGACGCGGCCGTGACGACGGTCGAAGGCAATGTCCGTCGCGGCATCCTGCGCATGCTCGAGTCCCAGGACCTGCTAGTGATCGGCCGCGACGCCGAATTCCACTTCGAGGCGAGCGGCGAGCTGACGCCGACCGTCGAGTTGCTGATCGCCCAGAGCGCGCGGCCGACGCTGGTGACCGGCCCGACCGCGCCGTCGAGCGGCCCGATCATCGTCGCCTACGACGGCAGCGCTGCCTCGGGACGGGCGCTGCATATCGCGTCGCTGCTCGGGCTGTTCGATGGCGAGGCGGTGCGGGTTCTCTCGACCATGCCGCATGGCGAGAACGCCCGGCTCGCAACCAGGCGGGCCTGTGGCCTGCTCGAACTCTACGGGCTCGCCGCCGAGCCCAACGCGATCACCTCGGGCGAGGATCCCGCCACGGTCGTGCTGCGCGAGGTCGCCGACCAGGGCGCGCGCATGCTGGTCATGGGCGCGTACGGCAATCGCGGCTGGCGCGAGGCGCTGTTCGGCTCCTGCACCAGGCGTCTGCTCAACGCCTCGCCGGTGCCGTTGTTCATCCATCACTGATGGCGGCGAGGCGCGCCAAAAGAGGCGCCGCGGTTGTCCACGACGCCTCCTCCTTGGCTTGGCCGAGCAGGAAGGGGAGAAAAGCTACTCGGCGGCCTGCAGGGCGGGACGGGCCGGCTGGCCACCGCTCACAGCGATCACCCGCGGCTTCTTCTCCTCGGGCACCTCGCGCACCAGGGCGATGTGCAGCAGGCCGTTCTCCAGGGTCGCGTCGGTCACGCGCACATGATCGGCGACCTCGAAGCGGCGCTCGAAGGCGCGCGCGGCGATGCCGCGATGCAGGAACGCGGCCGGCTCGTCCTTGGCGGCGATCTTGCCCGAGACCTTCAGCGCGTTCTCCTGCTGGACGATCTCGATGTCCTGGGCGGTGAAGCCGGCGACCGCGAGCGTGATGCGGTAGCCGTTCTCGCCGACCTTCTCGATATTGTAGGGCGGGTAGCCGTTGCCACCCATGTCGCTGTTCACGGAGTCCAGAAGCTGGAAGACGCGGTCGAAGCCGACGGTCGAGCGGAACAGCGGGGAAAAGTCATAGGCACGCATATGGAACACCCTCCAGGTGAGCGATGTGACGGTCAGTAGCCCCCTGGGTGTCGCCACCCGTGGCGGGCCGTTTCTCGCCGCCCCGTCATGGGCCCGGCGATACCCCTGAGATAGGAGGGAGACCGCCGGCTTCAAGGGGGTGATTCCGGGCTAGGATGGGCGACCACAGGGAGTGACGCGGCGTGGTCGGTTTCATCCTCTTCGTCTTGCATATCGGCTGGCTGGCGCTGGCCTTCTTCACCTTCGTGAACTGGCGCCGGCTGAAGGACGTCGAGGCGACACGCGAGGTGCCGATCGCCAACGTGCAGCCGGGAGAGGTTGCGACCATCCGCGGCCGCACCGCTTTCCACGGCGAGCCGCGCGAGAGCGTGATGGGGCGCGCGCCGGCGGTCTGGTACAGCTGGTCGATCGAGCGACACGCCGGCGACAGAGAGCGCGTCGGCGTCAGTAGCGCCATGGGCTGGAACTCGTTGGCTGGCTTTACCTCGGTCGAGCCCATCGCGCTGACCGACGACGCCGGCAATCGCATCCTGTTCTTCCCGATGAGCGCCGAGGTCGGCCACAGCAACGGGGGCCAGTGGAATGCCGATCTGCTCGATACGCTCAGCGCGACGACGCGCGACAGGATCCTGAGCGGCATCGGCGCGATCACGGCGTTCGCTGGCATGGGCGAGTTGCGCTTCAGCGAGCGATGGCTGCGCCCCGGCGTCGAGTGTTTCGTGGTCGGCCGGGTCGACAAGCCTGGTCCCGAGCATGGCCCCGGTATCGGGCCGGAGGTGAAGGGTTGCATCACGGAGGGCGGCTTTCGCGAGCTCCGGCTCGAGCTCGGCGCACCGAAGACCGCGACCGAGGATCTGCGCAGCCAGATGACCGCCACCGCGATCGGCACCGTGGTGATGTTCATCATCGCCGTGATCGGCTCGATCCTCGCCTAGCCGGCCGGCCATCCCGGACTTGCCGGTCGGCGAAGCGGCGGCCACTATCGTGGTCGTTGGGGAGTGTCGAGACCATGAGCCTTATCACGCGCCGTACCGCCCTGATCGGGGCTGCCGCTTTGCCGCTCGCCACGCCGGCGATCGCGCAGTCGAAGTTTCCGGAGCGCACCATCAGATTGATCGTGCCCTGGGCGCCGGGCGGGCCGGCCGATATCGGCCTGCGTATCCTGGGCGAATCGGCGTCGAAGAAGCTCGGCCAGACCGTCGTGATCGAGAACAAGGCCGGCGCCTCTGGCATCCTGGGCGCCATGGCGCTGCAGAGCGAGAAGCCCGACGGCCACGTCATATCGCAGATGCATATGAGCGTGCTGCGCCAGCCTCTGCTCAACAAGCAGCTGACCTATCATCCGATCAACGACCTCAGCTACATCCTGCAGATCACCGGCTTTGTCATGGGCGTGGTGGTCCGGGCGGACGCGCCCTGGAAGACGCTGCCGGAGCTCCTTGCCCATGCGAAGGCCAACCCCGGCAAGCTGAACTGGGGCACGCTGGGCATCGGCTCCTCGCAGCACCTGGCGATGGAGCGTGTCGGCATGGCCCAGGGCGGCTTGAGCTGGACGCACGCGCCCTACCGCGGCACGGCCGACACGATGCGCGCGCTGCTCGGTGGCGAGATTGATTTCGCCTCGGAGTCGTCGGGTTGGGCGCCGATGGTCAGCGCCGGCCAGCTGCGCCTGCTGGCGGTGTTCACCGCCACGCGCATCAAGCGCTTCCCCGAGGTGCCGACGGTGCGCGAGTTGGGCGTTGACGTCGTCGTCGAGTCGCCCGGCGGCCTGGTCGGGCCCAAGGGCATGGACGCGGGTGTCGTGAAGATCCTCGGCGAGGCCTTCAAGGCGGCGGCACAGGAGCCGGCGCATCTGGAGTTCCTCGACAAGGTCGACCAGCCGCTGCTGCTCAAGGATGGCCCCGAGTACCGCGACTACATGGCGAAGACGTTCGACGAGGAGCGCGAGCTCCTGCGCAAGCTGAACCTGCTGCCGGCGTAACTGTCATCCCTCGCTCCGCTCGGGATGACACCAGGGAGGATTGCCATGACCGACACGATCCCCGTCCTCGATCTCGCGCCGCTGCGCGCCAATGAGCCTGGTGCGCTGGAGACGCTCGGCGCCCAGCTGCGGCACGCCTTCACCGAAATCGGCTTCTACTTCGTCAAGGGCCATGGCGTGCCGCAATCCCTGCTCGACGCCACCTTCGCCGAGGCGGCGCGCTTCCACGCCCAGCCGCTCGAGTCCAAGACGGCGATGAAGATCGACGAGCACAATATCGGCTACATGCCGATGCGCGGCGCCACCGCGCGCTACAACCTCGTCGGCGACACGCCGGTGCTGCCCAATGTCAACGAAGCGGTGTTCTTCAAGCGCGAGCTGCCGGCCGATCACGTCGACGTGCTGGCCAAGGCGCGCTTCCGCGGCCGCAACCGCTGGCCCGCGCTGCCGGGCTTCCGCGAGCAGATCCTCGCGACCTGCGACGCCTTCGAGCGGCTCGCCCTGTCGCTGCTGCCGATCTACGCCCGCGCCCTCGACCGGCCGGCCGACTACTTCGCCCGCTTCTTCGTCGATCCGATGTACACGCTGCGCATGTCGCACTACCCGCAGCAGAGCCCGACGGCGCCCAACAACGAGTTCGGCATCGCGCCGCATCTCGACACCAGCTTCATGACCATCCTGGCGCAGAACAGGATCCCCGGCCTGTCGCTGCGCCTGCCCGACGGACGCTGGATCGACGCGCCGGCGCCCGAGGGCGCGCTCCTCGTCAATGGCGGCATGATGCTGCGCCGCTGGACCGACGGCCGATTCCTGGCGACGCCACACCGCGTGATCAACCGCTCCGGCCAGGAGCGCTACGCGATTCCGTTCTTCTTCGACTGCAACTACCGCGCGGTGATGACGCCGATCACATCAGACGGCGGCGCAGGCAAGGAGCCGCCGTTCACCTACGCCGAGTTCATGACGACCTACCAGCAGGCGAACTTCCACCACGCACAGGTGGATGGGAAGAAGCTGGAGCTGCAGGGGGCGTGAAGCAACCGGGCTGTCGTTCTTCGCTGCGCCCAGGACGACGGTAGAGAGCCTTTCAGCTCCACTCCCTACTTCAACGTTGCGATATAGGCCGCGAGGTCGGCGGCCTCGGCGCGGGTGAGCGCCATGTCGGGCATCTTGGGGTGCGGGTCGAGCAGGAAGAACGCGACCGTGCGCTCGCTGAAATCGGGGCGGCGCGCGATGACCGGGAAGGGCGGCGCTTCGGCCACGGTGCCGGTCTGCTTCTCGGACACGACGTGACAGGCCGAGCACCAGCGTCGCGCCAGGCGCTCGCCGTTGTTCGGGTCGGCGGCGAGGGCGGGCTCGCTTGGCCATGCCATCAAAGCCAAGGTCAGGATCAGGAACGCCAAGGTCAGGATCAGGGAACGTTTCATCGGTCTCGCCCGCGCGCGGTCGTTCGAACGACAATGATGGCGCGCGGGTCGGTCGCGCGCTTTGATCCGGATCAAGCTTTCGTCGACGCCGTCGCATAGGAGCGTTTCGCGTCGATCGCGCGAGCGCGCCGCTCACGGTCTTGATCGCGCGGGTGGTCCACCCAAATCGATACGTAAGAGCCGCGCTCACTCCCTGAGCGCGTGGGTGAGGAGACAGGACATGGCGAGCGAGATCAGGAAATCCGAAACCGTCGGCACGCCGGCGCCGCGCTATCGCGACCCGTTCGCCGAGATGCGCTCGGAGATGGACCGCGTGTTCGACGCCTTCCTCGGCCGCGGCTTCCTCGGCCGGCCGAGCGTACCGAGCCTGCCCAGCGCGATGGCCCAGCCGCTGGTCGCGCCCGACATCGACATCCGCGAGAACGACAAGGAGATCGTGCTCGAGGCCGAGCTGCCGGGCATCGACGAGAAGGACGTCGCCGTCGTGGTCAAGAATGGCGTGCTGTCGCTGAAGGGCGAGAAGAAGGTCGAGCGCGACGAGAAGAAGGACGCCTGGCACCTCTCGGAGCGCAGCTATGGCGCCTTCCAGCGCACCTTCCAATTACCCGACGGCATCGACGAGGACGCCATCAAGGCGAGCTTCGAGAAAGGCGTGCTGCGCATCGCCATGCCGAAGATCCCGGAGAAGACGCCGGCCGAGAAGAAGATCGAGATCGGCAACGGGCAGCGTTAAGGCACGGCTTCTCCCTCTCCCCGCAAGCGGGGAGAGGGAGAGTCGCGGGTTGCGTACGGCGGTCGTGCGTCACTTGACGCAGCCCCTCACCCCAACCCTCTCCCCGCTTGCGGGGAGAGGGCGGAAGAGGCTGCGGCGCCCTTCATCACTTCGCCGGTGAAGGTGCCGGTCGACCGGCCGTTCTCCATCGTCACCGCGCCGTTGACGATGGTGGCGCGGATGCCTTCGGCTTTCTGCACCAGGCGGCGAGCGCCGCCGGGCAGGTCGTTTTCGACCCTGGGCAGGCACGGCCGCACGCGGTCGGCCTCGAACAGCACCACGTCGGCCTTGTAGCCCGGCTTCAGCAGCCCGCGGTCCTTCAGCTCGAACGCCTCGGCGATGTCGCGCGTCATCTTGCGCACGGCGTGCTCCAGGGTGAAGGCGCCGCGCTTGTTGACCCAGTAATGCAGGAAATGCGTCTGCAGGCAGGCGCCCATTTCCTGCGCCGAATGCGCGCCGGCGTCGGAGAAGGTCGCCAGGGTCGTGTCGCGCTTGAGCATGCCCAGCACGTCCTCGCGATCCTCGTTGACCACCGGCCAGACGAAGATCTGGTCGGGATCCGCCAGCGCCAGCTCGATCATGGTCTCAACGGGATGCGTGCCACGAACACGCGACAGCTCGGCCACGGTCGGATCGTCCCAGTCCATGCTCTTCAACGCAAAGAGCTGCTCGTAGTCGGGCTTGCGCGGATCGAGCGTGGCGGCACCACCACCCTGCAGCACGTTGTCCTTGGGCTTCATCCGCTGTTCGGCCTCGACCAGCGCGCGCCGCCGCGCGGGATCGCGCAGCATCTGGAGCTGTTCGGGCAGCGGCCGCTCGCGCACCAGCTTCCACTCCGGCAGCACGTCGAAGGGCAGGTAGGATTTCAGCGAGTAGATCGCGTTGATCGAGCGCGTGCTGACCTGGCCGAACATGCGGCCGCCGGCGCGGTTGGTATCCTCGATGACCTGGGCCTGGGTGCGCCACGACGCCGGATCGTCGCCCTGGCGCGTGCTGATGAGGCCGAACATGATCGTGCGCTTGTAGGCCAGCGCCAGGCGCTTGAGCTCGTCGAGCATGGCGACGTTGCTGGCGTGGCTGCGCACGTCGGAGCCGACCTGGAAGATGCCGGTGCCCAGCGCGGCCATCGACGCCACGATGCGCTCGAGCTCGTGCCACGACGCCTGCCGGCTGGCCACCGGCTGGCCCTCGGGCGTCAGATGGGTGTGGGCGCGCGAGGTCGACACGCCGATGGCGCCGGCGCGCATCGCCTCCTGCGCCATCGCCGCCATGGTGGCGATCTCCTCGTCGGTCGCTTCATCGGAAAGCGCGCGGCGGCCCATGACGTACATGCGCAGCGCCGAGTGGCCGACATACATCGCGTAGTTCAGCGCCTTGGGCCGGCGCTCGACCGCCTGCAGATACTCGGCGAAGGACTCCCAGGTCCAGTCCATGCCGGCGGCCATCGCCGCGGCAGGGATGTCCTCCACGTAGGACAGGCAGTTGGCGTACCACTGCCGATCGGCCGGCTTGCATGGCGCCAGCGTGAAGCCGCAATTGCTCATCACGACAGAGGTCACGCCGTTGTAGCAGGACGACGTGCCTGGCGCGTCCCACATCACCTGCGCGTCCATGTGGGTGTGGCCGTCGATGAAGCCGGGCGCCACGATCAGCCCGTCGGCGTCGATCGTGCGCCGCGCCGTGTCGCTCAGGCGTCCAACGGCTGTGATGCGTCCATCGACGATGCCGACATCGGCGGTGATACGGGCGGCGCCCGACCCGTCGATCACGGTGCCGCCGCGAATCAGAAGATCGAGCATCGAGAACCTCCCGCCGATATCGTCTTTCTCCCTCTCCCCGCATTGCGGGGGAGAGGGAGTCATAGAGAGCGTAGTCGTTTCGCGCGCGGAGTCGATGGCGTTCGTGGCGCGACGCTAGCAGCGCCTTGCCCGAAGACGCCAGCGGCGCGTCGCGATCAGCCGGCGGCGGCCAGCATGTAGGCGGCGTCGATCACCAACTGCCGGGCTTTGCGCTCGTCGGACGAATAGGCGGCCGCCTCGAATTCCTCGCCGATCTCGCCGATTTCGTGCTCGGGATTGGCGGTGCCCCGGGCGTGGAGCCAATGCGTCAGCTCGTGCAGCGTCACCAACTCGAAGGCCGCACGCGTGTCGTTGAGGTTGACCATGGCCTCGAGGCCCTTGAACAACCGCGCATTGAACGTGATCGAATTGCCGAGGGCGATGGTCATGGCGTCGACCCGCTCGACCGCCTTCGTCTTGGGGTTAAGCTTCTTCATGATCGGCAGGACGAGGGCCGTAGGGCCGCCGCCGGGCCTCAGCGCCATCTTGCCGATGAGTTCGTAGTTAAAGAGCTTGCCCTTGGGAACCTGCCGTCTCCCGCCATTGGTCGCCGCGGTCATGATGTAGGCGTTCAGCAAGGGCTTGTTGTCGACCACCTTGGGCAGCTCGTTCTTCAGGTAGTGCAGGAGCCTCGGGAACTTGATGAAGTACGTCTCGCTGGCGATGATCATGTTCGGCTCCCACGCAGGGACGCGTAGCTGATCGCGACGATCGTCGGTCCAGTGTACGCATGCCCGGCCGCGCCACAACCGTCGCTCGCGCGATCTTGTTGCCCGCGACGTGCAAAGTGCGCACCACCTCAAGCGCTGCCTTCGGTGTCGATGCGCAGCAGCATCTCCCGGAAGAAGCTGAAGTCGTCGAACCATCCGGCGCGCGTCAGCGGGTGGGTGGCGGCGACGCGCAGCGCGGTGTCGCCGAGCCGGGGCGAGGCGGGCGCGGTCTTCCAGGCTTCCATGAGCGGATGCCGCCACATCTCGGCCAGCGCGCCCAGGCGCAGCAGGATGCGCTCGGGCAGCGCAGGGTCGTACCCGAAAGTGTCGTCGAGCATCTCCAGCATCAGCGCGCGCAGGCGCTTAGGGTCTTGGTGCGTGACGCCGTAAAGCAGCGCGTGGCCTTCGAGGAATTCCTCTTCGAGCACGGGCGCGTGCGGATCATCGGGGGGTGGATGATGGGGGTGTGTCACGGGATAATCCGTCGGCTTGGCGCGAGGGTTGAGGCGCGAAGCGCAAGCGCGGCGACGATGGCGCAGGCGTTGTCTGAGGGCATAGGGACCTACCAGGGGCGTCGTTCCTGATGGGTCTTATTTTTAACTATTTTACGAAATTATCAATAAAAAATATGACGCCCGTTATCCCGGGGTGATCGCCAGTAGTGGGTCAGCTGTCTTCGGGCCGCGCCGCTCCAGCGGCGCTCCAGATGCGTCGCTGGAGCGGCGCGGCCCAAATGGCACGAAAACGGCAGCCTGGCCGCGCGCACCCCAACCCCTCGAGGGCCGCATGCTACACCCCGTGATACCGCACCACCGTCCAATCAAACGCCGGCTGGAATCCCACCGCGCTATACGCCGCGATCGAGGCCGGCTGTTCCTTCTCGGCCAGCAGGCAGGCCTTGCTGACGCCGTCGCGCCCGGCGTCGCGCACGATGCCGGCGACGACGGCCTTGGCGTAGTCGCGCCCGCGCATGTCGGGCGGCACGTAGACCGCGCCGATGTTCACGCAGTCGTCGAGCTTCGCCGTGGCGGCGGCGTAGGCCACCGGCTTGTCGCCCACCGTGACCACCATGCCCTGCCGCAGATCATGCGCGCGGCGCACCCAGTTGCGCGCCTCGAGATCGCTCTCCTCGCCGCGCGCGATGCCGAACACCTCCTCGCGGAAGGCGGCGTGCCAGTCGCCGAGCAGCGGCAGCTCCTCGCCCATCGGCGGGCGGAAGTCGACGCCGGCGGCGCCCAGCACATCGGGGGCGCGCAAGGTCTCGGCGCTCGCGGTCATTACGACGCAGTCGTGGCGCTGCAGGATCGGCCGGTCGCGCAGCCACAGATGCGACAGCGTCTTCTCGACCTGCGCCGTGGGGCCGGCGACCTCGCTGAAGTCGCGCGGCGCGGCGGCGGCCAGCACGTCGAGCACCTCGGTGGCGCGCTCGGGCAGCTGCAAGAGCACGCGACCGCCGGCGAAGATCGCCGCCGCGGCCAGCACGCGCTGCGTGTCGGTGTCGGGATCGTCCTCGACCGCGCCCACCCAGGTGCCCTGATAGGCGCGGCCGTCGTCGACCAGCCCGCCCTGGCGCAGATTGAAGCGCAGGAAGATGTGCGTATCGGGCCGGCTGGCGAGGAAGGCGTCGAGCATGTCCTCGTCGCCCTCGCGCAGCACGCGGCAGCGCACGTCCTTGGGCGTGGGCTCGCTGTCGGCGTCGTCGGCGATTGGCTTGGCGCCGGCGACATCCTTGCCCATGTCGAAGCGCACGCCGGTCTGGATCGTGGGCTTGGATTGCTTCTCGTCGGCCATGCGAGTCTCCCCTCGGCGTTATGCGCCATGGTGACCGATCCGCGTGCCGGTTCAAACTGTCTTTCGCGTCGCGCGGCGCCATGCTGACATCGCGCCATGACACCCACCGTCTTCCGCAAGCTCGCGCTCTCGATGCCGGGCGCCGTCGAGGGCGCGCATGGCGGCCACGCCGATTTCCGCGCCGGCACCGGCGGCAAGGTTTTCGCCAGCCTTGGTTATCCAGATGACGCCTGGGCCGTGGTCAAGCTCGCGCCCGAGCAGCAGGAGATGCTGGTGGCGAGCGCGCCTGACGTGTTCGTGCCGGTGAAAGGCACCTGGGGCCTGCGCGGCAACACCCAACTGCGGTTGGCGACCGCCGACACCACGACGGCGAAGAGCGCGCTGACGATGGCGTGGCAGGGTGTGACGGCGAAGAAGGAAGTCCCCACTCCCCGCAAGCGGGGAGAGGGCGGGGCCCGTCGGGCGTAGCGCGACGGGAGGGTGAAGGGCTGGTGCAGGTTGCGCTGGCCGGTTCAACCTTCGACAGCCCCTCACCCCGACCCACTCCCCGCAAGCGGGGAGAGGGAGACGGATCAGAACCGCGCGATGCCCCAGTCGCCGACGGCGCTGAAGCCCAGCGCGCCATAGGCGCGTTGCGCGGCGACGTTGGCGACGTCGGTGAACAGCACGGCGCGGCGGGCGCCGCTTTCGCGCGCCTTGAGCAGGCTGCCGGCCACCGCGGCGCGCGCCAGCCCGCGGGCGCGGGCGAAGGGCGGCGTGTAGACGCCGCCGACCTGCACCACGTCGGGCAGCGCCGCGTTGAAGCCGCTATAGGCCAGCATGCGGCCATCGGCCTCGACGACGAAGCCGCGCTTCTCGCGCAGCGCCGCGTCGAGATCGCCCGCCGCCTCCTCGAAGGTCGCGGGACCGCGCGAGAGCTTGAAGGTGTCGACGAGGAACTCCATGCGCCACGCTGTCAGCATGGGCACGTCGTCCGCCGCGATGGCGCGCACGCCGATCTCGCCCAAGCGCAGCGGCTCAGGCACGCGCAACGCCTCGAGTGGCAGGCCGTAAAGGATCTCGCGCGCGCAGCGCCGCACGGCGCGGCCGTTGATGCGGGGATGCATCAGGGTCGCGGTCACCTGGTCCCAATCGCCGACCGCGCCGTTGACCGGCAGCGGCGAGGCGTCGAGCAGGGCGTCGAGCAGCGGCCGGAAATCGCGCGCGATATCGCCGACCAGCGGCAGCAGGAAGCCGTTCCAGTAATGCGCGATCACGCCGCTCAGCCGCGCGCCGTCGAAGGCGCCGGCGAACATGCCGCCATAGCGCTGGCCGCTCCAGCCGGCGCCGGCGCGCGCCAGGTTGGACCGCTGCATCAAGGAGCGGTCGGGCGCGTGCTCGAAGAAGGCACTGAGCTGGCGTTCGTCGCCGACGCCGAGGATCCGGATGCTGGACATGACGGTCTCCGCTTGGGGCTGGAGGCCATCGCCGGGCGGGGTTCCCAAAAACGCGAACGCCCGGCGAGTGGCCGGGCGTTTGTCGATATCCCCGCTGGGGGACTATCTGTCGGGGGCTACTTCTTGCCGCCGCCCGAACGCCCGAGTGCGCCGAATTTTTCGTTGAATCGCGACACGCGACCGCCGCGATCGACCATCTTGCTGACGCCGGTCCACGCCGGATGCGTCTTGGGGTCGATATCGAGGCGCAAGGTCCCGCCCGGCTCGCCATAGGTCGAGCGGGTCTTGAACGAGCTGCCGTCGGTCATCACGACGGTAAGCTCGTGGTAGGACGGGTGAATCTTCTCTTTCACGGGGCGATCTCCGGACGCGAGCGGCGCCTTATATAGGAGAGGGTCGGCGGGGGCAAGCGGGGTGGAAAAGGAGCGGATTCGCCTGGAATCAGCTGCGAAAAACCCCGGGGATCCTGGGCCAGAGATCCTGGGAATGTCTCGACGCATTATCCTGACCGTCCACCTCGACCGAGAGCTGGCCGACTTCGTGGCGACGCGGGTCAGCGACAGACGCGCCGACGCCTATATCCGCGATCTGATCCGCCGCGACGGGGAGCGGGTGGAGGGCGAAGCGTTCGACCGATCGAAGGTCGAGGTGGCCCGAGCCTTCGCCGCGACCTCGGTTCGCTTGTTGACCACCACATCGCCTGCTATAGGCGGCGGCAATCGTTGAAAATCAACGCGCTGGGCGACGGATTCACGAAGACCATGGACACCGCCTTCGACAGTGCCGCGACCCGCTTCCTGGCGGCGCTGACCAGCGCCTTCGAAGATGCGCTGCCGGCGGCCGAGGTCGACCTGGAGGGCGGCGTGCTGACCGTCGAGCTGGAAGGCGGCGGCACCTACGTGATCAACAAGCACGCGCCGACGCGGCAGATCTGGCTGTCCTCGCCGGCCTCTGGTGCCACGCATTTCGCGCGCGACCAGGGCTCGGACCGCTGGATCGACACGCGCGGCGGGCGCGACCTCGCGCGCCTGCTCACCGACGAGATCCGCGCCGCCACCGGCGCCGAGCTGGCGTTGGGCTGAGCGCGCGATGGCTGACGCAACGCCCGCGCCCGCCCGGCGCGACCTGAAGCCGCTGCGTTTCCTGTGGCCTTTCCTGCGGCCTTATCGCGGGCGCGTGGTCTGCGCGCTGGTGGCGCTGTTCGTCGCCGCCACCACGGTGCTCGCCTTCGGCGCCTGCCTGCGCGCGCTGATCGATCGCGGCTTCGCCGCCGGCCGGCCCGAGGTGCTCGACTACGCGCTGGCATCGCTGCTCGCCGCCGTCGTCGTGCTGGCCTTCGCCTCCGCCGCGCGCTTCTACTTCGTCTCATGGCTCGGCGAGCGCGTCGTCGCCGATATCCGCAAGGCCGCTTTCGCGCACATCGTGCGGCTGAGCCCCGCCTGGTTCGAGACCGCGCGCACCGGCGACGTGATGAGCCGGCTGTCGTCGGACACCACCTTGATCGACCAGGTGGTGGGCTCGACCGTCTCGGTCGCGATCCGCAATTCGCTGATGTTTGTCGGCGGCCTGGCGATGCTGCTGATCACCAGCCCGCGTCTGACCGCGCTGGCGCTGCTGGTCGTGCCGCTGGCGGTGGTGCCGATCATCGTGCTGGGACGGCGCGTGCGCAAACTGTCGCGGTTGAGCCAGGAGCGCATCGCCGACCTGCTGTCTTTCGCTGGCGAGCGCGTCGACGCGGTGCGCACGGTACAGGCCTTCGCGCATGAGCGACGCGAGACCTCGCGCTTCGCGCAATTGGTCGAGGCGTCGTTCGGCACGGCCCGCGCGCGCATCCTGCAGCGTGCGGTGCTGACCTCGATCGTGATCTTCCTGGTCTTCGGCGCGGTCGGCATCTTGCTGTGGATCGGCGGCCACGACGTACTCAGCGGCCGCATCAGCGCCGGCGATCTGTCGGCCTTCGTGTTCTACGCCGTCGTCGTCGCCGCCTCGGCCGGTGCGATCTCCGAGGTGATCGGCGACCTGCAGCGCGCCGCCGGCGCCGCCGAGCGCATCGCCGAGCTGCTCGCCGAGCGCTCGCCGGTCGAGGATCCCGTTTCGCCTGTGCCGCTGCCGTCGCCGGCGCGCGGCGCGGTGAGCTTCAGCGACGTCACCTTCCGCTATCCGGCGCGGCCCGAGACCTCGGCGCTGCACGGCTTCTCGCTCGACATCGCGCCGGGCGAGACGGTGGCGCTGTCGGCCCCTCGGGCGCCGGCAAGACCACGGTGTTCAGCCTTCTGCTGCGCTTCTACGACCCGCAGACCGGCGCGATCCGCGTCGACGGCAGCGACATCCGCACGGTCACGCGCAGCGATCTGCGCGCGCGCCTCGCGATCGTGCCGCAGGAGCCGGTGCTGTTCTCGGCTAGCGCCATGGATAACATCCGCTATGGCCGACCCGAGGCGAGCGACGCCGAGGTGCGCGCCGCGGCCGAGGCGGCGCAGGCGGCGTCCTTCCTCGAGAAGCTGCCGCAGGGCTACGACACGTTCCTCGGCGAGCGCGGCGTGCGCCTGTCGGGCGGCCAGCGCCAGCGCGTCGCCATCGCCCGCGCCATCCTGCGCGATCCCGCCATCCTGCTGCTCGATGAGGCCACCTCCTCGCTCGACGCCGAGAACGAGCTCGCGGTGCAGACCGCTTTGGATCGCCTGACCAAGCAGCGCACCACGCTGATCGTGGCGCATCGGTTGGCGACGGTGCTCAAAGCTGACCGCATCGCCGTGATGGAGAACGGTCGCGTCGTCGACATGGGCACCCATCGCGAGCTCGCCGCGCGCGGCGGCCTCTATGCCCGCCTGGCCGAGCTGCAGTTCGACCGCGCCGCAGAGTAGCTTTTTTTTGGGCCGCGCCGCTCCAGCAGCGCTCATGATGCGTCGCTGGAGCGGCGCGGCCCGAACTGCGAAATGACTTCAGAAGTAATTGTGCGAGCCTCGCCCGGCATGGTCATCTGCGTCGCCAACCGCAGAGGACTGCCATGCCTGTGATGACCGCCGCCGACCTCAACGCCCGCATGACGGGCACGCTCGCCGCGACCCTGGGACTCGTGGTCGTCGAGGCGTCGCCCGAGCGCGTCGTCGGCGAGTTCACGGTGAAGCCCGAGCTGACCACGATCGGCGGCACGATCCACGGCGGCACGTTGATGGCGGTGGCCGACACCGTGGGCGCGATGGGCGCGGTGCTCAACCTGCCCGACGGCGCCGGCACGACGACGCTCGAGTCCAAGACCAACTTCTTTGCCGGCTGCAAGGCGGGCAAGGTCCGCGCCATATGCGATCGCCTGCACGCCGGCCGCCGCACCAGCGTCTGGCAGACCCGCCTCTACGACGAGAACGGCCGCATGCTGACGCAGACCACGCAGACGCAGATGGTGTTGCTGCCGACGTGATGTCTTCCTTCCTCTCCCCGCGCGCGGGGAGAGGGAATCACCGACTCGTCAGCTTCAGCTCGATGCGCCGGTTCTTCGCGCGGCTCGCCGCGTCGGTGCCGGGGACCAGCGGTTTGTGCTCGGCGTGGCCGGCGGCGACCAGGCGATTGGGCGGGATGCCGTTGGCTTCGAGCACGCGCACGACGGCGATGGCGCGCGCCGTCGACAGCTCCCAGTTGGAGCGGAATTGCGGTGTGTTGATCGGGATCGCGTCGGTGTGGCCGTCGATCTGCAGCACCCAGTCGACATCGGAGGGGATGCGCTCGGTGATCTCCCGCAGGCGTCGGGCGAAATCGGCCAGCTGCTGCTCGCCTTCCTCACGCAGCGCCGCCTGCGCCGCATCGAACAGCACCTCGGACTGGAAGACGAAGCGGTCGCCGACGATGGTGACGTCGCGGCGCCCCGCCAGCGCCTCGCGCAGCTTGCCGAAGAACTCCGAGCGGTAGCGCGATAGTTCCTCGACCTTGCTGGCCAGCGCGCGGTTCAAGCGCGTGCCGAGATCGACGATCTGCGCGTTCTGGTCCTTGAGCTGCCGATCCCTGATGTCGAGCAGGTCGCCCAGCCGGGCCATCTCCTTCTTGATGGCGGCGATCTCGGCGGTCAGCCGCACGACCGCCGCCTTCTGCTCGGCGCTAAGCTTCTGCTCGGCCGACAGGTCGTCCCACAGCTTGCCCCTCTCGTTGTTGGCCGCGGCCATCGCCGCCGACAGGCGCGTGAGCTCGAGGCGCTGCCGCTCGATCTCGGCCTTCAACGCGTCAGCCATCTTCTGGTCGTCGACCAGCTGCGCCTTGGCGCGATCCTCGATGTCCTTCAACCGACCGGCCAGCCGCTCGCGCTCCTCCAGCAGCCTGGCCAGCTCCGTCCGCAGCGTCTCGCGGTCGGTGGTCATGCTGGCGATACGGCGCTGCAGATCCTCGATCTCGGCCTGCGACTTGGCGGCCGCGGCGCCCGCCGCGTCGAGGCGGCGTCTGAGCTCGTCGGCTTCGCCCTGCGACTTGCTCGCCGCGGCCGCGGCGGCGTCGCGCTCGCGCACGAAGCCCTCGACGCTCGACTGCAGCTGGTCGCGCTCGCGGATTGCGCCGGCGAGCTGCCCCTGCAGCTGGTCGCGCTCGCGGCCCAGCGCGGCGATGCGCGCCTCGGCGTCGCGCAACTGGCCCGCCAGCTGGTCGCGCGCCGTCGCCGTGTCGCGCAGCTGCGTGCCCAGGGCGCTCAAGCGGCGATCGAGGTCGGCGGATTTGGCGCGCTCGACATTGAGCACGTCGCCCAGCGCGGCAAGCTGGGCGTTGAGCTTGTCGATGGCGCTGTCGCGGTCCGACACGGCCGAGCCCAGTGCCATCTGGCCGACGGCGTAGAACGACAGCAGGAAGACGAAGGCCATCAGCAGGCTGGCCAGGGCGTCGACATAGCCGGGCCAGGTGTAGTCGGCGTGGGCGCCGCCGCGGCGACGGCCGGCGATGCTGGCCATGGCGGCTCAGGCCTTGTCGGCTGGCGGCATGATCCGCTCGCCGGCGGTCAACGGGCGCTGATCGGCGGGCGGCGGCGCGGCGCCGCGCGAGGAGGCCAGGGTGCGCGCCAGCAGCTTGAACTCGCCGCGCAGCTCGTCGGCGAGTGCCGTGCGTCCCCGCACCGTTTCCTCGAGCAGGCGCGCCATGTAGGCCTCGAGATTGCGCAGATGCGCGCGCGTCGGATCGTCAGCCGCCTGCGCCAGCGACTGCTCGGCGAGCTTGGTGGTCAGGCCGCGCAATTCCACGGCGTTCTCGGCCAGCCGCGCCAGCAATTGTTGTTGCTGCCGCAAAGTCTCCGACAGGGTCGACAGCCGCTCGATGAGCTGGGTGACGGCGGCGCCGGTGTTCTCGCGATTCTCCTCGGAGCGCAGGAGTGTGCGCTGCAGCTTGTCGATGTTCTCCGCGCTCTGCTCGAGCAGCGCCTCGACATAGGCCGGAATCGTGCCGTCGCCGTCGACCGACAGCGTGCCGCCGCTCACCCTGGTATGCGTCGAGAGCCAGTCCTCGAGCTCGCGGAAGAAACGGTTGTTGGCCTGGCCGGCCTGCAATTCGAGGAAGCCCAGCACCAGCGAGCCGGAGAGGCCGAACAGCGAGGCGCCGAAGGCCGTGCCCATGCCGCGTAGCGGCCCTTCGATGCCGGCCTTGAGACGCGCGAACATCTGCGCCGCGTCGCCGCTGGAGACCTGCAGGTTGGCGATCGCCTCGCCGACCGAACTGATGGTCTCGAGCAGGCCCCAGAAAGTACCGAGCAGGCCGAGGAAGATCAGCAGGCCGATGGCGTAGCGCGATGTCTCGCGCGACTCGTCAAGTCGCGCGCCGATGCCCTCGAGCATCGAGCGCATGGCGACGGGCGACAGCGCCAGCCGCTTGTCGGCGCGCTCCCGCAGCATCGCCGCCATCGGCGCCAGCAGGCGCAGGTCGGAGCCGTCGGTGGCGGGAACCTCGTCGCGCTGAATGCTCTCGAGCCAGCGCACCTCGGGCCCCAGCATCCAGACCTGGCGCGCGATGTAGAGGATGCCCAGCACCAGCACCAGCAGGATGGCGCCGTTGAGCAGCATGTTGTGCTGGAAGATGCGGATCAGCTCGACGCGCAACAGCCAGGCGCCCGCGCCGACGGCGAGCAGGAAGACGAGGATGCGCAGAAGATAGAGGCGGGGGCGCGTCATCGCCGGGTCCCTGGAATCTTGAATTCCTTCTCTCCGCGCGGGCGGGGAGAAGGTGCCGAGCGCCAGCGGGGCGGACGGGGGGCGTGCTCGCGCGACGACAAACGCTGTCGCTGTCGAGACTCAGTGGGGCGCCTCATCCGCCCTTCGGGCACCTTCTCCCCGCCTGCGCGGGAAGAAGGGACGTGCGGCGCTTCCATGTGCGATCACCCTGCGGCTCACCGGGGGTATAGACGGATAGTGTGGCGAGATCACGTTCCAGTGCCGCTGACCGCGTCGACCCGGTCGGCTGGGCCGCCATCGGCCGAAGCGCCCAGAGCCTGCACGTCCAGCCGCTCGCGCGCCACGCCCTTGTCGATCAGGTAGGCGCGTACCGCCAGCCCGCGGGCCAGCGACAGGCGTCGCGTCTCGGGGCCGCCGCCGCCGGAGCTGTAGGCTTTCAACGTTATCTTGCGCGCGGGATCGGCGATCATGTCGGCGGCCAGTCGATCGAGCGCCGCGCGCGCCTCGGCCGAGAGCGCGGGCGAGTTGGCCTCGAAGGTGACGCGCGTGGCGCCAACGACGGACGGTCTGGCGGGGGCCGGGGGCGGCGGGATCACAGCGGCGGTCTGGCCGGGCCGCTCGACCGCGACGGCCGGCGCCGGTTTCGGTGGCTCAGGCGGCTGAGCGGCGACAGGCGCAGGGGGTGGTGCCGGCTTGGGCGATTCGGGCGGCGCGGCGACCACGAGCGGTGCTGCAGGCGCCGGCTTCGGTGGCTCAGGTGGTCGGGCGATGGCGGGGGCCGGCTTGGGCGGCTCCGGCGGTGCGGCGGCCGCGGCTGGCGCTACGGGCGCCGGTTTTGGCGCGACTACGGGTGCGGGCGCTGGCGCCGGCTTCGCGGCGGCCGTCTGCGTGGGGCGTTCGACGACGACGGCTGGCGCCGGCTTGGCGGCGGGCGGCGGATTGGTGATGCGCGGCGTCGGGCTTGGCGCTGGCGGCGGGCTGTCCGTCGTGCCGCCGTTGGCACCCTGGGCGGGCGCCGGAGCGGCGGCCACCGATGTGCGCGGTGGTGCCGCAGGTCGCGCGGCGCCAGAACGGCGCGGCGCGTAAGGCACGGTGCCGAACGGCCCGGACGCGCCCACTGGGTTGCCGGTCTCGGGGATCGACAGCAGGCGGCTGCGAATCGGCCCCGAAGGAGGCGGCGGCAGACTGGCGCCGGGATCGGCGGCCCGGGGCGGGGCGGGCGGCGCGTAGAAGCCCGGTGCGCCGCCACCCGGTGCGACGCCACCCGGCTGCTGCTGTCGCCAGGGATTATAGGCGCCGACCTGGCCAGCGGGCGCCTGACCGGCGGCTGGTGCGCGCGGTCCGGTGGGCGGGTAGGCGGGTGGATAAGGCGCCACCGGCGGCGCGCCATACGCGCGTCCCGTGGTCTGGCCGGGGCCGGCCTGGGTGTAGGGGTTGTAAGCGCCCACCACGCTCGTGCCATAGCCGGGCTGCTGGGCCATGGCCGGCGGCGACACGATGGCGAGGCCTGCGAGAAGCGGCAGGACGACGCGACGCCGCGCCAGGATCGGAGAGGTCATGTTAGTCGCCATGCTGAGCCGCCGCAGGGAATCGCGTCGACTGGCCCCGGAGTTCGCGCACACTACCCTGTCGCCCATCGCGTCTCAACCGCGAGCCCGGTTGTCCCCAACGCGGCGCGGGATAACACGCTAGGCCGAGGGCGCCAGCAGCTCGACGACGGGATCGCGCAGCGGCGGGTTGATGGCGAGGATCGTGGGGCCGCCCAGCGCGTAGGGCCGGCCGGCGATATCGGAGATCACGCCGCCGGCCTCGCGCACGATCAGCGTGCCGGCCGCGACGTCCCACGGCGAGAGGTCGAACTCCCAGAAGCCGTCGAAGCGCGCCGCCGCCACCCAGCACAGATCGAGCGCGGCGGCGCCGAAGCGGCGCACGCCCGAGGTCTTGGCCATCACGGCGCGCAGGCTCTCGGTGAAACGCGCGTGGTCGCCACGCTCCTGGTAGGGAATGCCAGTGGCCATCAGCGCGCCGCCGAGCTGACGGCGGCCCGAGACGCGCAGGCGTCGCCCGCGGGCGGACGGCGTCTCCAGGAAAGCGCCGGAGCCCTTCTCGGCGTAGAACAGATCGTCGTTGGCCGGATTGTAGACCAGGCCGGCGACGACCTCGCCCTCGCGCTCCAGCGCGATGGAGATGGCGAAATGCGGCACGCCGTGCATGAAGTTGGTGGTGCCGTCGAGCGGATCGACGATCCAGCGATACTCGCCCGCGCCCTTGGTCTCGCCGCCTTCCTCGCCCAGGAAGCCGAAGCTCGGCCGGCCATGCAGGAGATGCTCGCGCAAGACTTGTTCGGCGCGCAGATCGGCGTGGCTGACGAAATCGCCCGGGCCCTTCTCGCTGAACTGCAGGTGCTCGACCTCGCCGAAGTCGCGCTTCAGCCCCTTGCCGGCGGCGAAGGCGGCGCGCTGCATAATGGTCATCAGCGGCGAGCGCGGCGCCTGGCTGGCGCGCGGTAGCGGCGCGGAGCGCTCGCGGATCGGACCCGCGGGCGCGCGGCCCACACGCGCCACCGGCCGGTCGCCGCCCTTGGTCGGTGGCCGTGTCATCGCAAACGTTCCTCTTCATCGGGACCGCCGGCGGTCCCAGGAAAGCCACTAATCCTTGGCGCGTTCCATGTACTCGCCGGTCTCGGTGTTGACCACGATGCGCGTGCCGGCGCCGACATGCGGCGGCACCATGACGCGCACGCCGTTCTCCAGCACCGCCGGCTTGTAGGACGACGAGGCCGTCTGGCCCTTCACCACCGCGTCGGCCTCGACGATCTTGAGCGTCACCGACTTCGGAATCTCGATGCCCACAGGCGTGGTCTCGTGCATCGAGACGACCACTTCCATGCCGTCCTGGAGAAACGGCGCGCGCTCGGCGCCGATCATCTCCTCGGTCATGGTGAACTGCTCGTAGGAGTCCTTGTTCATGAAGTGGAAGCCGTCGCCGTCCTTGTAGAGGTACGTGCAGTCGTGCGCGTCGATGCGCACCAGCTCGACGGTCTCGCCGGAGCGGTAGCGCTCCTGCAGCTTGTTGCCTTCCTTCAGCGCGCGCGCCTCCAGGGTGACGAAGGCGCCACCCTTGCCGGGGTTGACGTGCTGCACCTTCATCGCGGCGTAGAGGCGACCGTTGACGTCGATGACGTTGCCGGCGCGGATGGTGTTGATGGGCACTTTCATGGCGATCCGACCGAAGCTCGATGGCAAAAACACGGCCGGGGGCGAACGCCGCCCCCGGAAAGCGCGCGGAACCTATCAGAGCGGGTACGGGGGGGCAACCTGCCTCAGGCGGCCTTTTCAGGGCCTTTCTCGCCTTGGGCGGCGCTGGTCACACGGGTACCGTTACTGACGATCTCGGCGTCCCACGGGCCGGGGAAGCGGCCGCTGCCGGTCTTCTCGCGGGTGAAGACGTTGGAGTCGACCGGCCACTCGGCGCGCGGCATCTCGTAGAACACCTCGACGCCGTTGCCGTCGGGGTCGCGCATGTAGATCCCGAGCGAGATGCCGTGGTCGATGACGCGGTCGATCGGTTGTCCCTCGGCCTTGATCCTCCGGTAGAACTCCTTGAGGTCGTCGAGGCTTTCGAGGCGCCAGGCCATGTGGTTGAGGCCCACCTGGCCCTTCTGCTGCAGCGGCGCGTCCTCGCCGACCTGCATCAGCGCCACCTCGTGCGACTGCTCCTCGTCGGCCGACAGAAAGGCGGCCCAGCCTGGCCGGTACTCGTAGACGTGCAGGCCGAGCAGATCCTCGTACCATTTCTTCGACCGCTCGACGTTGCGGACATAGACTTTGACGTGCTGCAGGTACATCGGGCGCTTCGCCATGGTGTCCTCCCGCCTTCTTCAGTCGCAAGTCGCAGCCTAGCGCGCCTCTGTCCCTGTCGCCACGCACGAAGCGGCGGGATGACCCGCGGCGGCTCAGCGCGATCCACCGCCGCGTCGGGTCGAGGCGATGGCGACGGCCGCCGTGGCGGTGAGCATCAGCCCGGCGACAACGATCAGCGCCGTCGACAGCGACGCCGCGGTCAGCAGTGCGCTGGCGAAGATGACGCCGGTGGAGTTCGCGGTGCGTTGCAGGGCGAAGACCTCCGCGCGTCTGTGCGGCGGCGCCAGCGCATCCAGCGCCAGCGAGTAGTGGGTCGCCAGCGGTGCCAGGACGGCGCCGATGAGAACAGTGCCGACGATGGTCGCCGTCACGCCGATATTGGCGGCCGCGAGCGTCGCGCCCAGCGTCATGACCAGGAGCTGGGCGACAACGACCGCGTGGCTCGCCATGCGGTTGCGCACGCTGACCCAGATCCCGCCCGCGACCGAGGCGACGCATAGAGGTACGGTGAACAGGATCGCGAGAGCCGGCTCGTGGCCGAAGTTCAGCGCCAGCGAGACGGCGCCAATCTCGATCGCCGCGACGGTGGCGCCGCCGGCGCCGGCGCAGAGCAGCCACAGCGCCATCGAGCGGTTGAGGACCGAACCTTCGGCAGGGCGCGGTTCGTCGCTATCGGGCGAGGCGACATGCGGGACGAGCAGCGCCGGCGCCGCGCCGATGGCGGCGAGCGCCAGCACGGCGAAGACCGGCGAGATCGTGCCCAGGCCGGAGGCCGCCACCGGCGCCAGCACGAAGACCGTTTCATTGAGCGTGGCGGCGATGCCCAGCGCGCGCGGCAGGCGCGATGCGGGCGCGAGCTGGGTGAGCAGCGCGCGCAGCTGCCCAAAGGCCGCGCCATTGACCGATCCCGCGATCGCCGCCAGCGCGACGAGCCACGCGAAGGCCGCGCCGTGGTGCGCGAGCAAGGCCACGCTCACCAGGGCGACAGTGCGGATGACCACCAGCAGCCGCACCGCCGTCGCCAAGGGCAGCTTGCGGGCGAGCCGAACGATGGGGACGGCGCCGATCACCTGCGCCAGCGTCATCGCGAGCATCATGGCCGCGCCGCCACGGGCGTCGCCGGTGAGGCTCAAGGCGACCAGCGCGAAGGCGATCGGCCCCGCCGCCTGCGGCACGCCGAAGGCGGCGGACGAGACGAACCAGCGGATCAGCGGCGCTCGGGTGGATGTCATGGTGATAGGGGCGTCGCGCGGCAGGAGAAGACCACCACGATGCGCTCTTCGGATCGGCCCACCCTTCGTGAGTCACCCGCTGTGGTGGACCGCGACCTGCGCTGGCGCGGGCTACGCCGCCTTCTTGAGCCGGAAATCGTATGTCAGCTTGCCGCGGTCCTGGTCGCCGAAGTCGCGGATCAGCGATTCCTTCACGCCGAACACCACGTCGCTGTCGAGGTACTTGTCGCCGCGCACGAAGAGATGGGTGATGACCTGGCGGTGGCCCGGCGCCTGGACCCAGAAGTGCAGATGGCCCGGTCGCCAGGGATGGCGGCCCATCTTGCGCAGCACGTCGCCGACCGGTCCATCGTCGGGGATCGGGTAGCAGGCGGGCAGCACGGTCTCGAACCAGAAGCGGCCCGAGGCGTCGCTCTTCAGCCGTCCCCGCAGGTTGTGCGCCTCGCCGTCGCCGATCTGCGAATCGTAGCCGCCCTCGGGCGAAGCCTGCCAGCAATCGATCTGCGCGCCCTCGATCGGCTTGCCGTCCTCCGACAGCACGCGGCAATCGACATCGACGCGCTTGCCGGCGATGCCGGGCGAGATGTCGCCGCCGTTCTTGATGATCGGCGGGTTCTCGCGGAAGAACGGGCCGAGCACGGTCGATTCCGTCGTATTGCCGGCGGTAGGGTTGGCGATGGCGTCGACCAGCATCGAGACGCCCATGGTGTCGGACAGCAGGATGAACTCCTGCCGCTTGTCGTCGCACCACTTGCCCGTTTCGGTGAGGAACTGGATGCCTTTCAACCATTCCTCTGGCGTCAGCCTGGTCTCGCGCACGAAGGCGTGCATGTGACGGATCAGGCTGCTCATCACCTCCCGCAGGCGTGGATCGCAATCCTTGCCCATGCGCGCGACGACTTCCGCGGTGAGGTTCGCCTCGGTGAAGTTGCGCATCGCCCTCTCCCTCACATCAGCGTGCAGGCGTCGTCGAAATCGAGACGCGGGCTACGCGCGAAGATCTTGGTCGGATCGCCGTAGCCGATATTGCACAGGAAGTTCGACTTGAAGCGGCCGTCGGGGAAGAAGGTCTTGTCGACCACCGCGTTGTCGAAGCCGCTCATGGCGCCGATGTCGAGGCCCAGCGCGCGCGCGGCGATGATCAGGTAGGCGCCCTGCAGGGTGCCGTTGCGGATCGCCGTCGGCATCGCCGCCGGCGTGCCCTTGAACCAGTTGATGGCGTCCTGGTTGTGCGGGAACTGGCGCGGCAGGTTCTCGTAAAACTGCGTGTCGTAGGCGACCAGCACGGTGACCGGCGCCTCCATGGTCTTGGCGGTGTTGCCCTCCGACAGCGCTGGCCGGAGCTTCTCCTTGCCCTCCTTGGTGCGGATGAAGACGAAGCGCGCCGGCTGCGAGTTGGCCGAGGTCGGGCCCATCTTGACGATGTCGTAGATGGCGCGGATCTGCGCGTCGCTCACCGGCTTGGGCAGCCAGCCGTTCTGCGTGCGGGCGCTGCGGAACAGCAGGTCGAGGGCTTTGTCATCGAGCATGGCGGGCGAACTCCGGAAGCGGTGAAGCGGCGCGATTGTCGGCCGGATGACGCGTCCAAGCCAAGCGCCTAATCCATGCCGTAGCTCGCGGCGTCGAGGCGAAAGAGGAGTCCTCGCCAGTCGCGCACGCCGGTATCGTGCCGGTAACGATTGGCGTCGGCGACCTCGCGGTACAGCGCCATCGCCGCGCGATCGTCGAGCGCCTGGACGTCGCAACACAAATGCTCGGCCATCAGATCGCAGCGCAGCCGGCACGCGATCTCAGGGTCATGGAACGAGCAATTCATCTCGGTGCTGCCTTCGAGCGAGAAGGCGTGCAGGTTGCACGAGCCTATGGTCGCCCAGACATCGTCGACGATCATCACCTTGTCGTGGACGTAGATGCCGTAGGGCGTGCCCTTCGCGTCATGGCCCTGGATGCCGGCGAGCCGGAAATTCGGGTAGCGGTCGAGCGCGCCGAGCTGCGCGAACAGCGCCTGCCGTTCGCCGCGGCGGCGCGCCTCGCGCACGAAGGGCTCGACCTCGGCCGGCACCAGCATGTTGACGTCGACACCGCGCTTCAACGCCGCTTCGAGCCGCTCAGCCACGGCGACGATCGGCACCGACTGGTTCTCGATGTAGATCGTGCGCCGCGCCGCCTCGATGGCGCGCAGGTACTGGTCGAGGATCGACCGCTCGCCACCCGCGATGTCGAACGGCCGTCCCTCGGGCGTCGCCGCGCCGTCGCGGTAGCGGCCGGCATGCACCGTGCGCTGAATCTGCACCAGCGCGCGGCCGCGCGGCACCGAAAGGCTGGTCGGAAAGGCCAGCTGGTCGTCGCCGGTATGGCCCCAATGGCCATCCTCGACGTCGCGCTCGCTGGCCTCGTTCCAGCGCTGCGTGAAATTGTGGTGCACGTCGGTGGCGGCGGGGCCTTCGATCTCGAGGTAGAGGTCGTGGCGCTGGCCGGGGCCGGGATGGCCCGGCACGCTGTCGCCGCGCAGGGTCATGTTCACGCCGCCGACGAAGGCGATCTCGCAGTCGCGGCCGGCGTCGATCAGCCAGCTCTTCTGATGCTGGCAATAGGCGTCGTGCGCGCGATCCCAACGCGCGCGCCAGCGCGTGCCGCGCGCGCCGAGGAACTCGCGGTCGAGCGCCGTGCCGCGGAAGGCGGTGACGTTGCCCTCCAGCGTATTGGGCCGCCAGAAGATCACCCGCACGTCCAGCCCACGCGCGGCCGCGCGATCCAGCACGTCGAAGAACGAGCCGCGCGCGTCGGGCATGCGGAAGTCGATGGTGGCGAAGGCGGCGCAGATCCACACGCTGTGACGCGCGCGCTCGACCGCCTCGCAGATGCGCCGGAACACCGGCGTGCCGTCGATCAGCGGCTTGAGCGCGTTGCCGGCGCGCACGGGATAGGAGCCGGACTCGACGAAGGGAACGTGGCTCATGGTGCCTAGAATGCTTCGTCGAAGGCCGAGCGCCGCTTCGCGCTCGGCCGCGGCGGCGGCGTGAAGCCCAGTGCCAGCTGAGTCTTGCGCGGCAGCCTGGCGGCAATCACCTGGTGGGCACGACGCAGATAGGCCTTGAGCATCTCGTCGTCCTGCGCTTCGGGCTCGGCGACCGCCACCCAGCGGGCGCGCGCCAGATAGGGGCAGGGGCGGAAGCCCGGCGCGTCCTTGAGCGATTCATAATGCGCGTCGTCGGCCTTGAACCACGCTTCGCGCCGTTTTTTGTCGCGCGGCGGCAGCATGCAGAACATCTTGCCGCCGACCTTGAAGACGATGACGCCTTCCCACTGCACGATGCGCGTCGCCTTGGGCAGCTTGCGGCAGAAGCGATCGATCGTCGCGCCGTCCATCCTGAGATTCCTGTCGTGAGAGCCGGCGGGAGAATGGTTCGATTCGCACGCGCCGTCGAGCGCGGCCTCGCGAGTAGAGGCTCCCCATCTGCCAGGAGGCGGGGAGAGGGAGGAAGTGTTAGCGTCGCGCCCATGAGCGGGGAGATCACTGGCGCGCCCGACTGGCGGCCCGACCGGCTAGGCCGAAAGCTGCCGTCGCTGCTGGCGCGCGGCCGAATCCTGACGGCGCTACGAGCGTGGTTCGCGGCCGAGGCTTTCGTCGAGGTCGAGACGCCTGTTCTGCAGATCTCGCCCGGCATGGAGGTGCATCTGCGCGCCTTCATGAGCGAGCTGGTGGCGCCCGACGATTCGCGCCGGCGACTCTACCTGCACACCTCGCCGGAATTCGCGATGAAGAAGCTGCTGGCCGGCGGCGTGCCTCGGCTCTTCCAGTTCGCGCGTGTCTTTCGCAACGGCGAGCGCTCGGACCTGCATCATCCCGAGTTCACCATGCTCGAATGGTACCGGTCGGGCGCGACCTACATCGATCTGATGGGCGATTGCGAGGCGTTGCTGCGCGAAGCCGCGAAGGCGGCCGGCGCGACGCGTCTGTCGTGGCGCGGTACCGAGTGCGATGTCGGTCGTCCGTTCGAGCGGCTGACGGTGGCGGAGGCATTCCGCCGGCACGCCGGCATCGACCTGCTGGCCACGGCGCCAGATCCGCATGCGCCCGATGCGGCGCTGTTGTCGCGCGCCGCGCGCGCGATCGGCGTCCGCACGACCGATGCCGACACCTGGGAGGACGTGTTCTTCCGCGTCATGCTGGAGCGCATCGAGAGCAAGCTTGGCTTCGGCCGACCGACCATCCTGTGCGACTACCCGGTGTCGATGGCGGCGCTGTCGCGGCCCAAGGCCAGCGATCCGCGCCTGGCCGAGCGCTTCGAGCTCTATGCCTGCGGTGTCGAGCTGGCCAACGCCTTCGGCGAGCTGACCGACGCCGCCGTGCAGCGTGCGCGCTTCGAGACCGACATGGCGCTCAAGGAGAGGCTCTACGGCGAGCGCTACCCGATCGACGAGGATTTCCTCGCGGCGCTGGAGCACGGCCTGCCGGAGTGCGCCGGCATCGCGCTGGGCTTCGATAGGCTGGTGATGCTCTGCCTCGGCGCGCCACGCATCGAGGACGTGCTGTGGCTGCCGGTGGCGCGGTAGCGGGACCGCTGGCGATCCCATTCAGACCACATACAGATCGCAGTATCTGTTGTGCGTCAGCGGCGCGTCGCCGGCGCGGGCGGTCACGGTGTTCGCGCCTGCGGGCTTGCCGAGTTTGGCGGCGCCGGGCGTGCCGACGCGCAGCCGGGCAGGGTCGATGCCGGCGTTGATCAGGATGTCGCGCATGGTGCGCGCGCGGCGCTGGCTCAAGCCCTCGTTGAATTGCGGGCCGCCCTTGGCGTCGGTGTGGCACTCGATCATCACGGGACGGCGCCGATCCTCGCCACGCAGCAGCGCCGCTTCGCGCGCGAAGCGATGCGCCGCCTCGACATGCCCGCGATAGCCCAGCGCGCTGGTGCGCTCGAAGGTGACGCGGGTGAGCAGCAGGCGTCCGCCGCCGGAGTCGCCCGGGCCACCCGAAACACATCCGATCATGAGCGCGCAGAGCAGGGGAAGCATCAGCGCGCGCATGGCGATCACCGCGCCAGCTCGTCGAAGATCTTGTTGAACGCCCGCACCGCCTCGGTCGGGCCACCGGGATGGCCCCACACGCCGTTGGCCACGGCGAGGAAGTCGGCGCCGGCCTCGACAACCGGTCGGCAATTGTCCGCGGTGATGCCGCCGATGGCGACCGAGGGCACGGTCATCATCTCGTCCCACCATTCGAGGATGTCGAGCGCCGCCGGCGTCGTCACCGTCTTGGTCGAGGAGCTGAAGAAGGCGCCGAAGGCGACGTAGTCGGCGCCGGCTTCGGCCGCTTCCATCGCCAGATGACGAGAGGCCTTGCAAGTGACGCCGACGATGCGGTCGGGTCCGAGGATCCGGCGCGCCTCGGCATACGGCGTGTCCTCCTGCCCGACATGCACGCCGTCGCAATCGAGCTTCAGCGCCAGATCGGGCCGGTCGTTCATGATCAGCGACACGTCGCGCTGCTGGCAGATCGGCCGCAGGATATCGGCGGCGCGCGCGATGGCGTCGTCGCTGACGTCTTTCAGCCTGAGCTGCAGCACCGCCACGTCGCCGCCGTCGAGCGCGGCGCGCAGCTCCTGCGCGAAAACCTGGGGATGCGGCAGCGCCGGCGGCGTGATCAGGTAGAGTCGGCAGCGCTGCGCTTGGTTGCTCACATCTTGCCTTGGTAGATCGCGATGATCTTGTCGAGCATGTCGAGCGCCTCGGCGCGCGGGCGCTGGAAGGTGTTGCGGCCGATGATCGAGCCGTTGGCGCCACCATCGCGCAGGCCGCGGATCTCGTTGAACAGGCCGTCGAGGTCCTTGGCCTCGCCGCCCGAGAAGACGACGATGCGGCGGTTGTTGAAGGTCGCCTGCATCACATGGGCGATGCGCTTGTCCAGGGACGAGATGTCGACCTTGGCCTTCTCGTAGGCGGCCTTGGCCTCGGGCTGCCACAGCACGTTGGTCGGCGGCTTGACCTTGATGATGTGCGCGCCGAGCAGGGCGGCGATGTGCGCGGCGTAGGCGCAGACATCCATCGCCGTCTCGCCCGCCTTGTCGAGCTTGCCGCCGCGCGGGTAGGACCACATGACGACGGCGAGGCCGTACGACTTGGCCTCCGCCGACATCTCGCGGATCTCCTCCATCATCTCGTACTGGTCTTCCGAGCCGGGATAGATGGTGAAGCCGATCGCCGAGCAGCCGAGCTTCAGCGCGTCCTTGACCGAGGCGGTCACCGCCTGGTCCTTGTTGGTCGACAGCGAGTTGGCGCTGTTGACCTTCAGGATGGTCGGGATCGCACCGGCGAAGCTGTCGGCGCCCGCCTCCAGCGGACCCAGCGGCGCGGCGTAGGCGTTCAGCCCGGCGTCGACGGCGAGCTGGCAGTGGTAGTGCGGGTCGTAGGCGTCGGGGTTGGGCGCGAAGGAGCGCGCCGGGCCGTGCTCGAAGCCCTGGTCGACCGGCAGGATCACCATCTTGCCCGTGCCACCCAGCTTGCCGTGCATCAGCATGCGGGCGAGGTTGCCCTTGGTGCCGGGGTTGTCGCTCTCGTAGTTGTCGAGGATCTTCTTGACGGTACGGGTGATCTTCACGGCTTCCCTCCTGGGGCGCCCCTGGAGGCGCCGGTCGCGGCGTTTCTAGCGAGCGTGGCCGTCGTTGTAAACGCGCGCCGCTCTGTCATCCTGAGCGAAGCGAGGGGTCACAGAAGAGCGAGTTACTCGTTCAGCCCCTTGCCCGGATACGGATGCGTCTTGATCCAGTGACGCGCGATGTCGACGCGGCGGGTCACCCAGACGTCCTTGTGCTTCATCACGTGGTCGAGGAAGCGCTGCAGCGCCCAGGCGCGCGCGGGATGGCCCATGATACGCATGTGCAGGCCGACACTCATCATCTTGGGCGCTGTGGCGCCCTCGGCGTAGAGCATGTCGAAGCCGCCCTGGATGAAAGCCAGCCAGTCGGCGGTGGAACCGATATTGCCCAGGAGCTTGGTGTCGTTGTTGGTGATTGTGTAGGGGATCACCAGATGCGGCTTGCCGGTGACCGTGGTCCAGTAGGGCAGCTCATCGTTGTAGGTCTCGGAGTCGTAGAGGAAGCCACCTTCCTCGACCAGCAGGCGCCGCGTGTTGACGCTGGGCGCATAGCGCGAATACCAGCCATAGGGCCGCTCGCCAGTCATGCGCTTGATCGACTCGACGGCCTTGCGGATATGCTCGCGCTCCTCGGCCTCGCTCAGCAGGAAGTGCTTCACCCAGCGCCA
This sequence comes from Alphaproteobacteria bacterium, assembly GCA_016869975.1. GTDB lineage: Bacteria > Pseudomonadota > Alphaproteobacteria > Reyranellales > Reyranellaceae > JAFAZJ01. The sequence goes on from VGCZ01000008.1 coordinate 53,642, forward strand.
GCCATGGCTGCAGACGTCGTAGCCGGCCTCTTTGATCGCCGCCGCCGCCGGCGGATTGCGCTCCAGCGCCAGCGCGCAGCCGTACACCGTCATCGGCAGGCCGCGCTCCTGGAACAGCCGGTGCAGGCGCCAGAAGCCGACGCGGCTGCCGAACTCGAACATCGCCTCGCCGCCGAGGTCGCGACCGCGCACGTCGGCCGCCGAGGTGCTGGCCTCGGTCAGCGCCGTCTCGGTGAAGCCCTCGCCGTCCTGCATCGAGGCTTCCGAGCCTTCCTCGTAGTTGACGACGAAGTTGATCGCCAGCCGCGCGCCGTTGGGCCATCGCGGATTGGGCGGCTTGCCGGCGTAGCCCACGAAGTCGCGCTTGGATTCCCAGGTCATCGTGCGGTCTCCTGGCTAGTCATCCACCGTGACGGTGAAGGGCGGCACCTTGACGAATTCTTCGTCGGTCGGTCCGCCGTCGCGCCACATGAAGATCGCGAAGCGCGCCGCGCGGTCGAACACGGTGAGCCCGTGATGCCAAGTGTTGGCGCGATAGGTTACGCCCTGGCTTGCCCCGGCGACGAACGCCACCGCTTTGGTCGCATCCGGTCCGCCGGTGGTGGCATGTGGGCAGACCACGATCAGCCAGCGCGATACGTCGAGCGGCACGAAAGTCTGCGAGGAGAATTCGTGGCGCTCGAAGAGGTCGCTATGCAGGACAGGTTGCTCAAGCGCCACCCGATGGGAGAGCGAGAAGCTGGGCCGCGCGCCCGGACGGCCATTCGTCAGCGCATCCTCGAAATAAGCGCGGCCTGGTTCTCGTGGCGGCGTCAGCACCTCGCCGTAGGGCGCGAAGGCCTCCGGTGTCAGCGGACGCGCGCGCAGTCGCATCGCCGCTAGCTCTCGCGGCCGGCGAGCAATGCCTGGCAGGCCGCAAGGGGATCGCGGCTATGGATCAGGTCGAGAAGAGCTTGCGGCCGCTCGATCAGTCGCGCGTCGTGACGCTGGGCGATATCCATCAGCCGCGTTGCGGCCACCGCATTGCCGGCGAAGGCCACGATCTTCAATCCGACACGGAAAGCGGCCATGGCGTGGCCCGGCGCGCCGTCGCAATCGAGCACGATCTCCGCGTCGACGTCGGCGAAAAGCTCCTGCGCGCGCTCGACGATCGCCGCCCAGAACGCCGCGCCATGCGTGTAGGAAGCGCCGGCCGGGCTGATCAGCATGACGGCGGCCTTGGCCCCCTGCGCAGCCTGGAGCGCCGCCGAGACATGCTTCCAGCCGTGCACCACGATCACCGTGCGGCGCGGCTCCTCGCCGCGCCACGTCGTCGTCGCGACGCGCCGCGACGTGCTCGCCGCCACGATCTTCGGCCGGGCCGCCGGCGCCGGCTTGGCGCGCGCGGGCTGCTTGCTCTTCATCCCCCTACGATGAAGCGGTTTGGGCGCGAGGGGAAGAGGCCCCGACGGCCTCAGCCCAGCTTGCCCATGGCGACGGCGGTGTCGCTCATGCGGTTGGAGAAGCCCCACTCGTTGTCGTACCAGCTCATGACGCGCACCAGGGTGCCGTCCATCACCTTGGTCTGGTCCATGTGGAAGACCGAGGAGTGCGGGTCGTGGTTGAAGTCGACCGACACGTTGGGCGCCTCGGTCCAGCCCAGGATGCCCTTGAGCTGGTTGGCGGCGGCGCGCTTGATCGCCTCGTTGACCTCTTTGGCGCTGGTCTGTTTTTTTGCGACAAACTTGAAATCGACGACCGAGACGTTGGGCGTCGGCACGCGGATCGCCACGCCGTCGAGCTTGCCGTTGAGCTCCGGCAGCACCAGGCCCACGGCCTTGGCGGCGCCGGTCGAGGTCGGGATCATCGACAGGTTCGCCGCGCGCGCCCGGTAGAGGTCCTTGTGCATCGTGTCGAGGGTCGGCTGGTCGCCGGTATAGGCGTGGATCGTGGTCATGAAGCCCTTCTCGATGCCGATCGCATCGTTGAGGACCTTCGCGACCGGCGCCAGGCAGTTCGTCGTGCACGAGGCGTTCGACACGACGACGTGGTCCTTGGTCAGCTTGTCGTGGTTGACGCCGTAGACCACGGTCATGTCGGAATTCTCGCCCGGCGCCGAGATCAGCACGCGCTTGGCGCCGGCCGTCAGATGCGCCGAGGCCTTGTCCTTGGCGGTGAAGATGCCGGTGCACTCCAGCGCCACGTCGACGCCGAGTTCTTTCCACGGCAGCTTCGCGGGATCGCGCTCGGCCGTGACCTTGATCTTGCCGCGGCCGACATCGATCGTGTCGCCGGCGACCTTGACCTCGCCCGGGAAGCGGCCGTGCACCGAGTCGAAGCGGAACAGGTGGGCGTTGGTCTCGACTGGACCGAGATCGTTGATACCGACGACCTCGATGTCCTTGCGGCCCGATTCGATGATCGCGCGCAGCACGTTGCGGCCGATGCGGCCGAAGCCGTTGATGCCGACACGGACAGCCATGGTAATCCCTCCGTCTTGTCCAGTTACGCCTTGCCGGCGAGCGCGTCGCGCGCCGCGGCGGCGATGGCTTCCGGCGTGATGCCGAAATGCTTGTAGAGATCGTTCGCCTTGCCCGAGGCGCCGAAGCCGCTCATGCCGACGAAGCGACCGCGCCGGCCCAGCCAGCGCTCCCAGCCGAAGCCGCTCGCCGCCTCGCAGGCGACGCGCGCGGTGCCGTGCTTGCCCAGGATATCGACCTGATACGCGTCGGGCTGTTTCGCGAACAGCTCCCACGAAGGCATCGATACGACAGCGGCGCCGACACCCTCCTTGGCCAGCAGGTCGCGCGCCGCGAGCGCGATCGAGACCTCCGAGCCCGAGGCGATCAGGCGCGCCGGGTCGGCGGGCGAGCCGGCGAGGATATAGGCGCCCTTGGCCGAGCGGTTCTCGGCCACGCCACCGCAGATCGTCGGCAGGTTCTGGCGGGTGAGCGCGATGACGCTGGGAGTCTCGATCGAGCGCAGCGCCAGGTCCCAGCACTCCGCCGTCTCAATCGCGTCGGCCGGGCGGAAGACCTGCAGGTTGGGGATCGCGCGGAGCGCGGCGAGATGTTCGACCGGCTGGTGCGTCGGCCCGTCCTCGCCCAGGCCGATCGAGTCGTGGGTCATCACATAGATCACGCGCAGGCCCATCAGCGCCGACAGCCGGATCGAGGGCCGGCAGTAATCGGTGAAGACCAGGAAGGTGCCGCCGTAGGGGATCGCGCCGCCGTGCAGGGCGATGCCGTTCATCGCCGCCGCCATCGCGTGCTCGCGGATGCCGTAGAAGACGTAGCGGCCGTCCCACGCGCCCTTCTGCAGCGGCTTGAGCGTCGCAGTGCGGGTATTGTTCGAGCCGGTCAGGTCGGCCGAGCCGCCGATCGTTTCGGGCAACAGCGGGTTGATCACCTCGAGCGCTTCCTGGCTCGACTTACGCGTCGCCCAGGATGGCTTTTCGCTGGACACCTTGGTCTTGAACGCGGCCAGCGCGCCGTCGAGGGCGGCGGGTAGCGCGCCGGACTGGCGGCGATCCCATTCCAAGCGGTCGGCCGCCGCCATCGCGCCCAGCCGCGCTTGCCAGGCCTTGTGCGCGGTGGCGCCGCGTGCGCCCGATGCGCGCCAGGCGGCTAGAACACCGTCCGGGATCACGAACGGCGCGTGTGGCCAGCCGAGCTTGGCGCGCGCGCCCTCGATCTCCTCCTTGCCCAGCGGCGCACCGTGCGTGGCGGCGGTGCCGGCCTTCTTGGGCGCGCCGTAGCCGATCACGGTACGGCAGGCAATCATCGAGGGCTTGTCGGTGACCGCCTTGGCCAAGGTCATCGCCCGTTCGATCTGGTCGGGGTCGTGACCGTCGACGCGCTGCACGTGCCAGCCCGCGGCGGCGAAGCGCATCAGATGGTCTTCCGAGGTCGACAGCGAAGTCGCGCCGTCGATCGAGATGCCGTTGTCGTCGAACAGCACGATCAGCCGACCCAGGCCGAGATGGCCGGCCAAGGTGACCGCCTCCTGGCCGATACCCTCCATCAGGCAGCCGTCGCCGGCGATCACCCAGGTGTGGTGATCGACCACCGCGTCGCCGAAACGCGCCGCCAGCGAACGCTCGGCGATCGCCATGCCCACCGCGTTACCCAGGCCCTGGCCAAGCGGGCCGGTCGTGGTCTCGATGCCGGCGGCGTGGCCGTACTCGGGATGGCCGGCGGTGCGCGAACCGACTTGGCGGAAACGCTTGAGTTCCTCCAGGGTCATGTCGGCGTAGCCGGTGAGGTGGAGCAGCGCGTAGAGCAGCATCGAGCCATGGCCGGCCGACAGCACGAAGCGGTCCCGGTCGGGCCAATGCGGATCGGCGGCGTCGAATTTCAGGAACTTCGAGAACAGCACCGTGGCGACATCGGCCATGCCCATGGGCATGCCGGGATGGCCGGAATCGGCCTGCTGCACCGCATCCATGGCCAGCGCCCGGATAGCGTTCGCCAGATCGCTGTGGGCGATGGCTTGCGAGCCTGGGGCGGCGGCGGTCGAGACGGTCATGATCGGGGTTTCTGCGGGCGCGAGAGGCGGGAATCGGCCGGTTTGCCTGAGGGCGCGCACCATGCCGAGGGGTCCGCGTGGCGTCAATGCGCGCCATGTGCCGTTTGCCCTGCGTCGCGAAATGGAGCCGACGCCGCTACAGGGTCTTGAGACGGCGGCGTTTTTCGCCTACTTTTTGCGGTCATGATTACGTCGATGAATTGTGGAAAAACAACCAGATATTGCGTGTGGATTGCCTAGTGCCCGCGAGATATTGACGGTCAGCCTGCATGCGCCCATTGTAGCGGCATGCTGGAACAGGCGCCGGGCGAGTCCCACGAGAAAGAATTGCAGATGACAACGAAGCTCGACGAAGCCAAGGGCCTCGACGAGGCCAAGGGCAAGGTCAACAACGCGCTCAGCCGGCTCGAGAAGATGATCGAGCAGCGGCTGCGCGAGGAAACCGCGCGGGCCGACGAGCTGGCTGCCAAGCTTTCGGCGCTGGAAACCCAGCACGAGGAGCTCAAGCGCGTCGCCACCGATGTCGAGGCGCGACTCGAACGCGCCATGACGCACATCCGCAGTCTCTTGACGGCCGACCAGCGTTGACCGCTCCAGCCGCCTGCTCCACACTGGCGGCCAATAACAACGACTGATCCCCCCTCCAAGAACGAATGTGAGTGCAGGCCATGCCGCACGTGTCCGTCCGTATCAACGCCCGTCAGTATGAGATCGCTTGCGCCGAGGGCGAGGAGGAGCGTTTGCTGGCGCTCGCCACCGACCTCGACGCCTGCGTCCTGGAACTGCGCAAGCAGACCGCCGGCGCGCCCGAGATCAAGCTGATGGTGCTCGGTGCCCTGATGATGGCCGACAAGGCGCGCGAAGCCGCCGGTCGCGTCGAGCGGGCCGAGATGGAAGCCGCCCGCGCGCGCGACGAGCTGCGCGCCCTGCGCCAGGAGCTCGAGACCAGCCGCGCCGAGGTCGCGACGCGGCGCACGGCGCAGCCCGAGGTTCGGCTGGAGGATCTGTTCTCCGGTCTCGAAACCCGAATCGACGGTCTCGCGCGCAAGGTCGCGGCCGCCTGACGGGAATGTTGTAGTGGGACCGGCCGATCCCTACATTGGGGTCGGGGCGGAGTGCTGCGCGGTGCGTGGGCCGCAAAAACCCTGGGGCCAATGCTCTCCTCTAGGGAGCTGTTCCTGGTCTTGACCCTGGTCTTGACCACACGGCGCCCACCTGCGTTTGCAGGCCACAGAGGTTAAGCCGGGCCTTCACGGCCATCGTGGCGCCGCCCCACCTTGCTCTTTCCCGTGACGTGACCGACGAACCTCTGCTCCAGCTCAAGCGCGACCTGCGCCGCGACATGATCGTCCGACGCGCGGCGATCAGCGACGGCGTGCGCGCGCAGGCGGCCGACGCGTTGGTCCGCATCTGGCGACGCGAGCGGCCGGTGCCGGCGCGCGAGGCGCACGGGCCGGCGCCGACGATCTCCGCCTTCTGGCCGATGGGCGAGGAGATCGACATCCGTCCGCTGCTACGGGCGCTACACGAGGACGGTCATCCGCTCTGCCTGCCGCGCACGCCCAAGCGTGGCGAGGCGTTGACATTCCACGCCTGGCGGCCGGGCGACAAGCTGGAGCGCGGGCCGATGGGCACCTCACAGCCGCCGGCGGCGGCGACCGTGGTCGAGCCCGACGCGCTGATCGTGCCGCTGCTCGCAGCCGATCCTGCGGGCTTTCGTCTGGGCTATGGCGGCGGCTACTACGACCGCACGCTGACACGCCTGCGCTCGCGGCGCGCCGTCACCGCCGTCGGTGTCTGCTTCGACGCCCAGCGCGTCGAACGCGTGCCGACCGGTCCCGGTGACGCAAGGCTGGACTTCCTTTTGACCGAGCGTGCGCTGCTCGCCTTCGCCTGAAGCTGCGCTAAGCTGCCGCCCCGAAGAAGGGGAGAGACGCAGATGACGACCGGCAAACCGAGCGCGCCGCTGGGCAACGTGGTGGCGCCGCTCGACGAGTGGCTCGCGAAGCAGGCCCGGGAAGAGATCCTCGAACCTGATCTGCCGATCGTCGATCCGCACCATCACCTGTGGGATCGCGCCAACCATCGCTACCTGCTCGACGAGCTGCTGGCCGACACCGGCTCGGGCCACAACGTCGTCGCCACCGTTTTCGTCGACTGCATGGCGTTTTATCGCGGCGGCGGCCCGCGCGAGATGAAGCCGGTGGGCGAGACCGAGTTCGCCAACGGCGTCGCGGCGATGAGCGCCAGCGGCGTCTATGGCAAGACGCGTGCCTGCGCCGCCATCGTCAGCCACGCCGATCTCACCCTGGGCGCCAAGGCGCGCGCCGTGCTGGAAGCGCAGATCGCCGCCGGCAACGGCCGCTTCCGTGGTATCCGCCACGCGGCGGGCTGGGACGCGAGCCCCGACATCCGCAACAGCCACACCAATCCGCCCCAAGGCCTCTACGCCGATAAGACCTTCCGCGAGGGCTTCGCCCAGCTGGCGCCGCTTGGCATTTCGTTCGAAGCCTGGCAGTACCATCCGCAGCTGCGCGAAGTGATCGATTTGGCGCGTGCCTTTCCCGACACCTCGATCATCCTCAACCATTGTGGCGGGCCGCTGGGCATCGGCCCCTATGCCAACCAGACGCCGGCCGTCTATGCGCGGTGGCGCAAGGATATCGCCGAGCTGGCGACGTGCCGGAACGTCACGGTGAAGCTGGGTGGGCTGGGCATGAAGGTCGGCGTCTTCGACCATTTCGATCGCCCGGTGCCGCCGACCTCGCGCGAGATCGCCGAGGCCTGGAAGCCGTGGATCGAGCACTGCGTCGAGAGCTTTGGCGAAGCGCGCTGCATGTTCGAGAGCAACTTCCCGGTCGACAAGGTCTCGACCGGCTACGCCGTCCTGTGGAACGCCTTCAAGCGACTCGCCTCGGGCGCCTCGGCGGCGGAGAAGACGGCGCTGTTCAGCGGCACCGCCGCGCGCGTCTATCGCATCGATTGACCGGCGTGGTGCCGGGATGGTGAACTGAGTTGAGTTGCCCGGGTCCACCTCGATGGTTTGGCATCGGTGCTTCGATCATGGAGGCGGCGATGCCGAGGATATTCCTGCTTTTTGTGTTGCTCCTGGCGCCGCTGGCCGCCGCCGCGTCGGGACCCCGCATTGTCGCCACGCCCAGCGCACATAGCGTCGCGGACACGGTGAGCAAGATCGAGGCTACGGCCAAGGCGCGCGGATTGACGATCTTCGCGCGTGTCGACCATTCGGGCGAGGCCAAAGCGGCCGGCCTCGACATGCCGCCGACGCAGCTGCTGGTGCTGGGCAACCCCAAAGCCGGCACGCCGTTGATGCTGGCCAAGCCATCGCTGGCCATCGACCTGCCGCTCAAGATTCTCGTCTGGCAGGACGCCGCCGGCAAGGTCTGGGCCGGCTACAACGATCCCGCGTTCCTGAAGGAGCGCCACGGGCTGACCGACGAGCAGGCCAAGCCGCTGGGCGCGGTGGGCGGCCTGATCGAGGCGGCGCTGAAGTAAGCGCTTCCGTCGCGCCTGATGTGGTGATGAACTGCGCTTCGTTCGCCATTCGGACGATCGAGGAACCACCGCTATGAGCATCTACGAGCTGCGCGTCTATCGCTGCGTGCCCGGCCGCCTGCCGGCGCTGCTGAAGCGCTTCGACACCATCACGCTGAAGTTGTGGGAGAAGCACGGCATCAAGCAGGCCGGCTTCTGGACAGTGCTGGTCGGCGAGTCGAACCAGGATCTCTATTACCTGCTCGAATGGGACTCGCTGGCCGACCGCGAGACCAAGTGGAACAAGTTCGCGTCCGATCCCGAGTGGCTCGCCAAGCGCGCCGAGACCGAGAAGGACGGTGCGATCGTCGCCAACGTCGCCAACCAGTTCCTGGCGCCGACCAGCTTCTCGTCGGTGAAGTGACACTTGGGGTCATCCCCGGGGTCGTCCGCGGCCCCTGGTGCGAAGCGAAGGATCTCCCGCGACAGGGGGATTCCTCGCTACGCTCGGAATGACGGCGAGCTGCCGGTCAATGCCCGCTGATCTTGCCCGTCGTCGCCGGGGCGTAGGTCAGCCGGTCGACATAGGCGATGCCGATCGCCGAGACGATGAAGGTCAGGTGGATGATGGTCTGCCACATCACGGCGGACTCGGTGAAGTTGGCCTTCGGTCCGCCGATGGCGCCCGCCTCGATGAAGGTGCGCAGCAGGTGGATCGAGGAGATGCCGATGATCGCCATCGCCAGCTTGATCTTCAACACGCTGGCGTTGACGTGGCTCAGCCATTCCGGCTGGTCGGGATGGCCCTCCAGTCGCATGCGCGATACGAACGTCTCGTAGCCGCCGACGATCACCATGATCAGCAGGTTGGAGATCATCACCACGTCGATCAGCCCGAGCACGATCAGCATGATCTCCTGCTCGGTGATCTTCATCGCCGTGGCCACCAAGTGCCACAGCTCCTTGATGAACAGGAACACGTAGACGCACTGCGCGACGATCAGGCCGAGATAGAGCGGCAGCTGCAGCCAGCGCGAACTGAAGATCAGCGCCGGCAGGATGGCGAGGCGGGGGCGGTCGTGTTGCGGGTCGGCCATGGAATCCGTCGAGGGTTGGTCGCGGCGCAACATCGTGGCTGGCACCGGCGATTTCAAGACGGATATCCGTGGTCAGAAAAAGAACCCCGAGGTCAGGAAATGGTAAGTGCCGATGGCGACGATGCCGGCCAGAATGGCGTAGTGGACGGCGCGATTGCCCCAGATCGTCTCTCGCTTCGACAGCTTCCAGGCGATCATCGCCGCCATCACGATGGCCACCGGGCCGGCGACCAGCGCGCCATAGTCGAGCGTGACGTCCTCGACGACGACGCCGTTGACCGTGCGCTTGGATGAGGTGGTGAAGCCGATCAGGTAGGTCCCCAGGGCTACGGCGAGCGCGACCCACTTGCCCTCCATATAGCTCATCACCTGGTCGTAGATGCTCGACATTCCCGGCGCCTCCTGTCTCTGACGGTAGTCTTGTCCAACAGTGGCGGCTTGTCATCGGTCGCGGACTGCGCGAGCCTGTCGCCATGACGCCGACCATCGTCCCCCGCGACCCCGCCCGCCCCGACTTCGCCGGTGAAGTCCGGGGCATCGACCTGCGTAAGAAGCTGATGCCGGACGAGGTGTCGGCGGTCGCCGCGGGCATGGACCACTACGCCGTGCTCGTGTTCCGCGATCAGGACATCGACGACGAGCAGCAGCTCGCCTTCAGCCGCAATTTCGGGCCGATGGAGACGGCGACCGGCGACATCGCCAGGCCGGAGGATCGTCGGCTCAGCATGGATGTCAACGACATCTCCAACCTCGACAAGCACGGCAACGTGCTGGCGCGCGACGATCGCAAGCGGCTGTTCAGCCTCGGCAACATGCTCTGGCACTCCGACTCCTCGTTCAAGGCGACGCCGGCCAAGTATTCAGCGCTCTCGGCGCGCGTGATCCCGGACAGCGGTGGCGACACCGAGTTCGCCGACATGCGCGCGGCCTGGGATACGCTCGATCAGGAGACCAGGGATCTGGTGCGCGACATGGTGACGGCGCACAGCCAGATCTTCTCGCGCGGCATCCTGGGTTTCACCGACTTCACCGACGAGGAGCGCGTGAAGTGGGCGCCGGTGCGCCAGCGTCTGGTGCGCCGTCACGAGTCGAGCGGCCGGCTGTCGCTCTACCTCTCCGCCCATATCGGCGGCATCGAGGGCTGGCCGGTGCCCGAGGCGCGCGCGCTGATCCGCGATCTCAGCGAGCACGCCACGCAGCGCCAGTTCGTCTACACCCATGTCTGGCGGCCGCACGATCTGGTGATGTGGGATAACCGCGCGACGATGCATCGCGCGCGGCGCTATGACGCCACCAAGGTGCGCGACATGCACCGCACGACCAACGCCGACAGCGCGCCGACGCTCGAGCAGGCCGGCCCGTAACCGTCGTGGTTCGTCGTCATTTTCCCTGGGCCCGCCTGCCCGACGACGAGCTGCTGAAGCTCAGGCTGAAGGACCTCAAGGTCCGCGTCGACGGCACCTGGCTGGAGGATTGCCTCGCCGAGCTGCACGGTGAGCTCGAGCAGCGCGGCATCGCCATAAAGCCGCACGCCTGGATCTCTGACGAGTGGTTCAGCCCCGACACCACGCCGGGCATCGCCGTCCCTTTCTATCTCGCCCATCCCAGGCTGATGCGCCTCGAGCGGCGCAAGATCATCGACGTCGAGGGCGGCACGATCCCGGAATGCATGAAGATCCTCCGGCACGAGGCGGGACACGTCGTGCGGCATGCCTATCAGCTCAACCGCCGGCGCCGCTGGCAGGAGCTGTTCGGTCCGTCGACCACGCGCTACCCGAAATATTACCGGCCCAATCCGGCGAGCAAGAACTACGTCCAGCATCTGCGCCTGTGGTACGCGCAGAGCCACCCCGACGAGGATTTCGCCGAGACCTTCGCCGTATGGCTGCGCCCGCGCTCGGACTGGCGGCGGCGCTACGCCGACTGGCCGGCGCTCAGGAAGCTCGAATACGTCGACGAGCTGATGCAGGCGATCGCCGGCGAACGGCCGCTGCTGACCAAGCGCCTGAAGGTCGACGCGCTGAGCGGCAACACGCGTACGCTGGAGGAGCACTACCGCGACAAGCAGGCGCGCTACGTCGTGGACACGCCCAAGACCTACGACCGGGACCTCACGCGCATCTTCTCCAGCGACCCGCGCCACGCGCGCTCGCCGGCGGCGTCGAGCTTCATCCGCCATCATCGCGCCGAGATCCGCCAGCTTGTGGCCAAGTGGACCGGCGAATACCAGCTGACGCTCGACGCCGTGCTCGACGCCATGATCGACCGCTGCCGCGAGCTGGGGCTGCGCGCGGTGGGCTCGCAGTCCAAGCTCAAGACGGACTTCACCGTGCTGCTGACCGCGCGCGCCGTGCACTCGCTCTACAGCCCCTCCCGCCGCGAATGGATCGCGATGTGACGGGATGTCTTCAATCGCGCCATCCTGAGCGGAGCGACGCGCGGCGTCGCGCGGTCGAAGGATCTTGTCTCCATGAACGGGGCCTCGGGTGTCGAGGCAAGGCCCTTCGCTTCGCCCAGGGCGACGGAGTTGCGTCATGAAACGCCTGCGCATCATTGTCCTGATGCATCCCGATCTGGTGCCGCCGGATAAGCTCGATGGCGTCGATCGCGAGACCGCGCCGTGGAAGACCGAGTACGACGTGGTCAGCACGCTGCGCGCGGCCGGCCACGACGTGAAGGCGCTGGGCGTGCAGCACGAGCTGCGGCCGATCCGCGACGCCACCGACTCCTTCAAGCCGCACGTCGTGTTCAACCTGCTGGAGCAGTTCCACGGCGAGACGGCCTACGACCAGAACGTCGCCTCCTATCTCGAGCTGGCGCGGGTGCCCTACACCGGCTGCAATCCGCGTGGCTTGATGATCGCGCGCGGCAAGGACTTGTCGAAGAAGCTGCTGACCTACCACCGCATCCCGGTACCGGCCTTCGCCGTCTTCCCGCGCGATCGCAAGGTCAAGCGGCCCAAGCGGCTCGAGCTGCCGCTGATCGTCAAGAGCTTGAGCGAGGACGCCTCGGTCGGCATCGCCCAGGCCTCGGTGGTCGACAGCGATGAGAAGCTGGCCGAGCGCGTCGCCTTCATCCACGAACGCATCGGCACCGACGCCATCGCCGAGCAGTACATCGAAGGCCGCGAGCTCTATGTCGGCGTACTGGGTGGCGGCGGGCGCCTGCATGTGCTGCCGGTATGGGAGATGGAATTCGGCGACCTGCCGGCCGGCGCCATCAACATCGCGACCGCCAAGGTGAAGTTCGATCCCAAGTACCAGCGGCGCCGCGGCATCGTGCAGGGCCCCGCGAAGGATCTCACCCCGGAGCAGACGCAGCGCATCCAGCGCATCGTCAAGCGCATCTGCCGCGTGCTGGTGCTCGACGGCTACGTGCGCATCGATTTCCGGCTGAGCGCGGCGGGCGTACCGTACTTCATCGAGGCCAACCCCAACCCCGAGATCGCGCTCGGCGAGGAATTCGCCGATGCGGCGAAGCACGGTGGGATGCCGTACCCGGCGCTGCTGCAACGCATCGTGGCGCTAGGCATGCGCCGCGGCATCGCGGTGGGAACCTAGGAGTACCGCATGCTCACGCTCTACTTCTGTCCTGGCACCAGCTCGATGGCGCCGCATATCGCGCTGCACGAGATCGGCGCGCCGTTCGAGACCCGCGCGATCTCGCTGCGCCAGAAGACCAACCGCACGCCCGAGTACCTCGCGCTCAATCCCGAGGGCAAGGTGCCGACCTTGATGATCGATGGCCGGCCGCTGACCGAGGTCGCTGCGATCCTGTTCTATCTCGCCCGGCGCTATCCCGACGCCAATCTGCTGCCGAGGGACGACATCGAGGCCGAGGCGCAGGTGGTGTCGTGGATGTCGTTCATCGCCGCCACGGTCCACCCCGCGCGGCGGCAGGGCCTGGAGCATGCGCGCGGTGTTTATTCCGTGGTCGACAAACGGCTCGGCGCGCGCACCTGGGCGGTGGGCGATCGCTTCTCGATCGCCGACATCCATCTCTTCCGCCTGTTCTGGCGCTTCAGCACATCGCTCAACCCCGAGCCGGGTGAGTTCCCGAACCTCGTCGCGCACTTCGACCGCGTGATGGCACGGCCGGCGGTGAAGAAGACGATCGAGGTCGAATCGGCGGTCGGCTACGAGCTTTAGACTTGAGGTTGCGGGCATGGTGGCCGACGTTTCCGCCGCGCGCCGAGCATACGCCGAGGACCTCGCGCGTCGCGGACCGATCACGCACACGCCGGCCCTGACGGCGGCCTTCGCGACGGTGCCGCGCGAGCGGTTCCTCGGCGCCGGTCCGTGGCGGATCATCGCGCCGCGCCGCGCCGGCAACGAGGTGTTCACCACGCCCGACGCCGATCCCGCGCAGCTCTATCGCGACGTGCTGGTCACCATCGACGCCGCGCGCGGCATCAATAACGGGCAGCCCAGCTTGTGGGCTCGGGCGTTCGACCGGCTTGGTCTTAGGCCTGGCGCGCGTGTCCTACACGTCGCGGCGGGAACCGGCTACTACAGCGCCATCCTCGCCGAGACGGTCGGCCCGACCGGCCGCGTCGTCGCTGTCGAGTACGAGGCCGATCTCGCCGAGCGGGCTCGCGCCAATCTCGAGCCGTGGCCGCAGGTCGCGGTCGTGCATGGCGATGGGCGTACGCACGATCCCGGTTTCGACGTCGATTGCATCGCGGTTTGCGCCGGCTCGACCCATCCCGCGCCGCTATGGCTCGATCGACTGGCCGATGGCGGCGTGCTGGTGATGCCGCTGACTGGCCGCTATGGCTGGGGCTTCATGCTGCGCGTCGAGCGGCGCGGCGGGACGTTCGCGGCGTCATCGGTGAGCGGCGTCGGCATCTACCCCTGCGCCGGCGGTCGTGACAGCGCGGCCGAAGGCAAGCTGCAGATGGCGCTCGACGGGTTGACGGGCAACACGCCGCCGATCACGGCGCTGCATCGCGGCGCGCCGGATACGAGCGGTCATCCGCGCATCTGGTATGCTGGACCGGGCTTCTGGCTCGAGGAGACGACATGAGACGCGTTCTGTTCTTCCTGCTGCTGTTCATCGCGGCGCCGGCTGTAGCCCAACCGGTGCGGCTGTACGACAACGCGTTGTCGTTCGATCTGCCGCCAGGCTTCCGGCCGATGACCGCCGCGGATATGGCGAAGAAGTATCCGTCTCAGCAGCCGCCGCAGCATGGTTATACCGACAGCGACAATCTCAGCGTGACAATCGTGGCGACGCGCAACGTCAATCCAGCCCACACGCCCGATAAGCTCAAGACCTTCGGCGAGACGGTCCAACGCAGCATTGGCGGGCGCACCGGGATCACGATGCATCGCCACGGCGTGATCACCATCGGTGCCGCCGAGTGGTACGCGCTGGACTTCGCCGCGCAGACGGCCGACGAGCCGGTCGAGAACCGCCTGCGGATCGGCGTCCGGCAAGGCTACGTCGTCGTCTTTTCGGTCAACGCCGTGACGCGCCTGTTCGCGCGGCGCGAGGCGGAGCTGCAGCGTGTGCTGGAGTCGCTGAAGCTCGACTGATCAGCCGGCGCCGCCGCCCATCGCCTTGGCCAGAGAGGCGTGGAAATCGTGCAGCCCCGGCTCGTTGCGGCCGAAGACGACGTGGTCCTGCGCGCCGCTGTGGAAGCCCTGCTGGATGGTGCGCGCCATCGGGAAGTCCTCGACCTGCACGGTGCCGCGCAGGATCTGCCAGTTCTTCTCCCACTTCTCGCGATCGGCCGGGCGCACCTCGCGCTCCGGGCTGATCAGCCAGGTGCGCACGATACAACGGTTGGGATCGGCGCCGTCGGGCACCGCCGTCCAGAACTCGACGTGGTCGCGCTGCCACACGACGATGGCGTTGGGAAACACGCGGTGGATGCCGACGATGTGGTCGCCGAGCTGGCGCTGCTCGATCGGCAGGTGGCGCACCGCGTCGTAACTCTTGCGCGGCGCCACGAACCTGCCGTGCCTGCCGAGCTGGTCGTAGATGCCGCCGCGGCCCTCGATGAAGCGGCCTACGGTTTTGTTGTGCAGATGCGGCACGTGGTAGAGCTCGAGGAAGGTGTCGACGACGAGCTTCCAGTTGAGCTGCTCGGGGTACTTCTCGAACCGGAAGACGCCGCCCTCGGCGATTTTCATTTCGGCCAGTACCGCGTTCATCGGCCCTAGGAAGGCCTCGATGTCGATCGCGCCGCCGTCGATCGGGCCGAGCCACACCAGCCCGTGGCGCTCGGCGACGGGCAGCGGCACCAGCGCGCGGCTGGCGCGGTCGATGCCGGTGAAGGCCTCCTGCTGCGGAATGTGGCGCAGGCTGCCGTCGCTGCCATAGACCCAGGAATGGAACTTGCAGGTGAAGGTGGCCTTGTGGCCGGCCTCCTCGTCGACCACGCGGCAGCCGCGGTGGCGGCAGACATTGTGGAAGGCGGCGAGGGCGCCATCGGCCTGGCGCACGATCAGGGCGGAGACGCCGTCGATATCGACGGTGCGGAAGTCGCCGGGGCGGGCCAGCTCGGCCGAGGCGGCGACGATCAGCGGCTGGCGGCGGAACAGCAGGCCGCGCTCGCGCCTCAGATGCTCGGCGTCGATGTAGTGCGACACCGGCTGACGGTACTCGCTGTCGGCCATCATCGTCGTATTGGCCGCCAGCAATCCGGCGATCTGCTCGCCCAGCCGGCGTTCGGTCGCGACGTCCATAAAACTCTCCTCCGCTGGCCGCATGATGACGCAGGCCGGGCCGGCAGGGCAATATGGTGGGCTGGAAGGCGACGGAGGAACGAGCTCGATGAAAGTGTTGTTCTGCGGCGATATCGTCGGGCGCAGCGGGCGAGATGTGGTGCTGCGCGAGGTGCCGCGGCTGCGCGCGACCCTCGGCCTCGATTTCGTCGTGGTCAACGGGGAGAACTCGGCCGCCGGCTTTGGCATCACCGCCAAGATCTGCGCCGAGCTCCATGCCGGCGGCGTCGACGTGATCACCGGTGGAAACCATTCCTGGGACCAGAAGGAGGTCATGGCGCATATCGCGCAGGACAAGCGATTGCTGCGGCCGATCAACTTCCCGCCCGGCACGCCGGGCTGGGGCGCCAATGTCTACGACGCCGCCAAGCGCCAGAAGGTGCTCGTGATCAACGTGATGTGCCGGCTGTTCATGGACGCGCTCGACGATCCCTTCCGCGCGCTCGACGCCGAGTTGGCCAAGCACCGGCTGAAGGGCACGGCGGATTTCATCCTGGTCGACGTCCATGGCGAGGCGACGAGCGAGAAGCAGTCGATCGGCCATTTCCTCGACGGCCGTGTCAGCGCGGTGGTCGGCACGCACAGCCACGTCCCCACAGCCGATTCCTGGATTCTGCCTGGCGGCACGGCCTATCAGACCGACGCCGGCATGTGCGGCGATTACGACTCGGTGATCGGAATGAAAAAGGAGATCGCCGTGCAGCGCTTCATCCGCAAGATTCCGGGCGAGCGCCTGGCGCCGGCGGAGGCTGAGGGCACGCTGTGCGGCGTGTTGATCGAGAGCGACGACACCACAGGCCTGGCCCGCTCTATCCAGCCCGTGCGCATCGGTGGACGGCTGCCAGCGACCGTCATCGGCGCGCCATGATCGGGGTTTAGGCGTCGATCGTGAAATGAGCGGATACTTCGGACACGATCCGTTCCGATTTCTCCACCAGTTGTAGGTGATCAGGGGCGCCGATCACTATATCCGGTATGGTGGAGACTCTTGTTGACGTGACCCGAAAAAGAATCAAAAGTCATTGTTATTGAACGGTTTTTTCTTAAATCGTTCGCCGAATTTCCCAGTTAGAGGGGGCGTCGGAACCAAGGTTCCGACGTTTTTTAGGCGGGGGTCTCTGACCCCCGCCCTTTTTTTGTTTTCAACGCCAAGCTGTGGAAAAACCTAGGGGATATCCACCACGACGTGGCCGATCTTGCTGCCGTCCTCGACGGTGCGATGGGCTTCGGCGGTCTTCGCCAGCGACACGCGCGCGGCGACATTGAACAGCGCGTTGCCGTTCGCGACCCAGCGTTCGATGTCACGGAAGCACTGCGCGCGCTGAAGCGGCGTGATGGTGTAGACCAGCACCGGCCGCAGCACGACGTTCTTCACGATCGAGGCGAAGAACGGCAGATCGGCGGTGGGCGCCTTCGAGCCGTAATAGGCCAGCACACCCTCCGGCTTCAGCATCGCCAGGTCCATCAGCAGGTTCTCGCCCAGCTCGACCTCGACGATGCGATCCACGCCACGACCGCCTGTGATCGCCTTCACGCGCTCCGCGACGTTCTCGCCGCGATAGTTGATGACGTGATGCGCGCCCGCGGCACGGGCGTGCGCCACCTTGGCCTCGCCGCTCACCGTGGCGATAACCTCGGCGCCGGCCCAGCGCGCGAGCTGCACGGCGTAGTGGCCGACGACACCCGCGCCGCCCGAGACCAGCACGGTCTGCCCGGTGGGCGAGCCGTCGGCGAACAGGCAGCGATGCGCGGTCATCACCGGGATGCCCAGGCATGCGCCCTGCGCGTCGTCGAGCCCCCGGGGCAACGGCACCGCGAACTCGGCGGGCAGCGCGCAGAGTTCCGCCGCCGTGCCGCCGGCGCGCAGATAGGCGGCGTTGAACACCCAGACGCGCTCGCCGACGCGCGAGGCGGGCACGCCCGCACCGACGGCGACGATCTCGCCCGCGCCATCGCTGTGCGGCACCTGTCGTTTGAGCGTCATCTTCGCGCGCAACCCCATGCGACTCTTCACGTCGGACGGATTGACCGCCGAGCTGCGCATGCGCACCACGACCTCGCCCGTAGCAGGCGTGGGATCGGGCATGTCACCGACCACCAACACCTCGTCGGCCGGCCCATTGCGCTCGTACCAGCATGCTTTCATCGCTTCACTCCTCCCGCGACCAGGGCCCGCGCCTTGGCGCGGATCTCCTCGTCGGCACGGCTCGCGTCGCCGCTGTCGAAAGGCGGTTGTGGGTCGTATTCGATGGCGAGTTGCATCCCGCGCGCCGTCGTCTCGTCCGTGAGTTCGGCGGCGAGCGTCAGCGCCATATCGATGCCGGCGGAGACGCCGGCGGCGGTGATCACCTTGCCGTCGCGCACGACGCGCGCGTTGGCCGGCGTGGCGCCGAACTTCTCCAGCGACTTCATCGCCCCCCAATGCGTCGTGGCGCGCTTGCCCGCGAGCAACCCGGCGGCGCCCAGGATCATCGCGCCGGTGCAGACCGAGGTCGTCCAGCGCGTCGTGGCGTCGATCGCGCGCACCCAATCGAGCGTGCGCGCGTCACTGAGCTGCGGCAGCACTTTGGTGGTGCCAGGCACGACCAGCACGTCGGCCGCGGCGACCTGGGTGAACGGCAGCGTGTCGTCGAAGACCAAGCCGGTATCGGTCCGTACCCGTGCGCCGAAGCGGCTGGCGGCCACGGCCTGGACTCCCGGCAGGCGCCAGAGCACTTCCCACGGCCCGATGGCGTCGAGCGTGGTCATGTCGTCGTAGAACAGGAAGGCGATGCGCATGGCCGCCTCCGATATGCTAGAAAGCGCCACTAGGCAACCAACCAAGCAAGCATCCCTCGAACCATGGCCGGCCATTCACAGTTCAAGAACATCATGCACCGCAAGGGCGCTCAGGACGCCAAGCGGGCCAAGGTCTTCACCAAGCTTCTGCGCGAGATCACCACGGCAGCCAAGCAGGGGCTGCCCGACCCGGCGGCCAATCCGCGCCTGCGCGCCGCCGTGATCGCCGCGCGCGCCGGCAACATGACGCGCGACACCATCGAGCGCGCCATCAAGCGCGCCTCGGGTGTCGGCGGCGAGGCCGACTACGTGGAGATGCGCTACGAGGGCTACGGCCCGGGCGGCGTGGCGCTGATCGTCGAGGCGCTGACCGACAACCGAAACCGTACCGCGTCGGACGTGCGCTCGACCTTCACCAAGTACGGCGGCAACATGGGCGAGAGCAACAGCGTCTCCTTCATGTTCGACCGCGTGGGCGAGTTCAAATTCCCGCTCACCGTCGGTGGCGCCGACGACGTGATGGAGAAGGCGATCGAGGCCGGCGCCGAGGACGTGCAGAGCGTCGAGGGCGAGGAGGGCTATCACGAGATCACCTGCGCCCAGGACGATTTCGCCGCCGTGCGCGAGGCGCTCGAGAAGTCGCTCGGCCAGCCGAGCAGCGCCAAGATCGTCTGGCGGCCCAAGACCACGGCGCCGATCGAGGGCGAGCAGGCGCAGAGCCTGTTCAAACTGATCGAGCAGCTCGAGGACAACGACGACGTGCAGAACGTCTACGCCAATTTCGAGATGTCCGACGCCACCATGGCGAGCCTGGCAGGGTAGGGACGTCCTCCATGCGCCTGATCGGTCTCGACCCTGGACTGCGCAACACCGGCTGGGGTGTGATCGAGTCGGAGGGCAGCCGTCTGCGTTTCGTGGCCTGTGGCGTCGTGCACTCCGACGACGCGCTGTCCCTGGCCGAGCGGCTGTGCCAGCTCTTCGATGGCGTGAGCGACGCGATCCGGGAGTGGCGACCGGTGGAAGCGGCGGTCGAGGAGACCTTCGTCAACAAGAACCCCAACTCGACGCTCAAGCTCGGCCAGGCGCGCGGCGCGGTGCTGATGGCGCCGGCCAAGCTCGGGTTGGCGGTGATCGAGTACGGCGCCAACCACATCAAGAAATCCGTGGTCGGTGTCGGCCACGCCGAGAAGCAGCAGGTCGAGCTGATGGTCTCGCGCCTGCTGCCCGGTGTGAGCGCCACCGCCGACGCCGCCGATGCGCTCGCCGTCGCGATCTGCCACGCCCATCACCGCCGCACCGGCCGCAAGTGGGTCGAGGGCAAGGTGCAGGCCGGCGCCGAAGGCGGCGAGGTCGGCGCGGTACGTGGCGGACGCGTCGGCGCGGGCCGCGGCAAGAGCGGCTTGCGCGGCTCGCAAGCCGAATGGGAGCGCGCCATGCTGGCACGGGCGACCAAAAGATGATCGGCAGGCTGCGCGGCACCATCGAGCAGGTTGAAGAGGATGCCTGCGTCGTCGACGTCAACGGCGTGGGCTACGTCGTGCATGCCTCTGCGCGCACCCTGCGCGAACTCTCTCCGGGCGTCGAAGCTCGGCTGCTGGTCGAGACCGTGGTGCGCGAGGACGCGATCCTGCTCTACGGCTTCATCGCCGGGTCCGAGCGCGACTGGTTCCGCATCCTCACCACAGTGCAAGGCGTCGGTGCCAAGGTGGCGTTGTCGCTGCTTTCCACGCTGGCGCCCGACGAACTCGCCTCGGCCATCGTCGCGCAGGACAAGGCCTCGCTGAACCGCGCGGCGGGCGTCGGCCCCAAACTCGCCGCGCGCCTGACTACCGAGCTCAAGGACAAGGCCACGCAATGGGGCGCGATCCCCGGCGCGCGCGCCACGACCGCACCGAAGGCTGACTCGCCCGTGTCCGCGCCCTCCGCCAACGAAGACGCGATCTCCGCCCTGGTCAATCTCGGCTACAAGCGCATGGAAGCCTTCGGCGCCATCGCCCGCGTCGCCCAGCGCCTGGGCGCCGACGCCAAGATCGACGCGCTCATCCGCGAGGGGCTGCGCGAACTGGCGCGTTGATTACTCTCTCCTCCTCGGGAGAGCGATTGCATATCACTGGACTGTCTTTGTCCTACCTTTCCCCTCCGGGGGAAGGTAGTGGCGCTCGGAACGGCGTGGTAAAGAGCACCTGACTGAACCCTCCGCCCTGCCGTCCGGGGCCAATCGCGTCGAAACGACCGCATCAGATGACCGCCAAGGATTCCGACCGCCTGATCTCCCGCGCCAAGGGCGAGGAAGACGCCGCAGAGCTGAAGCTGCGGCCGCAGGCGCTCGACGATTTCGTCGGCCAGAAGCAGGTGCGCGAGAACCTCAAGGTGTTCATCTCCGCCGCCCGCGCGCGTGGCGAGCCGCTCGACCACACGCTGTTTCATGGGCCGCCGGGCCTAGGCAAGACGACCTTGTCGCAGATCGTGGCGAAGGAGATGGGCGCGGGCTTTCGCGCCACGTCGGGGCCGGTGATCGCCAAGGCCGGCGACCTCGCCTCGATGCTGACCAATCTCGAGCGCGGCGACGTCTTCTTCATCGACGAGATCCATCGCCTCAATCCCGCGGTCGAGGAGATCCTCTATTCTGCGATGGAGGACTTCCAGCTCGACATCATGATCGGCGAGGGACCGGCAGCGCGCTCGGTGCGCATCGATCTGCCGCCGTTCACCTTGGTCGGCGCCACGACGCGTTCGGGCCTGATGACCACGCCCTTGCGCGAGCGCTTCGGCATTCCGATGCGCATGGATTTCTATACCGCCGACGAGCTCGAGACGATCGTGCGCCGCGCCGCGCGCGTGCTGAAGATCGAGATGAACGACGATGGCGCCGCCGAGATCGCCAAGCGCAGCCGCGGCACGCCGCGCGTCGCCAACCGCCTGCTGCGCCGCGTGCGCGACTTCGCCTCGGTCGCCGATCACGGCGTCGTCACCGCCAAGATCGCCGACGCGGCGCTCAAGCGACTCGAGGTCGACGCGCTGGGCCTCGACCTGATGGACCGGCGCTATCTGGGCTGCATCGCCGAGAAATACGGCGGCGGGCCGGTGGGCGTCGAGACCTTGTCGGCGGCGCTGTCGGAGGAGCGCGACGTCATCGAGGACGTGATCGAGCCATACCTCATGCAGCTCGGCCTGCTGATGCGCACGCCGCGCGGGCGCATGCTGGCCGAAGGTGGCTGGAAGCATATCGGCCTGCCTGTGCCCAAGACGACACGCACGCAGCTCGACCTGCTGGATCGCGAGACCGAGTCGTGAGCGGTCTGTCATCCCGGGCGCAGCGAGGGATCTATCCTTTGCAGCCTGGATCCCTCGCTGCGCTCGGGATGACAGGACGGGCGGGCGCGATATGACCGCCAAGGCCCATATCCTGCCGCTGCGCGTCTACTACGAGGACACCGACGCCGCCGGCGTCGTCTATCACGCCAACTACCTGCGCTTTATGGAGCGCGGGCGCGCCGAGTTCCTGCGCGAGCTTGGCCACGATCTCACAGCGCTGCGCGCGGGCAGCGGCATCAACTGGGCGGTGAAGCGGCTCGCCATCGAGTACATCGCGCCCGGACGGCTCGACGATGCGCTGCTGGTGGTGACCACGGTTGAGGCGTTGCGCGGCGCGTCGGTCGATCTGCGCCAGCAGGTGAAGCGCGGCGACACGATGTTGACCGATTCGACGCTGACACTGGTGTGCATGAATGAAGCGGGCCGTCCGGTTCGCCTGCCGTCCGACGCACGGCGGGCGCTCGGTGAGCGAACGACCGCGGATCGCGACGACGTGACGCCCGATTGATCAACAAAAACAACGCGGTGTTGCCGAAATGCAACGGGCGGCGCCGCCAAGGTGCCATATTCTGCCGCTAACCCCTCTCTCCCTCTTGGAGCTCGCATGGATCCGGTGATCTTTCTCGCGCAGGTGACGCCGGCACCGGCGCCCGCGCCCGTTCCCTCGGTACCGCTCACCCCGCCGCCCGGCACTGGCGCGGCCGCCACCGCGTTCGGCGGCCAGGCGATCGACGTCAGCTTCGTCGGCATGTTCATGCACGCCCATATCGTCGTGCAGATCGTGATGATCATGTTGCTGCTCGCCTCGGTGTGGTGCTGGGCGATCATCTTCGAGAAGACCATCCGGCTGCGCGCGCTGCGCAAGAAGGCCGACGAATTCGAGAACACGTTCTGGTCGGGCGTTTCACTCGACGACCTCTACGATCGTGTCGGCGCCAAGCCCAGCGATCCGCTGGGCAGCGTCTTTGCCTCGGCGATGCGGGAGTGGCGCCGCACCTTGTCGAAAGGCCTCGCGCAATCGGCGGCGACGCGCGCCAATCTGCGCGCGCGTATCGAGCAGGTGATGACCGTCACCGTGCAGCGCGAGATGGAGGCCATCGAGAAACGCATGACCTTCCTCGCCTCGACCGGCGCGGCGGCGCCCTTCGTCGGCCTGTTCGGCACGGTGTGGGGCATCATGACCGCCTTCCAGGGCATCGCGATCTCCAAGAACACCTCGCTCGCGGTCGTGGCGCCGGGCATCGCCGAGGCGCTGTTCGCGACGGCCCTGGGACTCGTCGCGGCGATCCCCGCGGTGCTCGCCTACAACAAGATCAGCAGCGATATCGGGCGCTTTGGCCAACGACTCGAGAATTTCGCCGTCGAGTTTGGCACCATACTCTCGCGTCAGCTCGAGGAGGCCGCCTGATGGCCATCTCGATGTCTGGCGGCAGTGGCGGCATGCGTGGCGGCAGGATGCGCCGGCGCATGTACACGCCGATGTCGGAGATCAACGTCACGCCCTTCGTCGACGTCATGCTGGTGCTGCTGATCATCTTCATGGTCGCCGCGCCGCTGATGAATGTCGGCGTGCCCGTCGATCTGCCCAAGACCAGCGCCGACCCGATCACCGGCCAGGACGAGCCGCTGGTGGTCACCATCGACGCCAAGGGCGAGATCTATCTCGGCGAGACCAAGTACAGCGCCGACGACCTCGTGGCCAAGCTGCGCGCGGTGCAAAAAGAGAAGCCAGACCAGCGTGTCTTCGTGCGCGGCGACAAGGCGATCAACTACGGCAAGGTGATGGAGATCCTGGGCGTGCTGCGCGCCGCCGGTTTCCCCAAGGCCGGCCTGGTCGGCGACCTGTCGACGCCGCCGGCCGGCGGTGCGCCCGCGGGTGGCGCGTCGGCACCGGCCAAGCCGCCCGTACCGGCTGCGGCGCCGGCCAAGAAGTGATCGCGCGAGGGTGAGACCCGGCGATGAACGGACGCGGCAGCGGCACAGGCGACATCGGCACACCGGCCATCGTGTCGGCGAGCCTGCATGTCGTTGTGCTGGCGTTCGCTATCTTCGGTCTGCCGAGCTTCACCAAGCCGCTCGTTGAGCAGCCGGCGGAGGTCGAGATCATCGACGCCTCGGAGATCGGCAAGCACAGCGCCGCGCCCAAGGTCGCGCCGCCCACGCCGCAGGACAAGGCCCTGCCGCAGAAGGACGAGCCGACGCCGCCGACGCCCATGAAGTCGCCGGATCCGGCCGCTGCGCCACCGCCGCCCACGCCGCCCAAGCCGCAGCTCGCCGACGCGCTGCCGCCACCACCGCCGCCGCCGCCTCCGCCGACGATCCCCAAGGTCGAGACGCCCAAGCCGCCGGAGCCGCCGAAGGTGCCGGATCCGCCAAAGGTCGCCGACGCGGAGCCGCTGAAGCCCAAGCCGCCGGAGCCACCCAAGCCCGAGCCCAAGCCGCCCGAGCCACCGCCGCCTCAGCCCAAGCCACCTGAGCCGCCGAAGCCGAAGCCACCGGAGCCGCCGAAACCACCGGCGCCGCCCAAGCCGCCGCCGCCCGCGCCCAAGCCCAAGGCGCAGTCGCTCGACGACATCCTCGCCGACGCCTCGAAGACGCCGGCGCCACCGACCCCCAATATCGATCGTCGCAACGCACCGGTCGGCCGCTCCGATCCGCAGGCCAAGCCCAACCCGCAGCCGCCGGCGCGCGGGCCGCAGACGGCCAGCGTTAACGCGCCCAAGCTGACCCAGAGCGAGGAATGGGCGGTGGTGCAGAAGATCCGGCCGTGCTGGAACCCGCCGCTGGGGGCTAAGGACGCTGACAAGCTGGCCATCGAGATCGCCGGTTCGATCGGCCGCGACGGTCGCGTGCTGGAGGCCAAGATCGTCGACGAGAGCCGCATGCGCGACAGCTTCTACGCCGCCGCCGCCAACGCAGCCCTGCGCGCCACGCTCAACCCGCGCTGCCAGCCCTGGCCGCTGCCGCCCGAGAAGTACGAGACGTGGAAAACCTTCCGCTTCACCTTCGATCCCCGGTTTTTCTGACGCCGATGATCGCCTATGAAGACCATGCGACCTGAGCCAATGAGGAGCGCGATGAGCCCCCGAACGACGCTTCGCACCCTGCTGACCGCCGTGCTGGCACTGCTGATCGCGCTGCCAGCCGCGGCCGAACTGCGCCTGCGCATCACGCCCGGCGCCAATCCACCGCCGATGCCGATCGCCATCACCGATTTCGTCGGCGATCCAGCGGGCGCGCAGATCTCGCAGGTGATCGCCGCCGACCTCGAACGCTCCGGCCTGTTCCGCATCGTCGACAAGGGCGCCTTCATCGAGAAGATCACCGATCCCAACCGCGCGCCACGTTTCGCCGACTGGCGCCAGATCGGCGCCGACGCGCTGGTCGTGGGCTCGGCCAACATGACCGCCGACGGCCGCCTGCAGGTCGCCTTCCGGCTGTGGGACGTAGCCGCCGGCACGCAGGCCGCGGGCTTGAGCTACTTCACCCAGCCGCAGCACTGGCGCCGCGTCGCGCACATCATCGCCGACCAGATCTTCAAGACCATCACCGGCGAGGAGGGCTTCTTCGATACCCGCGTCGTCTACGTCGCCGAAAGCGGCCCGGGCAACGCCCGCGTCAAGCGGCTCGCGATCATGGACCAGGACGGCGCCAACAACCGCTTCCTCACCGACGGCCGCTCGCTGGTGCTCACGCCGCGCTTCTCGCCGACGCTGCAGGAGATCGTCTACATGTCCTATCAGGGCGGCTCGCCGCGCGTGTACATCATGAACGTCGACAGCGCGCGTCAGGAGCTGCTGGGCAACTTCCCCGGCATGACCTTCGCGCCGCGCTTCTCACCCGACGGCAACCGCGTGGTGATGAGCCTGGAGCGCGACGGCAACTCCGACATCTATGTGATGGACGTGCGCTCGCGCTCGATCAACCGGCTCACCAACCATCCCGCGATCGACACCTCGCCGAGCTTCTCGCCCGAAGGCGACAAGATCGTCTTCAACTCCGATCGTGGCGGCAGCCAGCAGATCTATGTCATGAGC
The DNA here is from genome assembly GCA_016869975.1 of Alphaproteobacteria bacterium. Lineage (GTDB taxonomy): Bacteria > Pseudomonadota > Alphaproteobacteria > Reyranellales > Reyranellaceae > JAFAZJ01. The sequence goes on from VGCZ01000008.1 coordinate 79,601, forward strand.
GCCGGCGGCGGCGAGCCGACCCGTGTCAGCTTCGGCACCGGCCGCTACACGACGCCGGTATGGTCGCCGCGCGGCGACTACATCGCCTTTACCAAGCAGGATGGTGGCAGCTTCTCGATCGGCGTCATGCGGCCCGACGGCAGCGGCGAGCGCGTGCTGGCGACCAGCTATCTCGACGAGGGCCCGACCTGGGCGCCCAATGGCCGCTATCTGATGTTCTTCCGCCAGGCGCCCAACGCGCGCGGTCAGGCCGGCGCGGTGCGCCTGTTCATGGTCGATATCACGGGCCAGAACCTGCGGCCTGTCCCAACCGCCGGCGATGCCTCCGATCCCGCCTGGTCGCCGCTTATTCCACAATAGGGCAGAACTATGGCAATTGAGGCAAGATAGTGGCATCTTGAAACAGTACCCGCTCCGGACTAGATGCTGCCCGGGGTGTGGCGCGTAGTTCGAGTCACATGAGGAAGGCGTGGGTAAGACGGTTACCCATTTTAACTGACCGTCCCAAGCGTGAAGAGACGTGGCGGCGCCCCCGCTGTCGCGCAGGAGAGAAAACAATGCGATTGAAGATGCTCGGCGCCGTCGGCGTCATCCTGCTTGCAGCGGCTTGCACCAACCCAGACCGCCCCGACACCGCGGCCACTGGCCGGGCGGCGCCCGGTTCGGTCGCCGAGTTCCAGCAGGTGGTCGGCGATCGCGTGTTCTTCGACCTCGATAGCTCGCAGTTGCGCCCCGACGCGCGCGAGACGCTGACCAAGCAGGCCACCTGGCTGAAGCAGTACACCAACTACGCCGTCACCGTGGAAGGCCATGCCGACGAGCGCGGCACGCGCGAGTACAACTTGGCGCTGGGCGCCCGCCGCGCCCAGACGATCTCCAGCTACCTCGCCGCGCAGGGCCTGCCGGCCACCCGTATGAAGACCATCAGCTACGGCAAGGAGCGCCCCGAAGTGGTCGGCTCCGACGAAGGCGCCTGGTCGCGCAACCGCCGCGGCGTGACCACGCTGCAATAGTCGCTCGCGCGACTCCGGATAGCGCCGGCTGGCACACGCCAGCCGGCGTCTTTCGTTTCTTGAGGCCGCGCCGCTGACACGACGCGGCGCCAACGGCGAAAGCCACGAGGCGGGCGAGCCCGCGCCACGCTTTCGGCGCAGTTGCCTGCGAGCGTGCGGCCATGGATAGTTCGGGTATCGAATGGGCGCGCCGATCCCCCTGGCGCGGCCTCGCGCGACGGAGCGATCGGATGTCGAGGTGGCTCGCGGCGGGCCTTCTGGCCCTGCCGCTGATGGTCGGCGCCGCCGGCCTCGCCGCGGCGCAAAGCGGCCGCGGCCAATACTACGACGACCGTCTCAACGAGATGGAACGGCTGCTGACCCAGCAGACCGGACAGATCGAGCGGCTGCAGCGCCAGATCCAGCAGCTCAACCAGACCATCGAGAAGATGCAGACGGATTACGACTACCGCCTGCAGCAGGTCGAAGGTGGCCGGGGCGGTGCCCGCCCCCCCGCGCCACGCCCGGTGGCCGGCCCGCCGCCGGGCGGTGAGCCGGGCGGCCCGCGCAACCTCGCCCCGCCCGGTCCGCAGACCGCCGCCGCGCCGCCACAGCCGGGCGGCGGGGTACCGTTGAACCCGCCGGCGATGGGCGGGCCGGAGAGCGCCTACAACGAGGCGCTCGATCTGATGGGGCGCAACGACTACGCCGGCGCCGAACGCGCGCTGCGCGGCTTCATCCAGCGCTATCCGCAGCACGCCCTGACCGGCAACGCGCAATACTGGCTGGGCGAGACCCATTACGCTCGCAAGGACTACAATGGCGCCGCCTCGGCCTTCGCCGTGGCCTACAAGACCTATCCGCGCAGCCCCAAGGCGCCCGACAGCCTGCTCAAGCTCGGCATGTCGCTGCAGGCCCAGGGCAAGACGGAGCAGGCATGCACGGTCTATGGCCAGCTCAACCAGCTCTTCCCCAACTCGGCCGATATCATCAAACGCCGCGTCGCCGCCGAGCGCCAGCGCAGCAATTGCGGTTGAGTTTCCCTTCCCTCGGGGAAAGGTAACGCCTTGGCGGCGGGCCGGCCGTCCCGCATGATGCGGCGATGGCCGGGGCAAAGACGAGAATCGAGGACGACGAGCCGCCTGTCGGCGCGGTGGAATTCGCCGCGCTGATGCGGCCGTTCGAGCCGTTCGAAGGGCGCCCGCGCTTGGCCGTGGCGGTGTCCGGCGGGCGCGACTCGCTGGCGTTGGCGCTCTTGGCGCGCGAATGGGTGCGTCAGCGCGGCGGCGAGCTGGTGGCGCTGGTGGTCGACCATGCGCTGCGTCCCGAGAGCGCGGCCGAAGCCGAGCAGGTGCGCCTGAGCCTGGCGTCGATCGGCATCGAGGCCCATGTCTTCCGCCTGCGCTGGCAGCGCCGACCGAGTTCGGGCCTGCAGGAGGCGGCGCGGGCGCGGCGCTATCGCATCCTGCGTGACTGGTGCGGCGAGCAGGGCGTGCTGCATCTGCTGTTGGCGCATCAGGCCGACGACCAGGCGGAGACTTATGTGCTGCGTAAGGAACGCGACAGCGGTCCCGACGGGCTGGCCGGCATGTCGGCCTGCGTCGAGTTCCCCGAGGTGCGCGTGCTGCGGCCTTTGCTGCCGGTGCCGCGCGCGCGGCTGTCGGCGACGCTGAAGGCGCGGCGCCAGCCCTGGATCGACGATCCGAGCAACCAGGATCCGGCCTATCGCCGCGCCCGGCTGCGCATCGAGGGCCTGCCGTCGCCGCGCGACTCGCTGTTGCGACGCGTCGACCAGGCGGCCGCCAAGCGGGTGATCAACGAACGCGCCGTCGCTGAGGCCCTGATCGATCTGGCCCAGCCGCATCCCCTGGGCGCGGTGTTCGTCGATCCCCAGGCGCTGCGCGCTTTGCCCAAGGCGGTGGCGGCGAACGCCCTGTCGCGCATTGTCGCCATGGTGTCGGGGGGCGAACACGAGCCGCGCGGCGAGCGGCTGGTGGCCGCGCTCGAGCATCTGCGTGCCAACGCCCCCAAGGCCGGCAGGGCGTCGGCTGAGCCGCCCCCGGGCACGACGGTCGGCGGCTGTCGTATCGTCTGGCGCGGCAACCAGTGGCTGGTGGCGCGCGAGGCCGCCTCGATCCACGATCGCGCCGAGTGGCGCGGCGATTCGTCGATGGAGTGGGATGGGCGCTTCCTGGTCGGCGAGCGCATCCCGGCCGGCGGCGGGCTGTCGCTGACCGATGAATGGACCGGCCGGCACGGCGTGCCCGGCAGGGGCTGGCAGACCGAGGCCATCCTCAGGCTCTATCCGCTGTCGGTGAGCCAGAACCTCAAGCGGGCGCGGCTGCCGTCGGTGATCGCCAATGCCTATCCCCTGGCGCCGCTGGCCGAGCCCGATGTGGCGCGCTGGCGGCCGGCCGCCGAGGCCGCGTGGCCGGCGACCACAGGCCTGTCGGTGATCCTCGCGGGCTCGCCCGCGGTGCGCTGGGACGAGCGGGTGGTGCCCCTGGTGCTGCGCGGGGCGGCCGCCGCCCTGGTCCAGCCGGTACTGCCCGGGGCCGGTCAGGGCGCCGCGGCACCCCCGATTGCGCTCTCTAAATTCCTGCCCGTCGCGGTGTTTCGCCCGCGCCGGCCGCTGCTGGGCGCATTGTTTTTTCCTTGTTTTGCCGCCGACGAAGCCCAATTAGTGAAGCGATAGCGGAACTTCCCGAGCAACGGACGAACGTCACCCCATGTTCAATCGCAATGCGGCCCTTTGGGTCGTGATCGCGCTGCTGCTGGTACTGCTCTACACCGTCTTCCAGGGCGGCGTGGGGCGCAGCGGCATGTCGCAGATCTCCTACTCCGACTTCCTGAAGTCGGTCGATGCCGGGCAGGTCGCCTCGGTCAAGATCCTGAGCGGCCAGAACGGTGCCACGATCACCGGCACCTTCCGCGACAGCGCCCGCGGCGCGGGCGGGTTCACCAGCTACGCGCCCAATGACGGTCGGCTGGTCGAGCGGCTCGAGGGCAAGGTCGACCGCATCGAAGCGGGCCCTGCCGAGGAGACGGTCAATCTCGGCGGCATGCTGGTGAACTGGCTGCCGCTGCTGATCCTGGTCGGCGTCTACATCTTCTTCATGCGACAGATGCAGGGTGGCGGCGGCCGCGGCGGTGCCATGGGCTTCGGCAAGAGCCGCGCGCGGCTGCTGACCGAGAAGCACGGGCGGGTCACCTTCGACGACGTCGCCGGCATCGACGAGGCCAAGGGCGAGCTCGAGGAGATCGTCGACTTCCTCAAGGACCCGCAGAAATTCCAGCGCCTGGGCGGCAAGATCCCCAAGGGCTGCCTGCTGGTCGGCCCGCCGGGCACTGGCAAGACCTTGCTGGCGCGCGCCATCGCCGGCGAAGCCAACGTGCCGTTCTTCACCATCTCCGGCTCGGACTTCGTCGAGATGTTCGTCGGCGTCGGCGCCTCGCGCGTGCGCGACATGTTCGAGCAGGCCAAGAAGAACGCGCCCTGCATCATCTTCATCGACGAGATCGACGCCGTCGGCCGTCACCGCGGCGCTGGCCTCGGCGGCGGCAACGACGAGCGCGAGCAGACGTTGAACCAGCTGCTGGTCGAGATGGACGGCTTCGAGGCCAACGAGGGCGTGATCCTGATCGCCGCCACCAACCGGCCCGACGTGCTCGATCCGGCGCTGCTGCGGCCCGGCCGCTTCGACCGCCAGGTCGTGGTGCCCAATCCCGACATCGGCGGGCGCGAGAAGATCCTCAAGGTCCACCTGCGCAAGGTGCCGATCGCGCCCGACGTCGATCCCCGCGTCGTCGCCCGCGGCACGCCGGGCTTCTCCGGCGCCGATCTCGCCAACCTGATCAACGAGGCCGCGTTGCGCGCCGCCCGCCTGGGCAAACGCCTGGTGACGATGATCGACCTCGAATACGCCAAGGACAAGGTGCTGATGGGCACCGAGCGCCGCTCGATGGCGATGACCGAGGAGGAAAAGCGGCTGACTGCGTATCACGAGGCCGGCCACGCGCTGGTCGCGCTGCATGTGCCGAAGGCTGATCCGCTGCACAAGGTGACGATCATCCCGCGCGGCCGCGCTCTGGGCGTGACCATGCAGCTGCCGGAGCGCGATTCGCTCAGCTACAGCAAGCTGTTCATGGAATCGCGGCTGGCGATCGTGTTTGGTGGCCGCGTCGCTGAGCAGATCGTCTTCGGCGAGGAGAATGTCACCACGGGCGCCGCTTCCGACATCCAGCAGGCGACGCAGATGGCGCGCGCCATGATCACCGCCTATGGCATGTCGGATAAGCTGGGTCGCGTGCGCTACCAGGCCAACGAGCAGGAGGTTTTCCTCGGCCACTCGGTGACCCAGACGCAGAACATCTCCGAAGCCACGGCGCAGATCATCGACGACGAAGTGCGTCGCCTGATCGAGGAAGGCGAGACCAAGGCGCGAACCATCCTGACCGAGCACCGCACCGATCTCGAGGCCTTGGCCAGGGGCTTGCTCGAATACGAGACGCTCTCCGGGGAAGAGGTCAACGCACTGCTGCGTGGCGAGAAGATCGTGCGCGATGACCCTGGCGCGCCCAGCGGCACGCCCGGCACCAAGCCGCGGCGCGCCTCGGTGCCGACCAGCGGCCCGACCCCGCCACGCGACGCCGGCGATCCGGCGCCTCAGCCGGGGGCGTGACTCGCCCCGTCGTCCTGAGCGCGGCGAAGGACTGGGCGATCGAAGAAACAGGGAATGGCGGCGCCGGATGATCTCCGGCGCCGCTTGCGCTTGACCCCATCGCCGCGAGGTCCTTCGCCGCGCTCAGGACGACAAGACGGCTTCAGCGTCGCCAGTCGGCATCGAGCGTCACGGCGTGGTTGAGCGGGCCGTGGCCGGCGCCGAAGCCGGGCGCGGTCTCGATGGCGCGGCGCACGTAGTCGCGGGCGCGGGCGACGGCATCGGCGAGCGCCATGCCCTGCGCCAGGCCGCAGGCGATCGCCGAGGCGAGGGTGCAGCCGGTGCCGTGTGTGTGCTTGGTCGGCACGCGGCGATGGGTGAAGCGTTGCACGCCCGTCGACGTAACGAGCAGGTCGACGACCTCGCTGGCGTCCTCGTTGAGATGGCCGCCCTTCATCAGCGCCGCGCGCGGGCCCATGGCGATCAGCGCCGCGCCGGCGGCGCGCATGTCGTCCTCGTCCTTGATCGGGAAGCCGACCAGCACCTCGGCCTCCGGCGCGTTGGGCGTCACGATGGTGGCCAGAGGCAGCAGCTGGGCGATCAATGTGCGTTCGGCCGCTTCCTGCAGCAGGCGATGGCCGCCCTTGGCGACCATGACCGGGTCGACCACCAGCGGCTTCTCGGCGGCGTGGCGCGCGATCGACTCGGCCACCGTCACGATGACGTCGGGCGAGGCCAGCATGCCGGTCTTCAGCGCGTCGGCACCGAGGTCCGTCAGCACGACCTCCATCTGCTGCGCGACGAAGGCCGGCTCGACTCCGACCACGCCATGGACGCCCAACGTGTTCTGCGCCGTTAGCGCGGTGATCGCGGTCATGGCGAAGCCGTCCAGCGCCGTCACCGCCTTGATGTCGGCCTGGATGCCGGCGCCGCCGCCTGAATCCGAGCCGGCGACGATCAGCACGCGTCCCTTCATGAGCGTTCTCCTTGGCGGCTGTCATGGGCCATCGCCCGGCCGAAATCCAGCCCCCGCTATCGGCCCCAGTCGAAGCCGCTCACATACGTGTCGAGCCTGGCCAACGCCGCCCTACGCTCGGCCGGCGCGATGAAGGCGGCGATGAAGCCGTTGCGCACGAGGGAAACGATCTCCTCGGCCGTAAGGCCGAGCGCGCGCTGGCATTCGACGAGGTTGTCGCTGACATAGCCGCGAAAGTAGGAGGGGTCGTCGGAATTGACCGTTACGTGCAGGCCGGCGTCCATCAGCTTCTTGAGCGGGTGGGCCGAGAGCGACGGCACGCCCTTGAGGCGCAGGTTGGAGATCGGGCACACGGTGAGCGGGATATCGAGCTCGGCCATCTCGCGCATGAGCTCGGGGTCATCGACGCAGGCCACGCCGTGATCGACGCGATCGACGCCCAGCAATTCGACGGCCTCGCGCACGTAGGACGCCGGGCCCTCCTCGCCGGCATGGATCGTGATCCGCAGTCCCTCGCGCCGGCACGCCCGGAAGAAGCGGCGGAACTTGGACGGCGGATTACCTTTCTCGGCGCCGCCCATGCCGATACCGAGGATGCGTCCAAACCAGGGGCGCACCTGCTCGAGAAGATCGAGCGCATCCTGTTCCGTTCGGTGACGCTGGGCGCTGACGATCAACCCGCAGCTGATGCCGTCTTCCGCCCGGGCGTCGTCCATCGCCTCGAGCGTGCTGTCGAGCACCGCCGCGATGGCGACGCCCTTGTCCGTGAAGCTCTGCGGCCCGAGAAAGACCTCGGCGCGAATCACGTTCTCGGCGTGCGCCGCGCGCAGATAGGCGCGCGTCATCTCGTAGAAGTCCGCTTCCTCGACGAGGACCTGGCAGCCTTCGTAATAGAGGTCGAGAAATGACTGGAGATCCTGGAACTCGTAGGCGGCGCGCAGCTCCTGCGCGGTCTTCCAGCGCAGCCGCCGCTTGTTGCGCTCGCCCAGGCGGATCAGCACCTCCGGCTCGAGGCTGCCCTCGAGATGCATGTGCAGGTCGGTCTTGGGCATGCCGCGAATGAACGCTTCCATGCGATCCATATCGTTGTCCTTTCGACGCGCCGGCTAGAGTGTCCGCACGCGGTCGTGCGCGACAAGGTCAAAGTCCATGGGCTCGCGTCCGCGATGCCGCATTGGCTTGGCCCGCGCGCGGGCGTACCTTGCGCCGATGGCACGGAAGCTTTTCGGAACCGACGGCGTGCGCGGGCGCGCCAATTTCGAGCCGATGACGGCGGAGACGGCGCTGCGTCTGGGCATGGCGGCGGGCGCGCGCTTTGTGCGCGGCGAGCATCGCCATCTCGTGCTGATCGGTAAGGACACGCGGCTCAGCGGCTACATGATCGAGCAGGCGCTGACCGCCGGCTTCCTGTCGATCGGCATGGACGTGCTGCTGGTCGGCCCGCTGCCGACGCCGGCCGTCGGCCATCTGACGCGCTCGATGCGCGCCGATCTCGGCGTGGTGATCTCCGCTTCACACAACCCGTTCCACGACAACGGCGTGAAGTTCTTCGGCCCCGACGGCTTCAAGCTCAGCGACGAGATCGAGAGCGAGATCGAGGCCATCATGGAGTCCGATCCCGCGACCCGTCGCGCGCCGTCCGAGCGCATCGGCCGCGCGCGGCGCATCGAGGACGCCGGCGGCCGCTATATCGAGGCGGTGAAGTCGACCGTGCCGCGCGGCATGGAGCTCGACGGGCTGAAGATCGTCGTCGATTGCGCCCACGGCGCGGCCTATCGCGTGGCGCCGCGCGTGCTGATGGAGCTGGGCGCCACGGTGATTCCGCTGGGCGTCGCGCCCAATGGCGTGAACATCAACGACGGCTGCGGCTCGACCCATCCGCAAGCCGTGATCGACGCGGTGGTCAGGGAAGGCGCCCATCTCGGCGTCGCGCTCGACGGCGACGCCGATCGCCTGGTGCTGGTCGACGAGCGCGGCGCGCTGGTCGACGGCGACCAGATCATGGCGACCATCGCGGCGACCTGGCACGAGGAGGGCCGGCTGACCGGCGGCGGCATCGTCGGCACGGTGATGTCCAATCTCGGTCTCGAGCGCTTCCTCGCCGGCCGCGGATTGAAGCTTGAGCGCACGGCGGTAGGCGACCGCTACGTGCTCGAGCGCATGCGGGTGGCCGGCTACAATTTCGGCGGCGAGCAGTCCGGTCATCTGATCATGACCGACATCATGACCACCGGCGACGGGCTGGTCGCGGCGCTGCAGGTGCTGGCCGCCGTGATGCGCGCGGGCAAGCCGGTGTCGGAGGTCTGCCGTCGATTCGATCCGGTGCCGCAACTGCTGCGCAACGTGCGCCTGCCGCCCGATGTCAGCGCGCGGCGCGTGCTCGACCTCTCGCATGTGGTACGCGCCATCCTCGAGGCCGACGCCGCGCTGGGCGAAGGCGGCCGCGTGCTGGTGCGTCCGTCCGGCACCGAGCCGCTGATCCGCGTCATGGCCGAGGGCGACGACGCGGCGCGGGTCGAGCGCACTGTCGCCGGCCTGTGCGACACCATCGCCGCTGCCGCGCCGGTCGCCGCTGAGTAGGAGATCGTGATGATCCGCCGCTGCGCCGCGCTCGCTCTTCTGTTCAGCATCGCGCTGGCCGGCGGCGTGCGTGCCGCCGATTGCCCGACACCGATCGCGCGCGACGATGGCTGGGCGGTGGCGGTGCCGCAATCCATGGGCCTCGACGGCGACGTGCTCTGCGCGATGGTCGACCGTCTGCGTAACTGGCCCGACGCCAACGTGCACGGCGTCGTTGTGGCGCGATCGGGCAAGCTCGTCTTCGAGCGATACTTCACCGGCGCCGACGAAATCTGGGGCCGCTCTCAGGGCGAGGTGAAGTTCGACGCCGAGACACGCCACGATCTGCGCTCGGTCAGCAAGAGCCTGACCTCGCTGCTCGTCGGCCTGGCGATCCAGCGTGGCAAGATCGCCGGCGTCGACGAGTCGGTGATGAAGTTCTTCCCCGAGCATGCCGATCTCGATACGCCCGAGCGTCGGCGCATCACCCTGCGTCACCTGCTGACCATGTCGATGGGCGTGGCGTGGGACGAGACCGTCCCCTACAGTAATCCGGCCAACAGCGAGATCCGCATGATCACGGCCGCCGATGGCGAGCGCTTTGCGCTGGAGCAGCCGATCGTCGCGCCGCCGGGACGCGTCTACAACTACAGCGGCGGCGCGACCGCGCTGCTCGGCGCCGTCATCCGCAAGACCACCGGCCAGCCGCTCGACCGATTCGCGCGCGAGGCGCTGCTGGCGCCGCTGGGCATCACCGACTTCGAATGGCTCGGTGTTCCGGGCAAGCCGCCGGCCGCTGCCTCGGGCGCGCGCATGCGGCCGCGCGACATGCTGAAGCTCGGCCAGGTCGTGCTGGCGAAGGGCCAGTGGAACGGCCGCGAGGTCGTGCCCGCGGCATGGATCGCGGAGTCGACCAGCGGGCACATCACTGGCGCTGGAATCTACTTCTATGGGTACCAGTGGTGGCTCGGACGTAGCCTTGTCGATCGCCGCGAGGTCAAGTGGGTCGCGGGCTTCGGCTGGGGCGGCCAGCGCCTCTTCATCGTTCCTGAATTCGACTTGGTCGTGGCGACGACGGCCGGTATGTACCGCAATCCGCAGCAGGGCGCCGTGATCGGCGAGATCCTGAACCAGTACGTGCTGCGCGCGGTGAAGTAGGTCACCTACGCATCGTCGATCGCGCTCAGTGCGGCGACTGTCTTCAGCGCCTGCACCGTCTCGCGCACGTCGTGCACGCGCAGGATCGCCGCACCACGCCGCGCGGCCTCGAGTGCCAGCGCCAGCGAGCCGCCCAAGCGCTTCGCCGGGTCGGGCTCGCCGCTGACATGGCCGACGAAATTCTTGCGCGAGGCGCCGATCATCACGGGATGGCCGAGCGCCGCCAGCTCGGGGATGCCGGCGATCAGCCGCAGATTCTGGTCGGGATCGTAGCCCTCGGTCGGCAGCTTGCCGAAGCCTACTCCAGGGTCGACGGCGATATTCTTGGTCGCGATGCCTGAGGCGAGGCATTCGGCGACGCGACGCGCGAGGAAGTCGCGCACGTCGGCGACCACATCGGTGTAGGCCTCGCCGCGGTAGCGGTCGGCCGCCGTGCCGCGGCGATGCATCAGGATCACGCCGCAACCGCGACTGGCGACCAGCCGCAGTGAGGCGCGATCGTCGCGCAGCGCCGAGGTGTCATTGACGATGCGCGCGCCGGCGTCGAGCGCGGCGGCCATCACTTCGGCACGGCGCGAGTCGATCGAGACCGGCACCGCTTGGCGCGTGAGCCCCGTGACGATCGGCAGGATGCGGCGAATTTCCTCGCGGACCGAGACCTCGCTGGCGCCCGGCCGCGTCGACTCGCCGCCGACGTCGATGAAGTCGGCACCGTCCTCGATCATCTGCAGCGCGTCGGCGATGGCGCGACCCGGATCGAGCCGCAGGCCGCCATCTGAAAAGGAATCCGGCGTGGCATTGATCACGCCCATCACCCACGGCCGGTCCGCGTGCGCCGAGACACCGGCGAAGGGCGGATAGGCGGGGCGACGCGGCGCGGTCATCGGCGGGGCGCCATCAGGCGACCTCTTCCAGCACGATCTCGTGCGTGACGTCGGCCGATTTGCGGATCATCGCCGTGGCCGAGCAGTACTTCTCGTCGCTCAGCGCCACCGCGCGCTCGACGAGCGCGCGGTTGAGCTTCTTGCCGCGCACGCGGTAGACCAGCTTCACTTTGTTGAACACCTTCGGATGATCCTCGGCGCGCTCGGCCTCGAGCTCGACGATGATATCCCGTACGTCCTGGCGCTGCTTGCGCAGCATCGAGGCGACGTCGATGGCGGTGCAGCCGCCCATGCCGATCAGCACCATCTCCATCGGCCGCGCCGCGAGGTTGCGGCCGCCGACATCGGGCGAGCCGTCCATGGTGATGGTGTGGCCGCTGCCCGACTCGGCCGTGAACAGCGCGTCCTGGACCCAGGTGATGCGGGCGGTGGTGGCCATGTGGGTACTCTTTGCGACAAAAGGGCGATCAGAGTCGGCGGATGCCGAAGATCACCGGGACGTTGAACGAGGCGCGCTCCGCACCCAGCGCGCGGGGCAGCGGCGGGTAGGGCGCGGCGCGGCGCGCCATGTCGATGGTCGCGGCGTCGAGGTCGGGATAGCCGCTGCCCTGGGCGATGAAGGCGTCGAGCAGGCGGCCGTCGGCGGCGATGGTGACGCGCAGCACGACGCGGCCCTGCTCGCCGCGATCGCGCGCGCCCACGGGATAGAAGCGCACCCGGTCGATGGCGCGGAACAGCAGGCTGGCGTAGTTCGCTTCCTCGGCGCTGCCGGTCGAGGAGCCGGCCGGCGTGGTCCGGCTGGGCGCCAGGCCGGCGACATCGCGCAAATCGACCGAGCGCTGCATCGTGGGCCGGGGCGGCACGGGCGGCGCGGCGGCCTGGGTCGAGGGCGGCGGGGCCGGCGGCGTCGGTGCGGGCGCCGGCGGCTTGGCCGGTGTCGCGACCGGCTTGGGCGCGGGCGTCGGCTTGGCGGGCTCGGCCTTGGGCGCGGTCTGAAGGTCGGCGGTCCTGGGCTCGGTGGCCGGCAGCGGCAGGGCGACCGAAGGCTGCACGCGCGGCGTCCAGGCGTCGGCCGTGGTCGGCACCGGCGGCGGTGCCGGCGGCATCGGCATGGCGTCGAAAGAGGGCGGCTGGGTCGGCCGGTGCGGCGCCGTCACCGGGTCGGTGGCCGGCTGGTCGGCCGGCTCGGTCGGCGCGCGCGCGTCGGGATCCTGCAGCACGTCGGGCCGGGGTGCGCCGTCGGGCGCCTGCCGGGCGCTCCCGTCGGGGCGGCCGGCCACGTCCTCGGCCAGCACGATCTCGAACAGGTCGGCGGGCGGCTTCGCCTCCTCCGGCGGCTCGTGCAGCATCAGGGCGTAGAAGGCGCCGGCGATCAGCGCATGGGCGGTGACGGCGGCGATCAGGCCCAGGACGGGGAAGCCCGACGGCGCCGTCGGCAGGGCGGCCGACGAGGCGACCTCGGCCGCGTCGGGCACGGCGGCGGCGATGGTCGGGTCGGGCGACAACGGCTCCTCGGGCGTCGCCGGCGGGGGCGCCAGCGATAAGACCGGGTCGAGCCGAGCCTCGGGGGCGGAAGCCATGGCCCAAGATAGGCGGTCCGGGGTGGCGAAAACAGGGCGAAGCGCCACGACTTGGCGGCGTGTCGTCACAGGCCCGGTGAAGAGGGCGCGCGGCTCACTGCTTCTCGATGCCGGCGATCTCGACGTAGCGCCGCCATTTCTCGCGCTCGGCCCGGGAGAACGCCGCGCACTCGTCCAGGGTCATCGCCTGGGGCGTGAAGCCGAAGCTCTCCAGCCGGTCCTTGACCTCGGGCGAGAGGATCGCGGCGTTGATCAGCGTGTTGAGCCGCTCGCAGATCGGCCTGGGCGTCGCCGCCGGCAGGGCCATGCCGAGGAAGCCGGTGAGTTCGAAGCCGGGATAGAACTCGGCGATCGCCGGCACGTCGGGCCGCTTGTCCCAGCGCTTGGGCCGCGTCACGCCCAGCGGCCGCAGCTGGCCCTGGTTGACGTGGCTGGCGCCCGCGGTCGTGTCGACGAACATCGCCTGGATCTGCCCGCCCATGATGTCGTTGAAGCAATTGCCGATCGCCTTGTAGGGCACCGCCGTCATCTCGATGCCGGCCATGCGCTGCAACAGCGCGCCCGGCACCTGGCTCGAGGCGTTGAAGTGGCCATAGAAGATCTTGCCCGGGTTGGCCTTGGCGTGGGCGACGAACTCCGGCAGCGTCTTGTAAGGCGCGTCGGGCCGTACCAGCAGATAGGCGCCGCTCGAGCCGAACACGCCGCACACCGTGAAGTCCTTCTCCGGGTCGTAGGGCAGCGTCTTGAACATCGCCACGTTGGCGGAGTTCGTGGAGGTCGTGCACAGCAGGATGGTGTAGCCGTCGGGCGCTGCGTTCTTCACCGCCTCGGTGCCGATGATGCCGTTGGCGCCGGGCTTGGTCTCGACCACGACCGACTGGCCGGTGGCCTTCTCGATTTGGGCGCCGACCAGACGCGAGGTGATGTCGCCCGAGCCGCCGGGGGCGAAGGGCACGATCACGCGGATCAGCTTGGTGGGCCAGGCTTGCGCGGTGGCGGGAAAGCTGAGGCCGATGGGGGAGACGGCGAGGGCGGACGCGAACTGACGGCGACGCATGGTGGTTGGTTCCGAATGTGCGACGATGCGATGGCCGCGAGCCTAGAGCGCAGGACGACCACGTCAACCGACGACCGATTTCCTTTCTGCCTGTGAGTGGACAATGGTCGGGATACGAAGTTGGGACCGATCTACCTACGACCATCATACGCCGCAGGCGCGCTGATCATACCACCACCCGCTGCCCCACGACCTGCACCGACAGCAACTGCGCCAGCACCTCGACCCCCCGCTTCATGTCCTTGCGATCCGCGATGTTGCCCAGGCAGAGCCGCACCGCGTGCGGTGCCTCGGCGCGGCCGCTGACGAAGGCGTCGGCCGGGGTGACGCGTACGCCCAGCGCCTCGGCTTCGGACGCGAAGTCGCGGGCGCGCCAGGGTTCGGGCAGCGTGAGCCAGGCGTGGAAGCAGGCGGCGGGCAGGAAGAGCTTGGCGCGGCGCGGGTCGTCGGCCGGTGGGCGTGACACCGCGGCGGTGGGCGTCGAGACGGCGCCGCTGGATAGGCGCGCGATCGGCGTGCCGATCTCGACCAGCCGCAGCCCCTCACCCCGACCCTCTCCCCGCTTGCGGGGAGAGGGGGGAACAACGGCGCCGGTATCGACGTCGACGCCGGCGTTGGCGAAGATCTGCACCGCGATCTCCTGCCGCTTGCGCGCTTCCTCGCGCTTGCGGCGCAGCAGCTCGTCGAGCGTGCCGTCCTCGATCCAGCGCGCGGCGATCTCCGCCATCATCGGCGCCGCGGTCCAGCTCGCCGCCGCCATCGCGGCGCTCAGCCGTCCCAGCAGGCGCGGCGGCGCATGCATGAAGCCGATGCGCAGGCCAGGCGCGCCCATCTTGGAGAGGCCCGCGAGATGGATGGTCTGCTCCGGCGCGAAAGCGGCCAGCGGCGGCGGCGCGTCGAGCGGGAAGTAGCCGTAGACGTCGTCCTCGACCGTCGGCAGGTCGTACTGCCTGACGATCTCGGCCAGGCGCCGACGGCGCGTCTCGCTGATGGTGCGGCCGGTGGGGTTGTGCTGCGTCGGCACGATGTAGAAGGCGCGCGCGTCGCCGGTGCGGCAGGCGGCTTCGAGCGCCTCGGGCCGCGGGCCGTCGGCGTCGCAGGCCACCGGCTTCAGGCGCAGCCGCATCAGTCGCGCGAGCGAGACGATGCCGGGATAGGTGAGGTCCTCGACCAGCACCGCGTCGCCCGGTGCCGCGAGCGCGGCGAGCGCGATCATCAGCGCGTGCTGCGTGCCGGCGGCGATCAGCACGCGCGACGGATCGAGCGCCGGCCGCTCGGGCTTGGGCAGCATCTGGTAGCGGCGGTTGAGCAGAGCGGCGCCGGCGTCACGATGGCGCGGCACGCCCAGCCGTCCCGTGAACTCCAGCAGCGAGGCCATGTCGTTGCCGCTGGCGATGGCGCGCAGGGTCTCGCGCATCTTTTCGTCCTCGCCCGCCGGCGAGGGCCAGTTCATGGCGAGATCGATGACGTTGCTCGTTGGCGCGTCGGTGCGCGCGCGCGGATCGCCCGTCGGGTTGGCGATCGAGCGCGGCGCCACCGGCTCGGGATAGGGCAGCGCTGGCGGGCGCACGAAGCTGCCGCGGCCGACCTCGCCATGGATCAGCCCGCGCCGCTCGGCCTCGGCATAGGCGCGCGTGATCGTGCCCACCGTGCAGCCCAGATCCCAGGCGAGGTCGCGATGGGTCGGCAGGCGCGTGTGCGGCTCGAGCTTGCCCGAGGCGATGTCGGCGGCCAGCTGGTTGGCGATGGTCAGGTAGAGCGGCGTGGTGGCGCCTTCGACCACCGGCTTCCAGCTCGGGCGCTGCTTGCGGATTGTCATGGTGACAATTTCCAAAGTGTGGGGCGAGTGTCGCGATTGGCAGCGTTTTATTCGATGGATCGAATAGGGACAATGGCTGCGGACAATCGAATTGTCTCCACCCCGCCTCGCTGTCATCCCGAGCGGAGCGAGGGATCCAGGCTGAACCTGGATCCCTCGCTCCGCTCGGGATGACAGCGGCGCTCGCAACGACAGGGAGATTCAATCCACTGAGGAAGCGCTTTAGTGTGGCCGCCATGACCGACGCGGCCCGTCCACCGAACCCAACGCCGAAATCCCTGCTGCTCGGCCTGATCGGCGCGCCGATCGCGAGTTCCGCCGCGCCGCATATGCACCAGAGCGCCGGCGCCGCGTTGGGCCTGCGCACGCACTACCAGCTGATCGAGCGCGCCGGCGCGCATCGCGGCGATCTGCGGGCCATGCTCGATGGTGTGCGGCTGCTGGGCTTCGCCGGCGTCAACGTCACCTTTCCCTACAAGGAGGCGGTTGTGCCGCTGCTCGATGCGCTGTCACAGGGCATCGCCGAACTGGGTGCAGTCAACACCGTGGTGGTCGGCCGCGATCACAGGCTGACCGGCCACAACACTGACTCGACCGGCTTCGGCCGCGCGCTGCGCGAGGTGATCGGCGACGTATCAGGTGGCCCCGTGGCGCTGATCGGCGCCGGCGGCGTGGGCCGCGCCATCGGCTTCGCGCTCGCCGGCATGAAGGTGCCTGAATTGCGCATCTTCGATCGCGAGAAGGCCAAGGCCGAGGCGCTGGTGGCGGCGCTCGGCGGTCGTCTGTCCGCGACCGTCGTGGCCTCTGTGGACAAGGCGCTCGACGGCGCCGCTGGCGTGATCAACGGCACGCCGATCGGCATGCTGCCCGATACCGGCTGCCCCGTGCCGGTCGCGGCGCTCAAGCCCACGATGTGGGTCGCCGACGTGGTCTACACGCCGCTATGGACACCGCTCTTGCTCGCGGCGCGCGAGCGCGGCTGCCGCGTGATGACCGGCCGCGAGCTCTGCGTCTTCCAGGCCTGCGACGCCTTCCACCTGTTCACCGGGCTCGACGCGCCGGTGGGCGTGATCGGCGAAGCCTTCGACCAGATCATGCGCCGCCGCGCCGGCGTGCGTGAGGTGTGAGGCCCCGTCACCGGGCAGGTTTGGGCGCGGTCTTGCTCTTCGCCATGCCCGACTGATCAGAGTCCATGTCAGGCACGTTCCACTTGAACGCCTTGGGGGTGGGCGCGTCCTTGCCAATCGGCTTGGCGGGACCGGACGCCTTGTTTTCGGCCAAGGCCGCGGGCCCCGCCAGGATCGCGACCGCGGTGATGGCGGTCAGCAACGCACGCGATGATCTCGACATCGGATACTCCATGGCTCACTTGACAAGGATACTACGTACCCGGCGGTGAGATCATCCCCTCGGCGACCAGGGCATCGCATATGGTCTCAAGAGGCTGGCGGCGCCGGTGGGCGTGATCGGCGAAGCCTTCGACCAGATCATGCGCCGCCGCGCCGGTGTTCGTGAGGTGTGAGCCTGCTCCCTCTCCCCGCCTGCGGGGAGAGGGTCGGGGTGAGGGGCTGCCGCAGGTGACGCACCATGCCGTGCGCAACCTGCGGCAGCCCCTCGCCCTCCCATCGCGCTGCGCGCGACGGGTCCCTCCCTCTCCCCGCTCGCGGAGAGAGGGCCCTAATACGCCGCCTCGAGCAGTCGCAGCGCGTCGGCGACCTGGTCTTCGGCGGAGCGCATGCCGGCGTTGGCGTTGAAGTTCTTCACCGTCTCGGCGGCGATGTTCTTCAGGTCGTCACGCGGGATCTCGAGCTGGCGCAGGTTCGTCGGCATGCCCATCTTGGCGTAGAGCGCTTCGAGCCAGTCGGCGACAGCGTGCGCGGCCAACTTACCGTCCATGCCGTCGCGCCATACGCCGACCGCCTGCGCGACCTTGCGCGCCGACGGCAGCGGGATCGACTCGGACAGACGGATGCGCGAGGCCTGCAGCACGCAGGTCGACTCGCCCTGGCCGACATGCGGGTAGCGCACGTGCAGCGACGTCGAGACCGCGTAGTTGCCGGAGAACGGGCCGCCGCGGAACCGCCGCAGCCCGTCATCCTCCGACCGGTTCTGCAGGAAGGCGGCGATGCACAGGTCGATGCGCGGCGGCGCGGTGGCCGGCTGCTCGGCGAGCTTGGGATAGGCGTTGAAGGCGATGTGGAAGGCGTGGTGTTCGTCGGCCTCGGCCAGCGGGTTCATGTCGACCTGCGCCATGGCGCCGATGAGTCCGGCGAATACCGTCGTGCTGGTCGAGCGCATCACGTCGTGCGGCGTCCCCAGCAGCACCTCCTCGTCGATGAACAGCGCCTGCGGTCGCGTCTTGGGGTCGAAATACTCCATGCGGTGATCGAGATCGGGATTCTTCAGGCCGGTGCCGGCGCGGTTCATGGCGCTGGTCGGCGTGGTCGGGATGTTGATGATCGGCGGCTTGGGCGCCATCAGCCGCGGGCTGTAGGCCGGCTTGCCCTCGGGGTACTGCGTCATGATCTTGAATGGATCGCCCGCCTCGGCCATGAAGATCGCCACCGCGCGCACCGCCACGATGACGCTGCCGCCGCCCACCGCGATCAACAGGTCGGCGCCGGAAGCGACCGCCGCCTGCTTGGCGGCCAGCACAGAGGCGTAGGTCGAGTCCTTCTCGATGCCGTCGAACACGCCGGCATACAGCGGCCCCAGCGCCGCCTCGATACGGCGCACGGTGCTGGTCCTGCGGTTGATTGAAGGCGAGCAGATCACGAAGGCGCGCTTGGCGCCCGCGCGATCGACCGCCTCCTTGATGCCCAGCTCGATGGCCTGGCGGCCGCAATGCAGGCGCCATGAGAATCCCGCCGCCCTGAATCCCGCTTCGCTCATCGTCTTCCTCGTTGCCGCATCAGGCATCCTGCCGATAGGGTCCGTCATCGCGCCCGGGGAGGCCAGCATGTCCGCGTCGCCCAGCCTGGTGATCCGCAACGGTACCATCGTCGATGGCTCCGGCGGCGAGCCCTACGAAGCCGATCTTGCCATCGCCTCGGGAAAAATCTCGGCGATCGGCGGCGCCATTCCGCTGGGCGAGGAGGAGATCGACGCGCGCGGCAAGCTGGTCACGCCGGGCTTCGTCGACCTGCACACGCATTACGACGCGCAGGTGACGTGGAGCGAGCGGCTGTCGCCCTCGACCTGGAACGGTGTGACCACGGTGCTGTGCGGCAATTGCGGCGTCGGCTTCGCGCCCTGTCACGAGGATCAGCACGCGATGCTGATCAACCTGATGGAGGGCGTCGAGGACATCCCGGAGGTCGTGCTGAGCGAAGGCCTGCCGTGGAACTGGCACAGCTTCCCGGATTATCTCGACGCCATCGCGCAGCGCCGCTACGACGCCGATGTCGCCTTCCAGGTGCCGCACGCGGCGTTGCGCGTCTATGTCATGGGCCAGCGCGGCGCCGATCGCGAGCCGGCGACGGAGCAGGATCGCCAGCGTATGGCCCAGCTCACCGCCGAGGGTCTGCGCGCCGGCGCGCTGGGCTTCTCCACTTCGCGCACGCTCAACCACCGTTCGGCCGATGGTCGGCACATTCCGACCCTGCGTGCCGAAGAAGCCGAGCTGACGGCGATCGCGCATGCGATGCGTGACGTCGGTACCGGCTGGATGCAGATCGTCTCTGATTTCGAGACCGATGGCGAGATCGAGCTGTTCCGCCGCCTGGCCAACGAGTCCCGGCGGCCGGTGACGATCAGCCTGCTGCAATCCGACGCCAAGCCGGACAACTGGCGCGCGCTGCTCGACCGCATCGCCGAGGCCAACGCCGAGGGGCTGCGCATCACCGGCCAGATCCGCTCGCGACCGACCAGCGTGCTGCTGGGCTTCGAGCTGTCGCAGAATCCGTTCATGGGCCGGCCGAGCTACAAGAAGATCGCGCATCTGCCGTTCCAGGAGCGGCTGGTGCATCTCAACGATCCGGCCTTCCGCGCGCGGGTGCTGGGCGAGGCTTTCGAGGGCAGTTCGCGCGGCCGTCGCGTCGAGCGCTGGGACCGCATGTACCCGCTGGGCGATCCGCCGGATTACGAGCCGACGGCGGAGAAGAGCGTCGCCGCGCGCGCGGCGCGCGAAGGCCGCGCGCCGGAGAAGGTCGCCTATGACCTGCTGATGGAGCGGAGCGGGAAGGGCATTCTCTATCTGCCGGTGACCAACTACGCTGGCGGCAATCTCGACGTCGTGCGCGACATGATCGCCGATCCGCACACCTTGCTCGGCCTTGGCGACGGCGGCGCCCATGTCGGCATCATGTGCGACGCCACCGCGACCAGCTACACCATCACCCACTGGACGCGCGATCGCGGCCGCGGATCGCTGTTCCCGGTGTCGTGGATCATCAAGCGCCTGACCGCCGACAACGCGACCGCGATCGGGCTGAACGATCGCGGCCTGTTGCGTACTGGCATGAAGGCCGACCTCAACATCCTCGACTACGACGCGCTGCGGCTGCGCAGCCCGGAGATCGTCTACGATCTGCCGGCGGGCGGAAAACGCCTGGTGCAACGCACCGAAGGCTTCGACGCCACCATCGTCTGCGGCGAAGTCGTCTACCGCGACGGCGAAGCCACCGGCGCGCTGCCGGGGCGGCTGATCCGCTCGCTGTCATCCCGAGCGTAGCGAGGGATCAGCCTAGATCCCTCGCTACGCTCGGGATGACAGAGAGAGCGTTACACCACGCAGCCGTGATGCGCTGACGACACAAGCTTCACGTACTTGTCGTGCACCGAGCCGGGGCGGATGCGTGTCGAGAGGTCGGGCGCGCGCCATTCCTTCATGCGTCGCGCGATCTCGTCGTCGGACAGCGCGACGTTGAGCGTGCGGTTCTTTGGGTCGATGACGATGGTGTCGCCGTCGCGCACCGCGGCGATCGGCCCGCCGCGCGCGGCTTCCGGCGAGATGTGGCCGATCAGGATGCCGTGCGAGACGCCGGAGAAACGGCCGTCGGTGATCAGCGCGACGTCCTCGCCCAGGCCGCGGCCCTGGAGCTGGATGGTGAGCATCACCATCTCGGGCATGCCCGGCCCGCCGACCGGGCCGACATTGCGCACGACGATCACGGTGCCGGGCTTGATCTCGCCGGCGCGGATCGCCTTCATCGTGTCGGCTTCGGAATCGAAGACGCGCGCCGTGCCGCGGAACTCGCCCTTGTCCAAGGTCTTGCCGGAGAGCTTCAGCACGCAGCTCTCCGGCGCGATGTTGCCGCGCAAGACGCTGATATGGTTGTTCGGCGCCGCGATCGGCTTGCCGACCGGGAAGACGATGTCCTGCTTGGGAAGCTGATCGAGCGTCGGCACGGTGGCGAGGTTCTCGGCCAGGGTCTTGCCGGTGACCGTCATCACGTCGCCGTGCAGGAAGCCGTTGCGCAGCAGTTCCTTCATCACCACGGGCACGCCGCCGATGGCGTGCAGGCTGGTCATGGCGAAGGGACCATGCGGCTGCAGATTGGCGATCAGCGGCACGCGCTCGCCGATCTGCTGGATACGCTCGATGGTGATCGGCACGCCGGCCTGGCGCGCGATGGCCAGCATGTGCAGGTACATATTGGTCGAGCCGCCCATGGCGTAGACGGTCGTGATCGCGTTCTCGAAGGCGCGCTCGGTCATGATGTCGCGCGGACGGATGTTCTTCTCGATCAGCCGGTACAGCGCCTCCACCGACGCCCTGGCCTGCGCCCGCACATCTGCATGCATGTCGCTCTTGGCGTCGTAGTCGGCGGGATGCGAGGCGCCGTGCGGCAGCATCATGCCGATCGATTCGGCCACCGTGCTCATGGTGTTGGCGGTGAACATCGCACCGCAGGTGCCGCTGCCCGGCATCACGTTGCGCTCCAGCTCGAGCAGCTGGTCGGCGGAGATGCGGCCGGTCTCCTGCGCCGCGCGGCCCTCGGCGTAGTCCATGATGGTGATGTTGGTGCCCTTGCTGGCGAAGGGCTCGAACGACACCTTCCCGGGCGACGACGTGCCGGGATAGAGCACGAGGCCGAAGGCGTTGGTGCGCGCCAGCGGCATCAGCGCGGCGGCGCCGGTCTTGTCGCAGCCGGAGATCACGATCATCGCGTCGCCGTGATGG
This sequence comes from Alphaproteobacteria bacterium, assembly GCA_016869975.1. Lineage (GTDB taxonomy): Bacteria > Pseudomonadota > Alphaproteobacteria > Reyranellales > Reyranellaceae > JAFAZJ01. Next base: position 101,411 of record VGCZ01000008.1, read on the forward strand.
GCGTAGTGGCCGATCTCGAAGCAGTCGGCCACGACATCGCGCGACACGAGGCTGTAGCCGGCGGTCGGCGTGCCTTGCGTCAGCGCGTCCGACACCGCCGGCGCGCCCACGATCAAGCCCTGGCCGCCGCGCTCGCCCAGCAGCTCTATCAGCAGGTCGCCGAGGCTGCGCACCCGGTTGTTGCAGCGATGCGCGTTGGTGTAGGCGGCGGCGATGGTGACCACGGCGCTGGTGTTCGCCGTCTTGTCCGGGTCGAAGCCGGCGGCGCGCAACTCGACGCGCGATCTCTTCCAGTAGGTGCTGCTGTCCTGCATGACGCATCCGCCCTTGAGGTGACTCGTGTGTGGCCGCGTATCGTGGCACGCTCGGCGCCCGGGAGGAAACCACCATGCCGTTCTACGAGCGAGGCGCCGTCCGTATCCACTACGAGGAGGCGGGGTCGGGCTTTCCGCTGCTGATCATTCCCGGCGGCGGCCTGAACTCGGTCATCAACAATCTGAAGACCAGCGCGCCCTATAACGCCGTCGAGGAGTTCAAGGATCGCTACAGCTGCATCGTCGCCGATCTGCGCAACGCCAAGGACGGGCAATCCTCGGGACCGCTGGAGATCGACCGGCCCTGGGATGCCTATACCGACGACCATCTCGGGCTGATGGACCATCTCGGCATCGACAAGTTCGCGGTCAATGGCTACTGCATCGGCGGCCCGTTCTCCTGGAACTTGATGCGGCGCGCGCCGGATCGCGTGGTCGCCGCCGTGCTGACCCAGCCCAGCGGCCATCGGCCGGAGATGCCCGACCAGTTCTACACCAACAACATGGGCGCGTGGGGCCCGGCGCTCGTTCAGCGGCAACCCGCGATCACCATGGAGATGGTGAGTGCGTTCCTGAACAAGATGTACCGTTCGCCCGGCGACTTCGTCTTCACCGTGAGCCGCGACTTCGTGCGCGCCTGCCAGACGCCGGTGCTCGTGCTGCCCGACGACATCCCGCCGCATCCCCTCGCGGTGGCGATGGAGATGGTGCGGCTGGCGCCAAGATCGGAGGTGAGCCTCTACCCGTGGAAAGAGCCGCCTGAAATGATCCGCGTGGTCTTGCGTCAGGTGCGCACCTTCCTGCGCGCGCATCTGCCGGCCTCGTAGCGAACGCAACCCTTCGATGCGGCCGGCGACGTTGCCGGGCGCAGGTGCGCGCGGTAAACGGACGTTCATATGACCTGGAGAACCCGCGATGCCTGATGCCTCGACCCTTCCCGGTGGTGGTGGTTCCTCGACCCGGCTCGATGTCGCGATCGTCGGCGGTGGGTTGGCCGGTCTCTACGCCATCCATCGCCTGCGCGGGCTGGGCTTCACGGTGCGCGCCTACGAGCAGGGCTCGGGCATTGGCGGCACCTGGTTCTGGAACCGCTATCCAGGCGCGCGGTGCGATGTCGAGAGCCTCGAATACTCGTACTCGTTCTCCGAGGAGCTGCAGCAGGAGTGGAAGTGGCCGGAGCGCTACGGCACCCAACCGGAGATCCTGCGCTACATCAACCACGTCGCCGACCGCTTCGATTTGCGCCGTGACGTGCAGCTCAACACCCGCATCAAGTCGGCGGTGTTCGATTCGCGCGCCGGCGAATGGACGCTGACCACGGCGCAGGGCGAGACGATCCGCGCGCGCCACTGCGTGATGGCGGCGGGCAACCTCTCGACGCCGCGCGTACCCGACTTCAAGGGCATCGGCGACTTCAAGGGTAAGTGGTACCACTCCGGCCTGTGGCCGCACGAGGGCGTGGACTTCAGCGGCAAGCGCGTGGGCGTGATCGGCACCGGCTCGTCTGGTGTGCAGATGATCCCGATCATCGCCAGGCAGGCCAAGCACCTCACGGTGTTCCAGCGCACGGCGAATTTCAGCCTGCCGGCCAACAACATGCCGATGGATGCGCAGAAGGAGATCAGGCACAAGGCGGAGTACGCGGCGCGCCGCCGCGCCGCCTACGACACGCCCTTCGCCATCGGCGGCCATCCCAAGCCGACCAAGCCGGCGCTGGACGTGGCCGACGCCGAACGCCGCGCCGCCTATGAGGCGAAGTGGCAGGAAGGCGGCAGCATCAGCTTCCTCTACGCCTACACCGACCTGCTGGTGAACAAGCAGTCCAACGACACGGCCTCCGAGTTCGTGCGCGAGAAAATCCGCGGCATCGTCAAGGACCAGCGCACCGCCGAGCTGCTGGCGCCCAAGGATCATCCCATCGGCACCAAGCGGCTGTGCCTCGATACGAACTATTACGAGACCTACAATCGCGACAACGTCGCGCTCGTCGACGTGCGCAGCGATCCGGTCGCCGAGATCACGCCCACGGGCGTTCGCCTGAAGAGCGGCGTCGCCTACGAGCTCGACGCCATCGTCTTCGCCACCGGCTTCGACGCCATGACCGGCGCGCTGCGCGAGATCGACATTCGTACGACCGACGGCGCGGTGCTCGCTGATCATTGGGAAGGCGGGCCCCTGACCTATCTCGGGCTGATGGTGTCGGGCTTCCCCAACATGTTCGTCATCACCGGGCCCGGCAGCCCCGGCGTGAAGACGCAGATGATCGCCTCGATCGAGCAGCACACCGACTGGATCGCCGAGTGCCTCAAGCACATGCGCGACAAGGGCCTCGATCGCGTCGAGCCGACGGCCGAAGCGGAGCTGGCCTGGGTCCAGCACGTCAACGCCGTGGCCGACAGCACGCTCTATCCACTGGCGAACTCCTGGTATGTCGGCGCCAACATCCCCGGCAAGCCGCGCGTGTTCATGCCCTATGTCGGCGGCTTCGACCGCTACAAGAAACGCTGCGACGAGGTCGCCGCGAAGGGCTACGAGGGGTTTACGTTCGGTCGACAGGTGGCATCGGCCGCGGCGGAGTGAAGAGTCCTCGCTTCGTTCGACCCGACGCCTAACGCCAGGCGAAAACCGGCTGGTCGAAATGATCGACGCGGGTGGCGCGGTCTTCCAGCGCCACTTCGCGGAACTGATAGAGCATCGCCGCGGTGGGCGCGTTGATCTCGGTGTTCATCAGCGGGATCGGCAGGCGGATCACTGGCCGGTCGCTTTCGGGGATGTTGAAGATCTCCGGCGAGTCCGGGCGGCGCAGCTCGCTGAGCGGGATGCGGTAGAGCCTGTCGACCTCGGCCGGGTTGGGCCTGACCACGGTGTCGCGCGGCGTCCACACGACGATGGGCGAGATCAGATAGCCGGAGCGCGTCGGGTAGGGGTCGAGATGGCCCAGCACCGCGTCGCCGCCCAGGCTGACGCCCAGCTCCTCGTCGAGCTCGCGCAGCGCGGTCTGCTCGATGGTCTCGCCGGGATCGACCCGACCGCCGGGCAGTGCGAGCTGGCCGGAATGGGCGCGCAGCTTGGGCGCGCGGCGCGTCAGCAGGAAGGCGGCGTCGTCGGGCCCGCCCCAATCGTCGGCGGGGTCCTGGCGCAGCGCGACGCAGATCGCCACCGCCGCCTGCTTCAGGCTGGCGGTGTCGTCGCGGCGCTTCCGCTCGAAGCCGGCGAGGCGGGCGCGGATCGTCTCGCGCAGATCGTTATCGAAACGCATGCGCCACAGTGTAGGCGGCGGCACTGGAAGGTGTCGACCGACACGGACCGCAGGGCGGTCCCGCACGGCCGGGCCGACGCGTCAGCCGCGGTAGAGCAGGTGGTGCAGCTCGAAATGTCCCTGCAGGCCCTGGACCGAGTGCCTGAAGTTGGCGCCGCCGGGCAGGGGGTCCATGCCATAAAGATCGCACTGTAACAGCGTTTTGGGATCGCCGCTGATTCCGCTGATAACGATGGCGTGGAATTCGTGCATGCCGGCGCCGCGATCAAGCTTCCGGCCCAGCGCGATCGCGGGGCCGCGTGCGATCGCGGTCGCGAAAACTTCGGCTTTGGCCACCGCCATGCCTACTGTCGGAAAATTCCTGGGGCGGCTCAAGCGGGCGAAGCCGTACCCCGTCGCCAGGCTCCCTGGCCCTTCGGCAATATCCAGTGAGCCGGCGTTGTCGCCGAAAATCGCGGTACGCACATGCCGGGTTCGCGCTTCCACGACGACCTGTTGGACGAGCGCTTCCGAGTCGGCGCCGCGCCGGCCCGTCACCATGGCGATGCAGGCGGCCCAACAACGCGGCGACCCCGGCCGTTGTGGGACATAATGGACTTGGTGGCGGATATTGATGCTGGTCATGGATCGTTCATCAGTCTAGAAATGAGCGACCAATCTCAATACATCAAGAGCTGCGGCGTCTCAACGGCGCCTGTGGCTAGAAACTCAACGCCTTGGCCTGCGTCACGCCCTCCAGCGCGGCGAGTCTCGTGAGCAGGTCGGGCGAGATCGCCGAGTCGACCGAGACCAACGCGATCGCCTCGCCGCCCGGCTTGTCGCGGCCGAGATGGAAGGTGGCGATGTTGACCTTGGAGTCGCCGAGCAGTGCGCCGAGACGGCCGATGAAGCCCGGCTTGTCCTCGTTGGTGATGTAGAGCATGTGCGGCGAGAACTCGCCCTCGATCTCGATGCCCTTGATGTTCACCAGCCTGGGCTTCGACCCACCGAACAAGGTACCCGACACCGCGCGTGTGCGCCGCTCGGTGGTGACTGTCACGGTGATCTTGGTCTGGTAGTCGCTGTCGCGCTCGTGCTTGACCTCGGCGACATCGACGCCGCGCTCGCGCGCGATGATTGGCGCGTTGACCATGTTGACCGCCTCGAGCTGCGGGCGCAGCAGGCCGGTCAGCACTGCCTGAGTCAGCGGCTTGACGTTGAGCGCCGCCACGGCGCCCTCGTACTCGACGCTGATCGCCTTGATGCCGGTCTCGGTGAGCTGGCCGGCGAAGGAGCCGAGATTCTCGGCCAGCTTCAGGTAAGGCGCGAGCCGCGGCGCGTCCTCGGCCGAGACGTTGGGCATGTTGAGCGAGTTCACCACCGCGCCGGTGTTGAGATAATCGCTCATCTGCTCGGCGACCTGCAGCGCCACATTCTCCTGCGCTTCCAGCGTGGAGGCGCCCAGATGCGGCGTGCAGACGAGGTTCGGCGCGCCGAACAGCACGTTGTCCTTGGCCGGCTCCTCGACGAAGACGTCGAAGCCGGCGCCGGCGATATGACCGGAGATCAGCAGATCACGCACCGCCAGCTCGTCGACCAGGCCGCCGCGCGCGCAGTTGATGATGCGCACGCCCTTCTTGGTCTTCATCAGCCGCTCGCGGCTCAGAATGTTCTTGGTCTGCTCGGTGAGCGGCGTATGCACCGAGATGAAATCGGCGCGCGTCGTCAGCTCGTCGAGCGTGACCTTCTCCACGCCCAGCTCCGTGGCACGGTCCTCGGAGAGGAAGGGGTCGAAGGCGATCACCCGCATCCGCAGGCCGATGGCGCGCTCCGCGACGATCGAGCCGATATTGCCGCAGCCGATCAGCCCCAGGGTCTTGAAGCTGAGCTCGACGCCCATGAAGCGGTTCTTCTCCCACTTGCCGGCCTGGGTGCTGGCGTTGGCGTCCGGCACCTGGCGCGCCACCGCGAACATCAGGGCGATGGCGTGCTCGGCGGTGGTGATGGCGTTGCCGAAGGGCGTGTTCATGACGACCACGCCATGGGCGGTGGCCGACTTGATGTCGACATTGTCGACGCCGATGCCGGCGCGGCCCACGACCTTCAGCTTTTTCGCCACCGCCAGCACCTCGGCGGTGACCTTGGTGGCGCTACGGATGGCGAGGCCGTCGTAGTCGCCGACGACCTCGCGCAGCTCGGCCGGCTTGAGGCCGATCTTCACGTCGACGTCGATGCCGCGCTCGCGGAAGATTTCGGCGGCGCGCGGCGACAGATCATCGGAGATGAGAACCTTGGGCATGGTTCAACGCTCCCGTACGAGGAGGAATGAGAGGGGATGGGTCAAATGCGGTGGAAAACTCAGGCGGCCTTGGCGCCGAATTCTTTCTCGATCTCGGCGTAGGCCCAGTCGAGCCACGGCACCAGCGCTTCGAGATCCGCCGTGTCGACCGTGGCACCGCACCAGATGCGCAGGCCCGGCGGCGCGTCGCGGTAGTGGCCAAGGTCGTAGCCGGCGTTCTCGGCCTCGAGCATGTCGGCCATCTTCTTGGCCGCCGCCGCCTGCTTGGTCTCGTCGAGCGCGGTGAACCACGGCGCCACGATGTTGATGCACACCGAGGTGTTTGAGCGCGTCGCCGGCACCTTGGCGAGGAAATCGGCCCAAGGCCGCGCGGCGACGAATCTCTCCATCACGGCGAGGTTGGCGTTGGAGCGCCCCATCAGGCCCTTGAGCCCGCCGACCTTCTCGCCCCAGACCAGGCCATCGATCGCGTCCTCGACCGCAAGCATCGAGGGCGTGTTGATCGTCTCGCCCTTGAAGATGCCCTCGCTCAATTTGCCGCCGGAGGTCATGCGGAACAGCTTGGGCAGCGGCCAGGGCGGCGTGTAGGTCGTCAGCCGCTCGACCGCGCGCGGCGAGAGCACGAGCATGCCGTGCGCGCCTTCGCCGCCCATCACCTTCTGCCAGCTCCAGGTCACGACATCGAGCTTGGCCCAGGGCAGGTCCTGCGCGAACACCGCCGAAGTCGCGTCGCAGATGGAAAGGCCTGTGCGGTCGTCGGCGATCCAGTTCCCGTCGGGCACACGCACGCCCGACGTCGTGCCGTTCCAGGTGAAGACGACGTCGTGGCTCCAATCGACCTGCTTGAGATCGGGCAGCGCGCCATAGGGCGCCTTCAGAACGCGCGCTTCCTTGAGCTTGAGCTGCTTGATGATGTCGGTGGCCCAGCCTTCGCCGAAGCTTTCCCACACCAGCACATCGACCGGGCGCGCGCCCAGCATCGACCACAGAGTCATCTCGACCGCGCCGGTGTCGGAGGCGGGCACAATGCCGATGCGATGATCGGCGGGAATGCCCAGCACCTTGCGCGTGCGGTCGATGACCTCCGCGAGCTTCTTCTTGCCGAGCTTGGAGCGATGGGAGCGGCCGATGGCGGCGTCGAGCAGGGCTTGCGGCGTCCAACCGGGGCGCTTGGCGCACGGACCGGAGGAAAAATCAGGACGCAGCGGACGAGCGTTCGGCTTCATAGACAGCTCTCCCTTCCAGAAGAGAAGCGCTCCGGTGGGGGAGCGTGGCCCGGGGTCTGGATAGGGGTTGTCTACCCGCGCCGTCAACGGCGTTGGCGTCGCAGCTTGTGTCGCTTGTCGCGCTCGTCGGCTAGTCGCCTGCATCTTCCTTCTCGCCGCCTGCGCGGGGAGAAGGACAGAAAGCTAATCCGCCGCGTCGGCGACGCGCGCCTTGAGGTGGCGCGCGAGCTGGCGATCGTGCCGGCTCATCGCCGACAATCCGCCGACCACTTCCGGCCATGGGCGCCAGCGCGGCTGGGCGCCAAGGATCTGGTCGCCCATCACCGTCACGCGCTCGATCACCCGCTCGCCGACGAAGTCGTTGACCACGTAGTGCTGGGTGAAGCGGTTATCCCACATGCCGATCGTGCCTGATGTCCAGTGGTAGCGCACCGTGAAGGCCGGCTGCTGCACCCAGCGGGTGAGGTAGGCGAGGAAATAGTCGCTTTCCGGGCCGCTCATCTCGACGATGCGGCGCGTGAAGTGCTCGTTGACATAGAGCGCCTTGCGGCCGCTCTCGCGATCGACGCGCACCACGGGATGGATGGCCATGCGATCCGCCCGGTCGTGCGGATGCGCGTCGTGCAGTGCGCTCAGCCCGTCGCAGAGCTCTTTCAGCGGTGGTGACAGGCCGTCATAGGCGGCGGCCAGGTTGGCCCACATGGTGTCGCCGCCGACCTCCGGGCACTGTTTCATGTTGAGGATCGACATCAGCGCCGGTCGGTCGAGGAAGGTCAGGTCGGTGTGCCATTCGTCGGCGATGCCGCCCTGGCTCGCCGCCAGCCGGAACAGCTCGGGATGGTCCTTGGGCGTGCGATCCTTCAGGTTCGGATGGCCTTCGAGGACGCCGAAATGCCGGCCGAAGGCGATCTGATCCTCGGCGCTCATGAACTGGCCGGGGAAGAACAGGACCATGTGCTCGTGCAGCAATCGGCGGATGTCGGCCGCCTCGCCCGCATCGGCCGTGGCCAAGGTCAGGCCGGTCACCTCCGCGCCCAGCGCCGCCGAGAGGCGCTTCACCTGCCAGTTGCGCGTCGCCATGGATCCTCCTTGCCGGCCGCTGGCCGTGGCGGGAGTTTAGCGCGGCCGAGACGATTTGGAACATGCGCGTTGACGCCGGGCGTTGCGTCACCATCTATGCAAGTGCGCCTGTTCGCGGCGCTGGAGGAACGATGTCTCCCGATCGGGTGTGGCAGGTGTTCCAGGGTATCGGCCTGGCGTGGACGGCGGTGGAGATGGGCCGCGCCGGCACGAGCAGCGCGCGGCGCAAGTCGGTCCGGCCGCTGGCGGTCGAGAGCGTTGCGCAGGCCGGCAGCTGGGCTGCCGGCGCGGCGGGCTTCAAAGCCGGTGGCAAGCTGGGCGCCATTGTCGGGATCAAGACCGGGCCCGGCATGCTGGTGACAGCCGCAGTGGGCGCCTGCATCGGCGGCTTGGCCGGCTATGTCGGCGCCAAGCGTGTCGCCGACGCCACGCTGCCGGATGATCTCGGCGTGTCGGTGGCGCCGTTGCGCACCTATCTCGCGCGCTTCCGTCGGACCGCGTTCGACTAGCCAGACCCCCGCGCTGGGCGCAACTGGACAAGCCGTTCGAACGCCTCGGCTATCATACGGTACTTGACGCCGTTGACCGTGGCCTCGCGGTACCAGTTCACTATGTCGCCCCAGGGATCGTTCACTTTCGCCAGCCCGGCAACGAAGGCAACAACCGTGCCGACCTGGACTAGGCCGGACGCGGCGTACCAGCCGCCCACGCCGAGCACGACGGCGACACCGACGTGATGCATGAGGTTCATCAGGAAGTTCATGGTGAACTTCAGCTTGTAGATGCCCATGTTGAGCGTGAAGACGACTTCCATCCGCTGCGCTTGGGTCGCCGCGTGGCGTCGCCCATGGTCGGGGTCGATCAGGCCGGAGCTGACCTCCCGCAGCGCCTCTACCCGCGACGTGACTCGCCGGTTGATGGCGCGCTGCATCAGCGGGACGAAGATCAGCTGTGGCGAGAAGACGAGGAGGCTTACCAGCGCGATCTCGGGCTGGAGGTGGATCATATAGGCGAAGACGCTAAGAAGGATGCCGCCCTGCAACAAGGGTTCCGACGTGCTGATGCCGACAAAACTGCCAATAGGTTCGACCTCCGACAGGATGAGCGACACTTCGATGCCCTGGAGATCGGCGGAGGGGGAATCCGAGGCGCCGTTGGCGGCGCCGTGGATTGTCATGCGAAGATGTCGAACCGAGCTTTCGCTGACCCAGCCGCGATAGATGTTCATCGCAAGCTTGCACGCGCCTTCGGCTAGGGCGACGCCAGCATAGCCGAGTGCCAGCCAGACGATGGAGTTCAACGCGCCGGTGTGGACGGCGTCGTTGACGATACGACGCTGGATCTCGAGCGGAATCGTGTTGAGCAAGAACACGACGACCGACAAGGCCGCCAGGGTGATTTGGTGCCGGCCGCTGAAGCGCAGAATGTAGCCGAGGATGGTCGACGGCAGGGCATGGCAGCAATCGTGGTCGAGTGTCGGCGAAGAGCCTGGCTGCTCCATGGGCAGGTCAACCCTGTGTGGCGTGGCGTCTGTAGAACTGGCGTTTGACGATTTCGGCGAGCAGCAGATAGGCCAGCGTTAAGCCCGCCAGCGCTGCCAGGTACTCGGGCGGCAGAGGCACGAAGCCTAGCCAGGCACCAACCGGCGTGAATGGCAGCGCGATCGCCACCATGAGCACGAGAAGCGAGCTTGCCAGGAGCAGCGGATGTGGCCGGTCGGCGAACGGGTTGCCGCGCGTTCGGATGACGAAGATGACTAGGATCTGCGTTGCCAGGGACTCGACGAACCAGCCGGTCTGGAAGAGGGCCTCGCCGGCCTGGAAGACCCAGATCAGTAGCCCGAAAGTCAGGAAATCGAACAGGGAGCTGACCGGCCCCAGCGTCACCATGAAATCGCGGATGAACGTCATGTCCCAGCGGTGTGGCCGCGCCAGGGCATCGGCGTCCACGTCGTCGAACGGGATAGCGATCTCCGACACGTCGTAAAGTAGATTGTTGAGCAGGATTTGGATCGGCAGCATCGGCAGGAACGGCAGCAGCAGCGCGGCGCCGGCCATCGAGAACATATTGCCGAAGTTCGAACTGGTACCCATCATGATGTACTTCATGATGTTGGCGAAGGTGCGCCGCCCTTCGCGTACTCCGCGCGCAAGCACGCCGAGGTCCTTCTCCAGCAGGATCAGGCTGGCGGCGTCCTTGGCCACGTCGACGGCGCTGTCGACGGAGATGCCGACATCGGCGGTGTGCAACGCCGACGCGTCGTTGATGCCGTCGCCGAGGAAGCCCACGGTGTGGTCGCGGCGCTTGAGCGCCAGCAGGACGCGGGTCTTCTGTGCCGGCGTGACGCGGCAAAACAATGTGACCTCCTGGGCACGGGCGGCAAGAGCGTCATCGTCGAGACGACCGATCTCGGTGCCGGTCAGAACCTCGGTCGCGACGATCCCGAGATCCTGGCAGACGCGGCGAGTGACGAACTCGTTGTCGCCGGTCACGACCTTGACGCGGATTCCCAGTCGCTGCAGGGCGCGCACCGCGTCGCCGGCGCTCGCCTTCGGCGGATCCAGGAAGGCGGCGAAACCGGCGAAGACGAGCGACGTCTCGTCGTCGACCGCGGCGTGCGACCTGTCCGGTTCCATGACGCGCCAGGCGATGCCGAGCAGGCGGTAGCCTTCGCCGCTCATCCGCTCGAAGACGTCGTGCGCCTGCGCCATCGCCGCGGCGTCGAGCGGCAATGGCCGCCCGGGTTCGTCGGGTTCGTAGCGGTCGCAGAGGCGCAGCACGTCTTCGGGGGCGCCCTTGACGATTAACCGTCGTTCGCCCTGGCGTTCCAGGAGCACCGAGACGCGCCGGCGGTCGAAGCCGAACGGCACCTCGTCGATCTTCGTCCAGCCATCGTCCGCCGGGCCCGCCTTCTCGAGGATGGCGTCGTCGAGCGGGCTGCGCAGCCCGGTCTCGAAATGGCTGTTGAGCCATGCCAGCTCGAGAACGCGCTGGCTGTCCTTGCCGGTCAGCGAGACCTCGCGGATCAGCCTGATCCGTGCCTCGGTCAGGGTGCCCGTCTTGTCGCTGCACAGAATGTCCATGGCGCCTAGGTCGTGGATCGCCGCCAGTCGCTTGACGATCACGCGCTGGCCGGCGAGCCGCAGGGCGCCACGGGCCAAGGTCACGGACACAACCATCGGCAGCAGCTCCGGCGTCAATCCCACCGCCAGCGCGATCGCGAATAGAAAGGAGTCGAGAACCGGCCGATGGAGGAGGATGTTCGCCAGCAACGCGAACAGCGCCAGCAGGATAGTCAGGCGCATGATCAGCGTGCCGAATCGGTAGGTCCCGCGCTCCAGCGCTGCGGGTGGCGGCTCGCGCCGCAGGGTGCCGGCGATACGGCCGAGCTCTGTGCGGGCGCCGGTGGCGACGACGAGAAGTCTGGCCGAGCCGCTCATTACCGAGCTACCCATGAAGGCGGCGTTGCTCGCCGCCGTGAGATCCGCGCCGGCGGTGCCTTCGCCGGGCCGTTTCTCGCCGGGATATGGCTCGCCAGTCAGCGCCGCCTCATTGACGAAGAAGTCACGCGCCTCAAGCACACGGCCGTCGGCCGGCACGAGGTCGCCCGCCGCCAGAAGCACAATGTCGCCGGGCACAATCTCCTCGGCCGGGACCGTCACCTCCCGGCCGCCGCGGCGCACGCGTTCCATGAGAGCCACGGAAGCTCTCAGCCCGTCGGCCGCCTTTTCCGCGCCATGCTCCTGGAGGCTGTCGACCAGCACGCTCAGCGCCACTATCAGCGAGATGATCGCGAAGCTCGGTATATCGCCGGTGACCGCCGCGACCGCCGCGGCGCTGAGCAGAATGAGCACCAGCGGATTTCGCAGCCGCTGCAGCATCCGCATCGGCACGCTGAACCGTCGCTTGGCCTGCAGGACATTGCGCCCGAAGCGATCGAGCCGCCTAGCAGCTTCGTCGGGCGTCAAGCCGTCGATCGTACAGTCCAAGGTCGCAAGAAGATCTGCGGTCGGCCGAACCCAGAAGCTTCCCTGGTCTTGTCCCGGGTGATCGGCACGACTGGTCACGCGGTCCTCCGATCCGAGCATCATGCTCATCGTTGCCTGTGTCGTACGGACCTGCGACGATGACCTTGACCTCAATCAAGGCCGGGGCTTTGCCGGCGTTGTTCGGGCTAACGTTTGCAAGACGTCACGCGCTGCGGCCGGCCCGGGCGAGGCGCACGCCTCGCAACTTGCCCTGCGCGGGAGAGCGTCTGCGATGTCTGACTATCCGATTCATCGTCCCGGCATGGAGGGTGGTCTGTGGGCCGCGACGGCGGCGGCTGCGCCCGACTTGCCGAGCCTCGACGGAGAGCTGACCGCCGACGTCGTCGTGGTCGGCGGCGGCTTCACCGGCTTGTCGACGGCGCTGCACACCGCCGAGCGCGGCTTGTCGGTGGCGCTGCTCGAAGCCGACCAGATCGGCAGCGGCGCCTCGGGCCGCAATGGCGGTCAGGTGATCCCCGGTCTGAAGATGGATCCTGGCGAGTTGCGGCGCGATTTCGGCCAGGACATGGGCGGTCGCATCGTCAGGCTGTCCGGCGCCGCCGCCGATCTGGTGTTCGACCTGATCAAGCGTCACGCGATGGATTGTCCGGCCCATCAGGGCGGCTGGATTCAGGGCGCGCATTCCAAGATCGCGCTGACGAGCGTGCTGGCGCGCGCCCGGGAATGGCAACAGGAGGGTGCGCCGGCCGACATCTTCGACAAGAAGACGATCGCCCAGGAGACCGGCCACGATTTCTACGAGGGCGGCTGGATCGATCGCCGCGCCGGCCAGGTCAATCCGCTGGCCTATGCGCGCGGCCTCGCGCGCGCCGCGGTCAAAGCCGGCGCGCGGCTCTTCGTGCGCTCGCGTGCGACCGGCATCGAGAAAGATGGCGACGGCTGGCGCGTGAAGACGGCGGCGGGGTCGGTGCGCGCCGGCCAGGTGGCGCTGTGCACGGATGCCTATAGCGACGATCTGTGGCCCGGGTTGCGCACGGCGCAGGTGCCGGTCAAGAGCGTGCAGATCGCCACGGCGCCGCTGGGCCACAACGTGCGCAAGCGCATCCTGCCGGGCGGCGCGGTCGTCTCGGAGACGCGCAAGCTCGCGGTCTATTACCGCCTCGACGCCGATGGCCGCCTGCTGATGGGCGGGCGCGGCCCGATGAGCGAGCATGTCGGCAACGCGACGCTCGATACCTTGGTGCGGACGGTGCGGCGGCTGTGGCCGTTCCTCGACTCGACGCCGTACGAGTATGGCTGGTCGGGCACGGTCGGCCTCACGCTCGACCATATGCCGCATCTCTGCCGCCTGGCGCCGGGCGTGATCACCGGCCTCGGCTATAACGGCCGCGGCGTGGCGATGACCACGGCGATGGGCACCGTGCTGGCGAAGGCGCTCTCCGGCACACCCGACGCCGATCTCGACTTGCCGCTGAGCGACCTGCCGAAGGTGCCGCTGTTCGAGATCCGCCAGCCCTTCATCGCGCTCGCCATCCAGTACCACCGCCTGCGCGACGCGATGGGCCTGCCCGGATAGGCACTGGCGCTCGGTCGCCGGATCGACCATGTAGAGACGATGATGAAGGTTCTGTCCTATCTGTTCCTGATCCTCGCCGGCCTGTCGATGCTGGGCGCGCTGGCCTCGATCTTCGTCGGCATGGCGGGGATGAGTGGCGGCGGGCTGGAGCATGCGCGCCGCGGCAACCGCTTCATGTGGTGGCGCGTGCGCCTGCAGCTCGCGGCGATCGTGTTCATCATCCTCTGGTACCTCACCAGCCGCGCCGCCTGACGGATCGCCGCCATGGTTCAACTCACCCGCATCTACACGCGCGGCGGCGACAAGGGCAAAACCTCGCTCGGCACCGGCAAGCGCGTCGCCAAGCACGACCTGCGCGTCGCGGCCTTCGGCGTGGTCGACGAGGCCAACGCAACGATCGGCCTGGTGCGCCTGCATGCGCCGTCGCCCGAAATCGACGCGATGCTGAGCCGCATCCAGAACGATCTCTTCGATCTCGGCGCCGATCTGTGCACGCCCGACGACGGCACCAAGGTCGAGTGGGAACCGCTGCGTATCGTCGCCAGCCAGGTCGAGCGGCTGGAGAAGGAGATCGACGCGCTCAACGCCGAGCTCAAGCCGCTCAACTCGTTCGTGCTGCCCGGCGGCAGCGCGGCGGCGGCGTATCTGCATCTGTCACGGACTGTGACGCGGCGCGCGGAGCGCGAGATGACGGCGCTGGCCGAGCGCGAGCCAGTCAACGCCGAGGCCATCCGCTACATCAACCGTCTGTCGGATCTGCTCTTCGTGCTGTCGCGCCACGTCAACGATCGCGGCGCGAAGGATGTGTTATGGGTGCCCGGCGCGAATCGCTGATCTTGCGCGCCAAGACCGCAACCGGTTGATTCGCAAGCGCTTTCACGCAATGGAATGGCTTGTGTGCAGTGCCGCATCGGCTTGACAGGCCGCCTTCAGGCGACCTACACCCACGCCTTCGCAAGGAAAATCCCGAGGGCCAACGACAAATGAAGGTGCTGGTCGCGGTCAAGCGCGTGATCGACTACAACGTCAAGATCCGCGTCAAGGCCGACAAGACGGGCGTCGAGACGGCGAACGTCAAGATGTCGATGAATCCTTTCGATGAGATCGCCGTGGAAGAGGCGATCCGCATGAAGGAGAAAGGCAAGGCGACCGAGGTGATCGCCTTCAGCGCCGGTCCGGCCCAGTGCCAGGAAACTATTCGCACTGCTCTGGCCATGGGCGCCGACCGCGGTGTGCACGTGCTGAGCGACGCCGAGCTGCAGCCGCTGGCCGTGGCCAAGCTGATGAAGGCCGTGGTCGACAAGGAACAGCCCGGCTTGGTCATCGTCGGCAAGCAGGCGATCGACGACGACAGCAACCAGACCGGCCAGATGCTGGCCGCGCTGCTCGGCTGGTCGCAGGGCACCTTCGCCAACAAGCTGGAGATCGGTGAGGGCGTCGCGGTCAAACGCGAGGTCGACGGCGGCCTCGAGAACGTCATGCTCAAGCTGCCGGCGGTGATCACCACCGATCTGCGGCTGAACGAACCGCGCTACGCCTCGCTGCCCAACATCATGAAGGCGAAGAAGAAGCCGATCGAGCAGCTCACGTCGGAGGCGCTGGGCGTCGACGTCGCGCCGCGCCTGAAGACCTTGAAGGTCGAGGAGCCGCCGACGCGCAAGGCCGGCATCAAGGTCAAGACCGTGGCCGAGCTGGTCGAGAAGCTCAAGAACGAGGCGGGAGTTATCTGAGATGAGCGTCCTCGTTGTCGCCGCGCATGACGGCAAGACCGTCCGCGCCAATGTCGCCAACGCCGTCGCCGCCGCGACGCAGATCGGTGGCGACGTCCATGTCCTGGTCGCGGGCAGCGGTGCCGGCGACGCCGCCAAGGAGGCCGCCGCGATCGCGGGCGTCGCCAAGGTGCTACAGGCCGAGGACGCGGCCTACGCCAACTGGATGGCCGAGGATGTCGCGGCCCTGGTGGTGAAGCTGGCACCCGGCTACGGCCACATCGTCATGGCCGCCGACAATGTCGGCAAGAACCTTATGCCGCGCGTCGCCGCCCTGCTCGACGTCGCGCAGGTCTCGGAGGCGATCCAGATCGTCTCGCCCGACACCTTCGTGCGGCCGATCTACGCCGGCAACGCCATGGCCACGGTGCAGTCGACCGACAAGATCAAGGTCGTCACCGTGCGGCCGACCAACTTCAAGGCCGCCGCCGGCGGTGGCTCGGCCGCGATCGAGCAGATCGGCGGCGCAGGCAGCGCCGGGTTGTCGAACTATGTCGGCGCGGAAATCTCCAAGTCGGAGCGGCCAGAGCTGACCAGCGCAAAGATCGTGGTTTCTGGCGGCCGCGGCCTGGCCTCGGGCGAGAACTTCAAGATGCTCGAAACCTTGGCCGACAAGCTCGGCGCCGGCCTCGGCGCCAGCCGCGCGGCGGTCGACGCGGGCTACGTGCCCAACGACTACCAGGTCGGCCAGACCGGCAAGGTGGTGGCGCCCGACCTGTACATCGCCATCGGCATTTCCGGCGCCATCCAGCATCTCGCCGGCATGAAGGACAGCAAGACGATCGTCGCCATCAACAAGGACGAGGAGGCGCCGATCTTCCAGGTCGCCGACTACGGCATTGTCGGTGACCTGTTCCAGATCGTGCCCGAGCTGACGGCGGCCATCGAAAAGAAGTGAGTCCGGCGCGTGGGCGATCCTGTAGGATCGCCCCGGGCCTTTTCAGGGGTAAGACAGGATGATCCAGCGGATCGGCGTCATCGGCGCTGGCCAGATGGGTGGCGGCATCGCGCATGTCTGCGCGCTCAAGGGCCTGCAGGTGAAGCTGCTCGACGTCAACCAGTTGGCGCTCGAGAAGGCGCTCGACGCGTTGAACGTCAACATGGACCGGCAGATCGGCCGCGGGCTGATCAAGCCGGACGATAAGGATGCCGCCCTGCGCCGCATCCAGATCGGCACCGACTACGCCCTGCTCGGCGATTGCGACCTGGTGATCGAGGCGGCCACCGAGAATGAGGCGGTCAAGCGCGAGATCTTCAAGAAGGTCTGCCCGCTGGTGCCGCCGACGACCCTGCTGGCGACCAACACCTCGTCGATCTCGGTGACGCGGCTGGCGTCGACCACCGACCGGCCCGGCAAGTTCATGGGCATGCACTTCATGAACCCGGTGCCGATGATGCGCCTGGTCGAGCTGATCCGCGGCATCGCCACCGAGGAGGAGACGTTCCGGGCCATCCGCGACCTGACGATCCGCCTCGACAAGACGCCGGCCAACGCCGAGGACTTCCCGGCCTTCATCGTCAACCGCATCCTGCTGCCGATGATCAACGAGGCGGTCTACGCGCTCTACGAGGGCGTCGGCACCGTCGAGTCGATCGACACGGCGATGAAGCTGGGCGCCAACCATCCGATGGGCCCGCTCGAGCTCGCCGATTTCATCGGGCTGGATACGTGCCTGTCGGTGATGCAGGTGCTGTACGAGGGGCTGGCGGACTCCAAGTACCGTCCGTGCCCGCTACTGGTGAAGTACGTCGAGGCCGGCTGGATCGGCCGCAAGGTCAAGCGCGGATTCTACGACTACTCCGGCGAACGCCCGGTGCCGACGCGCTGATGTTTTTCCTTCTCCCCGCCTTCGCGGGAGAAGGGCACAATCAGCCAATCAGCTCCTGCGCGGCGGCGACGATGCGCACCAGGCTGCCGGACTCGCCGCGCTGGTTGATCGCCTCGGCGATGCGCAGCGCGCGGGCCGGTGGCTCGCCCTGGACCAGTTCGCGTAACGCGCGCGAGGCCTGTGCCGGCGAGTTCAGCCGGCGGCGCGCGTGCACCGAGACGCCCAGCCGGTCGATCGTGCCGGCGCTGACCTCCTGATCGGCGACCTCCGGCCACAGCATCTGCGGGCGGCCCGCGCCCATCGCCGCGGCGAGCGTCGCGGCGCCGCCGTGATGGACGATCACATGCGCGCCGCGCGTCACCTCGGCCAGCGGCGGCGGCCGGTCGAAGACATGCACCTTGCGCTCGGCAAGATACTGGCGGATCTCCGGCGTGGCCCGCTTGACGTAGGCGGCGCCCGGCAGTCCGCACTCGACCAGCGACTGCAGGATCATGCGCAGCTGCGGATGGCTCGCCGAGAGATAGGCGTAGAACGAAGGCGGGCCCGTCGGCCCGATCGGCGGCGGGATCGAGTCGAGCGGCCCGCAATCCGGCTGGCCGCGGAAGCCGGCGTAGGGATCGGTCTCGGCGAACGCCGTCACGAAATGGCGCGTGCCGCCGATGATCGCGGGCACCGAGTCGGCGATCACGCCTCCGAGCCGCTGTTGCGCCGAGCGCACGGCCTCGGCGATCTTCTCGGGCGGCGCGAAACGTTGCGCGGCCGGATCGAAGATCGGGAACTCGCGCTGATCGGGCGGCGGCATGATGTAGCCGTGGCCCATGGCGATCACGGGAACGCGGCCATAGGCGGCCAGCGTCGCCACCGGCGCATACTCGGCGACGATCAACACCGGCTGCAGCGCGAGGAACAGCATGTGCCAGGCGTGCGCCAGCCGGAACAGGTGCTCGGCGTTGGCGAAGTTGTTGACCGCCAGCAGGTCGGCGTAGCTGCCGGGCACGAATCTGGGCTGCGTCGGATGCAGCATGCCCACCGCCATCGGCGCCTGCATCACGATCCATGACCGGCGCGCGAAGAAGTCGGCCGTGCCGACGAGATCGCGCACCACGAAGACCGGTTCGTGGCCTTCCGCCTCCATCGCCGTGGCGACCTGCGACAGGCGGTCGACATAGCCGACGCCGACGCCCAGCTCCCAGGCGAAAAGGACGCGCGCCATCGCCGGCTTCGGCTCAGTTCTCGTCGAGCAGATGGCGGATCAACGCGACCGCCTCGGGCGTGTCCCACTCGGCCTCGCCCGCCAGGCGGCCGACCTCGCGGCCCTTCTTGTCGACCAGGATCGAGGTCGGCAGCACCAGCACGTCGAGCTTGCCGTACGCCGCGCGCTTGTCGTCGAGATAGACGTCGAGCGCGGTGAGTTCCTTGTCGCGGATGAACGGCGCCACCTTGGCGCGCGTCGGCCCGTCGAGCGACAGGGCCAGCACCGCGAACCTCTCCTTGCCGATCGTCGTGGCGAGCTTGTTCAGGCTGGGCATCTCCTTGACGCAGGGGATGCACCATGTGGCCCAGAAATTGATCAGCACGACCTTGCCCTTGAACGTGTCGTAGCCGGCATCGGCGCCGTCGAGGGCCTTGAACGACAAGTCCGGGATCGCCGCGCGCGGCGCCTTCAGCTCGAACTTGGCGATCGAGCCGGACACCGGCGGCTTGGCGATTTCGGCGGAAGCGACGCCGCCTATCGCGACAAGCGCGACAATCGCCGGCGCCAAGCGGCGCAGGACGGGGAGGCGGAGGGAAAAGAACTGTGCCATAAGCGCCATCCTACGTTGTTTCGATGGGAAAATCATGGCTGCGCGCAAGCAAGGCGGGGGCAAGGCCGGCAACCGGATGTGGGGCGGTCGCTACAAGATGGGCCCGGCGGAGATCATGGAGAAGATCAACGCCTCCATCGGCTTCGACAAGCGCCTCTACGCCCAGGACATCGCCGGCTCGCTGGCCCACTGCGACATGCTGGTGGCGCGGAAGATCATCACCGCGGCCGACGGTCGCGCGATCAAGCGTGGCCTGAAGCAGGTCAAGGCCGAGATCGAGAGCGGCAGGTTCAAGTTCTCGACCAAGCTCGAGGACATCCATCTCAACGTCGAATCGCGGCTGACCGAGATCATCGGCCCGGCCGGCGGTCGCCTGCACACGGCGCGCTCGCGCAACGACCAGGTCGCGCTCGACGTGCGGCTGTGGGTGCGCGACACGATCGACCGCGTCGAGCCGATGCTGGCCGATTTGCAGGCCGCCTTGATCGATCGGGCGCAAGAGCATGCGGCGACGATCATGCCCGGCTTCACGCACTTGCAGACCGCGCAGCCGATCACATTCGGTCACCATCTCTTGGCCTATGTCGAGATGTTCGGGCGCGATCGCGGCCGCCTGGCCGATTGCCGCGCCCGGCTCAACGTCTCGCCGCTGGGCGCCGCGGCGCTCGCCGGCTCGCCGCATCCCATCGATCCGCGCAAGACGGCCAGGGCGCTGGGTTTCGACGGTCCGATGGCCAATTCGCTCGATGCGGTCTCGGATCGCGATTACGTCGTGGAGTTCGTCGCCGCGGCCTCGCTGACGGCGGTACATCTGTCGCGCCTGTCCGAGGAGATCGTGATCTGGTGCAGCGCGCCGTTCCGCTTCATCAGCCTGTCGGATGCTTTCACGACCGGCAGCTCGATCATGCCGCAGAAGCGCAACCCCGACGCGGCCGAGCTGGCGCGCGGCAAGGTCGGCCGCATCGTCGGCGCCTTCGTGGCGCTGTGCACGATGATGAAGGGCCTGCCGCTGACCTACGGCAAGGACATGCAGGAGGACAAGGAACCGCTATTCGACGCCGCCGATTCGCTGGAGCTGTGTGTCGCCGCGATGGCCGGCATGGTGCGCGACCTGAAGGCCAATCCCGAGCGCATGCGCGCGGTGGCGGCGGCCGATTACTCGGTGGCGACCGACCTCGCTGACTGGCTGGTGCGTAAGCTCGGCCTGCCGTTCCGCCAGGCGCATCACGTCACCGGCGCGCTGGTGGCGATGGCCGCCGAGAAGGACGTGCCGCTCGACGGCCTGACGTTGCAGCAGATGCGGACGATCGAGCCCAAGATCACCCGCGATGTCTTCAAGGTGCTGACCGTCGAAGCCTCGGTCGCCGCGCGCAAGAGCCTGGGCGGCACCGCCCCGGCCAACGTCGCGCGCGCCGTCGCCGACGCGCGCAAGCGCTTCGCGCGATGACGCGTGGCGCTGTCTTCCTCCCTCTCTCCGCTCGCGGGGAGAGGGGACACATGCGATAGCCGCACGATGATACGGCGCGCGCTCATGTTGGGGCTGATCGCTTCGCTCGCCGCCTGCGGGCGCAAGAGCGATCCACTGCCGCCCAGCGGCCCCGATACGCCGAGACGAACCTATCCGCCGCAGAGTGAACTCAGTCCTTCTCCCCGCCTTCGCGAGGAGACGGGAACACAAACAAGGATATGACAATGACAGGCTTCGCCTATCGCGACGGCGAGATGCATGCCGAGGGCGTGGCGCTGTCGCGCATCGCGCGCGAGGTCGGCACGCCGGTCTATGTCTATTCGTCGGCGATGCTGCGCGCCAACTATCGCGCCTTCGCCGACGCGATGAAGGGGCTGGACGCCGAGGTGCACTACGCCGTGAAGGCCAACAGTAACCTCGCGGTGATCCGCACCTTCGCCAGGCTGGGCGCCGGTGCCGACATCGTCTCGGAAGGTGAGATGCGCCGCGCGCTGGCCGCCGGCGTGCCGGCCGACCGCATCGTCTTCTCCGGCGTCGGCAAGAAGGTCTCCGAGCTGCGCGCCGCGCTTGAAGTGGGCATCCGCCAAATCAACGTCGAGAGCCGCCACGAGCTCGACATGCTCGACGGCGTCGCCGGCGCGATGGGCAAGCGCACCGACATCGCGATCCGCATCAATCCTGATGTCGACCCCAACACCCACGCCAAGATCACGACAGGCAAGAAGGGCAACAAGTTCGGCATCGACATCGATCTCGCGCGCGAGGCCTTCGCCTACGCCGCCGGCAAGCCCAACCTCAACGTGCTGGGCGTCGCCATCCACATCGGCTCGCAGATCACCGACATGGAGCCTTACCGGCATGCGATCCGCCGCGTCAGGGAGTTCGTCGGCCAGCTGCGCGCCGACGGCCTCGACATCACGCGCTTCGACGTCGGCGGCGGCCTGGGCATCACCTATCGGAATGAGACGCCGGTGCCGATCGACGCCTTCGTCGGCATGGTGCGCCAGGAGACCGGCAACATGGGCTGCGCCCTGAGCTTCGAGCCCGGCCGGCGGCTGGTGGGCGACGCCGGCGTGCTGCTGGGCGAAGTGATTCTGGTCAAGCCCGGCGTGGCACGCACCTTCGTGATCGTCGACGCGGCCATGAACGACCTCATCCGGCCGACCCTCTACGAGGCCTGGCACGACATCGTGCCGGCCCGCCAACCCGCTGCGAACGCTGAGGAAATCGTGACCGACATCGTCGGTCCGATCTGCGAATCAGGCGATTTCTTGGCGCAGAAGCGCACAATGACGCCACTGGCCGCCGGGGACCTGGTGGTGGTAAAATCCGCTGGCGCCTACGGGGCGGTGATGTCGTCGACCTACAACACGCGACCTCTCGTTCCGGAGACACTGGTGGACGGTGATCGCTATGCTGTCGTCCGGCCGCGCCAAACGTATGAGCAGTTGATAGGGGCCGACCGCGTGCCCGCGTGGTTGGAGTAGTGCGTAACCGGATGAGGGGTTAATGCCCGTTCTCCCGCAGCCGTCGATCGCTCCAGCCAGCCTCGACCGCCGCATCGCCATCGCCCGCGCCGCACTGGCGTGGGAGGCCCTGTGGCCCCGCCTGATCACCCCGTTGTGCTTTGTCGCGCTGTTCCTGGCGGCGGCGCATCTCGACGTCTTCCGCGGCCTGGAGGCCTGGACCCACACAGCGTTGCTGGCCGGCTGCGCCGCCGCGCTGATCGGGCTCACCTGGTTCGCCTTCCGCGGCTTCTGCTGGCCCGATCGGGCCGCCGCCGAGCGCCGCCTGGAGATCGACAGCGGCGTGCCGCACCGGCCGATCCAGGCGATCGAGGACACGATCGCGATTGGCGAGGGCGATCCCTTCGCCAAGGCGATGTGGGACGCCCATCGCCGCCGCGAGGCTGAGCGCCTGGCCGCGCTGCGCAATACCGCGCCGCGCTCCGACGTGCCGCGCCGCGATCCGCGCGCGCTGCGCCTGGTGCCGCTGCTCGGCCTGATCGTCGCCCTGGTCGCCGCTGGCGGCTGGCGCGGCGATCGCATGGCCGCGGCTTTCACGCCGGCTTTCCCGCCGCCGCCGCCGCTGGTCGTCGAGCTGTGGATCTCGCCGCCGGCCTATACGCGCAAGGCGCCGATCTATCTCGACACCCAGGACGCCCAGCGCGTGCTGCGCGTGCCGGCGGGCAGCAAGGTGGCCGGCTTCATCGACAACGTCGCGGAGGGCCGCGAGGCTGTGCTGCGCATCGGCGGCAAGGATACGCCCTTCGCCGCCGTCGGGCCGGGCCGTCACCAGGTCGACGCCGCGATCGAGGGCGGCGACACCTTGACCGTGCTGGTCAATGGCCGCGAACGCGCGACATGGAAGATGCGGCTGGTGCCCGATTCGCCGCCGACCGTCGAGTTCACGCGCGATCCCGCGAGCACCGACCGGCGCGAGTTCCGTATCGATTACGTCGCCGGCGACGATTACGGCGTCACCGCGCTGAAGGCGCGCCTGCGCCTGCACGGCAGCGAGCGCAAGGGCCTGCTGGCCGACGAGGAGCCGGAGTGGGTCACTCTCGAGCTGCCGATGGTCGCCGCCAACCCGGCGCGCATCGACGACTCGATCCGCCAGGATCTGACGCCGCATCCATGGGCCGGCCTCAAGGTCCTCGTCCAGCTCGAAGCCCAGGACGGCGCCGAGCAGACCGGCGTGTCCAAGCCCGCGATCGTGCATCTGCCGGAACGGCGCTTCTCGCATCCCGTGGCGCGCGCCATCATCGAGCTGCGCAAGAACCTCTCGCGCGACAATTCGGCCAACACCCGCCAACTGGCGTCGCGCGGCCTGCTGATCATCGGCAACGCGCCGCAGGCCTTCAAGGGCGACACCGTCGTCATCCTCGGCCTGCGCGTCGCGGCCGGCCGCCTGCGCAACGACAAGACCGGCAGCGACGTCGCCGAAGTCCAGCGCCTGATGTGGGAGCTGGCGCTGCGCATCGAGGAGAACCGCTCGACCGACGCCGAGCGCGAGTTCCGCGAGGCCCAGCGCGAGCTGAAGGACGCGCTGGAGCGCCAGGCGCCCGATCCGGAGATCGAGCGGCTGATCCGCCAGCTCCAGGAAGCCATGGACCGGATGATGCGCGAGTTCGAGGAGCGCATGAAGGACCCGGCCGAGCGCGAGAAGGCCGAGCGCGAGCAGCAGGACATGGACCCCGACCAGTCGGTCGACTCGCAGGACATGCAGGACCTCATGGACCGCGCGCGCGAGATGGCGCGCAACGGCCAGCGCGACGAGGCCAAGCGCATGCTCGAGGAGATGCTGCGTCAGATGGAGAACATGCGGCCGATGCTGTCCGACAAGGGCCAGCAGGGCCGCCAGCGCCAGCAGCAGGGCCAGCGCCAGCAGGGCCAGGGCCAGCAGGGCCGCAGCGACATGAATCAGCTCGACCGCATGACGCGCGAGCAGAACCGCCAGCTCGGCGAGACCGAGCGCCAGCAGCGCGGCCAGCAGCAGGGCCAGCAGGGACAGCGCGGCCAGCAGGGCCAGCGCCAGCCCGGCCAGCAGCAGCCGGGCCAGGGACAGCCCGGACAGGGACAGCCCGGACAGGGACAGCCGGGCCAGCAGGGCCAGCCCAGCCCGGGCGAAATGGGCCGCCAGCAGGGCGACCTGCGCCGTCAGCTCGGCGACTTCATGCAGCGTCACGCTGATCGCGGCGGCGACCTGCCGGGATCGCTCGGCCAGGCCGAACGCTCGATGCGCGACGCCGAGGAGGCGCTGCGCCGCGGCGACCTGGGCGACGCCTCGCGCGCCCAGCGCCGCGCGCTGGAACAGCTGCAGCAGGGCATGAGCGACCTCGCCGAGCAGCTCCAGGCCGGGCCGGGCAACCAGCAGGACCGGGGCCGCGTCGAGGACCGCAAGGAAGCCAACGACCGCGATCCGCTCGGCCGCTCCGAGGGCAACTACGGCGGCGCCGTCGACACCGACGCCGACAAGGTGCCCGACCGCCTCGACCGTCAGCGTGCCCGCGATATCCTCGAGGAACTGCGCCGCCGCGCCGGCGAAACGCAGCGGCCGAAGGAGGAGCTGGAATACATCGACCGGCTACTCAGGCAGTTCTAGGACGCGATCACAGCGTCATCAGCGACGGCCCGCCGATCATCGGCGGGCCGTTTTCAATTGCGGCTATGCGTTCCCGTACCGCGCGTCTGAGGAGTCCCTTACCACGGGGCGACGCTGCCCGGCGGCGGCGCGTGACGATCATCACAGTTCCGTATCGCCCCTCAGCAGCCGCTGCGCGACGGTGCGGTTCAGGATCTCGTTGGTACCATCGGCGACGTTGACGATGCGCAGCGCGTGCCAGGCGTGGTGCAGGCCAAGCTCGTTGGTGAAGCCCATGGCGCCGTGGGTCTGCATCGCGCGGTCGACGGCGCGGTAGCCGACCTGCACCGAATAGGCCTTGGCCATCGACAGCTCCTTGACCGCCGGCTCGCCCTTGTCGAGCAACGCGGCGGCATTCAGGCCCATCAGATGCGCGGCGTGCAGCTCCATGGCGCTCTCGGCGAGCGGGAAGGTGACGCCCTGGTACTCGGCGATCTTCTGGCCGAACGCCTGGCGCGTCTTGGCGTAGTCCAGCGCCTGCTCCAGCGCCCAGCGGCCGTAGCCGACGGCGCGCGCCGAGTTGTAGATGCGCCCCAGCGACACGCCGTATAGCGCCGCCGCGAAACCATTGCCGAGCTCGCCGACCAGCTGCCAGGGTTCGACCCGCACGTCCTCCAGTCTAAGCTCGGCTTCGTCGCCGCCGATATGGCCGAACAGCTTGATCACCCGTTGCACTTCAAATCCCGGCGACGCGGTGGGCACCAGGAACGCCGAGATGCCGCCGGCGCGCCGCGCGGCGCGCTCGCCGTCGGTCACGGCGAAGACGACGCAGTAGTCGGCGACCGGCGCGTTGGACGTCCAGATCTTGCGGCCGGTGATGCGCCAGCCCTGGTTGTCGACGACGGCGCGTGTCGCGATGGCGGCCGCATCGGAGCCGGCGCCGGGCTCCGACAGGCCGAAGCACATCGAGGCCTCGCCGGCCATCAGCGGCGCCAGGATGCGTTCACGCGCCTCTGCGGTGACCTTCTCCAGCAGGCGGCTGGGACCGAAGGCCCAGTGGCTGACGGCGTAAAGCATGAGCCAGTTTTGTGGCCCGCACAGATGGAACAACGCTTCCCAGCCGGCGTAGTAGGCCAGGTGCCCCAGGCCGCCGCCGCCCAGCGCCTCGGGCACGCACATGTTGTAGTAACCGGCCTTGGCCGCGGCACGTCGCACCTCGCCGATCAGGCCCTTGAGCGCGTCGGAGAAGCGGCCGTCCTCGCGGTATAGCCGGCGCGGATCCTCGAACAGATCGCGATGCCGTTCGTGTCGCGGCAGGATTTCGGCGCGGGCGAAGCGCAACAGCCCGTCGCGCGCGGCGCGGACGTCGTCGGGCAGCTCCCAGGCGATGGCGGACATGGTCGTTCCTTCCGTCAAGATCGCAGCGTTGGGCGCGAACTCTCGCATAAAAGGCCATCGGCCTCACCCCGAGAAGGCCGACGACGCGGACAGTCGAGGCGCGCGACGGCGTCAGTCTTGCCTTATCGCGTGGTTGCCCGCGACGTTCGCCGCGCGCTCCTCTTGTCGCGCCTGGGCTGGCTTTCAGTGTCAGGGGGCGTTCCTGCGTTTCTTGGTCGGGTGGCGACGCGCCTGCGCCGCCAGCTGGCTGGGCACGGTCCGTCGCGGCGGAACAACGCAAGAACGCAAGCCTGGCACGGAACCGAGATGTGTCAGGCTTGCGTTGTTCCGATCGGTGCGGAAAGCCTCCTCGGCGGATGCGGTTCCGCGACAGCGCGATCGCAAGAAGCGCAACCGCGCGAGCTTTCTGGCGCGTGCCGAATGGCGACGATCGGGCGAGGCGCGCGCCAGCGGCCCAGCCGGCGTCGCCAGTCTCAGTCCCCGGTTTCGACCACCCCGATATACGACAACCCGCGATGCCGCCCGGCGTGGTCGAGCCCATAGCCGACCAGGAATTCGTCGGGCACCGAGAAGCCGACGAAATCGGCTTCCAGCGCGACCAGCCGGCGCGAGGGCTTGTCGAGCAGGGCGCAGAGCTTAACCGCGCGCGCGCCGCGGTCGAGCAGGAGCTGGCGCGCCGCCGTGAGCGTGCGGCCGGTGTCGAGGATGTCGTCGACCAGCAGTACGTCCTTGCCCTCGATCGACATCGCCAGGTCGCGCACGATGCGCACCTGGCCCGACGACTCCGTGCCGGCGCCGTAGCTCGAGAGCGTGATGAAATCGAGCGGCCAGTCGGCGCCGGCGCGGGCGAGCGCGCGGATCAGGTCGGCAGCGAAGACGAAACTGCCTGTGAGTACCGGCACGACCATGGTGTCGTCGCTCATAGCTTCGCAGATGTCACGCGCCATGTCCTCGATGCGCGCGGCGATCTCGGCCGAGGAGATGCGGACGGCGATCTCCGGGCGCGCGCTCATGCTCAGCTCAGCGGCTCGACCGCGACGTCGACATCCAGCGCGCCCGGCGGCGGATCGTCGACCTGCTGGCGGAAGGGGGGGCGGCCGAGCGGCGCGATCTTGTCGGGCTTCAGCTCGTAGACCCGCTCGCCGATCGGCTGGCGATCCTTGTCCTTGAAGGTGAAGCGGATCCGCCGGGGCGTCACCTCGGCGGTGCTGGTGTTGACGATGTCGCCGGTGGCGAGGATGGCGCGGACGCCAGGCACGGCCTCGATGTTCACCTTGTCCAACATCAGAGCCGGGACCGCCGATGGCGGCGGCGGAGCGGGCGGCTTGGTCGGCGGGGTCGGCTTGGCCGTCGGCGCGGCCGGTGGCGGCGCCTGCTTAGTGCCCGAGAGCTGATCGCGCAGCGCGTAGCCCACACCGCTAACGACGCCGACCAGGATCAGCAAGCCGAGCGCGATCTTGAGCCAGGTCGGAATGCCGCGCTCGGGCGGGATGGCCGGCAGCGAGGCCGGCTCGTCGTGATTCTGCGGCCGGATGATGAAGTCCGGCACTGGTCGCGTGTCGGTCAGCACCTGCTCCTCCGGCTCCGCCGCAGCGTGCGCCATCCATCGGTGGCCGCAGCGGAAGCACTGCACAGTGCGGCCCTTGGGCCCGATCGCCGCCGGGTCGACCAAATAACGCGCCGAGCAGTTCGGACAGACGATTTGCATCGCGAGTGGATACCGGATTTAGTGGTGTCCAAATCCTAGTTCACCATCTGTTGTCGCACAAGCGATACGAGGCCGAACCTGTGGGACGATTGGTGCTGCTTGACCGTGACGGCGTGATCAACGTCGACCGACCCGACTCGGTGAAGAGCCCGGACGAGCTCGCGCTGATCCCAGGATCGGCGGCGGCCGTCGCTCGTCTGAATGTCGCGAAAATCCGGGTCGCCGTGGTCACCAACCAAGCGGTGGTCGGCCGCGGTGTGATCTCCGCCCGCCAGCTCGACGCCATCCACGAGCGGCTGGCCCAGATGCTGGCGCGTGAGGGCGCGCGGCTCGACGCGCTGTTCGTCTGCACCGATCCGCCCGGCGCTCCCTCGCCGCGGCGCAAGCCCCGGCCGGGCATGCTGATCGAGGCGTTGCGGCGTTTTTCGGCCGAGCCGGTCACGACGCCGATGATCGGCGACGCTCTGAGCGATCTCGAAGCCGCCCACGCGGCCGGCTGCCCGCGCGTGCTGGTGCGCACCGGCAAGGGTGTGGCTAGCCAGGCCGCCGGCATCCCCGCCACGTTACTGCCGGTGGCGGTCCACGCCGACCTGGCGGCGGCGGTGGACGCCCTGCTGGCCGAAGGCTAGGAGGCAGAGCCATGTGGCTGGGCTCACTCCTGTTCAACGCGGGCTTCTATGCCATCAGCGCGGCGCTGGCGGTCATTGGCCTGCCGGTGCTCTTGCTGCCGCGCGGCGCGGTGATCGTCTGGTCGCGCATATGGTGCCGCGCGGTGCTGGGCTGGCTGGTGCTGACTACGGGCCTGCGCCACCGCGTGGTCGGCCGCGAGCACCTGCCGGCCGGCCCCTACATCCTCGCCATCAAGCATCAATCGACCTGGGAGACCCTGGCCGCCAACCTGGAGTTCCCCAACTGCGCCTTCGTGCTCAAGCGCGAGCTGATGTGGATCCCGGTGGTCGGCTGGATGATGTGGCGGGCCGGCAATGTCGGCATCGACCGCGCCGCCGGCGCCAAGGCGCTGCGCGCCATCCTGCGCGACACGCGCCGCGCGCTCGACGATGGGCGCCCCGTCGTGATCTTCCCCGAGGGCACGCGCACGCCGCCCGGCTCGACGCGGCCCTATCAGCCCGGCGTGGCGGCGTTGTACAGCCAGCTCAAGGTCCCGGTCGTGCCGGTGGCGCTGAACTCCGGCGTCTTCTGGGGCCGCCGCACCTTCTTGAAGAAGCCGGGCACGATCACTTTGCGGATCCTGCCACCGATCCAGCCCGGCCTGTCGCGTGGCGCCTTCATGGATCTGCTGCGCGAACGCATCGAGGGCGCCACCGCCGACCTATCAGTGGCCGTGAAAAACCCTGGGGACAAGGTGAATACCCCTTGAATGAACAACCGGTTAGCCTGTGCCACCCTGTGGGCAAGCCGGTGCGTCAAAACTGGAACGGAGCACGAACGAGCGATTGACCGTCGCGACCGCTGAGCCTAGGTAGAGGGTCGGAGAGACCCATGGCCGATCGGCCGCTGCCACCCCAGGATCTGGCGACCCGGATCTGGGACATGAAGTACCGCCTCAAGGCCCAGGACGGGACGCCGCTCGATGTCTCGGTCGAAGACACGTGGCGGCGCATCGCCACGGCGCTTGCGGCCAACGAGCGCGACCCCGCGCGCTGGGCCGAGCGCTTCTACGGCGCGCTGGCCGATTTCCGCTTCCTGCCCGCCGGTCGCATCCTCGCCGGCTCGGGCACCAACCGCGACGTGACGCTGTTCAACTGCTTCGTCATGGGCGCGATCCCCGACAGCATGGCCGGTATCTTCGAGCATCTACGCGAGGCGGCGCTGACGATGCAGCAGGGCGGCGGCATCGGCTACGACTTCTCGACCCTCAGGCCCAAAGGCGCGCCGGTGCACGGCGTCGGCGCCGACGCATCCGGCCCGCTCAGCTTCATGGACGTGTGGGACTCGATGTGCCGCACGATCATGAGCGCAGGCTCGCGCCGCGGCGCGATGATGGCGACCTTGCGCTGCGATCATCCCGACATCGAGGATTTCGTCGACGCCAAGCGCGACCCGGCGCGGCTGCGCAACTTCAACCTCTCGGTGCTTGCGACCGACGCCTTCATGAAGGCCGTCGCCGACGATTCCGACTGGCCATTGCTCTTCGGCGGTCGCGTCTTGCGCACCGTCAAGGCGCGCGCGCTGTGGGACCGAATCATGCGCGCGACCTACGACGTCGCCGAGCCGGGCGTGATCTTCATCGACCGCATCAACCGCGCCAACAACCTGGCCTATTGCGAGACAATCAGCTCAACCAATCCGTGTGGCGAGCAACCGCTGCCGCCCTACGGCGCGTGCCTGCTGGGCTCGATCAATCTCGCGCGGCTGGTGAACAAGCCGTTCGAACCGGACGCGGCGCTCGACATGGCGGCGCTGGAAGAGATCGTGCCGCTGGCGGTGCGCATGCTCGACAACGCCATCGACGTCTCGCGCTTCCCGCTGCCGGCGCAGGCCGAGGAGGCGAAGAACAAGCGGCGCATGGGGCTCGGCGTCACTGGCCTGGCCGACGCGCTGATCATGTGCGGCGCGCGCTACGGCTCACCCGAGGCGGTGGCGCTGACGAGGCAATGGCTGGGCGCGTTGCGGCGCTTCTCCTACATGGCCTCGAGCGATCTCGCGGCGGAGAAGGGCTCGTTCCCGCTGTTCAATCAGGCGCGCTATCTTCAGGGCGAGACGCCGCGCGCGCTCGACGAGGACGTGCGCGCCTCGATCGCGCGTTACGGCATGCGCAACGCGCTGCTGAACTCGATCGCGCCCACCGGCACGATCTCGCTGCTCGCCGACAATGTCTCGTCCGGCATCGAGCCGGTTTTCGCCTTCACGCATGAACGTGCGGTGCTGCTGCCCGATGGCTCCAAGCGCGTCGAGGAGGCGTCGAACTACGCCTGGCGCCTGTATCGTCACCTGAAGGGAGCTGACGCCGTACCGACCGAGGCCTTCGTCGACGCCCAGACCTTGCCGCCGCAGGCGCATCTGGCGATGCAGGCGGCGGCGCAGGAATTCGTCGACAGCTCGATCTCCAAGACCATCAACCTGCCCGAGGCGATCTCCTTCGAGGCGTTCAAGGACGTCTATGTCGAGGCCTATCGCCTGGGCTGCAAGGGCTGCACGACCTACAGGCCCAACAAGGTCACCGGCTCGGTGCTGTCGACGACGAGCGCGCCGGCGGTCGTCCCGCCCGCGCCGCCGAAGGCCGAGGGCGGCGTGGTCTACATTGCCCAGCCGCTCGACCGGCCGCAGGAGCTGCCGGGCCTGACCTACAAGATCAAATGGCCGGGCAGCGACCACGCGATCTACATCACCATCAACGACATCGTGCAGGATGGCCGTCGCCGGCCCTTCGAGATCTTCATCAACTCCAAGAACATGGAGCACTACGCCTGGACCGTGGCGCTCACGCGCATGATCTCCGCCGTGTTCCGCCGCGGCGGCGACGTGTCATTCGTGGTCGAGGAGCTCAAGGCGGTGTTCGATCCGCGCGGCGGTCAGTGGATGGAGGGGCGCTACGTGCCATCGCTGCTGGCCGCGATCGGCCAGGTGATCGAGCGCCACCTGATCGATATCGGCTTCCTCAGGCTCGAGGACGGACCGCTGGCGCGCGATCCGCACGCGACGCGCTCCCAGGCGACGGCGGGCGGAACGGCGATTGCACCGTCGATCGATACGGAAGCCGCGGCCGTGCTGGGCCAATGCCCGCGCTGCGGCGCCGCCGCGCTGACGCATCGCGACGGCTGCGATCTCTGCTTCAACTGCGGCTACTCGCGCTGCGGCTGATCGTCAGAACTCCCGGCGGATGATGAAGCCGTTGGTGACGCTGTCCATGCCGATGCGCGGGTAGTACGTCATCGGGTCGGGCGCCGAGAGCAGCAACAGCATCGCCTGAGGGCCGATGATGCGCTTGGTTTCGTAGAGCAGCGCCTTGCCGACGCCGCGTCCTTGACAGGCTGTGTCGACGGCGAGGTCCGACAGATAGCAGCAATAGGCGAAATCGGTCAGCGAACGCGCGACGCCGATCAGCGCACCGCCGCCATCGCGCGCGGTGAGCACGAGATTGGCGTGACGCAACATCTCGGTGAGGCGGCCGACATCGTCGAGAGGCCGGCGGATCGTCGACTTGCGCAGTACGTCGGCGAACTCCTGCACGCCGAGACGACCTTCCTCTCGGGCGATGGTGATGCCCCGGGGCGGCGTGGCCTCCTGCGAGAAGTCGCGGGCGACGACGCCCTCCGGCGCTCTCACCGAGCGAGGCTCCGCTTTGGCCTGTGCGATATGCGCGCGGGCGCGCCAGAAGTCGCTCCAATTGTCGACGACCTGCGGCTCAGTCTGGCCCATCGCGTAGGCGGGCGAGAGCAGGGGCGAGACTTTCGAGACGCGGATGACGACGAAGCGGCGAACGGGCGGCTGTCGCCCGGCGCCGTCGAGATTGGCGCCGCGGCCGCGGAACAAAGCGGCCAGCGACTCGAACTCCGCGCCGCCATCGACGACGCGCGCGGTGCCGGCGAGCCGCCAGCCCTTGCGCCGGATCGGGTCGACGCTATTGGCCTCGACCGCCGGCCGCGCCGCGATATTGGCCAGCGTGCGCGGCGAGGCCAGATCGCAGAAAGCGACGTGGTCGTCGTCGACGGTCGCGAGCGTCGCCTTGGGTGAGAGGTTGGGCGTGCCGTCGTCGTTGACGCTGGCGACATAGGCCATGCGCTCGCTGTCGATCTCGCGTCGGATCGTATCGGACATCATGCCCATGGCTCGCCTCGTCGCCTCGACCGCAGACGACACGCTACAGACAGGCGTGCTCGCCACCCTCGGTGAAATCGTCGCGATTGTGCGCGTCGGTCAAGCGAACGGATCGGCATCCTTTAGGGCTGGCGTGCGCGCGATGACATCGACGACCTGGCTCATCGAATGCGCCTCGCTGATACCCAACCCGGCGTCGATTTTACGCACGAGGCCGATATGGTTGCCGATCTTGCTGACCGGGTCGTTCAGCAAGCGGTAGTTCACCCCGTCGTTGCGTCGGCGTGCCATTGTCGTCCGCACCATCGTTACCGGCTTGGTGAAGTCGAAATGCGCCAGAAACCAGTTTGCGCCCATCGCCGGCGCATTGAAGGTCACGAAAGGCAGGTCGAGTGGGGTGGGGCACGGTTTCCTGAGACAGCGCACTGCGCTACCGATCGTAAAGACGGAGGTAGAGCATGGACGGAAATAATGGGCTGGAACCGGGTGTGACGGAGGCCACGGCGGCGCCAGCGCGCGCCCAGAACGCTGGCGATGGCGACGCCGGGGCCGGG